>CAZXKO010000106.1:0-8522 GCA_964641665.1 uncultured Acidobacteriaceae bacterium
AACTCCTACTTCAATTCTAGTGCTCCGTTCCGGGAGATTGGGCCGAAAACGCGCGGGAAACTTGCCTGAATAGCGGACGTTCTCATCAACGCCTGCAGCGGCACGTCTAAAGCTGTCTCAGAATCGGTGGGAATACGGCAAACGCGAACCGCTCGAATCATTGCCCCGCAGCGCCTAAAGGCCCTGGATAGTTGGACGTGATATGGCACGACTAAAGTCGTGCCCTGATACGACCGTTGTCGAACCCCGCGGCTTTGCTAACGGTGGAAATGGGGAGGTAGGAGCGCGGTGCCGATCCCTTAGTCTGCAGCATCGCTGTGCTGAAGCGGTGGATGCTGGCGGCGGAATTTCGTGGCTTCCCGTTCGATGGCCTGAACTTGTCCGCGCGTCAATTGGGGGGTGATGAGAGACACCCGGTTCTTGCTGGTTTCCTTTCCTTCGTCGCGAGCGACGATCGACCAGAAGTACGCCCGAGTCACATCCTTGGGGACGCCGCGACCCATCCAGAAGTAGGAACCGAGCGCGTCCTGAGCACCCACATGGCCCTGCTCCGCGGCTCTGAGGTACCACCGCACGGCCATGGAGTAGTCCTTGGGAACATCCTCTCCAGAGGCATAGTGGTTGGCCACAGCCGCTTGCTCGTAGGGATCGCCGACCTCTGCGCGTTTGTGCATCTCCTCAAATTTTGCCGGCGGTGGAACGTTGACAGGAGCGGACTCGACCTCGGCCGCAGGCTGCACCTGCGCCGGAGCTGCTTCGACTGCCTTAGGACGCCGGAACCGGTCCAGAGCCCACGGGGAGAGCAGATATGCCAACACGGCCACGATGGAAAGCGCTGCCACCACCAACAGTGCGAGATGACCCCGGGGGAAAGTATCGTCGGTCGAGGGGCGCTCCGCTTCCTTCAACGCGGAAGCAAACGGGTAGCTGGCGGTGGAAAACGTGGGCGCGGAACCAACTGGGGTTCGTTCCGGCGGGTTCTGGGCTCGGGCCCGGGCTTGCGCGCGCGCATGGCGATTCACGGCTGCCAACGTGGTATCCGCGAGCCGCTGGAGGATGGTTCCGTGGCGATCATTGAACGCGCGGTCGGTCGAGGAAAACACTTCCAGCAGACCGATGACTGTTTCGCCCAGGCGAATGGGCACCGCGATCATGGATCGGATTCCCAGCGCGCGGCAACTTTCGCGATCGACGTGCAAGTCGGTTTCCGAATCGTCGCAACGCTGCAGGAAGCCGGTCCGGGCGCAATAGCCGGAGAAGCCGGAATTCGTATCGAGCCTGGCGCCGATCGGGGGCGCATCGCCCGCGCTGGCACGGCAAACCATTTCGTCGTTCTCGGACAAGGCGATGGCACAGCCGTTAGCATTCGTGAAGATCCGCGCGCGCTCGGCGATCAGTTGCAGAGCTGGCGCAAGATTAGTTCCCAAAGATTCAACCTCTCGCTGGACAGCTGATAATGCTGTAAGGGTGGCAGTGTAGTCCGCCCGAGATTCCTGCGCATTCGCGCTCGCAAGGCTGGGGTAGCTTCTCTGTGCCAACATGTTGCGATAACTGGCGCTAGTCTCACCGTTACGCGCCACAAAGTTGGCCGCGCCCACCATGGCGTTGAGAAACAACCACTCCTGCAACTTGCGACGGGAATCTTCGGGCAGCTCAGGAAAACGAACGCCGATGCGTCCGGACCGGTCAGCCCAAATAACCTGGCCGGTGGTATGTAAATAGGTTTTTGTTTCGGAGAGATCCAGGCAAAGATTCAGTTCGCGGCTGATCTCCCACGAGGACGATGTCTGAATAGCCGCGCCGCTTTCACTGATGTTGAGAATCTCGCTGAGATCCAACACCATGTCATCGAAACCGCCGTTGAGGCTGGCGTATGCAGGAGTGTGGGCCTTTTGGCGGACGGCGCGACGCCGACCACGCGGGCCCGCCTTGAAAAGATTACTGCTGATGGCGGTGTGGGTCCCCAGGGGCTCCATGTTGGATGATGGACTTCCCAATTATTACCTTGATCGTTCTGGAAAAGGAAGCTTTTCTGCAGTAATCAGAAGTGCAATGGAGGCGGGAAGTTCCGGACTAGGCCAGAGCCGCGATTAGGACAGCCTCAGAGAGGCCATTTTCGCTGTGCTGGACGCATGTAGGACAGCCGGGTCATGGCAGCTACCATGACGCTCGCGAGCAGTTGCATAGTGGAGACGTCGCGATGATCAAAGGCGTAAGGCGTCCCGGAGAGGACTTCAAAGACGCCCAGGGTTCGCCGGTAGTGGCGGAGCGGGGCGACCAGAATGGATCGCGCTCCAAGACGGCGGCAGCTTGCCAGATCGACCCGCGGATTCGATTCCGCGTCGTGGCACAGCAAGATCTCGCCAGTGCGCACACATTCAGCGGACAGCCCCGAATCGGTTTGGAGGCGCACGCCTAGATCGGGCGCAGTGCGGCCCGTGCGCGCACGACAAACCATCTCGTCTCCGGCGTGCAGAGCGATGGCCGCCCCGGTAGCGCCAGTCAGGGTTTGAGCACGTTCGGCGATGATGTTGATACCCGGCTCGAGGTCGAGAGTACCGGGCTCGATGTCAATGTCTGCGGCTTGCGTATCGAGTTTGAGCGCGTTTGCGCCGGAGATGCCCACGGTGCGCAGGTGGTGACGGCCAAGGTGCATCGCGACGGAAGCAGCAGGTTTCTTTTCGGGATACGCTGGCGACTCGGGAACGGTCCGCAGGAGGTCACGCACCAACTGATCGAGTTCGGCGTCGACGATGAGATGCGCGGTTTCTTTTCCCCTCAACGATCCGCCTAGTACGCGCGACAAGCTCAACATCGCCTGGCTCCCGCAGGCAAGGCAATATGGCGTGCTGTTTTCGCTAATCAGCTCGCACTCAGCGCAGAAGACTGCGGTCTGCAATGAAAGAAAATGCGCATTCTTGGCGGTCATCCAGCCCAAGTGCATGTGCGGAAACGCTCCTCCCACTGCAACGGTTGGAGCAAGGTAAATGCGCCCGGCATGTGGCAGAAGTGTCGCAGATGGTTCCAGGCTGTGGATAAAAATTCAAAAAAACGCGCCAACAGGGCCTTGAACGGGAGTTGGGCGGACTTCTCTGAATACCTGGGGCAGAGCAGTATTCGCTGACACTCGGCGGAGGCCGGTATATACTTTTCCAATCTCGCGCGGTCGGCTGCGGGGGAATCGGCCGGCCAGACTTCCCCTTCTGCGAGAGTGATTCCCCTTTTGCCTGCAGTTTACCGGAAGCCCATGGCTGAACAGGGCAAACCACGTCGCGAGCGGGACGGCCTCACCCCAGCGGATGGAGGCGCTGCTGTTCGTACGCCTTCGAGCGCATCGGGAAGCTCGCCCTCGGGGTTACCGCCACCGTCGGATGCGCCCACGCTGGTTCCGGACTCTGACGGTTCAGGCTCTGACGCTCCCACCCTGGTGCCGCACTCGTATACCTCCCCATCTGAGACACCCACTCTGGTTGACGCGGGAACCCCGCCGCCCCGAAAGGCGCCACGGACCCAGGGGGTTTACGCTCCCCAGCCGGTGCTCGAGTCGGGAGCCGTCCTCGCAGGACGCTACGAGATCCTGCAGACCCTGGGCGAAGGTGGGATGGGCGCGGTTTACAAGGCCAAGGATCTCGAACTCGACCGGATGGTTGCGCTGAAAGTGATCCGGCCGGAACTCGCCAAGAACCCCGCGATCATCGACCGCTTCAAACAGGAATTGCTCCTGTCGCAGCGGGTCACGCACCGAAATGTGATTCGGATCTATGACCTCGGTGAAGGTGATGGAGTGAAGTTCATCACCATGGAATTTATCGAGGGCCAGGACCTGCGCAGCCTGATCTTTGAGCGGAAGAAAGTTCCGCCCGAAGAAGCCGTGGCGATCATGGAGCAGGTGTGCCTGGCGCTCGATGCCGCCCACGGCGTGGACGTCATCCACCGCGACCTGAAGCCGCAAAACATCATGATCGACAAGACCGGACGCGTCCTGGTCATGGACTTCGGTCTGGCACGCACCCTCGAAGGCGACGGCATGACGCAGACCGGCGCGCTGGTAGGGACGATGGAATATATGTCCCCGGAGCAGGCTCTGGCCAAGGATCTGGACCAGCGCTCCGACATCTTCAGCGCAGGCCTGATCTTTTACGAACTGCTCTCGGGCCAGATGCCCTTCCGCGCCGATAGCGCGCTGGCGAGCCTGATCAAGCGCACGCAGGAACGCGCACGCCCGATCTCCGAGCACGACGACACTATCCCGCAGAACCTGAGCAGCATTGTCAGCAAGTGCCTGGAGCGGGAGCAGGCGAGCCGCTACCAGACGTCGAAAGAACTGCTCGCCGATCTGCAAGCGTGGCAGGGTAAGCGCGCGGCGGGCGCGATTGCGTTCCCGAGCGTGAAGCCGTGGGGGCAAACAATTCCATGGCAATGGCTGGGCGGCGCCGCGGCGGTAATTGTGCTGGCCGTCGTCGGCTACACCATGCGGAACAAGATCTTCGCCCCAATCACGGCCAAGCATGGCCCCGCGATCGTTGCGCAATCGCTCGCGATTCTTCCCTTTCACAACGCCTCGAGCGACGCCACACTCGACTGGCTGGGGCCGAGCCTGGGGGACATGCTGAGCACGGACGTCGGGCAGTCGGCACACTTGCGCACGGTGTCGCCGGACCGCCTGCAGCAGGTATTGCATGATCTGAGAATCACACCTGGCGGTGCGATCGACTCGGCCACCTTGCGCCGGATCGCAGAATTCGCGAACGCCGACATCGTGGTGTCGGGCCAGTACGTCAAACTGGGCGACCAGATCCGCATTGACGCGACGCTGCAGGACCTTAAGCGCGGCAGAACCGAATCACTGAAATCCGAAGCCCCGAGTCAGCAGGGATTGTCTGGGGCTGTCGACCATCTGGCGGATGCGATCCGTCAGAATCTGGCCTTGTCTCCGGATCTGGTGAAGGAACTGCAGGCACAGTCGTTCAAGCCGACGTCGACGTCGGTGGAGGCACTGCGGGACTACAACCAGGGGTTACAACTCGCGCGCCAAGGAAGCAATCTCGAGGCTCTGAAACAATTCCAGGCGTCGGTGAAGGCAGATCCGCAGTTTGCGCTCGCCTATTCGAAACTGGGAGATACCTATTCAGCGTTGGGATACGGCGATGATGCAGAACAGTCTTCGCGGCGAGCGGTAGAGCTCAGCGCCAGCCTGCCGGTCGCCGAAAAGTATCTCATCGAGGCCAGTCACGCACGGATCGTCAAGGACACCAAGAAAGCCATCGAAGCCTACGAAAACCTCGAGCGCAGCAGTCCAGACAATCTTGAGGTCCAGTTTGCTCTGGGAGGTTTGTACGAAGACCAGGGCGATTACGCCAAAGCGCGTTCTCACTTTGCCAAGGTGCTGAGCGCGGATCCGAAGAACCTGAATGCCCTGCTCGCCAACGGGTGGCTGGAAGTCGTGAGTGGTACTCCGCAGGCGGGACTTGATCCATTGAGCCAGGCTTTAACGCTGGCCATCGAAGTCGACAACAAAGAGCAACGAGCTCAAATCCTGCAGGCGATCGGAGTCGCGTACGAGGGTCTGAACAAGCCCGATGAGGCGCTCCGCAACCTCCAGCAGGCCATGGACATCAATCGCCAACTCAACAACAAAGCGGGCGTTGCCAACAGCCTGGTTGAAATCGCGCACGTGCAGCGCTCCGTCGGAAAGCCAGATGCGGCGCTCACCAGTTACAACGACGCGCTTCGCCTGGAGCAGGAGATTGGCGACAAGAAGGGGGCCGCCGATACGCTGATTGACATGGGGCAACTCATGGAGGATCGCGGCCAGCCCGACAAGGCTTTGCAGTTATACAAGCAATCCCTGCAGATGCAGCGGGAGGTCGGCGACGAGTCTTACCAGGCGCTTTGCCTGAACAACATCGCGAATGTTTACCTCGCGAAAGGCCAGAATGACGACGCCCTGACCTACTACCAGCAAGCGCTGCAATTGCGCGAAAAGCTCGGAGTGCAAGCGGATATCGCCGACACCCTCCATAACCTTGGTGAGGGTTACGCGCAAACCGGTCAGTACGATAATGCAATGTCCTCGTACATGAAAGCATTGCAGCTGAGACGAAGCGCGGGCGACAACCGCGGCGCGGCGATGGATTCTCATGGCATGGGGATGGTCTTCGTAGCACAGGGGCGTTACGGAGCGGCAGTGAACTCTCTCCAGGATGCGGTTAAAGGATTTCACGACGCAGGCGACCGCACGCGGACCATGGCTGAAATTCTGCATGACTACGCGGGTGCTCTTGTACTGGCCGGACGCGGCACGGAAGCGGGGAAAACTCTGGAAGAGGCGCAGAGCGTCGCCCGCGAATTAAAGAACGAAACCGTCACAGCCGCCATTCTCAATACGCAAGGTGACTTACGGTTCTACGCGGGAGACCTCAAAGCCGCGAAGGACCTGTACCAACAAGCCCTGCAAACCGCTACGCGTGCAAAAGCGCAGGACAAGCTGATCCTTTCCAAGCTCAACCTGGCTCGCGTAGCTCTGTCTGAGGGACAGGCTCAGGGTGCGGCCAACGCCCTTCGTCAGCTTGCCGCGCAAGCGGATGGGCTCGGCCTAAAGTCGCTCTCCTTGCAATGCTCGGTAGCCATGGCAGACGCTATGGTAAAGAGCAAGGATTATGAGCATGCCCGGCAGACTCTTGAGCAGTTACTGGGACAGAGTGACAAACTTGGGCTTCGCATGGAGACCGCCCGCATTCAATATCTGTTAGCAACAGCTATTCGTTTGTCGGGTAATGCGGGCGACAGTGCGAGCCACTACCGCGAAGTTGTGCGGATCCTGGACGAGGCCAAGAAGGAGCCGGGTGCGCAGGATCTACTTCAGCGATCTGATTTAAAGCCACTCTATGACGACGCCGTGCGTCGGTCGTCCTAACTCTTCGAGATTGCCCGCACGATAGTCCAATCAGCGAAGCCACCAAAAAACTGAGCCTCGACCGAGATCCGGGGCGAGGCTCCGCATGTGGCCAATTTCGAAGTTGAATACAAGCCGCTCTCCCGAACGGGCGAGAGCGGCGTCATCTCGAATCCATCATTTCACTGTCAACGACACCGACGTCTGGTCGACTGGTACTTTATTCACCAACGTCGTGGTGGTGAGAGTGAACGTTCCCGCACACTGACATTTCGGGATCGGAACCGGGATCGAGAACGTCGTCGAAGTCCCCGCCGGAATCGTTAGTGGGAAGCTGACCACGGGTAAACTGGCGTTCGAGCAATTCTTGCCAAGGGGCCCGCTGAGCGCCAACTGAATCGTGAGCTTCTGATTGGTGCTCTGGCAATCCATGATCGCACCGGACACGTTCACCCACCCGCCTCTTGACACGGTTGTCGGGCTGACTCCGAACTGAACGTAGTGGCAGGAGACGTAGTAGGTCGCTGTAGTGGACGCGGTGTTGCCCGCGATGTCGAGTGCGTTGACCGTGAAGGTCTTCGGCGTGGTAATTCCCGCAGGCATGGTATTGATCTTGCTCCCTGAAGGCACGGTTCCAACGCAGCTCGCAAGACCCGACCCGCTATCGCTACAGCTATAGCTAGCGTTCACGGTAGAGTTAGCCGCATAAGTTGCGCTCGGGAACGTCGGTTGCGGTCCCGGAGGCGTCAAGAGCGTGATGGTCGGGGCGGTCTGGTCGACGTTGATCTCGGCGTTGAACAGACTGGTCGTGTAGCAGGATTTGCCAGCAACAACGGGCGATCCGTCGGGGCAGGTCGATCCAGTCGGCGTTACTAGCTGAATGTTCTGCTCTTTGATCGTGACGTTGTCCTGTGCAGACCAACGCAGCAGATATTTGCCGTCGGCGAGTGTCGGCGTCGTGGCAGAGAAATTCACTGGCGCCGGATGGGTCAGATCGCTCGCGAAGAAGGTTGAATCCGGAATGATCGTGGTCGCTCCGGAAAGATCGGTCAGGCCATACGTGAGCTGATTGACGGGCGCAGCCACGAAATTGTTATTCGGGCCCGTAGCCTGCGCCGGATTCACTAGGAAATTGAGGTTGAGCGTCCCGGTCTTGAACCAGGAGGTCGAAGGAGGACCTTGAACTCCAGGGGTGTTCAGCGGCGTCCCATTCGCGGAGACGGACGTCTCCAACATCGGTACACCGTAAACGGTAACGAACATGCCCTTTCTCTTGGTTCCACCGCTAGCGGTTGGATCGCCGAGCAGCGCGAAGTTCTCAACGTTCGCGATGTCGCAATTGTTCGGCGGAGCGGTGTTGGTCGAACTTGTCGCGTCGGTACATACCGGATTCACAGCGCCCGCGGCTTCTGGGATCGACCCAAATGGCAGCCAGGCCTCTCCGGAGTTCGGGTAGAAGTGAATCAAGGCAGCCGTGGTGCCGGTTGCAATGGGAACCTGGTTCGCAGGCGAGTCCCACTTATCAGTGATGTTAATCAAGCTGGTTGAGCTGGGAGCCGCAGTCGGACAGTTAGCTTCCGACGGCGGGTGGGTAGCATCCGAACAAGTGTCTCGATAGAGGGAGCAG
>CAZXKO010000107.1:0-62837 GCA_964641665.1 uncultured Acidobacteriaceae bacterium
TGCGCGAAACGCGCCTGTCCAGTTCGATGAGCGGGAAGAGGAAACAGCACCATGCCAAACCGGACTGCGGCGGCCAGGTGAAAACCTGACCAATCGCCACCGGGAGGCTAACGTCACTGCGCCTCTTCTCGACTCCACTCACTGACGGGTTCTGCGCATTCTTAAATCTGTGGCTTTTTACTTAATCGATCGGAAACTGAGTGCAACGTGCGGCAACTGGAAGCAATTTCAGGCCAGTGAAGTTGTTGAGGACAAACGAGGCGGGACCGAATCCGTAGTCTCGGCGATCATGAGAGCACAGGGTCCTCTGGCGGGTAGAAGTTGATGGTAGGCTGCGCGCCCTCACAAGTCAACGCAGCGGAAACGTTTGAATGGCCCGCGAAATATCTGCTCGGCAGATCGCGGCAGGAGAACTCACGAATCAATGCCGCGGCGCGAAGCCACCTGCCAACAAGCGCCGGGGTCGATCGAACCCTGTGCGTCCTCCGCGGCCATTTTCTGCGATCTCCGCGGTTAAAAGCTTCACGCGGAGTGCTCCGCAAAAATCTCTGCTCTTACGCTTGTCATTCCGACGCCGAGCGCAGCGGAGGCCGGAATCTGCTTTTTCCATCGAACTCCTCTCTTTGCTGTCAAAGTCTTCCGGCATTCCCCACCTCTTTTTTGTGCCTCCCCCTTCCCACCCAACCGCATCTTGAAGGACAATAGAGATATCAACGGTGAGGTGGCCCATGCGTTATCGTCTTCCAGTCCTCCTGGTGCTGGCTCTTGCTTTTCTTTCCACATCCTTGCTCGCGCAACAGATTCGTGGCGACTACATCGAAACCCGTAGCGCCGACGTCTACACCGGCCAATGCTTCGCCAACGGGGAAGTCAACCTGGTCGGCAAAGAGGCAATTCTGGCCTGGCACGTTCAGTCGGGAAGCTGGGACGGGGTCCCGCTCGACGGCTTGACCATCGCCGCCGCAGTCCGCGCGAAAGCGACCCTCGGGGATCCCTACGCGAATCCCTATCCCGCGCAGTCCGTTCTGCTGGTCGACGATCAGGCGACGCCGCAACAGAGCGCAGCCCTCATAAGCTTCGCGAAGCAGATGGGCGGAGAGCTTCTCAAGAACGTCGCCCAGACGATCGCCGCACCCATGAAAATGATCGTGAACCACGAGCGCCACGGAGTAGCCCTGCTGCGTGCCGGACAGTTCGCGACGATTCAGACCCGGTCGCTCGGCGAACACGATCACGTCTGCGGCAACGAAGTCACGTTTTATCCGCCGCTGACGCAAGTTTCGCACTCGATGCCCGCAGTCGCAGTCACCGATGCCTATCGTGGCCCGGGCCTCGGCGAATCGTGGGACACGCACGGCCGCCGAAGCGCCTTCATCGGCACGTTCGCGAGGTGAGAGCACTTGGTAGCGCCGGCGTCTCGCCGGCTGTCGCGAGGGCGCCTCGCCCTCGCCGGGGCGCATCACGAACCGGCATCGAGACGTTGACCGAGATGACCCAAGCTGACGTCCTTAGATTCGGCACGTAGCGAATAAGTAAGAATCCCACCCACGAGGGTTCGAACCTTGCGCAAAACCCGCGCCCTGTTTGCAGTTGTGGTCGTGCTGCTGTCGCTCTGTGTCCTTGCCGTTGCTCAGGCCGGCAAAGTGGAGCCGCTCGGCCCGCTCACCGACGCTGCCGTCCCCGAATCGGTCCGCCAGGTGCTCGGCGCCAAAGGCTATCGCGTTCGCCTCGACGACAGTTCGGTCGCCGCCGAAATCTGGTTCCGCAAGGACCTTCCCGCACAACCGAAAAAAGAAACCCCAGATGTCATCTATGACCGCCTTGCCGAGTCCGTGCTGGTCGGCGTCCTCCGCTTCCCGCAAAACTCGACCGACTATCGCGGGCAAGCCGTCCCGACGGGTTTCTATACGCTCCGCTATGAACTCATCCCCAGCGATGGAAACCACCTCGGGGTCGCCCCGAGCCGCGATTTCCTGCTGCTGGTTCCCGCCACCGCCGATCCCGGCCCCGACAAAGTCCTCAAATTCCAGGAACTGGTGGTCCTCAGCCGCCAGGCCTCGCGCAGCAAACACCCCGCGCCCCTGAGCCTGCTGCCCGCCGAGGGAACCGGCGCCGCTCCCTCGGTCTCGAAAGACGATCAAGACCACTACATCTTTTCCGCAGGAATCAAGCTAGCGGGCGGTGATGATATGCCCATCGCCCTCGTCGTCAAGGGAACTGCCCCGCAGTGATCGGCCCTTCGAAGTTCTGGCAGTTACAACTGGAGCATGGCGCACTCTGAGAACTTGCGAAAAGAATTTAGTGCATAGCTCGCCGCGTCCCCGACAACTCCCGCAGGGTTTGCATACTTCGCACTAATTGTCATCCCGAGCGCAGTGAGGCGTTCGCCGAACGGAGTCGAGGGACCTTGTGCTTGCGTGGCGGCGCTACCTGCGCTTATCTCTGGCAGGCTCCGGGCCGCGAAAAAGCGTTGCGTTCCGCATCTTTCGCCGTTGTCAGATTCAACGACAGCGCTCCTTACCGCAAGCACCACATTCCATTCCGCTTCCCGCGCTTCGCACTGCAAGACATTGAAAACCCGCGCTTCGCCTGTTGCGATCCTCATCAAGCCTTAGTTGCGCTGTGCATCAGATCGAGTGTTGCGCTTCGGATCATTCCTTCACTAACTCCCTGATTCCATTCCACAACATCTCCGCCCAGTGAGGTCTTCGAAAAACCCAGACTTTGGCGCGGCGATTGCCTTTACGAAAGACGGCGAGTGGCCCGGAAACGCAAGCGACACGAAACGACGGCCCTTCCGGCGAGGTGACTTATGACAGTCCTACTGGTTCTCTTAACTTTCGTGACGTTCTTGCTGATCGATCATTTCCATAGCCGTAAGGTCGTAGTCGCGCAACCTGCAATGCAAGTGCCCAAGCGCCAAGCCCCTCCCCGGCTCGCACCCAGCCTCGTTGGCGGATTCCAGGTCCCCGAAAAGCTCCGTTACCATCCCGGTCACACCTGGGCATTGAGTGAGAGCCCCAGCCTGGTGCGCGTCGGCATGGACGAGTTTGCTTCGAAGCTCACCGGCAAACTCGAACGCATCGTGCTGCCGCAGCGTGGCCAGTGGATCCGCCAGGGTCAGAAGATTTGGACGTTGCATCGCGACGGCACTTCCGTCGACATGGTCTCCCCCATCGAAGGCAGCGTGGCCGACATCAACGAAGCCGTGGTCCGCGATCCCGAACTGGCTCGCAAAGATCCCTACGGAGAAGGCTGGCTGGTGAGCGTGCAGTCTCCCGATGCCAAGACCAACTTCCGCAATCTGTTGGGCGGCGCGCTGGCCCGCTGGTGGACCGAAGAATCCGCCAGCCGCTTGCAACGAAGAATGCCGATGGCGGTTGGTGCTCTGGCGCAGGACGGTGGCGTTGCCATGGGTAACCTGGCCGCACAGATTCCCGGCAAGGACTGGGCTGCCCTGGCCAAAGAGTTCTTCCTCTCCTAAATGGGCCAGGATGATAAGGCTTGCTCGCCACCTCTGATGAAGACTTCGGCCGCGTTCGACCCGGATCCCAAGGCAAAACAAGGCCACGGAATCCCGGCCGGCGCGGCCGAGACTCTGTGCCTTCGACGTATCGCTTGCACGGCCCAGGAAAGCTCCTCCTCAAACCTCCACACCGACCACTCGGTCGGTCTAAGTGCTTGCATCCCAAGGAGTAACCCTGTGATCCCGGTCACAACTCCGAGTGCGAAGGGTCACGGCCCCGATCCTTGGGGAAGCAGAAACTGGAAATCGGAAGGAAGGGGGAACCAGTCATGATGCTCGCCTACCGACTCGTCCGCCTGATCGAAAAGCACTCTGACGCGCTCGCCAACGGGCTGCTGAAACGCGTCCAGGCTTCTGAGTTTACCCGCGACTATCGCAACGTTCCCCCGGAAGAACTTCAGCAGACGGTGTACGAGATTTATCGCCACCTCGGCGATTGGCTCCTGGGCAAATCCGAGTTCGACATCAAGGAACGCTATCGCGAGATCGGCGCCCGCCGCGCCCAGCAGCATGTCCCCCTCAGCCAGTTGGTGTGGGTGATCGTCCTTACCAAGGAGAATCTCTGGGAATATCTGAAACTCGAAGCCGGCATGGAGCGTCCTGTCGAGGTCTTCGGAGAACTGGAGTTGCTGCAACTCCTCGACCAATTTTTTGATCGCGCGATTTTCTTCGCCTCGGTCGGCTACGAAACCGCCCGAGTTGCACCCGAAGCAAGTTTTGCGCATTAGAGGTTCTGAGCCAGCAAGGAGAAAGTAAGGCATGTCCTGGGAGATCGAATACAAGAAGAAACTACGAACGCCGAACGAAGCGCTGCGCTGTGTCCAGTCGGGCATGCGGGTTTATATTCAGCCCGGCTGCGCGGAGCCGGAAACGCTGGTGGAAGCGCTCATCCAGCGCGCGCCGTTCGTGCACGACGTGGAGATCGTGCACATGATGACGATGGGAAGCGCCCCCTACGTCGCGCCCGAGATGGCCGGCCACTTCCGCCACAACGCCGTATTCATCGGCAGCAACGTGCGCGAAGCCATCAACGAGGGCCGCGCCGACTACACTCCGATCTACCTCAGCCAGATCGAAGATCTGTTCGAAACCGGAGCCATGCCCATCGACGTCGCCCTGGTCGAGGTTTCCCCGCCCGACTCCCACGGCTTCTGCAGCTTCGGCATCGGCGTCGACACCACCCTGACCGCCGCGCGCCTCGCCCGCTGCGTCGTCGCCCAGGTCAACGACCAGATGCCCCGCACCTACGGCGACAGCTTCATCCACGTCAGCAAGATCGACGCAATCGTCGAGTCCTCGCGCCCGCTGTGCGCGATGAAGCGGCCCGAGATTACCGAAATGCAGGCTGCCATCGCCCGCAACGTCGCCAGCCTGATCGAAGACGGCGCCGTCCTCCAGACCGGCATCGGCGGCATCCCCGACGCAGTCCTCCCCCTGCTCATGGACCGCAAGGACCTGGGCGTCCACAGCGAACTGGTTTCCGACGGCGTCATTCCGCTGATCGATGCCGGCGTCATTACCGGGGCTCGCAAGAACTTCAAGCCGAGGAAAATCATCCTCGGCTTCGCCTTGGGCACCAAGAATCTGTTCGACTACATCGACAACAACCCCATCTTCGAATTCCACCCCACGGCCTACACCAACGATCCCGCGCTAATCGCCCGCAACGACAACATGGTCGCCATTAACTCCGCGTTGCAGGTCGATCTCACCGGACAAGTCTGCGCCGATTCCATCGGCACATACTTCTACAGCGGTATCGGCGGCCAGGTCGATTTCCTCTGGGGCGCTTCCCACGCCAAGGGAGGCAAGGCGATCATCGCGCTCTCCTCCACCGCGAAGAACGGCACCATCTCACGCATCGCGCCCATGTTGACTGCGGGAGCGGGCGTGGTTACATCGCGTGGTTTAGTCCGCTACGTGGTCACCGAGTATGGAGTCGCCTATCTCCACGGCAAATCGATCCGGGAGCGAGCAAAAGCATTGATCGAGATTGCTCATCCCAAGTTCCGGGAGGAGCTGTACGACTACTGCGAGCACACGAAGTGGTTGCAACGGCCACAGGCGAAGGAGCCGGTCGCCGCGAGGTGATTATGGCAACGCAGGCACGTGGAAAGATCAAGGTCAATGAGGACGAGTGCAAAGGCTGCGGGCTATGTGTCGAGTCCTGCCCGCCCAAGTGTCTCGTCCTCCAGCCCGAGTTGAACGGCTACGGCGTGCACCCTGCGCACTACACCGGGCACGACTGCACCGGATGCGGCATCTGTTTCTACTGCTGTCCGGAGCCGGGCGCGATCACCGTCTTCCGCCTGGCATCACCGCCGAAGCCGGGCCCGGCCCATGCGGGAGGCAGCCATGCGCCAGCTCTGTAAAGGCAACGTCGCCATCATCAAGGGCGCCATCCTTGCCGGGTGCCGCTCCTTCTACGGCTATCCCATTACCCCCGCCAGCGAAATCGCTGAAGCTGCGGCCCTGTACATTCCGCAGGTCGGCGGCACGTTTCTGCAGGCCGAGAGCGAAATCGCCGCCATCAACATGGTGTACGGCGCAGCTGCGTCCGGGGCTCGCGTCATGACTGCATCCTCCGGCCCAGGTCTGAGCCTGATGCAGGAAGGCATCTCCTACATCGCTGGCGCCGAGCTTCCCTGCGTCATCGTCGACGTGGTTCGCGGCGGCCCCGGCCTCGGCAACATTGCCCCCGAGCAGAGCGACTACTTCGCCATGGTAAAGGGCGGCGGTCACGGCAACTACCGCAACCTCGTGCTCGCGCCCGCGTCGGTGCAGGAAATGGCCGACCTCACCGTCCTCGCATTCGAGCTCGCGGACAAATACCGTAACCCCGCCATCATCCTCGCCGACGGCTTCATCGGGCAAATGATGGAGCCGCTCGATCTGGAGTATCGCGAGATTGTCGCTCCCGAAAAACCGTGGGCGGTGAAGGGAACTCCGGAGACCCAGAAAAATCTGATCAGCTCGATTTTCCTCGAGCCCGACGATCTGGAAGATCACCAACGACATCTCGAAGCCAAGTACCGGCGTGCGCAGCAGCAAGAGCCGCGCTGGGAGCTCTACGACGCCGACGACGCCGACATCCTGCTCGTCGGTTACGGTATCACTTCGCGCATCTTGCGTTCGGCGGTCGAGGAAGCACGCGCGCAAGGCCTGCGCGTCGGTTTGTTCCGCCCCATCATGCTCTGGCCGTTCCCCAGCGAGGCCCTGGCGAAGGCCGCCGCCAACGTCCACCAGGTCCTGGTGGTCGAACTTAGCAACGGGCAGATGGTGGAGGATGTCCGCCTGGCCCTGAACGGAAGGGTTCCGGTCAGCTTTTACGGACGCACGGGCGGCAATGTGCCTTCGGTCGAAGAGATTCACGCCGACTTGCTCGGCAGGATGACAAACGTGTTGCAAGCGGAGTTGCTCGGACACGCGGCTCCGCGGTTTTAGAGAGGCGACTATGGCAGACGATTCGAAAACGCTGTCGCAAGAGCCTGAAATTCCCCAAAACGGTTACGAGGTCTCCCACTCCAAGTCGCCCGTCTTTTATGACCTATACGAGCGCAAGGCGGAACTCAAGCATCAGACGCACTACTGCCCGGGCTGTGGCCACGGCGTCGCCCACAAGCTGATTGCCGAAGCCATCGCCGACCTGGGCCTGCAGGACCGCACCATCTTCGTGAGCCCCGTCGGCTGCTCCGTGTTCGCCTACTATTACTTCGACGTTGGCAACGTCCAGGTTGCGCACGGCCGCGCTCCCGCCTCGGCCACCGCAATCAAGAGAACCTGCCCCGACAAAATCGTCATCTCCTATCAGGGTGACGGCGACCTCGCGGCCATCGGCACGGCCGAGATCGTCCACGCCGCCAACCGCGGCGAAAAAATCACCGTATTCTTTGTGAACAACGCGATCTATGGAATGACCGGCGGCCAGATGGCGCCCACCACGCTCGTCGGCCAGAAAAGCACCACCTCGCCCTGGGGCCGCCGCCCCTCCAACGAAGGCTTCCCGCTCCACATGGCAGAACTCCTCGCCACCCTCGAGGCTCCGGTCTACATCGAGCGGGTCGCGCTCTCCGACAACAAGAACGTCATGAAAGCCCGCCGCGCTGTGCGGCGCGCTCTTGAAAATCAGCGCGACGGCCTCGGCTTCTCCTTCGTCGAGATTCTTTCCCCCTGCCCCACCATCTGGGGCAAAGATCCGGTCGAAGCCCGCCGCTGGGTATTAGAGAAGTTGGTGCCCGCGTTCCCGCTCAACGTCTTCCGCGACCACAAGCCCGAGCTCCTACCGAACAACACACCGCCGCAGCGTCTCGTCAGCGACGTGCTCGGGATCAGCGCCAAGGACGAAGCCGCCTGCCCGAACCTCACGAAACATCCTCATCATTTCCGCGACTACACCATCAAGATCGCGGGCTTCGGCGGACAGGGCGTTCTCCTGCTCGGCCAGTTGCTCACCGAGATGGGCATGCGCGAAGGCCTCGAAGTCAGTTGGCTGCCTTCCTACGGTCCCGAGATGCGCTCTGGCAGCGCGCACTGCCACGTGTGCCTATCGAAGGAGCGCATCGGTGCGCCTCTTATCTCGCACCCCGATGTTCTCATCGCGATGAACGAAATCTCGCTGCGCAAGTTCGCCCAGCAGGTCTCGCCCGGTGGACTCATCCTCTACAATCGCGACCAACTGCCCGCCGACTTCGCTGTTCCGCAAGCGCGGACCATCTGCATCCCTGCCGCGGAAATGGCCGACAAACTCGGCTCCACCAAAGTCACCAACATCGTGCTGATGGGCGCTCTCCTCGAAGAAACAGAATGCCTCGCGCCCGCCACCGCCATGAGCGTGCTCGAGACCAAGATCAAGAAAATGGATTTACTGGAACTCGACCGTCACGCGCTCGATGCCGGCCGCAACTTCATCGACAACCAGGTGCGCGTCGGCGCCGTCAGCCAACCCGACGGCTTCGCCTACTAGTCCGCACAAGATAACGATGGCGAATCCACAGCGCGAGCCTGCGCAGAAAATAGAACTGTCATCCCGAGCGCAGTGAGGCGCCAGCCGAACGAAGTCGAGGGACCTTGTGTTCCGCTCGGTCAGCCTGGAGCGTGGTCGCAAGAGCCCGCCCCCCCACTTTCATTGACATAACAGCGCGTCTCATCGCTGTGTGACTGTTAGCTAAGTTCTAAGAAATAAACAGCTAACTGTGCTAACGGTCATTCACTCGCCTCGTCTAAGCAACAATCTTGGGCGAGTTCCGATTCCTCGATTGAAAGACGCAACGAACCACTCCGGGCCACGCGAGGCACGGTCAATCAGGGAAGCGCATCACGGAACAAACCAACGTCTGGGAACGTATCGAACGATTGGGGTGGTGGGCGTCCGCCTCGGGTTTCCGATGTTGCGGTCTGCTGCACCAGAGGGTGGATGTCATGGAAATCGGGCGCAGTGAGATCAGCGGGAACAAAGTTATGCCGGGCAGCAACGATCCGCATGTGCTGGAGGTTGTCCGTCAGGCCCACGAAGAACTGCGGCAGTTGATGCGTCAGCGCGCAGATGTAATGAAACGCATCGGCACGGTCAAACAAACCATCGTAGGGCTCGCCAACCTGTTTGGCGATGAAGTCCTCAACGAAGAATTACTCGAACTGGTCGATCGCAAGAGTAACGGGCGCCAGCCCGGCTTCACCAAGGCCTGTCGCATGGTGCTGATGGAGGCCGAGCGTCCCCTGGGTGCGCGTGAAGTGTGCGAACTGATCCAGCAGAAGATTCCGCCCATTCTATCGCGCCACAAAGACCCTCTCGCCTCTGTGACCACGGTGCTGAATCGCCTGGTGGAATATGGCGAGGCTCGGACCATCGTGAAGGAAAATGGTCGCCGCGCCTGGCAGTGGATCTCCGATCCCGCCAATCAATCCGCGAGCGGACGCCACGGAATTCCGCGCGCGTAGACGTTGCGCCACTTCGTCTTGGGACCAATAGCAAAGGCGAGCCTTCGGGCTCGCCCTTTGGTTTTGCCGCGCTGAACCCCTACGCCGGCGGCAGCAACATCCCCTTCTCTAGGTGCCGCGACACGTGCGCATACGACGCCGCGTGCGGATCGTGTGTCACCATCACGATCGTTTTCTTGAAGTCCTCGTTCAACCGCTTCAGGATCTCGAGAATCTCCGTCGCCGAGTGACTGTCCAGGTCTCCCGTGGGCTCGTCCGCGAGCAGCAGCGTAGGATCGCTCACGATCGCGCGCGCGATCGCGACCCGCTGCTCCTGCCCGCCCGACAGTTGCTTCGGTAGATGGTGTACCCGCTCTTCCAGTCCCACCAGCTTCAGCGCCGTCATCACGTGATCGCGCCTCTGCGCCGCTGAGAGCTTCGTCAGCAGCAGCGGCATCTCCACGTTCTCAAACGCGGTCAGCACCGGAATCAGATTGAACGTCTGGAAGACGTAGCCGACGTGCTCGTTTCGCCAGCGCGCCGACTGCGCGTCGTTGAAGCGGAAAATATTGTCACCCATCACCAGCAACTCGCCCGAGGTTGGCCGGTCGATCGCCGCAATCATATTCAGCAGCGTCGTTTTCCCCGAGCCAGAGGGCCCCATCAGCGCCAGGAACTCCCCTTTGCCGATGTCGATCGACACATCGTCCAGGGCCTTTACCTCGAACGCATCCCGCTTGAAGATTTTGTTGACGTGGCGGGCCTGCACAACTTTCGTGCCGGTCGCGGTATTGGTTTGCGTCATCGTGCTCATGAGGACTGTCCTTTGATTTTGATGGATTGCCCGTCTTTCAGGTTTTCTGGGCCGCTGGTAATCACGTTCTCACCGTTGATTGGTCCGTCGACCAGGTAACCGTTGCTGCGCTGTTCCAGAACGCGAACCGTCTTCATCACCGCCTTGCCGTCGGCGGAAGCGACGAATACCACTTTCTTCCCATCGCGATCGCGCACCGCGCTGGTTGGCACCACCGCTCCCGACGGTTCCTTGCTCGCGTTCTTGTTGTCGTCCGCCAGGAACTTCACCGTCGCGTTCATATCGGGCCGCAGATGCTCGTCGGGGTTCTTGATCTGAGCCTTCACCTGCACGGTTGCCTTCTGCCGGTTCGCTTCCGGCGACATCTCGGCAATCTGCCCGTCCCACTTGAGATTCGGGAAGGCGTCGACCGTGACGATCCCCTTCTGATTCGGCGTCAGGCGCGAAAAGTCGTTTTGCGCGATGTCCAGCTCCACCTGAAGATCGTTCAAGTCCGCCAGCGCAACCACCGATCCCTGTGGTCCGCCTTCGGCCGTGCTCGCGAATTGCGCGGTGATCAGCTCGCCCTTTTCCACCTTGCGCTCGAGAATCGTTCCCGTGACCGGAGCTCTCACCACGGTCGCGTCCAGCTGCGACTTGGCAAAGGCCGCCTGGCCTTCGGCCTGCATCAGCGCGCCTTTCGCGCGCGCGATTTCCTCCGCCCGCGGCCCCAGTTTCGACAGCGCGAACGCCTGCTGCAGAGAGTTCACGCGTTGCTGGTCCGCTTCATATTTTGCCGCGGCATCATCCAGCGACTGCTTCGAGACGACCCCCTGCCCGAACAACTCCTTGGTGCGGTCCAGCGTGATCTTGTCGTTGGCTGCCGTCGCGCGCGCTTCGTCCGAGTTGTGTTGCGCCTGTTGCACTTCCTCAGGCCGCGATCCGTTTTGCAATTCCTGCAGATACGCCCGCGCGTTTTCGACGGCTCCCTGGGCTTGCTGGTAGCTCGCCCGGAACTCGTCATCCTCCAGCCGGACCAGCACCTGCCCTTCCTTCACCTTGTCGCCCTTCTCGACGCCGATCCACTTCACCCGACCCGTAACCTTCGAGTTCACGTTGATCTTGTGGTGCGCCACAATGTATCCGCCAGCCGAGAGCACGACCCCGCCCACATCCCCGCCGCCCTCCGTCGCCGCCCGCACCACTTCCACCTCCGCCGCCGATGGGGCCAACACGCGGTACGCCATAGCCACGATTCCCAGCAGGACTACCACCGCGATTCCGCCCAAAATGTAGCGCCGCGCCCACGCGGGCGGCTCGCCTTCCGAGTCGTTGCGATGCGAGCGGTCAATACGCAGGCTCTGTAGATCTTCGTGTTTCGTATCAATCGCCATAAGGATCCTTGCTCTTCAGTCATCAGTCCCCAGTCGTCGGTGACCCGCCCTTCCTGACGACTGACGACTGCCACTCTGCCTTACCCCCGCAGCGCGGTCAGGATATTCTGCCGGGCCGCATGCCATGCCGGCGCCAACCCACCGAAGAAACCCATCACCAGTGCGAACACCAGGGCCGTCAAAACCACCGCCGGTGTCATGCGCAGGGCGAAGACCACTTCGCTGAAGGTCACCTGGTTCGAGGTCCCGGTGGTCATCCCATTAAACGGCAGCATTAGCACGATCCCCACCAACCCGCCCAGCAGCGACAGCACCAGCGATTCGAACACAAACGATGTCAGGATACTCGGCCGGCTGAACCCGATCACCCGCAGCGTCGCGATCTCGCGGCTCCGGTAGGCCACCGCCGCATACATCGTATTCATCGCCGCGAAGATCGATCCGATCCCCATGATGATGCCGACAATGTAGCCAACCACCTTGATCGGTCCGCCGGAACTGGTCTGCTTCGCGTAGTAATCCGTCTCCAGCATGCCGTCGAGCTTCAGCCGCTGGTCGTCGCTTACCGCATTCTTCAAGGCATTCGCGGCCGAAGCATTCGTCGCGCGTAAGTACGCGGACGCAAACGCGCCCTGCCGGTCGAAGTCCGAGGCCATCTGGTTCACGTCGCCCCAAACCTCTGAGTCGTAAGAACTGCCGCCCGCGTCGAAGATCCCAACCACCTTCCAATCGCCTTTGCCGAACCGAATCGTGTCGCCCACGTTGCAGTTCGCGAAGCGGCGCTGGATCGACCGGCTCACGACCACCTCGCGCTGGCCGGGCCGAAACCATTCTCCCTCGACCTTCTTGACCCGCGGGTTCTCCCTCGGCAGTTGGCGCATCTCAAGCCCGTCTTCCATCATGCCGCGCACGGTGACGTTCACTTCGCCCGTCCCGTCCTTGCGCGGCAGCACGATCACTACCACCCACTCGCCCGACGCCAGCGGTTCGCCCTTGCTGTCCTTCGCTATTCCGGGAAGGTTCTTCAGGGTCGGAAACAGGCTCGCATCAAACCCGCCCGAGAGTTCCGCGGTCGAGCCCTTGCGAAGGACAAGCACGTTCAGCGGATCGCCGCTCGAAACGAAGGCCTGCCTCAGCCCCGCCAGCAACGCCATCAGGAAGACGACGGTGGTGACCGTAAGCGCGATGCCCAGCGCGGTCATGATGGTCAGGCCCTTGCGAAGCTTCAGGTTGCGAATGTTGTAGCTGATGGGAATCGCCATATTCTCAAAGCGCGCTATCCGATGTAGCGCAAGCCCTCCACGATATCCACCTGTGAGGCATGATAGGAGGGGAACAGCGCCGCCACGAAACCAACCAGACCCGCCAGCAGCAGCGCCATGATCATGGTAACGGTGTTCACGCTGATTCCCTGAAAGAAGCCCAGGTTGGGATTGTGCCCGACGGCATACATGAGACCCGAACCAAGCAAAATTCCGATTGCTCCCGCCAGAACCGCCACCACCACCGCCTCACCAACGAAAAGCGCGAGCACTGTCTTGCGCGTGAACCCGAGCGTCTTCAGCACGGCGACTTCGCGTGTGCGTTCGCGGATCGACATCGCCATGGTGTTCGCCGACACCAGCAAACTCGCGAATATCACGGCGCCGCAGATGCCAAGAATGAAGGCTTTCACGTTGCCAAGCATGGCCACGAAGTCCAGCCCGAACGCCTTCTCGCTCTCCGTCTTAGTCTGCTGCGGCGAGTTGTGGAACATGTCATCGATCGCCGCCGCAATTTTAGGCACATCGCCGGGCGATGCCGCCAGGATGCCAAATGTGCCGCTCTGGTCCTTCATCACCGGAACGGCTTCTTCCAGATACTTGCGGTCGAAGTACAAAGACTGCGTGGGTTGCGGCGCGGTGTAGATCCCACGAATCGTGAGTTCGAGGTTCGCGTCCCAGATCGTTCCTTTCAGCACGATACGGTCGCCGACTTTCCAATGAAACTTCTTCGCCAACTCACTATCGACCACGGCCCCCGCCCGGTCGTGCTGCCACGCGTCCAGTTGATCCAGAGGAATCTTGAAATCCGTGTACACCTTGAAAAAATCCACCGGATCGGTGGCGAACTGCGCGAAGAAATGCTCCGGCTTGTCGTCAATGTAGAGACCGCCAAACCACTGGGTGGGAACTACCGCCACGACCCCCGGAACGGCGGCCATCTTTTGCCGGTAGTAGATCGGTAGCGAAAAAGTCAGCGAGACGCGATGACGCGTGATCAGCCGCTGCGTCGATTGCTGGCTGCCGGTGTCGGTGTAGAAGGCGCGCCAGACGGTCATCATGATCGTAAGTATCACCAACGGCAGACCAATTCCCACCATGGTCAGGAAAGTACGCCGCTTATTCCGGAAGGCACTCTTGGTGACAAAAGTAGTAAGGGTCATAAGAACTCCGGAGGACTTTTGGCAATCCGCCCCGAACCTGGATCGGTGCGCGGTGTGTGGGCTCCAACCTGCTGTCCCAACAGCATAGACGAATGACCAATCACACGGCAACCGACCCCTGCAAATCGGCAAAATCCGCCTTCGCGGGTTTCGCCGTTCTTCCGCTACGTTGATTTATCATGGCGCCGGCCCCTTCTGGCCTGCCAGTGGCCTATGTCACGGGGTCAGGGTGACAAATGTCATTCGCGATCCCATCGCCGCTTTTCTCGGCGTGAAAATCACCGGCAATAGGGCGACATGCACAAGCGGTGGAAGACAAAACACTGCACATTTGTCTTATTAATCATTCATGACCCGCATTCGCAGCCTGAAACCAAACGTCACCCGCGAGCAGGCCATCCGCCAGTTCTCTCCCCGCGGCCCCACCGCTGTTTTCCGCAATGTCGCCTTCGGACGCTTGCGCTCCGTCGCCGACCTCTACATCCCCTTCCGCCTCTTTCGCGTGCAAATCACCAATCGCGGTGTGGCCGAAGAGCGCCTGGTCGCGCTCGATGCGGTCAGCGGCACGCTCGATCTCTACCAATTCGATCATCCCCCCGCGGAGGCCGAAACCATCTGGCTCGAAACGCGCAATCACCCGCTGCCTGAGCTCCCCGACGCGATCGCCGTCGAGCAAGTCGTCGCCAAGCTGCGCCGCGTGCTTTACAGTCGCGGTTTCTTCAAAATGCGCGGCTTGCAGATTACCGCCGTGCCCCTCGAAAGCGAACTCCACATTCCCTACTGGCTTGGATTCCGCGGCTCCGACGGCCGTGCCCGCGTGAGCGTGATCGACGCGGTCCGCCGTAGCCTCGAAGGCGCAAAGGTGCGCCGCTTAGTTGAAACCTGGCTCGCGGCGAACGGCTGAAAGAAGCGCGGGCCGCGCTTGCCCCTTCCGAATGGCTCGTCACCCGCTCGAAATTGCCGGATGCGCAAGCCGAGCGCGTGCAACGAATGGCGCGTCTACCGGGTCGCAGTCCTCGACCGCGCCTCTACGCATTCGGCGAACTCCTCTGGACCGAAGATCTGGCGGATCTCGGTCTCGCCCTCCCATCCCGGCCAGTGTTTCCTGTGAAGTTCCATGAAGTGTACGGCCCCTTCGATCGCCTCCTGCTTCGATTTCAGTTCAAACTGCGCAAACCCGCCGACTACCTCCTTGGCCTCCGTGAAAGGCCCATCGGTCACGGTCAGCTGTCCTTTGGAAATTCGAATGCGGGTGCTTTGCGCAAGTGGGGCGAGCCCTCCGCTCCCGAGCAGAGTCCCGGCTTGGACCGCCTCTTCGGTGATCTTCGCCATCGCGTCGATCAGTTCCTGGGGCGGAGGGCCCTGGTTCTCGGCGTGCTTGACCATCATCATGAATCGCATCGTCATAGCTCCTTATTGATTTCTGGCTTGGGCTGGGCTCTCCGTACCTCTTCGGCCACCGGAGTCCAGCGTTCATTTACTAATCGAACGAGGAACCGCGACATCGACACCTACGGGAATTTTTTGTCGGAAGTATTTTTGAAGTACTGGCCACAAGTTTTGACAGGCTCGATTCAGGGTTCTCTTAGGACCGATTCTCGCCCCCTGCGTTCCCCCTCTGTTTTTCAGTACTTTCGTAACTCGAAGCCCGGTACACCCCGCGCTATTCTTGGGTCACCTGCCCCCAGGCTCCACGTCCGTGTCTCTGCAAAGAAACACCCCCGTGGAGGGTCGCCGCCACGAGGCCAGGAGCAATGTCTACCAAGATCGGTCAGTTCGAAATCCTCAGCGAACTCGCTAAGTCCGACTCAGGCTGCATTTATAAGGCCACCGACCACGAGTCCGGCCAGACCGTTGCCCTCAAGACCATCCGTCTGGAAGCCTACGGCGAGCACGCCGAGGAACTGGTCCAGCACATTCTTCAGGAAGCGGAAAGCACCAAGGATCTGAACAGCTCCAACATCACTTTGATTTATGGCGCGGGCGAGATCGAAGGCCACTTCTGCGCCACCATGGACTACATCCAGGGCAACAGCATCGCGACCATGCTGGCCCGCAAAGAAGGCTTCTCCATCTGGGACCTGCTCGATATCAGCCGCCAGGTCTGCCAGGGCCTCGATCACGCCCACCAGCACAACGTTTTCCACTACAGCCTCGAGCCCGCCAAGATCATGGTGACCTGGGACGGCACCGTGAAAATCCTCAGCTTCGGAATTTCCAGCCCGGGCTTTTTCGTCGCGGGTGCTTCCGGACCTCCGCCTTCGGCTCTTTACTACATGTCTCCAGAGCAGGTTTCTGGCGATCCCATGGACGCGCGTTCGAACCTGTTCACCTGGGGCGCCATGCTTTACGAGATGGTGACCGATCAGAAAGCATTTCCCGGGGCCGACGCCGACGCTGTGCGCAGGAGCATCGTCGAAGGCATGCCCACGCCTCCGGCCCAGCTCAACCCCAAGATCAACGCGGTCGCCAGCGAAGTCATCATGAAAGCGCTCGCGAAGGATCCGGCTCAGCGCTACCAGGGCGGCCGCGAGATGGCCAACGACCTCGAGAAATGCCGCGAAAACACCAGCAAGGCGGTCAAGAAGCCCGAGCCCACGAAAGGCATCGTGCTGCCCGACAAGGCCAAAGCAGCCGCAGCCGCGAAGTTCGCCGCGCCCGCGCAACAACGCCCTGCCGCGCCACCTCCGGCGCCGAAGTTCGAAACCAAGCCGCCCGCGCCGCGATTCACCGAACCCGCTCCCTCGCAGTCACTGGAACTCGAGGACTCCTGGACCATGCCCGCGCCGCCGCCTGCCGAGCCCGAGGCCCCGAAAGCAGCCGCCGCGGCCGCCGGCTGGAACCCCGCCGGTTCCTCGACCGCCAGAACGCCGAGCTTGGACCCCAGCGCGCAGTTCATCACCTCGGTGATGAAAGCCTCGATCCAGTCTCTGGACAAACCGAACGCGAACATGTCCTCGGCGGTTCTTGACGAGCCCGCGGTCGAACCGCCCAAAATCGCTGTAGACCCGATGATGGCCGAAGGCGTTGTTGCCGGACGCAAGGGCGTGAGCTTCTCCGATCTTGCCGAGTTGCCTCCACTGAAAGAAGTCTACGTTGCGCCGCCGCCGAAAGCGGACACACCTGAAGTCGAGCCGCAGCTGCCATCGATCGTTCTGCGACGCACGGATCCGGAAAAGCCAAAGATCCAGCCCCGCGAAGTCGCCGAGAAAGCGATCAAGGAAATCAAGAGCATTCCGCCCCAGCTGTTGCTGTATTCCATTGCCGGCGCGATCGCCCTGATTCTGGTGATCGGCATTTACGTGTTCTGGAATTCGCACTCGCAAAATACCGACGAGGAAGGCTCTGTGCCGGCTCCGGCCGCGTCCGCGCCCGAACCGGCTCCTGCCGCTCAGCCCGCGCCTCAGCCGAAAGTTTCGGCGCCTCAGCCTGAGCAACCCGCAGCGCAGGCGGAAGCTCCCGCCGAGCCGGTCGAAGAACCTGCTCCTCGTCACGGCGCTCACCTTGCGGCCGCAGCCAAGGTTCACGGCAAGAACAAGAAAGCAGCACCCGCACCGCGCGCGGCCATTGCCGGACAGTTGGTGATCGATTCCAACCCTGAGGGAGCACAGGTCCAGATCGACGGCAAGGGCGATCCGAGCTGGGTCACTCCGTACACCGTCGCCAGCCTGGCTCCGGGCCAGCACACCGTCGTGATCAGTAGGTCGGGCTTCGGCCAGGAAACGCGCACTGCCGACGTTGCCTCCGCGAGCCGCGCGTCGGTGCTGGTACACCTCACCGCCCTCGCGGCCACCGCCACCGTTACCAGCAACCCGCCCGGAGCGTCGATCTTCGTCGACGGCAAAGACACGCTGCGCGTCACCCCGTCGCAAATCATGCTCGAAAAAGGCGTGCACACGATTCTGGTACGCAAGCTCGGCTTCCTGGACGAAACCATTTCGGCGACGGGGCAGCCCGGCCAAACCGTTCATTTCGCGTCTACATTGCGCGCGCTCGGCAACGCCGACGACCTCAAGACCGTGGGCAAGTTCAAGAAACTCTTCGGCGGCAGCGGCGCTACTGCCGGCATGTCGAAGGTGAACGTCAAGACCTCGCCCAAAGGCGCCCAGATCGCAGTCAACCGCCGCATGGTGGAAAAGACCACCCCGGTGGAATTCCTGCTGAACCCCGGCAACTATGTGGTAGACATCACCCTCAGCGGCTACAAGCCCGTCCAGAAAGTGATCACTGTCGAGCAGGGCGGCAACGTAGCCATCGACGAGACCCTGCAGCCGGAGTAAAGCAGTCTTCAGTCGTCGGTCGTTAGTCGACAGTTGATAGCGGATAACTGACGACTGATAGCCTTACGTGTAGCGCCGGCAGCCTGCCCTGAGCAAAGTCGAAGGGTCCCGCCGGCTGTCTGAGGGCATCCTGCCCTCACCGCTGCAAGCAAATCAAACCGAGCCTTCGGCCAACGACCAAGGACCAACGACCGTCCTAACGCACGGCATAGTGCAGCTTCACCACACCATCAGGAAACTTCTTGCATGCAATCAGTTTAAGCGGCACCGTGCGATGCTGCGGGGCGATCAGGGGAATCCCTTCGCCGATGAACTTCGGGATCACGTGGATGACGAACTCGTCGATCTCGCCCGCATCGAGAAACGACGCAATGATGCCGGCCCCACCCATCATCCAGATGTGTTTTCCTTTTTCGCGCCGCAGGCGGTTTGCAAATGCTTTGATGGGCTCGTTCGCAACTTCCACGCCTGCCTGCGCAGCGGCTTGCGGCAGAGTACGGGTGAAGACGTAGTTCTTCACCCGAGGATCGAAGGCCGATCCCTTCACGCCCTTTTTCTGAAAGTCGAGCGCCACGTCGTATGTCTTTCTCCCCCAAAGGACGGTGTCGATCGACTTGTAGAACGCTCCCATGCGGTAGTTGCCCTTCGGACGCGGACGCTCCAGCCAGTCGACGGACCCGTCCGGCCGGGCAATGAAACCGTCGGCGCTGGTGGCGATGGAGACGATGATCTTGCGCTTGCGTGTCATAAGTCTGCCGAAGCGCTCCATGCTACTGCGAGTCCGACCCGCGTTCAATGCGACGGTCCGTCAGGGTGACGCCGGACTCAATCTCTCGCAAACCGCTTGCGCGGAGGAGTCCGACTCTCGGATAGTTAAAATGAGGACTTGCCGCCCAGAGGCTGGCCAGACCCGCTGCCGTTCCCAAAATGGAATAGCCCGAAGATAACAAAACGCATTTAAACGAGCGCAGACCTGCGTCAGAAGGCTTCGGACGAAGAAAAAAACCATCACCCACCCTCTCCGATGCGCTCAGATCGCTTCTAAACGCAATTGAATGGCATTCTGGATGAGAATGCCAACCGCATTCCCGCCCCTCCGCCAGCCTTCAACGAACTTTCAACAACTTAGCTGGAAGTGAATCAAAGTGAGACAGGAGGCCCGCTCGAGGAGAAACTCGGAACCTGTCTGGGCAGTCCGGTTTCTAATCGAAACAGGGCCTCATTGCGTCGAGGATGAGAAATGAAGAACGCCGTCGGCATGGTCGGAATCGTAGCCGTGTACTCTCTGCTTGAGGTGGGTCTGCTTTTCAGTTTGATGCTGATTACATCAAGTTACTCGGCCTCGGCGACATATCAGGCCAGCGTGTTCTGGGGGCAGCTGTTGCCAATCCCGGGCTCAGCGGCGCTGATGTCACGAATCGTGTATGGCCCTCACGGCTGGGCCCGTAGAGCGCTGAACATCTTGGTGGTGGGAGCGCTCGGTGTGCCCATTCTGTTCCTGATCCAGATCGCGGTTTCGTCGCTTCTTGATTGGGTGTCGTCGGTAACCTGGACTTCCACCAGCCCAATCGTGTTCTTTGCCGCGGTTGCCTTGCTGGCCGGGGCCGGCGTTATCACCGCTGTGGTTCTTGTCATCAAGAAAGGCGTCAGGTATAGCTTGCGACTTGAAGCAGCGAGGTGGCTCGACGAACGCCACGCGGGGAGCAACCGGGTGCAGAGCCGGTGGCGTCGCAGAGCGATTCATCATGCCCCGTGGGTGCCGGCAACGACAGTGTTGCTCTTGTTCCTGTTCTTGCCCGAAGTCTGGGGCCTGCTTTCGCATTTGAGCCATCCCCGCTCTGGCAAGCTGTCTGGCTATCGAGTTTCGATCCCCGCTACCTGGATCATTCTCAGTCACAACGATCAGCGCAGAACTGGCAAGTCGTTGCTCGAGGGCTTGGCCGGCCGTGGCATCGGTTTCGGCCCCACGCCTTACCTGCGTGCCGATGTGCCGCTTTTCAGTTGGGTCATTGGGACTGTACGGTACGATTGGCCCGCCGAAGTGAATGATTCCTCACGGAGGCTGGCCGACGACTTCATCAGCACTCGCCGCGACTTCAAGATCGGTAGTGAGTCCGTGACTTGCTACGAGTATTGGCCGTCGCTTCTTGCTCAGCCTGACAGAATCGACGACTCCACCATTGCGTTCGTGAAGTGTTCGGGCGCTAGTCGCCTTTACGCTAGTCTCATCGGCAAGAGGATGCACATCCCGATCTTCTACCAGATGCTCTCCAGCATCAGCCGCATCGAGGGCAACTAGAATTCTCCACAAAACAAAAACTGCGCGAACAACTTCGTCGCGCAGTTTCTGACCAGAGTCTGTTTTAAGTGTTAGTTCGGCAGCTTGAAGTTCACCAGGATCTGGGTCTGGATCTCGACCGGTTCGCCGTTCAGGTAGTAGGGCTTGTACTGCCACTGCTTGACCGCTTCCTGGGCGGCGCGGGCCAGCAGGCCATCGCCGCTGATGACTTTCAGGTTGGTGATGCTGCCGTCCTTGCTGACCGTGGCTTGCAATTGCACCGCTCCCTGAATGTGCAGTTGCATCGCCTGTGAAGGATACTTCGGCTGCACGCGCTTGATCACCAGACCTTCCATCACGCCCTGCGAAACTTTCACCACCTGGGGCGCGGCTTTGGGAACGTGCGCCGGAGTGTTGCTGATGCTGGCGAGCGCCTTGGTGTCAGGAGCGGCGCCCATGTCGAGGTCGGTGGGCGCCTGCACCGGCTCGTCCGGCGGGCGCAGCGGTGTGATCCGGCGCGTGTCGTTCTTCACGATCAGGCGTTGCGTGACTTCCGGCTCAGCGTCGGTGTCGGTCGCGGGTGCTGTTTCTCTTACGACCGGCTTGCTCGCCGCGGGCTTGGTGGCGGTACCGGAGTCGCCGCCTATCGTGATCTCGCTGACTTCGGGCGCCGGCGCGGAGGTGTCTTGAGGTTTCGCTCTGTCGGTGACGGGCGAGGTGGTCTCCGGCGTGGTAGCCGCCGGCGCACTTGCAGCAGGACCACTCGCCGCAGCAGTCGCGTTCTTGCTGTGCGTGTCCTTCCAGCTCAGGTAGGCAGCAGATGAAGCCAGCAGCACCACGGCCGCGATGATCACGATGGCCCTGGTCTTGCCCCCGCCTCCCGCTTCGTCCGCGTCATAGGCGCCCGGAAAGAATGTGGGCGGCGTGACGTCATGGTCCGAATGGGAAGAAACGGGTCTCTCTTCAACCTTGGGAGGCTCCGGTTCTGTGAATGTAGGCGCGCTGACCCGAGGAGGTTCCACAGGCAACGGCACCGTCGGCGCAACCGCCGTCGGCTGAATTCGTTCCGGAGCCGATGCTGGTGCAGCGGCTGCCCCACGGCTCATATGCATCCCGATGGAACTGGGACGCTTTTCTTCCAAGAGCGCTTCGAAGGTACCGGCCTGTCGAGCGGGCTCCACTTTGCCCGCTACTTCGGCGGCTCGCTGTAACGCCGACTCCATGGGTTCGGCGATGGGCTTGGCGGGCTGCCACGGAAAGTTTCGTGGCGTAGCGGATGCGGCGGGGCTTGCCCCTGGCGCGGGTGCCTCACCTTTGAGCATGGGCGCAGGCGCAGACGGAATCTCGAGCACTTCCGCGTCATCTTCTTCGAGGATCGAGTCGAAATCCTGCGGGTCCGCTGCGAACGTCGGTGCAGCGGCCATCCTCGGAGGAGCCGGAGGCACAACCGGTTGCACGGGCGGTGCTGGACTACTCGGCTTTGTCGTGGGCGCCGAGAAAGCAGGCGCTGCGGGAATTGGCGACGTTATTGGGCGCGATGATGTTGGTGGTGTTGCTGGACGTGCGGCCTGTGTCGCCGCCGCAATCACTGGAGCTGCAGGCACCGTCGCTGCGGGCGTGCCTTTGGGGGCTTCCGCTCCCTTGCGCAACAATCCGCGCGCAACCCGCAAAGTCCCTTTGGCCTGTTCAACATTGATGGGTTTGGTGAGCACTAGGTTGGCGCCGATCCGGAACGCTTTTGCGACTCCCGCTTGTCCTTCGACGACAGCAACCGCGAGCGAGGTCTGGTTCGCGTTGGAATTGCGCGCGCTCTTGAACAACAGGGTCGCGTTCTGCTCGTTGTCGCAGTCGACCACCACGGCATCAAAGTGCTGTGCCATCAACCGCTTGACCGCCGCGAACGGCTCTTTGCAGGGCTCGACTGCGAAGTCCAGATCGTTCAGAACATGAGTGACCGTGCGGGCGGTTTTCTCGTCCGGACAGAAGAGTAGTGCCTGGTAACCCATAGCGTAATCCTAGGTACACAGGCGAGTGCCAGCAAGTTACGGCCGTAATGGCATTTAGGCGGCTTTTGACGGCAGTTCTAGGGCGAAAACACGAGCCCGCCGGAGTGAATCTTCCGTGCAGCTCGGCGCAGATTATGGGTTGCTTACGGGAATCTTGAAGTCGACGGTCACGCGGGTCTGAAAGTCCGTGATGTCCCCGTTGTGCATATACGGTTTGTAGCGCCACAGCTTCACCGCGTCGGCTGCGGCAGCGGCCAGCACCGGATCGCCGGAAACCAACTGCAGAGAATCCACTTTGCCGTCCTTGTTCACGATCGCTTGCAGCACCACCGTGCCCTGCAGTTTGCGCACGCGCGCCTGCTTGGGATAGACGGGGTGCACACGATGGATCACCTGATCGTCGGCAAAATCTTCGGGAACCTCGAGCAGGTCACTCGCGGCCTTAGCGTTCTTTGAGGGCGGCAAGCTCGCGGGGACGAGCGCAGGATTGGTGGCGGCGTGGCCCGCGTCCTGTCGTGCGCCCTGCACGGTCACGCTCTTTTGGGCTTTGCTATCGGCAACGGCGCTGCTGATTTGCGGCGGGTTTGCTGCCGGAATCGCAGGAGCGGGCGTTCCCGGAGTTGCCGGTCCGTCCGCCGGGGTTGAAGTCGGGTTCAGGGAAATGTCGATCTCTTCTGATCCCGGAGCCGGCGTGATTGGCGCGACCGCAGGCGCGGGAGCGGGCGCTGCCGGAGCGGGTTGAGGTTTCGCTACGGCTGTGGTCTGCGGCTCGCCGCGGTACTCGGCGATCTTGGCTTCCGCCTTGCCGTATTCCCACGTAGCAAAGTCACGGAAGGCGGGTTGCGTAATCCAGGCGGCATAGCCGCCACCGCCGATCAGCGCCAGCACGACGGCAGCGATGAGCAGGCCCTTGCCACCGCTCCGTTTTGTTTTCTGGACGCCCGCGAACGGCTGTTTTCCCAGTCCGCCAAACGACGGCACGCCGTAGTCCTTCAGCGGATCGAGGGCTTCCTCTTCCTCCGCGAGCGGATCGGAGATGCTCAGCTCAGCGTCCGCTGAATCTTCTGTCTCTTCGGCGTCCGCCTCCGTGAGCGCGGGCTTGGCTTTTAGCTTCACGTCCTCACTCGGCGAAGCCGCCTCCTTGCGAACCGGGTCCGACTTTCCGGCGGATGGCGTGGTCGTCGTACCCGCAGCGGCGGCTTTTGCGAAAGCCGCTACGCCCACGGTTGGCTTAGTCTTCTCTTTGGTGTCGGGCAAAGTGAAATCGGTCAGCGCGGTTTTGTATTCTGACGCGGCGGGCGCTGGAGCTGGCTTTGGAACGAAGGGCGGCTTCTCGGTGACCGCGGCCACACTCGCAGGAGCGGCTGGGGCTGGAGTGGGCGCGACGGGTGCGAAAGTCGCCGCAGGTTTAGGAATAGACGCGGGCGCGACGGGAGCCGAGGTTGGCGCGACCGGGGCAACTGGAGCCAGCGCTGCTGCAGCCGGGGTCGCCGCTGTGGTCGCGGTTGGCGCGGGCACGGAAAACGCCGGCGCGGAAATCGTATGGGTGGGGGCGGCGGGGGCCAGGGGCGCAACCGGAGCTGCGGCAACCGGCGGTACTGCGGGAACGGGAGCCTTCACTTCCGGTGCGTCCTTGCGGGTCATGCCGATGCCGGTGCGCAGGGTGTTGCGGGCCTGCTCCAGGGACACGGGCTTGGTCAATACCAGGCTGGCGCCCAGGCGGAACGCGTTGGGAACACCGGCTTTACCTTCGACGATGGCAATGGCGATGGAGGCCTTGTTCAAGTTCGAGGCGCGCGCGCTGTTGAAAACCTGAGTGGCATTCTGCACGTTATCGCAATCGACGATGAGCAGGTCGAAACGCTGGGTAGACAAGCGCTTAAGGGCGAAGGGCGGCTCGCTGGAATGCTCGAAGCTGACTTCTAATTCGTCGAGCATCTGGGTGACGGCGTGAACCGCTTTCTCGTCACCGCATAGCAGGAATGCACGTATAGCCATAGCAAATTGATGCTACGAAGGCCAGTCATTCGCGGGCAAGTTACTGAGGTAAGGGGCATTGGCCGAGTGGGGCGAAAGACTGTGCTCACCACAGTGGTCGCAGAGGCCACCGAGGAGCACTGAGGAACGCAGAGGATTTGGCCGCAAAGAAACCAGTTGGGTTTCTAGGGGGCGCGATCAAAGCTTGTAACCGCAGAGGCCGCAGAGAACGGCCGCGGAGGCTGCTTAGGAAAACGTGGGATCCGAGCTAGACCCGCGGCTCGAGGCGGGTTCCCTCTTCTTCGGCGCTACACGTTCCCCGGTTCCAGTCGAACCGAGGTTACGCGGGTCCTCGCACCGGCGGGATTGGAAAAGATTGTAACGCGATGCTACTCTTTACCGTACCAAGCGCCGGGGTCGAATTTTGGAACTACTTCTCAACTTATGCTGGCTGCTGCTGATTGGCCCGGGGATTTACCTGTGGCTGCGGCAGCGGCGGCACGCGAAGCCGATCCTGCAATTCTCGATCGCGCTGGTCTGCCTGCTGTTCCTGCTGTTTCCCGTCATCTCTGCCACCGACGACCTGCATGCCATGCGGCAGGAGATGGAGGAGTCGGGGCCGAGCAAACGAGCGCTGAAGCAAGTCGCTAAGCGCGCGCCGGGGCAGGACTTCAGTACGCCCCCGGCACAATTGCCGGCCGCAGTCCGAGTTCTTCCTTCCAATCTGGTCCGTGGGTACGTTGTTGTGTATCGGGCGGCAGTCGTGGTCTCTGCCGGCACGGCCATTCCGGTTTCCCGCCCGCCTCCTTTCTCCTCTCTCGCTTAGCCAGGAGCGCTGCCTAGCCGGCGGCGTGCATTCTCACAAAATCTCAACCGAAGTCTCGCACGGAGACGGAGCGACCCATTTCGTCAGGGGCGCGCGGCGCGTTGTAGTCCACGCGGTCGGCGCTTCTGCACCGGGCGCGAAAGCCGCGGCGGATTCCACCAGCTTAGTTCAGGCGGGGAACCGTGCCGCAGCCCTCCCATTCTCCAGCAGAGACACGGTCGAGTTCCGGAAGGGCGTGTTGGAGTACGGGAGATGATTCGATCCCTTGTTGATTTTGCGTTAAGAAATCGCATTCTCGTTCTGAGCCTGGCGATCCTGCTTTTTATCTGGGGGATGGTGTCGTTCCACAACCTGCCGATCGAGGCGTATCCCGACGTGGCAGATACGTACGTCCAAATCATTTCGCAGTGGCCGGGGCACGCGGCAGAGGAGGTGGAGCAGCAGATCACGGTGCCGCTGGAAGTGCAATTGAACGGCGTACCGCACCTGACGCATCTGCGGTCGCTCTCGCTGGCGGGGCTGTCGGTGATCACCATGATTTACGACGACAGCATCAGCACGTTCACGGCGCGGCAGGAGGTGCTGGACAGGCTGGCGCAGGCGACGATGCCGCCGAACGTGAATCCGGGGCTGGGGCCGGATTACAGCCCAACGGGCCAGATCATGTTTTACACGCTGAAGAGCACGAATCCCGAATACGACACGATGGAGTTGAAGACGCTGCAGGACTGGTTCGTGAGAAACCAGCTGAAGGCCGTGCCCAACGTGGTGGACGTCAATATTTTTGGGGGACCGACGCGTGAGTACCAGGTTCGGCTCGATCCGGGGAAGCTGGTGTCGTACGGCCTGTCGCTGAGCCAGGTGGAACAGGCGCTGGCGAACAACAACACGAACGCCGGGGGTGGGTTCATCCAGCGCGGACGGCAGGCGCTGAACGTGCGGGCGGTGGGACTGATGGAGAACACCGGAGACGTGGGGTCGACCTTTGTGAAGGTGGTCAACGGAACGCCGGTGCAGGTGAGCGACCTGGGGGAAGTGGCGCAGGCGCCGAAAGTGCGGCTGGGGCAGCTGGGGAAGACGATCCGGCGCGAAGACGGGACGGTGATCAACGACGACGATGTGGTGGAAGGAATCGTCCTGTTGCGCAAGGGCGCGGAGCCCGATTCAACCCTGGATGCGCTGCACGCCAAGATCTACGAACTGAATCACGGCTTGTTGCCGCGGGGCGTGACCTTCGTTCCGCATCTCGACCGCAGCGACCTGGTGCGCTACACCAGCCACACCGTGTTGCGGAACCTGACGCACGGGGTGCTGCTGGTGGCGCTGATCCTGTTTCTTTTCCTTGGGAACGTGCGCAGCGCGCTGATCGTAGCCATCACGATTCCGTTCTCGCTGCTGTTCGCGTCGATCCTGCTTGATCTGAGTCACATTCCGGCGAACTTGCTGTCGCTTGGCGCGCTGGACTTCGGAATGATCGTGGATGGGGCGGTGGTGATGGTGGAGAACATCCTGCGCCACACCGGGTCACGGGTGGATGAGCATCGCACGATCGTGCAGGTGATTGGGGACGCTGCGCACGAGGTACAGCGGCCGGTGTTCTTTGCGATTTTCGTGATCATCACGGCCTACCTGCCCATTTTCACGTTGCAGCGGGTCGAAGGGCGGCTCTTTCGTCCCATGGCGTGGACGGTGGCGTTCGCTCTGCTGGGGGCGCTGCTGTTTTCGCTGTTGATCGCTCCGGTGCTGTGCAGCTTTCTGCTGCAGGGAAAAATCAAGGAGTGGCGTAACCCGGTGCTGGAGCGGGTGGTGATTGGGTATCACAACGGGCTGGAGTGGTGCCTGGATCATCAGAAGACAGTGGTCGCGGGGGCGGGCGTGCTGGTCGCGGCGATGCTGTATTTGGGCTCAAGCGGACTGATCGGCTCGGAATTTCTTCCGCACCTGGATGAAGGCGCGATATGGGTACGCGGGACGCTGGCGCCCAGCGCCGGCCCGGAGACGGGGATGGAGGTGATGAAGAAGGCGCGCCTGATGCTGGCGGATTTTCCCGAGGTCACGCAGGTGGTGAGCCAGGTGGGGCGACCCGATGACGGCAGCGATGCGAGCGGCTTCTACAACACGGAGTATTTCGTCGATCTGCGCCCGCGGGAACAGTGGCGGGACGAGTTCCGTACCAAGGAGGACCTGATCGCGGCGATGGACAAGGCGCTGGGGCAGATTCCGGGCGTGATCTGGAACTTCTCGCAGCCCATCTCGGACAACGTGGAGGAGGCGGTCAGCGGGGTGAAAGGCGAACTGGCGGTGAAGTTGTTCGGGCGCGATCTGAAGTTGCTGGAGCAGAAGGCGAACGAGATGCAGGACGTGATGAGCAAGATTCCCGGAGTGGCGGACCTGGGGACGTTCGAGGTGCGCGGCCAGCCGAACGTGAATTTGGTGGTGGATCGGGCGGCCGCGAACCGGTTTGGCGTGAACGTGAGCGACATCCAGGACGCGATCGAGACGGCGGTGGGCGGGAAGGCGGTCAGCCGGATCCTGGTGGGCGAGCAGCGTTACGACCTGACGGTGCGTTTTCAGGAGCCTTACAGGTCCACGGTCGATGATATCGAGCGCATCCGGATTCTGAATCCTTCCGGGGAACGGGTCTCGCTGGCGCAGGTGTGCAAGGTGGTGCTGGAGGACGGTGCGTCGACGATTTACCGCGAGGGCAACTCGCGCTACATCGCGATCAAGTACAGCGTGCGGGGGCGCGACCTGGGAAGCACGGTACGGCAGGCGATCGATGAGGTGCACCAGAAGGTGGCGCTGCCAGAGGGGTACCACCTCGACTGGACGGGCGAATACGAGAGCCAGCAGCGGGCGAACCGGAGGCTGGCGGTGGTGGTGCCGATTACCGTGCTGCTGATTTCTTTCATCTTGTATGCGGCATTTTCTTCGTGGAAATGGACGGGGCTGATTCTGGGTGTGGTGTTGCTCTCGCCGCTGGGCGGGCTGCTGTCGCTGCTGATCACGGGGACGCACTTCAGCGTGTCGTCAGGGCTGGGGTTCCTGGCGCTGATCGGCGTGTCGGTGCAAACGGGCGTGATCATGGTCGAGTACATCAACCAGTTGCGGGTGCGGGGAAGGACGGTGCACGAAGCGGCGAAGGAAGGGGCGTCGATGCGGTTGCGACCGATCATGATGACGATGCTGGTGGCGACCTTGGGATTGCTGCCGGCGGCGATGTCGCATGACATCGGTTCGGATTCGCAGCGGCCCTTCGCGATCGTGATCGTCGGCGGACTGACGTTTGAGCTGATGGTGAGCGTGTTCCTGCTGCCGACCTTGTATTGCTTCATCGCGAGACCGGGAGATCAGTTGCCGCCTCCCGAGGCGCGGTTCCTGGAGGAGGGGGAACACGTGGACTAGAAGCGCGTGAGAGCGGGAAGGGCAGATGGGCCGGTGGTGTAAGGGAGCACGGCTGGAGATCGCAGGTGCAAGTTCGAAACTTGCCCGGTCCACCAAAATAATGGGCTAATCGTCGTCGGACTCGATGGCTTCTCCGACGATGTTGTAGTAGACCTTTTTCGGTTTCTTGGGCGTCGTGGGGGCGACTGACTGCGGGGAGCGCTTCTCCTGCGCCGCGGGCTGCATGGCGGGTTCCGGTGGAGTGGGCGGGATCGCGGCGGCCGCAGCAGGTGCCTGAGAATCAGCGGGAGCAGCGACAGGCGCGTTTCCGACTGGGGCAGGAGTTGGCACAGGAGCAGAAATCGAAACGGGAGCGGGATTCGGTATGGGAGCAGGACTTGGGGCCGACGCGGGTCGAGGCACCGCGACGGGTCCTTGGCGCACCACCACGGTGCGAGTGCGACCTGGCTTTTGCGTCCAGGCATTCAGAAATACGGCGACGATGCCGGCGAAGCAAAGTTCCAGGACCGAGGTGAAGAGCGCGGGTACGTTGATGTCGCCTCGTCCAAGGTACAGCGGAGACTGCGGGTCGGCGCCGAGGACACGCGACATGGCGGGCTGCGCGAGGTTGGCGGTGATGGAGACGAGGAATCCCCAGATGGCTTGGCCGAGAACGACGGCGATCAGGAAACGGCCGATCCACCGGCGGGATTCGGTGGCAGGAGATTCAGGAGGGGAGGCTTTCAGAACTTCATCCATGGCTGACTTCCTCGACAATTGTGACATATCCGGGAAGGCGGGGGGAAGGAAGGGGCAACTGCGCAGTTTGCGGCGACGGCCTTATTGCGGGAGGCCGATTTTGCGCACCAGATCCGCGTAGCGCGGATCGGAGTGCAGGGAATCGAGGATGAAGTCCGTGCGGAATGCTACCAGGAAGGTGTCGTGTTCCTGGAACGCGGTGTCGAGCCACTCGAAGGCATGGTCTTTCTCCCCCAGGTCGGCATAGTACTGGGCGATCTGGTAAGAAGAGATGTACCCGATCTTGGCTTTGCGCTGCGCGAGGGAACTTTCGATGCCTCTGCGCAACGCGGCCGGCCATCCGCCAGCGCGGAAGCCTGCTTCTGTGGCTGCGGAGATGGGAAGCAGGTTTGGGTCGCCTTCCAGTTGAGCGCCGGTTTTCCACTCCTGAATCACGTTCTCATATTTGTGCTGGCCCCAATAGGCTAGGGCCATTTCTGAGTGCACTCGGCCAAAGGTGGGATTGTCCGCGATCACCTTTTTGTACAGTTCGATCGCCTTGTCAAATTGACGGTCATACATGTATGCCTGAGCTTGCTGGGCGCCGATGATCGGGGATAGAGGATCGAGTTGATGGGCGCGATTGCCCTCTTCAATCGACTCTTGGGCGCGGCCACCGATGTAAGAGAGGCTTTCGGAAAACCACTGATGAGCAGTGGCATCGCCGGGATCAAGCTGCAACGCCTTTCTGAACTCGGCCTCGCCGCCGGAGAAGTCCCAGCTATATTGCATCTTGTTAGCACCCAAGACTGCGTGAGGGTGGGCGAGGGTGGGATCGAGGGACAGGGCTCTTTCGGCGGCGGCATTAGACTTGGCGGTATATTCACCGGGGTCGCCGCCATAGTTGGTGAATGTGCCATATGCATCCGCCAGTCCCGAATAGGCCATGGCATAGCCGGGATCTTTGTCGATGGCCTGGTTGAAGTAGGAAATGGCGGTGCGGATGTCGGTGCCGGTGCGCTTGTTCCAGTAGTAGCGGCCCTTGACATAGAGCTGGTAGGCCTCGGGATTTTGCGTGCCTTGTTTCGTGACCTGCTGTTTTTCGGCGCCGCTCATGCCGGAGCGCAGTCGTTGTGCGAGGTCGCCGGCGATCTGCTCCTGCAAGGACATGATGTCGCTGGCCTTGCGCTCATAGTGCTCGCCCCAGATTTCGGTGTTGTCCTGTACGTTGGTCAGGTCGGCCGTGACCTGGATCGTGTCGCCGTGCTGCATGACGGTGCCGGTAAGCAGCGCGTCGACGGTCAGATCCTTGCCGACTTTCTGCACGTCGACCTCTTTGCCTTTGTAGCGGAAGACGGAGTTGCGGGACTTCACTTTCAGCTCGGGCACGTGGGCGAGGCTGGCGATCAAGGATTCGGTGAGGCCGTCGCTGAGGAAGTCGGTGTCAGAGGTGCCGCCTGAGCTGGCGAAGGGGATTACGGCGATGGACTCGATTTGCGACGAGCCGGCATGGGCACGCCAGTACCAGGTTCCGGCCAGCGCGAGAAGTACGACAGCGGCCCCCGCGAGCCAGTACTTTCGAACAAAGGAACTCTGAGGCACGGCGGGCGCAACGGCGGAGCTGCCCGACGTGGCTGGGGGCGTTGCGGGGACGGCGGCGGCAGAGGAAGGCTGTCCGGGAACGGCAGGGGGGCCTTGGGCGGTTTGCGAAGATGGCGCTGGCGCCAGCGGGGATGATCCCGAGGGTGGCGTCGGAGTGGTAGCACTGACAGTGGAACTCTTGCCGGAATCGATCTCGCGCTTCAGGCGTTTCAGGTCGGCGCGCATTTCGGACGCCACTTGGTAGCGCAGGTCGGGATCTTTCTCGAGCGCCTTGTTGATGATGTGTTCGAGTTCCGCGGGCAGAGCGGGATTGAGGCGGACGGGGGCCACGGGGGCACGGTTCAGGATGGCGTCGAAGATCACGGCCGAGGTGTTGCCGGTGAACGGCTGGCGGCCAGTGGCAGCCTCGTAAAGCACGGCGCCGAAGGAGAACAGGTCGGTGCGCGCGTCGAGTTCTTCGCCGCGGGCTTGTTCGGGCGACATATAAGCGACCGTGCCCACGGTGCTACCCGGGCTGGTCAGATTGGCAGGATCAACCGCCACGGTGGCCATGGTTGCGGCCGCGGGTTCCAATTGCGCCTGCGGACGCCCGGCGACCTTGGCGAGTCCGAAGTCGAGGATCTTGGCCTGGCCGCGTTTTGTCAGGAACAGGTTCGCGGGCTTCAGGTCGCGATGCACGATGCGGGCCGTGTGCGCCACGTCGAGGGCGTCCGCAATCTGCACTCCGAAGTCGACCAGTTGTTCTATCGAAAGTGGCTTGCCCTCGATGCGGTACTTGAGAGTGGCGCCTTCGAGGTACTCCATCACGATAAAGTGGCGATTCTGGTCTTCACCGATGTCGTAGATCGTGCAGATGTTGGGATGGTTGAGGGCGGAGGCTGCGCGCGCCTCGCGCCGAAAACGTTCCAGCGTCTGTGGGTCACGGGCGACTTCATCGGGCAGGAACTTCAGGGCGACGAAGCGTTGCAGGCGGGTGTCTTCGGCTTTGTAGACGACGCCCATCCCGCCGCCGCCGAGCCTTTCGCTGATCCGGTAATGCGAGATGGTTTGACCGATCATGGAGACGGGTGGCCCGTGGCTGCTTCATCTTAGAGAGGCAGCGTCCGCCAAGTCAACGAAGAGCCACGGCAGGGGCTTTGTCGATGAGGCAGGTTGCCACGGCCGGGCCGCGTACAATGCGCGGCATGCGGATTCCGCTCTGGCTGAAGATCGGGTGGACGGTGTGGGTGCTGGTGTGGGCGCCGGTGTATTGGAAACAGTACGGAGCGCAAAATTTTCTGTTCTTTTGCGATTTGGGGAATTTGTTGATCGCCGTTGCGCTGTGGAGGGAGAGCGCGCTGATTTTTTCCTGGCAGGCGGTGAGCCTGCTGTTGTTTCAGACGCTCTACACGGTGGATCTGGCAGGCGCGGTGGTCACAGGGAGACACGCGATCGGTGGCATCGAGTACATGTTTGATGGAGCGATTCTGCTATATGTCAGGCTGCTGAGTTTGTTTCACGTGGTGACGCCTCCTCTTCTGCTGTGGGGGATCGGGCGACTCGGATATGACCAGCGCGGGTGGAAGCTGCAGACGGTGACGTGCTGGGTGGTCGTGACGATCAATTATTTCTGGCGTCCGGGGATGGACGTGAATTGGGCGAGGGGGCCGTTTTTCCGCGAGCAGCATGCAATGCCGGGGTGGGCGTATCTGGCGGGATATTTGGTGGTGGTGCCGCTGGTGGTGTACTACCCGACGCACCGGGCGCTGGAGTGGTGGGCTCGGCGGAGGGGGATCGCCAGGGGGGGCGATCCGATATCAGGGTCGTAGCGGCCTGGCCGCGGTGTCAGCCAAAAAGCCTGCCGAGCGGGGCTCGGCCTGGACGGCCGGGGGCGGCCGTCCCCACGTGGGTGTGATGTTTCCCGACCGCGCGTTTCAATCTCAGCGGGGGGCTATGGGTTGGTCCCGAGCTGTTTCAGCGCTGCTTCGGTGGCGGCGAGGAGGGCGTCGGTGCCGACGGGCTTGCCGGTGGCGTGCTCCATCCACAGGTCGGGGGTGACGCGGCCCATCTTTGCCATGCGCTCGAATTCGGGTCCGATGCTGCCCGCCTTCTTCATCTGCTCTTCGATCTGGAAGGCGATCAGGTGGCCGATGGGGTAGTCGGGCAGGTACAGGAACGAATCGATCATGTGGGAGTAGACGGCGAGCAGCACAACGTCTTTCATGCCGAACACAGGAGCGAAGAAACGGTTCCAGGTGTCCTTGGCGATTTGCAGAGTGGCGGCGCGCAGTTCATCGGGCGTGGCTTCGGGATGGTCGTACATCCAGTGCCAGGCTGCCATATCCACCAGCGCGACGCCGGCGATTTCGTAGGTTCCCCAGAAGTCGTTGAGGGTCTTCATGGCTTCGGTTTTCGCATCGGGCGAGGCGAGGCCGAGTAGCGCCATGTCTTGCGCCTGAAATACGAAGGCGAGCGCTTCCGTGAACGCGACGTTCGGAACACCTTGCAGCAGGGTGTAGTCAACGTCGTTCAGGGAGAGAGTCTGCTCGACGTTGTGTCCCATCTCGTGGACGGCGATGTTGAAGCCCTTGTAGTTCATGCCGGTCTTTTCGATGCGTGTGCGCAGGTGCGCTTTGGCGGAGCGCATCTCAGCGCCCATGGCGTGGCCGGAGCCGCGAGCCGGGTCCACCGCGATGTGTTCGGCCACGTGCTGGGCGCGATCGGCCGGGAAACCCAGTTTCATGAGCAGATTGGGGATGTCTTTCTGATAGGCCTCGGCGGTCGGATATTTCTTCGCCACGATCTGGTCGAGCTCAGCTTCGGTGTATTTGCTGCCGGGGCGGAAGCCGCTGTACCAGATGTCGAAGGGCTCGAGCGGACGCCCGAGGCGTGACTGGATCAGCTTGGCCACTTGCGGCACGAGGGGCGAAGTCAGGACCTGCTCGAGCATCGCGCGCAAGCGCTCTTCGGGGATTTCGCGGTCCTCGTTGAAGCGGCGGTCGATCAGCGTGGGTGCAGTCGGAGAATAAGGATCGGCGAGACGCGACGCGCGATAGGTCTTCAGCAGCATGGCGTAACGCATGGAAGGTTCGGGAGCGTTCGTGACCTTCATGCCGGCAGGTGCGGGAGAACTCGAGTCGTTGTCGGCAGCGGGCAGCACGTTGTTGGTCCAGGGATTCCAGTCCACGTGCGGGTTGTCGACCACGACCTGGGGAATGGTTTGGGTGACGATGCGCTCCATCACCTGCTGGATGGCGCGCTGCTTGGCGAAGCCCGTTTGCTCGTCGGCGTAGTCAGCCTTGATTTCGTCGCGCAGGTTCCAGTGGCTGAGCAACCGCATCTTGGGCGGGAACAGGCGTTGGCCTTTGTCGTCGACGACGTGATGCATCCAGATGTTGTAGCCGGAGATGTAGCTGTCGGATTCCGCCGCGGCCTGCGAGACGGCGAGGTTCACGTCGGCGGGAATCCGCTTGGCGAAGCGCTGCGCGAGACGGGTCTCAGCCCATTGACGGCGGGTCCACTTGGGACCTTCGTTGATGCGTTCTTCAAGAGTGGTAAGGGGGAAGTTGAGAAGTACGATGAAGGCCAGCTTGTTCTGGAAGAAGTCGTCGAGCACATGGGCTGAGGGATCGTAGCCTCCGAAGATGTCGTCGTAGGGGCGGGCGGGGCCGAGGTCGACATCCTGTTGGGTGCGGAACTCGCGGTTGATTTCGTGCATGTGCCCGTCGAGTTGTTCGAGGAGCCGCTGGAAGCGGTCGAACATCTCGTCGAGCGAGGCCTGATCCCCGGCGAAGTTCGTGCGCACGAAGTCTTCGTAGGCCTTGGCGTCGCCGTCTTCCGGGCGCCAGAACTCCATGACCTGGTGGAGGCCGGTGCGGACGCGGGGCTTCTGCCCTTCGCCGTACTTCGCGAGCAACTCGGCCTGCAGGCGGGTCATGGCGTCGCTCATCTGAGCGGGCGTGACAGTGGGAGCGGGTGGGTTGGGAGCGACTGCGGACGACTGGGCCATGGCATTTTCCTTATGCAGCGGGACGGCGGCGGTGCAGACGACTAGTAGTATGACGAGGATTAGGGTCCGCACGATTTCTCCTAAGGCTGTGAGCTATGAGCTGCGAGCCACGAGCCAACAACTGCTAATCCGGAGACAAATCATTGGTTCGAGGCCGGATCGGCGATTGAGCAAAGCCTTTGACCGCAGAGATCGCAAAGTCCTCGCAAAGCGCGCAAAGAAAACCAATGTCACCCTCTACCGTTGCTGCTTGTTTACCGCCGACTCCGGCGACGGGTAGGGCAGCGTGTCGCGGAACTCGGAGACATCGGTGGGCGCGTAATCGGGGAAGGGGAGTTGGCCTTCCTCGCGCCACTTCCGGACGCGATCAACAGCCTGATCGGCTTTTTCTTTCTCCCCGGTGGAATCGCGGCCCAGGTACAGCGTCTGCGAGGGGAATGCGAATCCGGCACCGGCTCCGCTCACGATGTCCATGAAGCGCAGCAGGATGTCTTCGCGAATCGCGGTGAACTCGGCGAAGTCGCGAGTGAGCACGTAGCTGAAGACTTCGATGGTCAGCCAGCTGTCGTCGAGCCCGGCGAAGCGGACGCGGGCGGACGACGTCTCGACCTTGGGATGCTCGTAGAGCAGGCGGCGGGTCTGGGCGAGCACGTAGCGCAACTGGTCGGGAGTGGTCTCGTAGCGCAGGCCAATCTTCGGGTTGAACAGGATCTTATCGCGGCGCGACAGATTATCGATGTTCATGGTGGCGAGGGCGCCGTTGGGGATAGAGAGTTCGGTGCGTTCGACGGTGCGAATGCGCGTGGAGCGCAAGCTGATGTCCTCGATGGTGCCGACCCGGCCGTTGAAGTTGCAGCTGTCGCCGACGCGAATGACTTCGTCGGCCAGCAGGGAAACGCCGCCGAAAAGGTTCTCGATGGTTTTTTGCGCACCGAAGCCAATGGCCAGGCCGCCGATGCCGAGGCCCGCGAGGGCGGTCGTCAGATTGAAGCCTAGCACGCCTAATACGGCCAGGCCCGCCACGAGAACTACTAACACCTTGCAGATGCGCTGGCCTAAGACAACCAGGGATCCGGTGCCGGTGTGGCCGCGCGCGATGGCCCGGTCGCGCAAGCGGTCCATCCCGCGTGAGAGAACACGAAGCGCGAGCCAGGCAAAGCCGACGATCAGGATGACCCGCGCAGTCATGTAGTAGTAGTGACGGTGCAGCAGCGGAAGCCTCAGGTAACTGACCATTATGCGGTGGACCATGGTTCCTACTACGAGCCACGCGGGTGTCGAGATTTCACGCCAACTGGTCAGGACTGGCTGCTTGCGATACCGTCTCCACAGAATTCGCGGCAGGACAACCAATCCAATCAGGATCCACGCTGCCGCCGCGGCCACAGGGATCGCCACTAGCAGGGCCAGCCAGAGCCACACGGACATTCCGAGGAATTGGGTCTTCACCAGAGGCTGCGGAACATGCGTTTCTACCTGGTGGGCCTGGACGAGTTCGTAAAGCTCGGGGACTCGGGAAAGCGTCTCGGAAGAGAACAGCCAGATCTTGCCGGCGTTGGGATCGTTGACGCGGACCAGGATGACGTCGGCTTCGACGTCATCGACAGAAAAAGTTCCAATGCGCTCGTGGTCGGAAGGCACGCCGGCCTGGATGGTGCCAAGGGGATTGGTGCTGATCGTTCGCAGACTTCCGACGAAAGCCCGGTCGAGAACGGCTTTCAGTTCGGTAGCGAGTTTTTCGCCCTGCGTGTCGCGCCGAGCGGGGCTCAGTTGCAGGTACTGGGCGGCGGTCGGATAGTCTCCCGCCTGGACGGCCTGGAGGAAGCCGAATAAAGTTCCGTTCGGGGTGTCGCGGTGGAGAGGATCAGGGGTTGTCGCGTCGCCGGGTTTTGTGCCGGTAGGAGGCTGCAGAATCTGAGTGAAAGAAGTTTGCCCCCAGGTCGGAGCGATCAAGGATAGGCAAACGAGACATTGCAAGAGTCGTCGTTTAAGGAAAAGCTTCATCCGACTTCTTTCCCGAGAACAGCGTTGCTTTGCGCCGGAGCCTAGAGAGGCCCGAAAGAATTGCTTTTTCGCCCCTTCTGGGCTTGCGTATTTTCCGCGTTTTCCCCACGGCTTATGCCGTGGGCTTCATTCTTACGCCGCTTCGCGGCTAACATCGGCTTATGCCGCGTGGCGGCTAAGAGCGGGAGTTGTGTTTCCGCCAGTTTCCGAACTTCTAGTGAGCCGTTTTGCAGCAACCTGTTCAACCGCGCTTTGGACGATACACGTCCGTGCTGGTGCCGAAGAAAACTTCGGCGGCGTTCATGACGGTCTCAGAAAGCGTGGGATGAGGATGAACCGTCAGCTCGAGATCTCCAGCCAGCGCCGCCATTTCGATGGCCAGCACGCCTTCGGCAATCAGTTCACCCGCGCCGGCGCCCACGATGCCCACGCCGAGAACGCGCTCGGTCTTGGGGTCGAGGATGAGCTTGGTCATGCCCTCGGGACGATCGAGCGTGATGGCGCGGCCGGAAGCGCCCCACGGAAACTTAGCGACGGCGATCTCGCGGCCGGCTTCCTTGGCTTGGGTCTCGGTCAATCCGGCCCATGCGATTTCGGGGTCGGTGAAAACTACGGCCGGGATTGCGTGCGGTTCGAAGGCGACTTTGTGTCCGGCCATCGCTTCGACCGCGGTGCGGCCTTCGTGCGTGGCCTTGTGCGCGAGCATCGGCTCGCCGACGACATCGCCGATCGCGTAGATCGAGGGGTCGTCGGTCTGCAACTGCTTGTTCACTTGGATGAAGCCCTTGGGGCTGACCTGCACGCGGGTCTTCTTGAGTCCGTCGATTTCGGAATTCGGCTTGCGTCCCACCGAAACCAGGACCTTGTCGAACACTTTCTCGCGCTCCTTGACGTCGGCGCCGTCGAAGGTGGCGCGAATGCCGCCGCTGTCTTGCTTGAGTGACTTGACGGTGGTGTTGAGGAGGATGCCGCCGAACATTTTTTCCAGGCGCTTGTGCAGCGGGAGGACTAGATCACGGTCGGCGCCGGGCAAAAGGCCGGGCAGCATTTCGACAAGGGTGACCTTGGTGCCAAGAGCGGCGTAGACCGAGCCTAGCTCCAGTCCGATATAGCCACCGCCCACCACCAGCAGAGTCTTGGGAATGTCCTGCAGGTCGAGAGCGCCGGTCGAATCCATCATGCGCGGGCTATCGATTTTCAGGCTCGGAATCACCGCGGGACGCGAGCCGGTGGCGAGGAGGATGCGATCGAAGCTGAGGGATTCGTGGCTGCCATCGGCTTTCGCGACGCGCAGAGTGTTGGAGTTCTCGAAGCCGGCTCGTCCCTGAACGTACTGCACCTTGCGTTGCTTCGAGAGTTGTCCGAGGCCGCCGGTCAGGCGCTTGACGACACTCTCTTTCCAGGTGCGCAGGCGCGCGAGATCAACCTTGGGCGCGGCGAATTCGATGCCCCAGTTCTTGGCCTGCTGCGATTCCTCGATCAGCTTGGCTACGTGCAGGAGGGCCTTCGAAGGAATGCAGCCGCGATAGAGGCAGACGCCGCCGGGATTGACTTCGGGATCGATGAGCGTGACTTTGAGTCCGAGATCAGCGGCCAGGAAGGCGGCGGCGTATCCACCCGGTCCGCCGCCCACAACCGCAATGTGCAAGCTGGAATTATCCGTCATGAGTGTGTTGGGTCCTTCGTTCGTTTATCCCTGAACCGACAGCAGGAAAGGCTGTTCGAATGCTTCGGCGATCCAGCGCAGGAAGCGGGCCGCGTCCGCGCCGTCGATCAACCGGTGATCGTAGGAAAGCGAGAGCGGCAGAATCAGGCGCGGTTCAAATTTGCCGTTGATCCACTCCGGTTCCATGCGCCCGCGCGACAGGCCGAGGATGGCGACCTCGGGATGATTGACGATGGGAGTGAACGCGGTGCCACCGATTCCGCCCAGGTTGGTGATGGTGAAGGTTCCGCCTTCCATCTCGTCGGGCGTAAGCTTTTTGTCGCGCGCTTTGCTGGAGAACTGCGAGAGTTCGGCCGCAAGTTCCACGATGTTTTTCTTGTCGACGTCGCGAATCACGGGGACCAGGAGCCCGCGATCGGTGTCGGCGGCGACGCCGATGTTGATGTACTGCTTGTACACGATTTCCTGCTTCTCCATGTCGATGGAGGCATTGAATTGCGGGAAGACCTTTAGAGCCGAAGCGCAGACCTTCAGCGCGATGGCGGTCACGGTCATCTTGCCGCCAGCCTCGGCGGCGCGCGGGGCGAACTTTGCGCGCAGTTGCTCGAGTTCGGTGATGTCGGCGCGGTCGTGCTGGGTGACGTGCGGGATGGTGTTCCAGGCCTCGCGCAAATGCTCGGCGGTTTTGCGGCGAACGCCGCGCATGGAAACGCGCTCGATCTTGCCCCACTTGGCGAAGTCGGGAAGCTTGGGTTCGGCCAGGCGAGCTGCTTGGGGGGACTGGGCAGCGGCAATGGCTGCGGTGAGGGTCGCTTTGGCGAAGGCCTTCACGTCGTCTTCGCTGATGCGGCCACCGGGACCGGTGCCGGTCACGCTGTAGATGTCGAGGCCGAGTTCGCGGGCCAGGCGACGCACGTGGGGCGCAGCGGGAACAGGCTCGCGATGCTCGGTGCCCGCCACCTTGCCGAGTTGAACCGGCATGGAGAAGGTAGGGACCTGGGGCGCCGGCTGATCGGGAGGCAACGCCTGCTGTTCGGTTTTGCCTTCGGCCTGCATAGCCAGATGGAACGCCAGACGCGCAGCCTGCTGTCCGGAGACGTGCTCCACCGGCGCGGACAGGCGCTTCTCAGTCTGCGCCGTGGACCCGCCTTCCAGCGTGAAGATGACCTGGCCGACTTTGATCTTCTCGCCTTCCTTGACCTTGATCTCTTTAACGATTCCGCTGACCGAGGAAGGCACTTCGACGACAGCTTTGTCCGTCTCGAGTTCCAGCACGGGCTGGCCTTCGGAGACTTTCGTGCCGGGCGCGATCATCAAGCGGACGAGGTCGCCCTGGTCGATGTTCTCGCCGAGTTCGGGCAACTTGAATTCGGTCGCGCCGGCGCGGGCGGGAACGGCAGAGGAGCCCGGGTCAGAGGGGGCTGGCGTCTTCTTCTCTGGTGCTTTGGGCTTCGGTTCGGTTTTTGCGACGGGCGCTGCTGGTGCTTCAGCCTTCGCCGATTGCGTCTCGGGAGCCTTGGCGCGGGGGCTGGCGCCGTTCTCGACGGTGAAGATTACCTGGCCGACCTTGAGCTTGTCGCCTTCCTTCACTCGGATCTCTTGCACCACTCCGCTGATGGAGGACGGTACTTCGATGACGGCCTTGTCCGTCTCCAGCTCCATTACGGGCTGGCCTTCTTTGATGTCGGCGCCGGGCACGATCATCAGGCGCACCAGGTCGCCCTGTTCAATGTTTTCGCCCAGCTCGGGTAATTTGAATTCGGTCACTGTGCTAAGCCTTTCTTAACTGATGGCCGGATTCGGCTTTTCGGGATTAATGCCCAGATCCTTCACGGCCTGCTGCACGGTTGCGACGGGAATCTGTTTCTCGCGCGCGAGGGCGTTCAGGGTAGCGAGCACGATGTGCTTGGCATCGACTTCGAAGAAGTCGCGCAGGGCGGCGCGGCTCTCGCTGCGGCCGAAGCCGTCGGTGCCGAGCGAGACGAGGCGGCCGGGGACCCATTGCGCGATGCTTTCGGGCAGCACCTTCATGTAGTCGGACGCGGCGACAAAGACGCCGGGAGCGTCCTTCAGCATTGCGGTGACGTAGGGGACTTTGGGAGTCTGGCCGGGGTGCAGCATGTTCCAGCGCTCGCAATCGTTGCCGTCGCGATACAGCTGCTTGTAACTGGTTACGCTCCAAACGTCAGCACCGACGCTGTATTTCTCCTCCAGAATCTGCTGCGCCTTCAGCACTTCGAACATGATGGTGCCGCTGCCGAACAGCTGTGCCCGCAGTTTCACGTCTTTTTTCTCGGTGGCCTTGAAACGGTAGAGGCCTTTGAGAATCCCGTCGTGGACTTCTTTGCCTTCCGGCATGCTGGGCATGGGAAGTGGTTCGTTGGTCACCGTGAGGTAGTAGAAGACTGACTCGCCGTGGACGTACATGCGGCGGATGCCATCCTGAATAATGATGGCAATCTCGTAGGCGAATGCCGGATCGTAGGCCAAGCAGTTCGGAACGCTGAGGGCCTGGACGTGAGTGTGGCCGTCCTGGTGCTGCAGGCCTTCGCCGGCGAGCGTGGTGCGGCCGGCGGTGCCGCCGACGAGAAAGCCGCGCGTGCGCATGTCGGCGGCGGCCCAGATCAGGTCGCCGATCCGCTGGAAGCCGAACATCGAGTAATAAATGAAGAAGGGGATGGTGTTGATCCCGTGGTTCGCGTAAGCCGTGCCCGCGGCGATGAACGAGCACATCGACCCCGCTTCGGTGATGCCTTCCTCGAGAATCTGACCGTCCTTGGCCTCCTTGTAATAAAGGAGCGTATCCATGTCGACGGGTTCGTAGAGTTGTCCCACGCTCGAGTAGATTCCGACCTGGCGGAACAGAGCTTCCATGCCGAAGGTGCGAGCTTCATCGGGAACGACCGGCACGATCAGCTTGCCGATCTCCGGATCGCGCAGCAGCTTGGCCAGAAGGCGGACGAAGACCATGGTGGTGGAGACTTCGCGGCCTTCGGTGCCCTTGTGGAATTCTTCGAAGTGGGACGCAGGCACGCTCTTGAGCGGGGTCGCCCGGACCTTGCGTTCCGGCACGTATCCGCCCAACTGCTTGCGGCGCTCCTGCATGTACTTGATTTCGGCGCTGTCGTCGGCGGGGCGGTAGAACGGGGCGTTGTGCAGTTCGTCGTCGGGTATCGGAATGCCGAAGCGCGAGCGGAAGAGACTGAGTTCGTCGTCGTTCAGCTTCTTCTGCTGGTGGGTGATGTTCTTGCCTTCACCGGCTTCACCCAGTCCGTAGCCCTTGATCGTCTTGGCGAGAATGACCGTCGGCGACCCGGTGTGGTCGACGGCTGCCTTGTAGGCGGCGTGCACCTTGATGGGATCGTGGCCGCCCAGGCGCATACGGGCGAGTTGCTCGTCGGACAGGTGCTCGACCATCTTCAGCAACCGGGGATCGCTGCCGAAGAGGTTCTGCCGGAAATAGGCGCCGCTCTCGACGAAGTATTTCTGGTACTGGCCGTCGGTGATTTCGCCCATGCGCTTCACCAGCAGGCCATCGCGATCGTTATGGATCAGTTCGTCCCAGTCACTGCCCCAAATGACCTTGATGACGTTCCAACCGGCACCGCGGAAGATCGCTTCCAGTTCCTGAATGATTTTGCCGTTGCCGCGCACGGGTCCATCGAGCCGCTGCAGGTTGCAGTTGACGACGAAGATCAGGTTGTCGAGCCGCTCGCGCGAAGCCAGCGTGATCGAACCCAGCGACTCCGGTTCGTCCATTTCACCGTCGCCGAGGAAGGCCCACACTTTTCCGCCCGTGGTTGTCTTGAGGCCGCGATTCTCCAGATAACGAATGAAGCGCGCGTGATAGATGGCCTGAATCGGCCCCAGTCCCATCGAGACTGTGGGGAATTCCCAGAAGTCTTCCATGAGCCAGGGGTGCGGATAGGATGAGAGGCCGCCGCCGGGCTTGAGTTCGCGGCGGAAGTTTTCCAGCTTCTGGGTGGGGATGCGGCCTTCGAGAAAGGCGCGGGAGTAAATTCCGGGGGCGGCGTGTCCCTGAAAATAAACAATGTCCCGGTCGCCATCTTCGGTGCGTGCGCGCAAGAAGTGATTAAAGGCGACTTCGTAGAGTGTGGCGGCGGATGCGAAGGTGGAAATATGGCCGCCGATGCCTTCCTGGATCTTGTTGGCCCGAATGACCATGGCCAGGGCGTTCCAGCGCACCAGGCTCTTGATGCGGCGCTCCATTTCCTGGCTGCCGGGGAAGGGCGCCTGGGAACGCGATGGAATGGTGTTCTGATAGGGAGTAGTCGCGGTGAACGGAAGGTTCAGGTTGGCGGCGCGCCGGGCATGCAAAGCCAGCTGCTGGAGCAGGCGACCGGCCCGGTCGGGTCCGCCGCGCGACAATACGTAGTCGAGAGAATCCATCCACTCTCGCGTTTCGAGGACTTCTGATCCGTCAGTTTGTATCTGAGCCACGTCTGAGATCCCCCACACAGGATGCCGAATCGTTAATGATATTCAATTCTTCGGATTTTTGCTGACTTGAGCGAGATTTTGACGGGGAAAGGGTCAACGTAAACCCGAGAGCTGCATCGAGTCAGGGCGAGAATCTTTCGGTAGCTTGTGAAACCGGTGCGGGGATAGCGAATCTAATGGAAGAGGCAAAACGATTTACGGGAGTACGAGTAAAGATGTCGGACGAGTCCAAGAAAGTCGTTGAGATGAAGAAGGCGAGTTTTCCCGCGAAGGTGTGCGAGGTGTGCGGGGACGCGATCGCGTGGACCCGGCGAGCGGCGAGTGACTGGGAACACATTCAGTATTGCGGTGCAGTCTGCCGGCGCATCGGCGTGGTTCAGCAGCGGGCCGCGAGCTGAAGGATCCCGCGCAAGGTACAAGACCCGAGAGGCTATCCTCTAAGGCAGGATCCGCGCCAGTTCTTTACGGTATAGCGGGTTCCGCGGAAACTCCGCAGCCAGGCCTGTGAGTAGGCTGCGCGCTCCGATGCGGTCATGGTCGCGAAGGGCGGCTACCGCGAGCAGGAGACGTGCGTAGGGCGCGAGGTAGTGCCCTTTCTCAGCGGTGAGGCGAAGTTTCGCGATGCCTTCATCCTTGTCGGTTTGCGCGCCACCCAGGCGAAGCAGCCAGCGGACAGGGGCGGGATTGACCCCCAGCAGATAGTTTTCGACGCCTACAGCGAGATATGCGTCGTAATACGACGGATCCTGCGAGAGCAGTTTTTCGGCTAGGGCGCGCGAGCTCTTGATCGTGCTCAGTGCGGCGAAGTTACGTTTCTCGACGAGCGCCATGTAATCGCCGCGAAGGCCACCGGCCATCACCTTGGCAAAAAGCGCGGCGTGGTCGCCAGGCTTGCGCGACAGAATACTGGTGGCGATCTCCTCGCCCCGGTTCAATTCGCCCTCAAATGCCGATTGCACCTTCGCGTCGGGCGCGAACTTCTGCCGATTCTCGAATTTCTGATTGTCGACAAAAAGCTCCGACTCGAGGATGTGGAGACGGTCGAACTCCGCGAAGAGATAAGCGGCCGCGTTGGAAGTGGGGCCGAGCGGGTCTTCGGGATGGGTGTGTTCCCAGGCGATGAAGATCTGGTGCGCGGCGCCGAAATCGAGGTTGTACATCTGCCGGTAGCCCGCTTCGAGGCTGGTGGGATCGAGGCCGGTGGCGGCCAAGCCGGGAAGGGTTGTCAGCAGAAAGAGAGCGGCGCATAAACAGCGCGCTGCGGCGCGAGGATGTGGATGAAACAGTGCCAAACGCGAACCCTCGAGGACCGGCCACTTACCCCTGTGTGCTCAATGGATGGAGCAGCGTACCCGGTTATGCAAGTGCCTTTTGTGAGATGCCGAACAGGCAGAAGAGGCTGTAAGTGGGATCGCCAACGGGCGGAAAGTCGGGCGGTTCCCGGATGCTCGCCGTTTCAGCCGATGTGGCGGAGGCCTTCCACAATGTTCCGGCGGGAGGCGTTGTAGGAGGGAATCACGGAGCTCAGCAAGCCCACAAGGGCTGCAACGGTGAGGGCAAGCACCACGGTGGAGAAAGTCACCTTCAGGGAGCCAGGAACACCGATGGCCGGTGATCTCGAGACCAGATGGAGCAAGCCCGCCGCCAACGTGACTCCGAGCACCCCACCTATGAGGGCCAGGGTGGCTGACTCGCCGAGGTAGAGCAGCAGAATCTGCCGCCGGGTAAAGCCCAGGGTTCGAAGCACGGCGACTTCGCGGGTGCGCTCGCGAATGGACATGGCCATGGTGTTGGCGGAAACGATCAGGATAGTGAAGACGACTGCCCCGGAAATACCAAGGATGAATGCTTTCACGTTACCAAGGGTCGCAATGAAGTCCAACTGGAAGGCTTTTTCGCTTTCGCTCTTGGTGGGCTCGGGCAGGGCGTGAAACATATCGTCGAGATCGGTGGCGACGCGGGGGACGGCGGCAGGAGAGTTCACGCGAGTGAAGTAGAAACCCGCTCTGTCCTTGAACCAGTTCACGGACTCTTCCAGATACTTGGCGTTGAAGTAGAGCGCGTTGATAGGCGGGTCGATGGTGTAGATGCCACGGATGGTCAGCTCCAGGCTGGTCGGGAAAATGTTTCCGATCAGAACCACGCGGTCGCCGAGCTTCCAGCCATACCTGGCGGCCAGAGCCTGATCGACCATGCAACCGGTGCGGTCCCGCTTCCACGCCTCGACTTGCTCGGCCGGGACTTGCTTATCGGCGGCGACGTCCATGTACTCTTCCGGGTCGGTGGCGAATTGGGCGAAGAAATTCTCGGGTCGGTCGTCTCTATATTTGCCGCCAAACCAGGTCATGGGCACGACGTGTACCACGCCGGGAACGGCACGAATCTTGTCGCGATAGTAGCCAGGCAAAAAGAATGCGAGCGAGACGCGGTGGCGGGTCATGATGCGGAGAGCGGAATCGGGCGCGCCCTGGTCGATGTAGAAGCTGCGCCAGATCGACATCGCGAACGAGAGCAGCAACAGGGACAGCGCGATGATGAGGATGGTACGCAGGCTGCGCCACGGGTTGCGAAACGCGTTCCGGGTGACAAGCTGAGCAAATGTCATGGGGGAAGATCTATCCTGCGACAAATTCTTTTTGGGCTGTCGCACCCCCCACTTTCGTGGGGAGAAACCCGCCACCATTGTACGGGTTCAAAGCGGAGGAAGCCGGACACACGCCGAGGAACGGTGACGAGAGAACACAGAAGGCCGAAAATGCCCGTCTGGTGCGGAGTTCGAGGCATCGTCACTTACAAAGATTTAACAACTCGTTGACAACTGCTGCGAGCAATTTCGCTTATGGTTAGCACTGCAGTAGTCGCGTCCGCGTGCGCGGTGAAATAACAATGTTCGCGGATGGCGGCGAGTTGTGAAGCGATTTTTACAAAGCCTCCCCTGTTCTGAGGACTCTTTTTCGGTGGAGATGAGTTAAGGTGCGAGCAAGCGAAACCTCTCCCCCGGCCGAAGAAATTTGAGCAAGCCTTTGGCGAAAGAGGCTGGGCAGTGAGGACCCTGTAAAACGGAAACCCCCATTTCCGTGAAGTGGTAAGCCAACTAATCCCAGGCCCCTGAGTCTTGTACCGATTGCTTGTCGGCAAGAACTCTGTTCCACAGAGTTCGGTCGTCATCGCTCGGGAAACTCACCGTTCGCTGATTGCCAGGCACGCTGCCGCCTCGTATGCGGCCGGTGTGTCAGGTTGTCCTCCCCTACGAATGGGTGCGAGGACAAAAATCGCCTTTAGGCGATGGGGGAGATGTGTGTCTCGCAGCACCCAGGGTGCGAATCCCCCCGCGGATAGGAACGTGAAGGCAGAGGGCAGGAGACTGTAGCTCCCAGGCTCACAGTCGCTTGAATCGAGCAGGCTGCGCACGAAGCGCAACCGCTCACTGTGGAGGATGGCATGAACAAGCAATGGCTCATTGCACTTGCTTTGGTTTTGTGTGGTGGGGTGGCTGTGAGGGGGATCTCCAGCCGGGGCTGGCAGAGCGCGTCAAACGCGAAGCAGGCGGACGCGGCGTATCGTGACGGTTCCTACCAAGCCAAGATCGACGTCGAGCGCGCGCGCAAGCCGCACTTCTCAAGCGGCCGCTGGAACAGCGATCAGGACCGCGCTTCTTTCATCGCGGGCTACGAACAAACCTACAGGGAAATGGTCGAGACGCGCTCCCCGAAGTTGGCAGAGCCGACGGCTGCGGAGTTCACGGGCTTCCGCGACGGGGTTGGCGATGGATCGCGTGATCGCAGGGCCGCGCAACCGTTCCAGGTAAGCCGAACCGATAACTACCGCAAAGCCGATCAGGCGGCGGACTACCGCGACGCGTATGCGAACGGATATCAGGAGGGGTACTACGCCTCCCAGCAAGAGAGCGCCGATCTCCGGACGATCAGCCGGAAGTCGGTTCCGTTCTAAAGGGACTGGATTTTCACCTTGAGCAACCGAAGTCGATTGCTTGTCACCGAATCGCACACTTTCCCCGGAGACGCTGACCCGCGCCTCCGGGCCGCAGGAGGGTCTTACAGCCATGAAATCGAAACTGATTCTTACTCTGATTGCAGGTTTGGCCATATTGGTGGTGGGGAGTGATCGTTCGTTGGCTGCGCCGGCCGCAGCCGGTTCGGGAGCGGCGAGACCGGACGCAGGTGGGGCTTCGGTGGTGGGGAAAGTGAAGTTCACGGGGCAGTTGCCGCCGGCGGTGCGCGTCAGCATGAATGCGGACCCGAGCTGCGCAAAGTTGCATCCGGCGCCAGCGATGGGCCAGGAATTCATGGCAGGAAGCGATAATACGTTAGGCAATGTGATCGTGTTCATCTCCGACGGCCTGGGCAATCGCACTTTCGACACGCCGACCGAGGCGGTAACCTTCGAACAGAAGGGCTGCATGTATGAGCCCCACGTGGTGGCACTGCGCGCGAACCAGAAGCTGAAGATGGTCAACAGCGACAACACCACCCACAATATTCATCCACTTCCCGCCAACAACCGGGAATGGAACAAGGCGGAACCGGCCGGCACGACCATGGAAGAGAGTTTCCCGCGCGAGGAGATCGCCATTCCAGTGAAGTGCAATGTGCACCCGTGGATGAAAAGCTATATTGCAGTCTTCAAACACCCGTACTTCGCGGTCACAGGCAAGGATGGCAGCTTCCAACTGCCCAACCTCCCGCCTGGGGATTACACCGTGGAAGCCTGGCATGAAAAGCTGGGCACCATGACCCAGAAGATCACGGTTGCAGCCGGAGAGAGCAAAACCGTGGACTTCACGTTCAAAGCTCACTGATCGGGCTGGGTTCAAATCGAACTGAAATCAAATAAGTTTTATTAAAAGCCGAAGTGTAGTTGATCGGAATCATGATGCCTCTTAATTTTCTTTATGATTAGGGAGAAGATCACATGCGACACGTTCTCGTCGGTAAGACGGGGAGTGTACGAACGCGGGTGGGTTCGTCATTTCCGAAATCGATTCTGGTAGCGACGCTCTTTTTTCTTACTTTTGTGGTTTCCAGTAGCCAACCGAGTTACGCGATCCCAGCCTTCGCGCGGAAGTACGGGCTGCCATGTTCGGCCTGCCACATAGGGTGGCCGATCCTGAACAACTTCGGTCTGGCCTTCAAGGACAACGGGTATCAGCTGGGGAATGATCGGGACTCGCCGATCTATCAGAACCCGTCGTATTGGCCCATGACGTTCCGCATCACGCCGAATTGGCATTTGGAGAGCCACAGCAAGCAGTTGGTGGATCAGACCAACACCGAACAAACCATCACCACCACCGGGTTCGACTTATCCGGCCTGGACATCTGGACTGCGGGCACGCTCTACAAGAACATCTCATTTTCTGTGCTGCCGTCCATGTCGGAAGGCCAGACCTTCCACCTGGAAAATAGCTGGGTACGCTTCGACAACCTCTTCAACTCGCCCTGGCTGAACCTTAAGTTTGGCAAGTTCGAGCTGGACAACCTGCTCTCGGAGAAGCGCTTTCTAACTCTCTCCAACGTCGGAGGCATCTGGTACAACTACCACTTCATGGCGCCCGGTACCAGCAACGGGTTCGGTGGAATCGGGGCGAACCAGTTGGGTCTGGAGTTGGCGGGACACAACGGCAACAGTTACTCGCGCTATTCGATTGCACTGCTAAGTAGCGTAAACGGCAACCCAGGACTTACCGCGGCGGGTCAGGGAGGCACGGCGCGGACCTATGACGTGTACGCGAACGTGAACCAAGGGTTTCAGGTGAAGGGATTGGGGGTACAGCGCATCGGTGCGTATGGGTACTTCGGACAATCCCCCACGTACTTCCTGACGCAGACGACCAGCGCCGGAACCACCGACCTGCAGGCAACGGGGAACAAGAGCTTCTCGCGCGTCGGAGCGTATGGCTGGTGGTTCATCAAAGACTTCGACCTCGAGACGTTCTATATGCACGGGCAAGACAATGTGTACCTGGGGAATGGGGTGGCGGCTAATGCCCCGGGCGCGCTGCCAGCCGGTGCGGTGGGGCCGTCGTGGAATGGCGGGTTCGTGGAGGCGCACTACGCCTACAGTCCGCAGTTGGTCTTTACGGGACGCTACGAACTGGTCCACATGTCGCGGCAGGCGAACGCAGCGACGCAGGCGGCGACGCCGAGCCTTGGGAACGTGGACTCGTGGACGATCGGCTACCGCTGGTATCCGATCATGTTCAGCCGTGCTGGATTGGCGTTTCACAACGAGTACGCCCAAGCCAAGACCGGGAATACCTCAATCCTCACCAGTTCGGATCAGACCAATCGCAGTGTGATGGTCGGGTTTGACTTCGACTACTAAGACGGTGGAGAGAGGGGGAGGGCCATTCTCATGGGTTGCACGGGATCCGCGTGGGCGACGATGCAGGGGTTGAGCGCAGTGGGTCGGAGGTGGAACGCCTGCGTCGCGCCTGCTTTGTTGTTGTTGCTGTGTGGGATGGGCTACGCGCGAACGCGGGAAAAGGCGGCGCCCAGTTTCACGATTGAGGTGGATCAGCCCTTCAACCGCGTGGCATCAGTGGTCGAGGACGTGGCGCGGAGCAGTGTGATCAAGGGGACGTTCGAATACGCCGGAGAAGAGCAACTGGAGGGAGCTGAGTTTGAAGCGAACTCCCGCTTGTTCCCGGCGTGGACGGGTGCGGGCAAGGTGTTTTTCAAGGTCCGCAACCGGACGCTGGCGCCGAAGCATTTCATCGAGAGCAATGATGTTGGGGCGGTGGCGGTGCGCTACGTGGTACAGGAGGATGGCGCAAACTCGACGCGGCTGGTGATTGACGCGGTGTTTGTCGAGAACGGGGGCCACCACGGGCACCCGTCTGACGGCTACGTGGAAACCTGCGAGTTTGCTGAGATCGGTAAACGGCTTAAGGATTTTGAGCAGCCGCGCACGGTGCTCGCGGCGAATGAGAGTTCATCGCGGTCGGAGCGGGGATCGGTGCCGGTCTCGGATGCGATCGATTTGCCGCGCGTGATCGCCGAGCAGCAAGCCCAGTTGGAGAACGAGTCGGCCAATCTTCGGCATCTGGAGACTGAAGCTCGAAAGTTACGCGCTTCGGAGTTTGTGAAAGTCGAGGCAGAGCGCGCGGAGCTGAAGGCCTTGCCGTACTCGCACGCGCACGTGGTTGAGGCCCTCACCCGGGGTCAGGAAGTGACCGTTCTCGACAAGAGCGAGTACTGGTGCCGGGTGCGCTCCGAGGATGGTCAGGAGGGGTGGATCGCGAAAACCGCGCTGGAGGTGCGGCCATGAAGCTCTCATCCTGGAATCGGCTTCGGGTGTGCACGTTGATGCTTGTCACCGGCTTGTTGTGTGTGCAGGCCTGGTCGCAGGCCGAGAGTGGGGCGGTCGCGCGAACCTATCCCGTGTCCGTCGAAGTCATCAAGAAAAGCCTGGAAGCAGTGGGTGCGCGGGGCGGACGCTTGCCGATGCTCGATGGTTTCGCCACGGGAGTTTCGGAAGGCGATCACTACGAGCAGCCTTACTTTCAATATCACGTGCAAACGACCCCAGTCGACGGGAACAGTACCCGGGTGAAGGTGGAGGCGAAGATCAGCGCGTGGTATCTCGATCCCAAGCCCTCGCGCTCCCAATACCGGTCGTTGCCGTCGAACGGACGGCTGGAGGCAGATCTGCTGGACCGGTTGCAAGACTTTCTGGCGGGGAAATCCGTGAGGCCCGAGGCTGGTTCGACCGACAACCCGTCGGCAGCAGGTTCGGCAACGTCGGCTGGAGCGGCGGTTGCTTCGCAGACGAAAGCGGCGGGGAGTCTCCAGGAGCAACTCGATGGAATCCTGGCGCAGCGGCAAGCGGTGCGGGAGAGGGCCAGCGCGCTGCAGACGCAGATCGGGGAACTCAAGACGAAAGAGGGCAAGCCCAGCGCGGTGAGATTGGCCTCGGTGAAGCGTTCGGGAGTGGGCGTGATGTCGCGCATGAACTTTGGTGGACCGGTCCTGTTTCGCGCACAGGCACAGGACGAGTTTGAAGTGATCTCCCGCGAGTCGGGTTGGGCGCTGGTGAGGCTGGGACCGGACTCGACCGGCTACATCCAGGCGGACGAACTGAATCTGCCCGATGGAGTGGTGGAAAAGACGGCACCGACCGCGGTGGCGGCGGTTTCGGAACCGGCGTCGACGCAAGTGGCGGATTCGGGTTTCTCGGTGCGCGAGGAAAACGTACGGGTATTTTCGGGAGACTGGGCGCGGCTGCGCGGCAAGAAAGTCCTGTTTGTGTATGTGCAGTCCAGGGGCTTACTGGCCGACCTGAGCGGAGACAGCGCGAAGCTCGCGTACGCGAAGGGAATCTTCGAGAGCCGCTGCCGCGCGGCCACCGAGAAGAATCCTGAGGTCGAGGGAGTCGTTGTGGTTTTCCTCGGCAACAAGGGCGGAGTCGCGGCGGCGACTCTGACCGACATCCGGCAGTGGGTGGAAGGCGGACTCGCGGAAAAGGCCTTCCTCAACCGTTGTTCGCTTGATCCGCCCGCAGTTTTTCCGGACACGCGGTTGAACTAGCAATTTCTGTTTTCGATTGATCGTGGCAAGAGTCTTTATCCTAATAAGGACGGTGAACTCTTTATGAACGTAGTCTCAAAGCAATGGTTCATGGGGCTGGCGTTGGCAGTAACGATCGCACTGCCTTCGTTTGCTCAGGAAGCGCACGTCGGAAATCTCACGGGTCACGCGGGGAACGGCAAGAAGTTGTATCGCCGTTACTGTATCGGCTGTCACGGGCCGCTGGGCGACGGGAATGGCGAGAACGCGCAGTGGATCGATCCCAAGCCGCGGGACTTCACTGGTGCCACGTTCAAATGCCGCTCCACCCCGACCGGCACGTTGCCGACCGACGAAGATCTTTATAAGTCGGTGGCGCGTGGGTTTACGAATTCGAACATGCCGCACTGGGATGCGTTGACCACCCAGAACAGGATCGATCTGGTTGCCTACATCAAGACCTTCTCGCCACGCTGGCAGAGCGAGAAGCCGGGCCAGCCGATCGCGGTGCCTGCAGAGCCTGCCCTGACCAGGGAGAGCATCACGCACGGCGGTGAGCTGTTTCAGAAGATGGAATGCTGGAAGTGCCACGGCCAGCAGGGCCGCGGGGACGGACCATCCGCGGCGACACTCACCGACAGCAAAGATCAGCCCATCCATCCCTATAACTTTGCCGACGGCGCCAACGATTCTCGCTTCAAGTGCGGCGAGACCAACCAGGACCTGTTCAAGATCTTCATGACAGGCGTGGACGGTACGCCGATGCCTTCATTCGCTGACGTGATCCAGCCCAACGATGCTTGGGACCTGGTGCACTATCTGCGGACGTTGCAGATTCACCGTAATAGTAAGGAAAACGAGGTGATGAAAGGATCTGTGCCGAAGAGTCCGGCGGCAGCGTTCGGCAAGGAGAAATCGTCGGGAAGCGGCAATTGATGGGCCTCGGGGCAGGGTGAAGGGCCAGCTTCAGGGCGCCAAATTTGTGTTGCGTCCTCGGGCCGCGACGTTCCGGGGTCTGGGCGGGCATGGCTTGGCCGCTCGGCCAGGCGCGCCTGGTCGAGATCCTCCCCCCCTCTCCCCCCAATTCTCCATTTCCTGCCCCTCCTTCCTTCGTGCCGGTCACGCGACCCTCGCTAACTTCTTGTGGGTTCAGATACTTCGTTCCAGGGAACGATAAGGCCACCTGCTTTGCACGCCCTTGACTGGCAGTGGAATTGCTCTAAAACCTTGTTGGTCTTGAAGTAAGCTAGTGACGGGTATGCAGGCACTACGCGTGGTGGTGATTGACGATGAGTCGAACACCTGCGCCTTTCTGAAGGCTGTTTTTGAGGCCGAAGGGCACGAGTGTCATACGTTTCTTCGCCCGGAAGAAGCGGAGCAATACCTTGCGGCGAACGAGGCTGACCTGGCAATGGTGGATGTCTACCTGGGCGCGCAGAACGGCATCGACGTGCTGCAGCGCGTGCGGGCGCTGCGTCCGAAGCTATACCCGGTGATCATGACGGCGAACGTGAGCGTGGAGACGGCAGCCAAAGCCCTTTCCGAGGGGGCCGTGGACTACGTCAGCAAGCCGCTCACGGTGGAACAGATCCGCAGCATCGCTGCCAGAGCGCAGGCTTTCCGCCTGCAACAGAAGGAAGCCGCCCCGACCGCCGTGGAAGAGCCTCAAGACTCGGCCATCGTGGGCCGCAGTCCCAAGATGCTGGATGTGTATAAGGCCGTCGGACGCGTGGCGGCCAGCGATGTGAGTGTGCTCATCACCGGCCCTAGCGGCACGGGCAAGGAATTGGTCGCACGGGCGATTCACCAGCATTCCAAGCGCAAGGATCAACCTTTTACGCCGGTGAACTGCGGGTCCTTCACAGAGACGATCCTTGAATCCGAACTGTTTGGCCATGAGAAGGGCTCCTTCACGGGAGCGGCGGCCGCACATCGTGGCCTGGTCGAGGCCAGCGACGGTGGGACACTTTTCCTGGACGAGATCACGGAGACGACCCTGTCGTTCCAGGTGAAGCTGCTGCGAGTGATCCAGGAACAACAGGTGCGGCGAGTCGGTTCGAATAAATACACTCCGGTAAACTTGCGCATCCTGGCAGCTTCGAACCGCGAACTCGGGCAGCTATTGAAGCAAAGCCAGTTCCGCGAAGATCTTTACTACAGGCTGGCAGTAGTGCGGATCGATCTGCCTTCGCTGGAGGAGCGGCGGGATGATATTCCCTTGCTGGTGCGGCATTTCCTGCGACGGTTCAACGAGAAGAACGGTCTCGGGGTGAGCATCGATCCGGCAGCGGTGCAACTGCTACAGCAGTTGCAGTGGCCGGGCAATGTCCGGGAACTGGAGAACACGGTTAACCGGCTCGCGATCTTTGCGCCGACCGGCGAGATCACGTTAGCCGACGTCGAAGCGGAAAGAGAGACGCTCCGGCAAGAGGAGGAAGCGCCGGTTGCGGTTGGTGCCGCGCCGGACCGGTTACTTGAACTCGAACGCCAACACATACTGCAGATCCTCAAACAGACCGGAGGGAACCGCTCGGAAGCGGCGCGCAGGCTGGGAATCGAGAGGAAGACCCTGTATAGGAAGGCCCTGCGCCTAGGGATCGATCTGCAGTCGACGGGCGAGAAATGAAGCCGGCCGGCGCAAGCCACAGCGGCTGGGGCCAGGCGGCCGGCCTGACCGCTCTGCTGTTTGTTCTGGTGGTTGGGCTCTCGTCATTTCCTGTCATTCGCGACTGGCAGCTGCGGTTCACAGACACATTCTTCCGCTTATCTCCAGCCCCGGCAGTGAAATCCGAAGTTGTCCTGGTGACGATTGACGACGAGAGCCTGCAGCGATACGGGCGCTGGCCGTGGTCGCGGACGCTTCTTGCACAACTTACGAAGAATCTGGAGCAAGCGGGAGCAGGGGCGATTGGGTTGGATATCCTGCTGTCGGAGCCGCAGACGGGCGACGCCGACAAGGCTCTGCAGGAAGCTCTGCAGGCTGGGCATACCGTTATCGTGGATAAGATCGCGGCGTATCCGGACGGGCCGCAGTGGATGGAGCCGTTGCCGCTGTTCGCGCAGTCGGCGGCGGTTGGTCACGCGCAGGCGGTCCTCGATGCCGACAGCGTCTGCCGGCGTTACCCCGCGCACTACGTCACCCTGAACGGTCCGCGTTGGCCTTTCGCTGTGGAGGTGGCACGGAGGACCGATGCTCCCCGCACAGCTTCCTTCCTTTCTTCTTACGGCGTGCCGGTGGCGGATGATGCGGCTCCGGTGAGCCGGGCGAAGCCGATGCTGATACGCATTCCGTTTCGGCGGGGCGGGTTCGATACGATTTCGGCGGCGACGGTTCTCAACGGACTCGACCCCGCCATGGTGCGGGGCCGTCCGGTGCTGGTAGGTTTCGGTTCGGTCGAAGTCGGGGACCGGCTAAGCACTCCGCTACGCCCGGAGTTCCCGACGTCCGGCGTTGAGGTTCATGCCCAGATCCTTGACGGCATCCTGACCGGCCGCACGCTCCGCGACCTGCCGCTATGGGCCGGTGCGGTGGTGTTGCTGGCGACCAGCGGAGTCGCAATTGTTATTTTTCGGAAGTGGCCAGGTTTCGTGGCACTGGGAGCATTGCTCTTCGCGGCCGCCGCGGCGTACGGCATCGCACTGCTCGTGTTCGTTCGCGGATTCCTCGTCGCGCCCGCGGGGTCCATGATGCTGGCCATCGTCCTGGCTCCGCTGCTGGTCTACACCGCGGACTTCGTCCTGGTGGAACGGAGCGTGACGCAGCAGTTGCTGGGATTGCGCTCGTGGCTCGCATTGCGCGGCAAGGACGGAGCGGTGCGCGAGAAGGCGGATCTCTCGTGGCGACTTGAGTTATTGCAACAGCTTCAGACCGAACTGGGATCGCTCTATGAATTACATACAGCCTTGCTGGAGTCGACCCAGGATCTGGTCGCGATTTTCGACGAGCAGGGCAGGCTCCTGCTGAACAACCGGGCGTTTGCGAGCATCCACGGGCCGTGTCCAGATGGAGCGTTGACACTGGAGCGCGTGCGAGCGCTCTGGAAAGCAAGTGACGATGGACCCTTGGCCAAGAACGGCCCCATCGAAGAAGGGGAGGTTTCTCTCGGCGAGGAACTCTACTCGATTCGCATCGCTCCGCTGTCGTCGACGCACCTGTCGCCAGCCGGGGGAACAATCGTGACCCTTAACAGCTTGCGGACCCGGGTGGAGCGCGACCGGGCGCGGGCCGAGACGCTAGGATTCATCACCCACGAATTACGCACTCCGCTGGCCTCGATGCAGGGATTTGCCGAACTGATGATGAGCTACCCGAATTCGCCGGCCTGCGCGAATGCTCCCGAGACGATCTTCCGCGAATCGAAAAGGCTGCTTGCCCTGATCAGCAGCTACCTGGATGTGCTGCGGCTGGACGCGGGCGCGAAGGCGGTCTCGATGCAAGCGATTGAACTGGAAGGGGTAATCCGGCAAGTGTTCGAAATCCTGCGGCCGCTGGCGAACGCCGCGGGAATGCGGTTGGTACGTGTGGATGAAGAACCCCTGTCAGTGATGGGCGATGCCCCCCTTGTGAATGGGGCGGTGCTGAACCTGGTCAGCAATGCGATCAAGTACGGGCAGCCGGGAACGGACATAAAGATTCGTTGTTTTCGGGATAACGACGAAGTTATTATCAGCGTGCATAACTTGGGGCAGCCGATCGCGGAGCAGGAAATTTCGCGGCTCTTCGATCCCTACTATCGCGCATCTAACGTTCGAGAAAGCAAGACCGGATGGGGTCTCGGTCTGGCGTTCGTGAAGCGAATTGCCGAGAAACATGGTGGTTCAGTCGAGGCCAGGAGCGGGCCGTCCGGCATCGTGTTCGAGATCCACCTGCCCGCGCAAATGGTGCCGGCGGTGGTGACCAAGGAGACGACATGACCGCGATACGGCAGATCTGCACAGCCATGATGGTGTTGCTCGTGCTCGCGGGCGCCACAGGGCAGAACCCGGAGACGGTTGCCTTGCCCGCGGGTTCGGCGACGATCGCTGAGTTCAAAGGGGACATCACACTGCATACGCCCACGGGCGACTCAGTGACGGCGCAGCGCGGGACGGCGCTGGCGTCGGAGAGCACCATTGAGACAGCCAAGGGAAGCGTGCTGCTTGATCTTCAAGATGGATCACAGGTCCTGGTGAAGCCGAACAGCCACGTCGTGTTGAAGGCGCCGACTCAAGAAAAAGGATACTGGCTCGAACTGCTGCTGGGGAAGATCAACGCGAAGATTCAGAAGCGGCTGGGGAATACACCATCGTTCCGTATGGGAACACCGACCGCCGTGATTACGGTGCGTGGGACGCGGTTCTCGGTCGAAGTCAACAAGAAGCAGAAGACCTCGGTTGAGGTGTACGAAGGTCTGGTGGAGGTATCGGGATTCCGCATGGGAGTACCTGGTCCTCCTGTGATGCTAGGCCCCGGATACACGACTGGGGTTGAGCAGAATCGCAATCCTGAGGCGCCGCACGGGATGGACAATCGGGGCGATGATGAGAGCCGCGGGAACCGGCCTGGGATGGGGGTCGGTGGGGGGCAGCATGGGGACGATCGTGAGAGACAGGGAGCGCAACCCAGTACCCCGAATCAGAATCCGCCAAAGTCCGATCACGAAAAGGACGACTAATTCCTGACAGCTGGTTGCTTGAAGTCCTGAACGCGACCGTAAAGATCCGAGCGTATTTGCCTCGAATTTCACGGCCTCGCGCCATTGGACGGAGGCGCAACACTGGGTCCGCGGCGTCCCCCGAGTTGAGTCATATCGACACACCTATCCTTCCGGCAGTCCCCTATTTGACGGATTTTTTCTAGCAGAAAGAGGTCTAGAATCGCTTTCCGGCCTGGCATTTGAAGTGCTTCTCTGTTTGAGACGAGGTGGTAGGACCCTTGGGGAGCGTTCATTCACAAGCCGAAGTGTGGCTGGCGTCGTTGGCTGTCTGCGTCTTGCTTTGCGCAGCAACCACCCTGGGTTTTGCGCAAGGGCATGCGCAGACCGTCTCGCGTAGTCCGCATGGCAATCTTAATATCCCATGCCAGAACTGCCACACGTCGGTGGGATGGAAGCCGATCCGTGCAGTTCCGGAATTCGATCACGACAAAACCACCTTTCCTTTGCGGGGCATGCACGAGAACGTTGCCTGCACGCAGTGTCACGCCAAGCCGGTGTTCTCGAACACGGGGACCAGTTGCGGCGACTGCCACGCCAACATCCATCGCGGCAAAATGCGAGCGTGCGAGCAGTGTCACACGGTGAAGGGGTGGAACGTGACACTCCAGCTGGCAGGGAACCACGAAAACCGGTTTCCCCTCACTGGAGGACACGCGGGCTTGGACTGCGCCGATTGCCACAAGGGCGCCGCGATGAGCCAGTTCCAGGGACTCGATATCCGCTGCTACTCCTGCCATCAGACGACGTACCAGCAGACCAATGCCCCGAGCCATACGGCTTCGGCGACGGCTTTCCCGATCGAGTGCGAACAGTGTCACACGGTGAACACCTGGCTCGGCGCCAAGTTCGATCACCTCGCGCGAACCGGATTCGCGCTGACCGGTATGCACGCGACGCTGGAGTGCACGGCGTGCCACGTCGGCGGGAAGTACCAGGGAACTCCGGCGACCTGCGTGGGGTGCCATCTCTCCGACTATCAGAAGACCAGTAATCCGAATCACGTAGCGCTGGGGATTCCGCAGACCTGCCAGGAGTGCCACACCACCGCGGCGTGGTCCCCGGCGACGTTCAACCACAATGCGGTAGGATTTCCGTTGACCGGGGGACATGCGAATCTGCAGTGCGACCAGTGCCACAAGAACGGGAACTTCAGCCTGACCAGCACCGATTGCGCGTCGTGCCACCTTCCGGATTATCAGAAGACGACCAATCCGAACCACGTAGCGGCGGGAATTCCGACGCAATGTACGGTGTGCCACACCACGATCGCGTGGTCGCCGGCGTCATTTGATCACTCGAAGACAGCGTTTCCGCTGACCGGAGCGCACGTGCAGCTCCAGTGTGACCAGTGCCACAAGCGAAACTACAACCTCCAGGTAGCGACGTGCGTGAGCTGCCACCTTGCTGATTTCACGGCGACGACCAGTCCTAACCACGTGACTGGCGGTTTGCCGCAACAATGCGAAGTCTGTCACAGCACGTCCGCGTGGACTCCGGCGAGCTTCAACCACGCCTCAACCGGCTGGGCTCTGACCGGAGCGCACACGAATCTGCAGTGCGATCAGTGCCACAACACTACCTACAGCCCCTCGGGGGCCTACAGCCTCACCAGCACGACATGCGTGACCTGCCACCTGAACGACTTCAAAGGGACGACCAACCCGAATCATGTGAGTGCCGGGTTCCCGCAGCAATGCGACGTGTGCCACAGCACCGCGGCTTGGAGTCCGGCCACGTTCAATCACAACAACACGGCGTTCCCCCTGACGGGCGCGCATACGACGGTGGCGTGCGCCAGTTGCCACGTGAACAATAACTACACCACGGTGCCCACGGACTGCTACAGCTGCCACAAGCTGGACTATTCGGGAACGACCAACCCGAATCACGTTTCGGTTGGTTTTCCGACGACGTGCGCTACCTGTCACAGCACGACCAGCTGGCTGGGTGCCACTTTCAACCATACCTGGTTCAACATGAATCATGGCGGTGCGAATGGGATATGCGCCACCTGCCATACCAATCCGAACGACTACACGGTCTTCCAGTGCACGAATTGCCACACTCAGGCGCGCACGGACGGCGAGCATCAGCACGTGGGTGGGTACGTCTACAACAGCGTGAACTGCTACGGCTGCCACCGCAACGGTGGCGGGGGCTAGGGAACGGACTGTCGCGTACAGCGATTTTTCAACACGAGGTGGAGTCGAAGTGAGAGTACTTGCCAATTTCGGCCTGTCGGTACTTTTGGCCGTAGGTGCGAACGCACAGAGTGTCAGTGGCGACGTGCGGCTCGAGAACCTGGGTGTGGTGCTGCAGAAGAACCAGATTCGGGTGGAAGTAACTCTCACTTCGGCGATCACGCCCCGGGTTACAGTGGCGACCGGTCCCGACAGACTGCTGCTCGAGCTTCCCGGCGTTGGTCCGGGCGCACAGCGGGCGCCGATCCCAGGGAATCAGACTGACGTCAAGTGGGTGTGGGTGGAGACGGATCCGAAGGCCAATCCGGCACTGAGCCGCGTGGTGGTGGCGCTGAGCGAAACGCGGCCGTACGAGCTCGCAGTCGAGGGGAACAAGATCGTCCTCACGATTCTTCCGGCGGCGACAGTGGACTCGAAGAAAAGAACCGGGCCGGTGGGCGCGGCCTCGGCTCCCCTGGTGGGAAGGCTCCACCGAAGAAAAGATGCGCCGAACGTGGACACGTCGAGCGCCCCGCAAACAACCGAGTTGACGCCCCCTCCCGCCCTGCCCCCCATTGCTTTCCCGGAGGCGCAGGCCAATTCCGTCGCGAATCGTTCCGCACAGAATTCAAATGCAGCGACGGCAGCCGCCCCGCCGAATCAAGTTGCACAGCCAGAATCCCTCCCCCAGTCCTCCCCGGCTGTCGTTGGGGGGAACACGTCGCTCGGGAACTTAAACCCGCCGGGACAGGCGCCGACGGCCCCGCCGAACGCCGAACCCGCAGCGGAAGCTGTGGCGGTGGAAGGCGACGCGGCCACGCAAAATGCCAACACTCCCTCACAGGCGAATCCTGATGTGCGGATTGCGTTCCGAGTGAAGTACGTCGCCGAAGGGGTAGCCTACCTGGAGGGCGGAAAGAACGACGGACTTTCCGAGGGGATGAAGCTGGAAGTGAGAGCGGTCGACCCCTCGACGAAGGTTACGGCCAGCACGAGCGAGGATGCGCAATCCATCGCAGACCTGCAAGTGGCTTCGGTGGCTTTGTCGTCGGCGGTCGCTGAGATCCACAATCCAACGCGGCCTGTGAAGGTCGGTGACTGGGCATATCTCTCTTCGGAAGACACGCAGACCATGATCGCGCAGCGGTCGCTGAGTGCGACGCGCAAGTATCCGGTGGTGATCGCGTTCAGTGAGGGAGATACGCTCGACGACGAGGCGCGAGTGGTGATCCCGCGGCCCCCCCTACCGGAGGTGAACCGGGCACGTGGGAGAATCGGCTTTGATTACTCCGGCGTTGCGAGCCATGGGACGGGTGGAGGCCTCAGTTCGAACGCGGGAATTGTGATTCGCACCGACATTACCCGGATCAATGGGACTTACTGGAATCTCAGTGGCTTCTGGCGCGGGCGTCTCAGCAATCGGTCGTCGGGCGGGCAGCAAACGCTGCAAGACCTGATTAACCGTACGTATACCTTAGGCCTGACCTACGATAATCCGAGATCGAACTGGGTGGCGGGATTCGGCCGGCTGTACCTGCCGTGGGCCACGAGCCTGGACACGATCGATGGCGGCTACTTCGGCCGCAAGCTGTCCGGGGGGGCCACCGCCGGCATCTTCGCCGGGACGTCGCCCGATCCGACGTCGTGGAGCTACAACCCAGATCGCCGGATCGCTGGAGCCTTTGTGAACTTCGAGGGCGGCAGCTTCGACGATCTGCGCTACACGAGCACCTCAGGGTTGGGCGTGAGCACGCTGAAGTGGACCATCGACCGGCCGTTCGTGTTTTTCGAGAACGGAATTTTCTACAAGCGGTACCTGTCGATCTACCACTCGCTGCAGGCCGACAGCCCGCGCGGGAATGCGGCCGTGGCCGCGCCCGGTCCCGGGGTGAGCCGAAGTTTTCTCACCGTACGCCTGCAACCCGTGTCGCGGGTGGAGTTTGACGTGAACCACAGTTACTTCCGCGACCTCCCGACCTACGATCCCACGCTAGTAGGGACCGGGCTGCTGGACAAATATCTGTTTCAGGGTCTCAGTGGTGGAGTGCGAGTGCAGGTGCTCAAGAATCGAGACATCTGGGCGTACACCACCATCGGCCGGAGCAGCCGCTCGTCCGATACAAAATCCTCTTGGAACCAGCTCTACGGGCTGACGGTGGGACGCATGCCATGGCTCGGGGTGCGGACCGATGTGCACTACTCGGCGTTCAACAGTTCTTTCGGAAGCGGTTCCTACGAATCGGTCTCGTTCTCGCGCAATTTCAACGATAACCTGCGTTGGGAAGTGCTGGGAGGGCGGCAGTCGTTTGTCTCACCCACGACGAACGACACCTCGCATTTCGTGACGGGGAATTTTGAAGCGTCCCTGGGTGCGCACTACTTTGTGCAAACCGGGTACACCTGGAATCGCGGGGCGGCGCAGAACTACGACCAGTGGCTGTTCACCTTCGGATACCGCTTTGATTCGCGGTCGAAGCGGAGGTAGGAGCCCGTGTGGTGGACTCCACTGCCCCATCCAGTCCCGTACGATCAGGCTAGGAACCCGATGTGTGGGTCACTTCGTAGTAGTCGCTTTTCGGGACGTAGTGGCGGTAAAGGACCAGAAGCGTTCCGAGAACCTTGATGCCGGCTTCTACAATTCCACTCGCCCTCTGTTGTTTCTCAGCTGGATTTTCGATGTTCTCGCGCAGGTCGCTGGCTACTAGTCCCACGGCGTCGATAATGGTTTGGTGCGCATCATTTGCTCCTCGCAGAAAGAGGACTCGGCCGGCTTCCCGTAGTTGGTTTGACGTCCTTTCACGAGAGCATATCGTTTCCGTGGCCGTGCTGAGCAACGTTACGTCGGAGATAGACGGTCCTCCGCGCGGCGAGCATGGTGGAAACCAATCATCACGCGGCTTGCAAGAATCTTGCAGACGAGCATGCCTGATTAGCTAGCAATACATAGAAGATGGTAAGGAGAAGCCAGCGTCTGTTGTGCTGTGCCTTAGGCCGGTCCGGAGATGATTAGACTGGGAAATTCGAGGGGAAAACTGGAGGCGCGGGTCGGAATCGAACCGACGCATAAAGGTTTTGCAGACCTCTCCCTTACCACTTGGGTACCGCGCCCTGCGATCTAAATTAGCCCGACACCGAGGAAAAGTCTACGGGCTACCTTCCGGAACAGCCG
>CAZXKO010000108.1:0-45204 GCA_964641665.1 uncultured Acidobacteriaceae bacterium
ATAGCTCGGCGCCTTCCCGTGCCAGCCGGCGACGTTCTCCATGAAGCTGACGCCCTTGCCCTTGATGGTGTCGGCCAGAATTACCCGGGGTTTTCCGCAAGCAATCTTCGTGTTCTGCAGCGTCTGTACGACTTCGGCCATGTTGTGGCCGTCCAGGCGCTGCACGTCCCAGCCGAAGCTGCGGTATTTGTCCTCCAGTGGCTCGACGTTCATCACGTCGGCGACCGCGCCATCAATCTGCAGGCGGTTGCAGTCGACGATTCCCACCAGGTTGTCCAGCTTGTGATGACTGGCCTCCATCGCAGCTTCCCAGATTTGACCCTCCTGCTGCTCGCCATCTCCCATGATGCAGAAGGTGGTGTAGCTCTTCCCATTCAACTTGCCCGCGAGCGCGATGCCTACGGCGATGCTGAGACCCTGCCCCAGTGATCCGGTGGACACTTCCACTCCCGGCAGCTTCAGCCAATGCGGATGTCCCTGGTAAGGCGAGCGCAACTTGCGCAGGAATACCACGTCTTCGAGCGGACAGAAGCCCGCAAACGCCAATCCTAGATACAGACTCGGCGCTTTGTGACCGGTAGACCAGATGATGCGGTCGCGATCCTCCCATGAACACTTGCCGGGATCATGCTCCGCCACGCGGAGGTAGAGCGCCGCTGTGATGTCCATGATGGACAGTGTTCCGCCCGCGTGACCGCTGCCCGCGGCATTCAGCGCTACCAGATCGTAGCCGCGCATCAAATTGGCGGCGTCCTTGAGTTCTTCGATGGAGTAGTGACGTGTAATCTCGCCGTTAGTAGAGTTCCTCAGGGCCATAGGCCTCCTTCGTCGTGCGCGGGCAAGGAAGGAGGGCCCGCGCACTCGAACGCGCGAACCCGAGCTTATGCCGGAATGCCGCTCGCGGCAGTGAGTGAAGTCACACGCAGGGGTGATCTGAAGCGGCGCGAGAAGAAGCCGGACGCTCCTTTGCCGATCCAGTGGGACTTGCTCAGAGATTCTTTGCCGTCCACTGCGCGATGCGATCCAGGGCCTTGTTCAGATTCTCCAGCGAATTGGCCACGCTGAATCGCAGGTAGCCTTCCCCAAAATCGCCAAACGACGTCCCGGAGAGACAGGCAACTCCGGCTTCTTCAAGAAGCGCGTTGGCCAGTTTCTTGGACTGCCATCCTGTCTTCGTAACGTTGGGGAACACGTAGAAAGCGCCCTTGGGCATCCGGCAGGAGAAGCCCTTGATCTTGTTCAGCCCTGCGACGAACGCATCGCGGCGCCGCTTGAACTCGTCGCGCATACGATCGACGGAAGACTGATCCCCGCGCAAGGCCTCGATCCCGGCGACTTGGGTGAAGCTAGCGGTGCAGGAATTCGAGTTCGTCATCAGGCGCGTGATGTGCACGGCCAGGTCGGGACGCATCACCCCATACCCCATGCGCCATCCCGTCATCGCATAGGTCTTCGAGAACCCGTCCAGCAAGACGGTCCGTTCCTTGAATCCGGGCACGGACATGATCGAGAAGTGCTCGCCCTCGAACAGCAACCGGCTGTAAATCTCGTCCGACAGGACCATGATATTGCGGTCGCCGATCGCGTCGGCGATGTCGTGGATCTCCTGCTTGCTCAGCACCCCTCCGGTTGGATTCTGCGGCGAGTTGATAATGATCAGTCGAGTCTTGTCGTTGATCAGCGAGGCAAGTTCGTCAACGTCGAGCCCGAAATCGCGTTCCTCGCGCAGCCGGATCGGCACCGCCTCTCCGCCAACATAACGGATCATGGACTCATAAATCGGGAAGCCGGGGTTGGGATAAATAACTTCATCCCCTGCATCGATTAGCGACAGGATCAGGAAGAAAATAATAGGCTTGCCACCCGGGACGACCACCACCTCATCACTGGTTACCGGGACGCCGCGGGTCCGGCTCACGTACCCGGCGATCTCCTGCCGCAACTCGGGAAGGCCAGCTGAGGGACCGTAATGGGTCCACCCCTTGTGGAGGGCATCGACCGCAGCCTCTACGACGTTTGCCGGCGTGTCGAAGTCCGGCTCGCCGATCTCCAGATGAACAATGTCTTTACCCTGGCGCTCGAGCGCTCGGGCCTTGCTCAGAACTTCAAAGGCGGTTTCCGTGCCTAACCGCGCCATGCGGGAGGCTAAACGAAGCTCGTACTGCGTAGCGTTTTCCATGGTGGCAAACCGAGGCATTATAACCCCCAGGCGGCTGGCTTTGGCCGACAGGCATATTGTTTGCCCCAATGGGGAGCCATGTCTGGGGACAGCGTCACAGACGTTGGTGACGCCTAAAGGAGGTCCAGATTCGACGACCTACTCCGAGACCGTATGTTCTTCGCTCTGCGAACGCAGTACGCGATCGACCGAGTAGGGCGCTCGGCGCGAGGGCTCATGGTAGTGGCGCACCTGCATCTCGCCCAGCAGGCCGACCGCGAGCATGTTCAGCCCCGCCAGAAACAACACGGCCGCGAAGATCATAAGAGGACCATGCTGCAGCAGCAGATCGGCGTGATGGAACAGCTTCCGCTCGACCAGCCAGCCCGCGATTCCAAACCCAGTCAGGATGCTGGTCATACCTACGGTCCCAAAGAAATGGAGCGGGCGCGAGAGATACCGCAGTAGGAAGCGAATCGTAATCAGGTCAAAAAAGACGCGGAACGTGCGCGAAATACCGTAGTGCGACACACCCCGTTCCCGATTCACGTTGCGGATCGGCACTTCAATGATCGAGGCGCCATGCCACGAGGCCAGCGCGGGGATGAACCGGTGCAGCTCGCCGTAGAGTGGAACCTGCTCCAAAATCTCGCGGCGATAGGCCTTGAACGTGGTGCCGAAATCGTGAATATCCACGCCGCTCAACTTGGCCATCATCCAGTTCGCAATGCGCGAAGGAATCCGGCGAAGCCAGAGATTGTCGATGCGCTGTTTCCGCCAGCCGCTGACGATGTCATAGCCCTCGCCGATCTTCTCGATGAACAGCGGGATGTCGGCGGGGTCGTGCTGTAAGTCGCCGTCCATGGCGATGATGTATTCGCCGCGAGCATGATCAAACCCAGCAGCGAGACCGGCGGTCTGGCCGAAGTTCCGGCGCAGTTTTACGACCGTCACGCGGCTATCGACCGCTGCAATTTCGCGCAGCAACGGGAACGTGCGGTCCACCGAGCCGTCATCCACCAGGACGATCTCGAAGCTCTCGCCGTTCGCCTCCATCACCGCCTTGAGGCGATCGTAGAGATCGGTGACATTTTCCTGCTCGTTGTGCAGGGGTACCACAATCGAGTACTTGGGCATGGAAGACTTCATTATATACGGGAAAATCGCAAGACCTGCCGCCTTTTGGTCGTGGACATCCGTGCTTGAGGACACTCTTTAGGTAACCTTCTTGCGGCACCGAAGCACCGAAGTCGGGATCACTCGTATCGCAGAGCTTCAATCGGATCCAGGTTCGCCGCCCGCACGGCCGGGAACATCCCGCTCACTAGCCCGACCAGCCCCAGGATCGTCACGGCAATCATCAAGATCTTCGGCGCGACGATCAGGCGGATATCGCCCGCATCCGCGTGCTGCGCGACGGCGCTGTAGAGTGTCAGCGACCCCACGGAAAACGAGATCAGGTACGACAGCAAGATTCCCAGAACCCCGCCAACCGCCGTAATCACCATAGCCTCGGCCAGAAACTGAAATCGAATATCCTGTTTGCGAGCACCCAGGGCCTTCTCGACCCCGATCTCTCGCGTGCGCTGGGTCACCGAAACCAGCATGATGTTCATCAACCCGACGCCCCCGATTCCCAGGGTCACCGTACCCACGAAGGTCAGAAGAACCTTCAGTCCCATGGTGATTATGTTGAATTGAGCGAGCTGCTTCTGTGCGTCAAACACGAAGACCGCACGCTGATCATCGGGCTTGAAGTTGTGCGCCATCGCCAGGGAATCGCGAATCGTCTTGGTCAGCTTCTCGTGATCCAACCCCTCGAAATCGAGCCAGATCCCTCCCAGGTAGTGATTGTCCTGCAGCGCGTCCATGGTGATGAACGGGATGTAGATCTGACGGTTGATGTCGCTGTCCCCTTCCTGCATGCGCGGCGCGGCCACGCCCACCACCTGGAAGCTGACACCGTTCACACGTATGGTCTGTCCAATCGCCTGCATGCCCGAGAACAGCTTGCCTTTTGCTTCCGATCCGAGCACCGCCACCCGCACGTGGCCCAGGTTGTCCTCGTCATTGATGAACCGCCCGTCGTCGATATCGAGGTTCCAGACCGCCGCCACCTGCGGATCGACCCCGGTCACGGGCAGATCAAAGGAACGCGCGCTGTTCTGCACCGTAGCCTGCATCTCCGCCTGCCGCGAAATATGCCGGATCAGGGGAGCCACGTTGCGCAGGAGTTCGACGTCCTCATCCGTGAAACGGACCTGCACCCCCGCCTTGTTGCCGCCTGCCTGCTGCGAGGTCCGGCCCGGAAACACGCCCACCGCCTTGGCGCCGAAGCTCTCAAAGATATTTGTAATCGCTCGCCCAAAACCTTCGCCGTACGCCAGCAGCAGCACCACCGTCGCGATCCCCCAGGCCATGCCGAGCATGGTCAGGACCGTCTTCCGCAGGTCGTGGCGCATGGCGCCGTACGCTTGTTGGAAAAGGTCGCTATGCATCTTATTCCTTGCGCAGCGCGTCTACCGGCTGTAAGGCCGCCGCCCTCCGGGCCGGGTACAACCCCGCGGCGACTCCAGCAATCGTGAGCGCTCCGATGGCCAACACCGCGGTGGCCGGCACAAGTTTCGGCGGATCAAATCCCGGCGGGGAGGGTAGATGCGAGAGCGCCGACATGATCGCCGCCGCGAATCCCATTCCAATGCTCCCGCTCACCACAGTGAGAAATGCGCCTTCGACAAAGAACTGGAACATGATGCTGCCGTTGGTAGCACCGATGGCCTTGCGCAACCCGATTTCGCGCGTGCGGTCGGCCACTGCCACCAACATGATATTGATGATGCCGATGGCGCCCAGCGCGAGGGTCACCAGCCCGACGCTGCCCAGGAACGCGTTCATTGCGTCGAAGATCTTGCCAACGCTGTCGGCCGTCCGTATGGTGTCCCATTCGTCGAACGCATCCGGGTTCCGGTAGTCGAACCCGTGATTCCGCGCGACGATCTTGTGGACTTCGACCTTGGCGGTTTCGTGTAGCGAACGCGCCCTCGGTTGATAATTGATGAAGGAAATCGAGTCCTGCACGTTCACTGTGGGCGGGAAATACTGGTGCATGGTGCTGAAGGGAATGAAATTGCGCAAGTTCATCGTATTGTTGTCGCCGTGGCCGATGCGCTGCAACGTTCCCACGACCTCAAAACGCGAGCCATTGAGGAGCACCGTGCTGCCGACCGCAGGCCGGCCCGGGAACAGTAGGCGATTGGTTTCATCTCCTAGCACGATGACCTGCCGCTTCTGAACGTCGTCCAAGTCATTCAGCCAGCGACCTTCGGCAACCGGAGCGTAGCGAATCTCGCTGAAAGCGGCCGGCACTCCCATCAACTGTCCACTGCTCTGGAAAAAATCGCTGACCACGCGCAAATCGCCCCGTGAAATGATCGGAACTGCGGCGCGGACGTCGGGACACTCAGCCTTGATATCGAGATAGTCCTTATAAGTAAGGTAATACTGCCGCATGCTGGTGAAGCTGCCAGCCATCGCAGGCGCGCGGCCGCCGAAGATGAACATCACGTTCTCCCCGAGCGAGTCGAACTGCTTCCGGTTCCCGGAGCGGAAGCCCTCTCCCAGCCCCACGAGCAACAGCAACGATCCAACGCCCCAGGCAATCCCGAACATGGTGAGAAATGAGCGGAGCTTGTGCCCCCAGAGCGTGCTCAGGGTTTGGCCAAAGATTTCGAGCAGAACGCGCATTCTGTCTGTAGGATAAACGATCGGGAAGACGATGCCGCCAGCGATTCCCCGCTACGCCGGCTTGGCTTCAGTCAAGAGTCTAGGGTGTTACTGTTACGGGTGCGGTGGCTGTTGTTGAGACGTGATCGAACGTGGAGAACTGCGTGGCGATGAACTGCACGTGGTAGGTTCCCGGCGTCGGCGGAGCGTGGTAGGTGGCCGGACTCGGGAACTTGTTGGGGTCGTAAGTCACATACCCCATGGGACAGTTGGTGAAGTTGGCCTGGGAGGTGGAGGTCACCAGAAATCCGCAGTGCTCGTTCGCTACAGAGGTCGACTCCTGCATCTGCCATTGCGGCAACGGCGTCTGCGTGAATCCAGTGCCGTTCCCCGTCAGCGCGACGGTGGCTCCCGCAGCCAACGTTGGGTTGGGCGGGTTGATGGTCGCCATCAGGCTGCTTGAGCTCGGCAAACCTGATCCGCAGCCAGCCCACATGCAAACAGTCGCAAAGATCAAACCCACATAGATGCGCATAGACCTGCCCACCTTGTGAATCGGAATTTTGGCCCGGACGAGCTGGAAAGAAACCGGGTTATTTACAACTCCATGGAGGCGTGGAAGCCTCGGGCGGAGTCGAACCGCGGACCTGCGGGTTTAGGAATTTTGGTCCGCTAACTGCGGCCACGCGCTCTCAGTCCCTTACAGCACCTTGAGCCTACACCAAAGTACGCCAGAGCGCTTCATTTTCACCTTGGCGGACTGCTTCGCAGAACCGCGCGATCCGATAGGCGCCGAGTTCTCTTCTGAACCGTTCGTATTATCCCCCGCTGATTGACCGCACCCCCGGCGAGCAACGTGATTGCAGATGAGGCGGTCAGCCCCGGGGGAAGCGAGTAGGGCGCGAATGCCCGGCATCCGCGCCCTCGACGAGAGACGACTCACGCCGCTGGATGACTCAAGGGCTTTTCCAGACTCGGACGCCGTCTTTTGGCGCCACGAACCGGTTTCCGGCTCGCTCCGGCAGCGGGCTTGGTGCCGTTGCGAGGCTTCGTTACCGCGTCCATCAAGGCCTTCTGAGCATCAACGAAACTCTGCACGCCGGCGCGGGTCCAATCCGAAAGAGGTACGACGGGGAGAGGCTTTAGGATTTCGGCCGTCCGGCTCGCAGTCTTGAGATTTGCGTTCATCTGGCGGCCAGCGACGTCGACCAGCCGCTTTTGAGCTTCGATAAATGACTCGGTCGCGCGGCGGCCGAGTTCCGCCAGTTCGGTTTTCTTGGCTTTCTTCTCGACGCGATCGGTTGGTTTGTTCTTCGTGGCTCTCGTTGCTTCCTCGGCGACGCCATCGAGGAAGCGTTTCTCGGCGTGAATGAAATTCTCGACCGCTTCGCGCGCGAGATCGACGAGAGCGCTGCCTTTGGGAGCCTTTCCGGTTTTCACACCTTCGATCCACGTGTGAGTTTGTTTGCCAGCAATTTTCAGAAACTCCTGCTGCATTTCGATAACCGTATCGACACTGTGGCGCAGTAGGTTCGCCATCGTGGTCGCCGTGGACGAGCCACCAGTCCGTTCCTTCACGCCAGCCATGACGATGTCGTGCTGCTGGCGCCCCAGTTCGAGAAGAACCTTTTGCGCCTCGAGCAGGTTAGTAATCCCGTCACCCGCGAGTTCGGCTACGAGAGCCGAAGGAGAGTGGTGTGGATCGGACAGCCTATCTTTGAGGGCGTGAACGACACTGGAGTTCTGGCGCATCGCGAGATCGACCAGAATTCGCTGCGTCGCAAAGTAACTCTGCACGCCCTGTTGTGCCCATCCCGACATTAGGGAAAGGAAAGAAGACTCCCGAGGATGGGTGCGGGGGGATTCCGGTCTTTCATGCTCTCGCATATACGCCTCCAATGCTGCAATGCAGCATCGGCTTTAGGATACACGGGAGGCGGGCAAGAGTGTCAAGGGAAGGGCGCGAGAATTGTGTGCTAAAAAGCTCGCACTTCCTGAAATGGGACGGAGCCTCTGCAAGCGTCTGGCGGCGCTGGCCGTGAATACAGTCGTGGGGACAAGTGGGCTAGGCTCGGCGCGCTGGTAGGCGGCGCGGTTGCCGCCAGGAACTGTACAAAGGGCCGACGCGGTGTCAAGATGGAAGAGGCGATTTGTTGCGCCGCAACAAGGAGAGCACGGATGGAGCCGACGGCCGTCGTCATTAAGAAGTACGGCAATCGAAGGCTGTATGACACTTCCGGCAGCCGCTACGTGAACCTGGACGAAATCGCCGCGTTGATCCGGAAGGGCAAGCCGGTGCAGGTGGTAGATGCAAAAACCGGTGAGGATCTGACTCGCGTCACGCTCACGCAGATCATCACAGAAGATGCTAAGGACAAACCGACCGGACTTCCGCTGGAGCTTCTGCGACAACTCATCGTCGCTTCCGACCAGACTCGGCAGGAGTTTGTCATGTGGTACCTCAAATCGGCTTTCGACGCATATCAAAACGTCCAGGATGCCGTACAGAGCCGACTTGGCCAGATGCAGTCGGCCATCCTGTCTCCGGTGGAATCGGTGAAACGCCTTCTCAGCGTGCCGCCGCAGGTGTCGTCCCGCGAAGACCAATCAGAGCTGGCAGTATTGCGCAAGCGGGTGGCAGAACTCGAAAAACGTGGCAAAAGAGCTCCCTCGAGGAAGCGCAAAAGCCGTGGCAAAACTGAGTGAGCCTGAGAGCGCACTCAGCAGGTGAGCGTTTGTGTGGTGCCGTTTTGGTCCTGGATGCGGCTCAACCTCAACACAATTTCACTCTCCATCACTGCGGCAATCCTCCAATAAGCGTATCGGTGAGTCCATCAGAGAAAACGACAACGCTGGTTGAAAGCCGTGGGCGGAGTGCCCGAAACCGGTAAGGGCAAGGCTCCCTCTGCGAATGCACAATTCTTGCGAGACACCGGCTTGCCGGGGAGGCGATCATGAACATTCCTCTTACTCCCATCCGCTTTCTGCGGTACGCGCGTGAACAATTCCCCGACAAGGTCGGCGTGGTTTGCGGAGCAGAACGATTTACCTACGTGGAGTTCGCCGACCGCTGCGCGCGTCTGGCGGATGCGCTGATTGCGGAAGGCGCGCACAGTGGCGATCGCATCGCCATTCTCAGCCCCAACTGCCACCGGCTACTCGAGGCATACTACGGAGTCCTGGAGGCCGGCTGCGTCTTGCTTCCTCTGAACATCCGGCTCGCCGCCCCGGAATTGGAATTCGTGCTCAACGACGCCCAGGCAAAATTCCTATTCCTTGATCCTGCGTTTCTTCCTTTAGTGGATCGGCTTCGCAACCTGGTTCCTTCGGTTAAGACCTTCTTCCTTTTGGACAGCCAACCGCAGGCCGCCTGGCTTGCATCGCGGAACTACGAGAGCCTTTTGGATAACGCCAAGCCAGCGCAGCGTGACGTGACGCAAGTCGATGAGGACTCTCTGGCGGAGCTTTTTTACACCAGCGGGAGCAGCGACACGCCGAAGGGTGTGATGTTGTCGCATCGCAATGTGTACCTGCACGCCCTGTCGGTCATCGTTGCCAGCCAGACTTCCCCCACGATGGCCGGGTACACGTCATGCCAGACTGTGATGCTGCATACCATCCCCTTGTTCCACGCGAACGGCTGGGGTGCCGCTCACACCATCACCCTGGTGGGTGGTACCCACGTGATGATTCAGCAATTCAGCCCGGCCGAAGTGTTCCGCCTGGTGGAGCGAGAGCGCGTGTGGTGCTGTGCCCTGGTTCCGACCATGGCCAACGCACTGGTAAATTCTGCCGAAAGAATAAAACACGACCTGAGCAGCCTGCGATTGATCACCATCGGCGGAGCGGCATCATCTGCCACGTTGGTCCGAGAGGTGGAACAGAAGCTGGGCTGCAGTTGCGTCTCCGGATATGGCTTGACCGAGACTTCTCCGGCGATCGCGTTCTCGCCGATCAAAGCAAGCATGTCCTGGCATGGCGAGCAGCGGTACACAGGCCAGGCCATGACCGGATTCGCGATTCCCGGTGTCGACCTTCGCGTGGCAGACGGGAACGACAACGACGTGCCCGCCGACGGCAAGGCGATCGGCGACGTGCTGGTGCGCGGGGACTCCGTCATGAAGGGCTATTGGGGACGTCCAGACCTAACCGAGTCTGCCATGGAAGGCGGCTGGTTCCATACCGGAGATGTCGCTACGATCGACGAGAATCGCTACCTCCTGATCGTGGATCGCAAGAAAGACATCATCGTCAGTGGAGGCGAAAACATATCTTCTCTTGAGCTGGAGAAGACTCTCGCTTCCCACCCAAGCGTATTTGAGACGGTCGTCATTCCGGTTCCCGATGAGAAGTGGGGCGAAGTCCCGAAAGCGCTGGTTGTCTTGAAGCTGGGGGCACAAGCCAGCGCTGGAGACCTGCTGGATTTTTGCCGCACCCGGCTGTCCCATTACAAATGCCCGCGCTCGGTGGAATTTCTTGAGAGCCTGCCTCGGTCAGGAACGGGCAAGCTTTTGAAGAAAGAACTGCGGGAAAGATACGCGGGCGCGCGAAAGGTTGGCGTGCCGTAGCGGGGCCCGCTAAAGCGAGCGTGTCGGAAGGTGAATCAGCCGCGACCTCCCATCTCCAACACCGCTCCGCTCGCGGTTTCAAGCTTTTCAGCAGATTGCCCGGGCCGCATCAAGAGCAGGTTCGCGGTGGCCAGACTGTTGTTGACGACCGTAAAACATCCTGAACAATCGGTCTTCAGGTAGGGCAAACGGTGAACCCCAGGTCCGCGCCCGTCGAAAGCAACTTTCAATTCGGATCCACCTCGGGAGACAGCACGAAAAGTCCATTGCGGGTTGGTTAGATCTTCCTGGGTCTCGACGAATCGATTGAAGAAGTAGGGTTGGCCTTCGTGCCAGAGCACGGCGCGACGAAAGACAAGACCAAGCGGCAAGTCGTAGACCAACGCTTCGAACGTGCTTGGCGCTGCAGTGGGCCGGTCAAAATACGCATGCGCCCAAGTCCAGAAGCCACGATGCCGATAGCCGCAATTGTGACCCTGCAGGCCAAATCCCAACGGCTGGCCTTCGAACCTCGTGCCGTCGAGAGTGATGTGTCCGGAAAAAGATGCGTCGGAATGGGGAGTGCGTGAAAACCCGATCCAGCCCTTGCTGCTCAACGTAACCCGAAACGTGGATGAATAGCGAAGGTCCCAGTCGACCTCGTGTCCATCGACCTTCAACCGACCGCGGCAGGAATCCTCGTCGACTGCGTTGTCCGCGATCGCAAAATGAAGGGGGCATCGGCCCTTCGGACTGAGATGAAATCCGCTGAGCGCGAAACCCTGGATGAAGCTTTCCGGTTTCGCGTCTCGTGGGAACCACGTGGCCCACACCTGGACCGGTTCGCCCAAGGGGTGGCCGGTGCAACCGTTTCGACCAGGGTTCAGCAAGAGATACCGGAACCACCAGGCGCCGCTACCATCGGCGAGACCCAGGCGGAGGAACCAAACCTCGTACCGGCGCCGTACCGAGAGCGTAGAGTAGGCCTGGTTGAGCGTGTTCACTTTCTTGTGACTATCGACGTGCACAGAATCGAGGGACTCCACTATTGTGAACGAGAAAGAGCGTAATTCAACTCGAATCACCATCGTGTGTACCTACGGTCACACTGGCGATCCGCCAACGGCGTAGAGTGCCCTCGGGCGTTGCTGGTCCGGCAGTTGGACGCAGGTCTTCCAATGGCAGTGAGAATCCATTTCAATGGTCCGGCGAGGTACTGGCTTCGGTGCCTCGCGGAGTCTTGTCGGGCCGTTGTCGAAGTGTGCTTCCGCCGAGTGCTGAAAGGTCCGCGGCGGCCGGGTTGGAATTGGTTTGTGGAGTTCGCCACCGGTGTCCTAGTGAGACGGATGGCAATCCTACGCGAGGCGAGCGATGTGAATGAGGCGCGTCGCTATTTGGATGCGGTCTCGATTACATTGCCGGAACTCGCGCAGGTAGATGTTACGCCAGTGGAACTGGAGACCTTCCGAGGCAGTTGGTTTACCGGCAAGACTCTGGACCCAACCGTGACCCTGCTGTACTTGCACGGCGGGGGATACTCGTTCTATCCGACGGCGTACGCCAATTTCGTTGCTTCTGTTGCGCTCGCAACAAACTGCAAAACGTTTGCCTTGGATTATCGCCTCGCACCCGAGCACCGGTTTCCCGCGCAACTGGAGGACGCGCTCAATGCCTATCGCTGGTTGTTGCAAAATGGAACGAATCCGAACTCCCTTGTGATTGGCGGCGACTCCGCCGGCGCGCACCTGGCTTTGTCGGCGGTGTTGGCATTGCGCGACTTGAAACTCCCACTGCCTGCGCTCGCGGTGTCACTCTCCCCGCCCACAGACTTCGATCCTGAGCGTGTCCACTTAGTCGACGATCAACACGGTGACTGGATTGAGAAGCAAATGTTGTTGCGATGGGCGGATTGGTTTTGCGACCCGGACCAGCGGCGGAACCCGCTTGTCTCTCCGCTGGACGCGGACTTGCATGGGCTCCCTCCCATCTACATTCAGGCGGGGCAGGCGGAGATTTTGTATGACAGCATTCAGGCGTTCGCCAATCATGCCCGAAGTCAAGGAGCCGACGTGGTGCTCGAAAGCTGGGAAGACATGAATCATGTGTTCCAGATTTTCGGGCGGTGCGCGCCGCAAAGCCTCGAAGCACTTCAGCGTCTAGGTGAGCTCATCACTGCCAAGGTGCGCGTTAGGGAGAGAACGAAGGTTGGATCCGACTGAGGCGGGAGGGCCGAACGGGGCCGACAAATATTTCGGGGCGGTTTCGTTTCGGGACAAGGCGAGATCGGCGCTGCATCTGCCCAAGAGTCTTGCACTTACCTAGACCTGGTCCACGACGCCCGGCGGGCCTCCCTGCGACTTCTCCTGATGCACTGCAACACGCGGCCTCCTACATATTGACATAACCTCCCTATGCACCTACAGTTGCCTTGATGCTGCAACGCAGCAATCGGAGGGTTGTCATGAAGAAACGCACACATACTGCCCATTATGATCCACCACCGAACTTTACCTCCCTGCTGACCGGGTGGGTGCAGCAGGGTGTCGAGAGCTTCTTTGCAACACAACAGATTCTGGTGGATGTCGCCATGCGGCAGAATACGCTAGCGAAAAAGACACTGCGGGAAGGGATCTTCGATCCCGAGCATTCCCCTGCAACGATTCTCACCGAACTGGCCATGGAGGGGACGTCGAGCTTCGTCGAAGCACAAAAAATCCTCCTCAACCTGGCACATCAGGAAAACGAAATCATGATGAACGCCGGCAAGGAACGGATCGCTGGCTCAGCGCGAGCGGTGGCCATGACGGACCTGGTGCGGCGCAGCCTCGATACTTTTATCAGGATGCAACAGGATTTCCTGGCTACCACCAGCAAGCAGACGCAGCACTGGCTTGAGGCAGTGAAGGCGGGCAAGGGCTACCAAAACACGCAGGTCTTGGATCTAGCCCGCGAGGGGATGGACACCTTCGTCCAGGCGCAGAAGAAGTTCCTCGATGTGATTGCCCAGGAAGGCGCCAAGGTCACGAGCGGCACGAACGAACACCACGGGAAGACTGTGAAGAAGACGGAATTGTCGAAGCTGGCAAGCGAAGCCACCGACGCGTTCATCGACGCACAGAAGAGACTGTTGGAGGTGGTAGCCCAACAGACGAACGTGAACCTGAAAGCGGCGTCGCGGACTATGGCGATGATCTCACCGTCCCGACTCTCGCCCATGGCGAACCTTACAGGCGAGGGGGTCAAGAGCTTCGTGTCCGCTGAAAAAGCGCTGATCGAGTCGATGATCAAGCCCCGCAAGGAAGGGAAAGTCCATGAGGGCGACCGGCGCCCGGCGCAGCGTAGGACCCGCGCCGCGCACGCCGCGGCCTAACCCGCTAGGAGTGCATTTGGGTTCGACTGAGGTTCATGGTTCTTACCCGGTTCGAAACAGCGCGACGGGTAACACTCCAATGACGTGTCCGGACAGAGGAAGTGGACACGCCATTGGAGTGCCTGTAGAATCCCGTGCGCTATGGTCTGCAGAGGTGCGCCCCGCGGCGCGAAAAGTGGCTCCGTGAAAAGAAAAGGGCCAGGACGAAGAAAGTCCACGATCCCTCCGCCAGAATCTCGCATACACGACCACGAAGCGGAAGCTGACATTCCAATCTGGAAAGAAGCGCTTTTTGGCGCCGAACTCCTGTTACTGCACGCGTCGCCGGTTTATTACGGGTTAGGCATACCGCGCGGCGACAACTCCGCGGTGGTGGTGATTCCGGGATTTCTTGGAACCGACCTCTACGTAACCCATCTCCACGCCTGGCTGGAGCGCATTGGGTATCGGGCCTACCTTTCCGGCATCGGCCTGAATGCGGAGTGCCCGAACCTGCTGATTCGATACCGCCTCGCGGCAACCATCACCAAGGCGGTCGAAGAAACCGGCCGCAAAGTTCACCTGATTGGCCACAGCTTAGGTGGAATCATCGCCCGCTCGGTTGCGAACCAGCGGCCCAAGGACGTCGCGTCCGTCATCACCCTGGCGGCCCCCATCCGCGGCACGGTGATGCATCCGTCGATCGTGCGCGCAGCGAAAGTGGTTCGCAGTCAGATTCTGCGCCAGCACGGCCCCGGCGTCCTGCCGGACTGCTACACGCCTCGGTGTACGTGTGATTTCTTGAGTTCCCTGCGCTGCACGGTGCCCGCCTCGATTGCCGAGACCGCCATCTATACCAAGGATGACGGAATCGTCGATTGGCGATATTGCCGGACTGGAGACCGCGACGTTGACTTCGAAGTCCCGGGCACGCACGTGGGGCTGGTCTTTAATCCTTCGGTCTACACGATCATCGCCGAACGTCTGGCCTCGGCCAACTCGTAAACCCAGGCGAACTTCTCGATCGTGTTTCGCATGACTGGCCACGTCACTCGCTTCCGTGTGCGGGGTCACAGAGCCGACCCGCCGACGGGCGTATGTTGAACCCCTGCCAATTCGTCGACAGGAACAGTCCGCCTCGGGAGGGTACCGTTATGAGTGCTAACCAATGGCCGTGGACTTGGAAAGAAGAAGCGGGGTGGGAACAAGAACTACGTGAAGAGGAATTCCCGTGGATGGAGGAACTGATCGATCACATGATCAGCGACAGCCTGGCGGCTTCTTGCTACGATCCATTGCGACCGCAAGAGGACTGGTCAGACGAAGAAATCCTTGTTCCCCAGGATCAGAGCCTGTTCTAAAGCTATTTCTGGATGACCAGCAAGTGCCGGACGAATGCAGGAGTCCTTACCGCCTGAGTGCCCGGCGCGTCGCCTCGAGCGTACTGATCAGCGATTCCCTGGGAAGGGTCTGTACGATCGGCTCGAGAATCCATCCCAGTCCGAATGGGATGTCACGCGTCAGCGAGATGGCTCGACACTCGATACACACGCCACCCTTCTTCTCCTGAAATCTCCAGTAGGAATACAGTCGCCATAGGAAGCCGTGGCCGGTGTCGGGTGGCAGCACGCTCTCTTTCGGCGTGCCAGGATCCTCGACCTCGGCAATCCGCGTGGTATGAGAACGACAAAACCAGCGCGTTCGATCTACGCAGAGGTAGTGCACATCATGATCGGTATCGAGGACCACGGTAATGACCTTCTTCTTGAGAAGGCGCAATTGGATTTTGAAATCGTTTCCGCGGTGGCTGACCAGCTTTGAGTCCAGTACCTCGGGCTGGTAGATGTTTTTGTGTTGGTCATAGTCCTGCACCAGGGCCAGGGTTTCAGGCGCGGTCGCACCTGTAACGAGCGCCGCGCCGATCCAGTCGTGGATCAAGCCACTCGACACCTTCACCGGACTCTGGCCCGACCAGAATTCCGCCACGATCCTTCCCTCGCGAACGGCTTGCGCCCGCGCGGGACTACCGTCGGACCAGAGGAACACCCCGCTCCCTTTCAGCGTGGTGTCCATTCCCCCTTCCGCGTCACGAACGTACTTTTCAAACGCGTGCAGAGTCTCTGGTTTCAGCTGCACGATGTTCGCGGTGCGCGCCATAAGGTCAACCTGCTCCGAATGTGAGCCGCGAATCCGGCCTTGTCAAGGCAACCTTGCCAACACTGCCCGACGCTCGTGACGCGAGTCACAGCATTCTGCCAACGTGAGCCGTAAGCTGTTCGCAGTTGCAATATGCGCAACGAGGCAGGTCTATGACCTTCACCCAATGGAAGAAGTCGAATGCGAACTACGGCCGGAAGCTTCTGCATTCTGGGCTTGAGGGGGCGCACTCCGGCCGGGACGCGTTTCTCAGTGGAAGACCCCTGAGTCCGTATTTGAACGAAACCGCGCGTCATGCGGCGGCGGCCGCTGCCATCGGACTAGGCATCGGCCTGTTGGGCGCATTCTCAGCCAACCGGCACAGGTCGGCAAGGGCGCTGGCATATGGAGTCCTCGGAGGTGCCATCGGTTTTGGCGCGGGCGTTGCGTGGGAGAGCCGGGATTTCGGTGCGAGTGTCCTGTCGGGCGCTTTAAGGAACATGAGCAGAACCCGCGACGAGCACTGGCTGGAAAAACATCCCATCGACTACGCCTAGAAAGAAAACTTTGTTAGAGATGGACCGCGTCGTCTACTTTGCGGGATCGCAATCACCTTAACGGTAAACGCGCGCAGATAGAGACCCCGCATACGGGTAAGGGGAGGCAGCGATGCCACCGCATGCTCCAAGCCTTAGTGAAGAGCGAATCGCTTATCTGGAGGGACTCGTCAACCGAGCCCGGTCCGCGGCCGCTGTCTTTACGCAATACACCCAGGAAGATGTTGATCGAATCGTCAAGCCGATGGTCGTGGCTGGGCTGGAACAAGCGCAATACTTAGCTCGCCTGGCCGTTGAGGAAACCAAGCTCGGAGTCATGGAAGACAAGGCCATCAAGAATATGGTGGCTACCGAGTTCGTCTACAACTACGTCAAGGACAAGCGTACCGTGGGCGCGATCCGCGAGTTTCCCGAACGTGGTCTGGTGGAAGTGGCAGAGCCGATCGGGGTCCTGTTCTCGCTCACGCCAATTACGAACCCAACTTCGACGGTCCTGTTCAAATGCATCATGGCCATCAAGACCAGGAATGCAGTCATCTTTAGCCCCCATCCAAGTACCTGGCATTGTTGTGGCGAGGCGGTCCGGATCATGTATGAGACCGCGGTGAAACATGGGGCACCCGAGGGTGTGTTCACGTGCCTCGAATCCCACACCATGGACGACAACTCTTACCTGATGCACCACAAGGACGTTGGTCTGATCGATGCCACGGGCGGGCCGGGAGCGGTGAAGGCCGCCTACAGCTCGGGCAAGCCGGCCCTGGGGGTAGGCCCGGGCAACACGCCGGTCTATCTGGAGAAAACGGCCGATCTGAATATGGCCGTGGTGGACATCATCACTTCAAAGACGTTCGACAATGGAACGATTTGCGCCTCCGAGCAGACAGTGGTGATCGACGACGAGATTTATGACGTTGTCCTCAACAAATTTGCCGACCTGGGAGCGCATATCTGCAACGAGCAAGAAACGGAACTGCTGGCGCGCACAGTCATGGATCCGGAAACCGGGTGCATGCAGCCCATAGCAGTCGGCCAGAAAGCCACCGACATCGCCCGCCAGGTCGGCCTGCCGGTGAAAGCGAATACCAAACTGCTGATTACGCCGATTCAAGGTGTGGGGCCGGAGCACCCTCTGTCATTCGAGAAGTTGTTTCCGGTGCTTGCGGTCTACCGAGCCAAATCTGTGGATGAAGCACTCAGGGTGTGTGTGGACGTCAATCACGCCGGAGGTCTTGGACATACGGCGGTGGTTTTCTCGCGCAACGATGAAGTTATCGAGAAATTCGGCGAGGTGATCAACGCCGGGCGGATCATCGTGAATTCGCCAGGTTCCGTCGGCGCGTTCGGGGGAATCTACAACGACATGGTGCCGACGTTCTCGTTCGGATGTGGCACGGGTGGCGGCAACAGCACCACAGACAATGTCAACGTCTATCACTATCTCAATATCAAGCGGGTGGCGCGAAGGACGCAGGCCCATATGTGGTTCCGTGTTCCCAATCAGATCTACTTCAATTTGAATGCCGTAGAGAACCTGCGACGCCTGGCGTCGCGGTCCACGATCATCATCACCAGCCCGGCCCTGGAGCAATTCGGCCACGTCGACATCGTTCGGCGCCATCTTCCGAAGGAAACCCTGGTCCATGTATCGGTAATTCCCGATGCGGAGCCGGAGGTCAGGGTCGTCATGCAGGGAGTGGAGGCGCTCAATCTCTACCGTGTGGACCAGATCATCGCGCTGGGTGGCGGTTCGGTGATCGACGCGGCGAAGATCATGAAACTCAAGTACGAATCGCCGGAGGCCGACCTAGAGGAACTGGCCGCACCTTTCATGGATATCCGCAAGCGCGTTGTCGAGTACCCAACAGAAAAAATCAACCATGCCCGCCTGGTTGCGATCCCCACTACGAGCGGAACGGGGAGCGAGGTCACCCCGTTCGCCGTCTTGTCCGACAAGACGTGTGGGCGCAAGGTGACGCTGGCCGACTACTCGCTAACCCCGGACGTGGCGATTGTAGATCCGCAGTTTGTCATGTCGATGCCGAAAGGGCTTACTGCGGATACGGGGATTGACTGTTTGACGCACGCACTGGAAGCGGGTGTTTCGATTTATGCTTCACCGTACACCGATTCCAACGCCATGCAGGCGATTCGGCTGGTGTTCAAGTATCTGCCGATCGCGTATCAGCATCCTCACGATGAAGAGGCGCGCAGCATGATGCACAATGCCGCCTGCATCGCGGCGATCGCGTTCTCCAACGCTGCGGTGGGAGTAAACCACGCCCTGGCGCATGCGTTCGGCGCGCGGTTCGGCGTAGCCCACGGACGCGCAAACGCGCTGATGCTGCCGCATGTCATCGCCTACAACGCGTCGGTGCCTACAAAGTTCACGCCCTCGCCGAACCAGCGCGGCTACGTGGCACACAAGAAGTACGCGACTATGGCGGACTTGCTGGGACTGGGCGGTCATACTATCGAGGAAAAAGTGAAGAATCTGGTGGCCGCGACGGAGCAACTACTCGATCAGTTGGCGATCCCGCGTTCGATCGCTGACCTGGGGATCTCGAAGCAAGACTTCGAACGGGCGATGCCTGAATTGGCCAAGATTGCATTTGACGATCCATCGTGGCGGTCGAACCCCCGCATGCCACTGGTAAGCGAACTCGTGGACTTGTTCTGGAACGCGTATCACGGACGAAGTCTGCCGAAGGGGGCAGGGGTCTCCCGACAACAGACAGCGTGAGGATCTTTATGCCGAAAGCAACCGTCGCCGTTTGGCTCAAAATTGATGCTGACCGTGTGGTTCCTGGCTTGCAAGAGGCTGCTCAGAAGCTGGACAAGACCAAAGGCGAAATGGTTATAGATTTCTCTTCCGTGCGTCGGATCGATCCGAGCGCGCTCAGGGAAATGGAAAAATTGATCGGTGCAGCAGACGATCGGGCCATTAAGGTTGGGGTGCGCGGCGTCAACGTGAATGTGTACAAAGTGCTCAAGTTGGTGAAGCTGGCACCACGATTCTCCTTTCTGACCTGACAAGCTCCACGACGGGAGGGCGACCATGCCAAAGCCTCGGGACAACGATAAACTTTCCTACGGAGATGCCCTGTTTCTTTATCTCGAACGCGAAGGCATGCCACTCAACGTAGCGTCGGTCAATGTGTTCGAGGGTGAGATCCCGCTCAAAGCCTGTACCGAGTTCATCGAGTCAAAACTGCCGATCATTCCTCGATACCGTCAACGGGTGGTGTCCCCGCCGTTCAATCTCGGTCTGCCCAGGTGGGAGTACGATCCGAACTTCGACATACGCAACCACGTTCGCCAAGTAACCCTCAAGCACGGGGCGGATGCCGAGTTCAAAACGGTCGCCGGAAAGATATTGAGTCCGATGCTCGACCGGCAACGCCCGCTCTGGGACTTTACCCTGGTTCGGGGGCTGAAAGGCAATCGTACGGGGGTCGTCACCCGCATGCACCACTGTCTGGCCGACGGACTGGCCGGGGTGGAACTGCTGAACGCCCTGATGGATCCGAGCCCCGAGGTCCGTCCCCTTGCTAAGAACAAGCCGAGAGCCCGAGTGCCGGCACGAAAAGACGCCTCAGCATCGCTGTTGGACGAGTTGATCACTTCCACTTCCTCGGTCGCGGAGCGAGTTCTGACCGCCCAGTCGGAATTGCTCGATGTCCTGCAGCGAATCCTGGGACCGGCCCACGAGGCTGGGAAGTCCATTGCGCAGGCCAGGGCTGGAGTCGAGCATGGCTTTCCGTCCGCCGAGTTTACCCGATTCATGCCGGAACTCAGCGGGACGACGCAGCGATTGCCGTTCAACATCATCTGTCGCGGTCCTCAGAAGTTTTGCTGGGCGGAAATCCCTCTGGCGGACATCAAGGCTGTAAAGCAGGCCTGCGACGCGACGGTCAACGACGTCGTGCTCGCACTCGTAACCTCGGCGATGCAGCGCTACGTTGAACGGCAGGGCGTCCGCATTCGGGGGAGGCTGCTGCGGATTGTCGTCCCTGTGAACGTGCGCGGGAACGGAAGCGCGGGCGAGTTGGGAAACCGGATTACTTTCCTCCCCATCACCATTCCGCTGGACATTCGCAACGTGCTGCGATTGGTGGGAGCGATTCGCAAGCGCATGGCGTTTCTGAAGAGCGCGCATCTGGCCGAGCTTGTCAGCGTGGTCGGCACCGTGCTCGGGACCATTCCGTCGGCCGCTCAGGTGGTGATTGGCCCCATCGTGAGCCAGTTACCGCTTGGGCTGTGCAACCTCATTTGCACCAACGTGCCTGGCCCCACATCTCCGCTCTACCTGCTTGGGCACAAGATGGTGAGTTGCTATCCCTATGTGCCAATCGGAGGCGACATCGGAATCAACTGCGCCGTTCTGACCTACGATGGTACGGCATACTTCGGCTTCACCGGGGATGTGCACGCGGCGCCCGATCTCGGAAGATTGGAGAGGTTCCTCAAGGCAGCGTTTGCGGAGCTACGAAATGCTGCTGGCATACGCCCTTCGCGGCGAAAGCGAGAACACGCGAAAGCGCACGGCGTGACTGCCGCGCCGCCACCACCCAGCGCAGAACAAACCGCGAAGGTGGCAGTCGCACCTGTCGTTCAGATACCCGCGAAGCCTGTCCGCGCGGCAGCAATCCCAGAGGGACAGCCTACCACCGTGCTTACCGTGGCGGTGTAGCGTGCCCGCAACCGGCAACACCGGCCTCACGTCCCGCGACCCGACGTTCGATTTTGATTTCGTAGTCGTCGGTTCCGGCTTCGGAGGGAGTGTCGCGGCCTACCGGCTCGCCGAGAAGGGTTACCGGGTGGCGGTAATGGAAATGGGCCGCCGCTGGACAGCAGAGACCCTGCCGCGCACGAGCTGGTCCCTCCATCGCTGGTTCTGGCGTCCGAAGCTCGGGCTGCGCGGCTTCTTCAACATACGATATTTCCGGCACGTCACCATCCTGCACGGCTGCGCAGTGGGGGGCGGATCGATCACCTACGCCACTACCTTGCTTCGCCCGCCCGATAAAGTGTGGCAGACGGGGTCTTGGACCGGATTAGCCGCTTGGGAATCGGAGATGCCGCGGCACTATGACGCAGCGCGCCGAATGCTGGGGGTGACGGAAAATACAATTCTCGGTCCGGCTGACCACCTACTAAAAAAAGCTGCTGACGAGGTGGGTGCCGGCGCTACTTTCTATCGCACGAGTGTGGCGATCTTTCAGGCTCCTGAAGGTGAGCCGGGTGGCAACACCTTCCCGGATCCATTCTTTGGCGGAGAAGGCCCGGCACGAACGACGTGCATCGGGTGTGGCGGGTGCATGATGGGGTGCCGGCACGGCGCCAAAAATACTCTCGACCTCAACTACCTTTACCTGGCCGAAAAGCGAGGCACGCACATCTTTCCAGAAACCAAGGTAGTGGATGTTGCACCCCTGGATGGCGATGAGGACGGGAGTCACGGATACGAAGTGCGCACCGTCCGGTCCACGAGTTGGTTCGAGACAGAAGCGCGGCGGTTTACCTGCCGCGGAGTGGTGTTCGCGGCGTCTTCTCTAGGAACGCTCGACCTGCTCTTCCACCTCAAGGAAAAAGGTTATCTGCCACGGATCAGCAGGGAGCTTGGCAAACATTTCCGCACAAATTCTGAATCGCTCCTCGCGGTGCGAATCCCCGGCAGTCAGGAGGATTTGTCGAAAGGGGTTGCGATTGGTTCCGGCATCTACGTGGATGAGCACACCCATATCGAAGCGGTTCGCTACCCCCGCGGCTCCGACACCATGAGCATGCTGACTACTATTTTGACCGGAGGTGTTCCCGGTCCCGCGCGCGTTGCGCTGTGGCTCAGAAACCTCGTTGCCGCGTTGGTGCGCCATCCGTTCAGAACTCTCCGGATACTACAGCCCTTCGGATGGGCACGAGAGAACGTCGTTCTGCTCTGCATGCAGGCACTGGAGAGCAACCTGGAGATGTGCTGGCGACGTCCATGGTTCTGGCCGTTTCGTAAGTCACTCGCCAGCAGCGGTCAAAAAGTGCCTACATACATCCCGCGGGCCAACGAGTTCGCGGAAACATTTGCCCGGCTCACCGGGGGCACGGCCATGAGCATGATCCCGGAAATCCTCTTTAATATTCCTGGCACAGCCCACTGTTTGGGAGGTTGCGTCATCGCCGGCTCGCCCGAACACGGGGTGGTCGACCATCACAGCCGGTTGTTCGGCTACAAGAACATGTACGTATGCGATGGCTCCGTTGTCGCCGCAAACCTCGGCGTGAATCCCAGCCTGACCATCACTGCACTGGCCGAACGAGCCATGAGTTTTATCCGGTCCGCGTCCGAGACGGACTGGAATGACGGTGCCGAGAGTCACGAGCCTGCGGCTCCGACAAATCCTACCCGCTGATCCGCCTTTCCGCGAATCGAAGCCGATCGCAATTCTCAAATCATGGCCCCCTGTGACCCGGCTCACAAGCAAGCCCGCCCCACCTCACAGCATTGTTGTCGAGCCCGGAGCATTATGGTCGCACAGCATGGATCGGACTGGATGCTGCTGGACTCCCGGGTCCATCTCCTGATTGCGTACGTCATTAGCACTGGAAGAATCTGCCATTGGGGCTTGAGGGCGGCCCACACATGGTCTTGGACGCAGCAGTAGTCGGCGCATGTCCCGTTGGGCGCGATCGCCGGAACGATCACTTAACCGACATCGCAACGAAGCCGCGGCGCGAGTCCGTCGCCGGACACACGACTGGAAAGCACATCTGCGTCACCCGCTCTCTCTCCGACGGGCTGTTCCTGATCGAATCTCCGCAAGCTCGAACTGAAGTTGTTGGCCGAGTTCTTCGTATCGTTGCGTCACGATTGTCGAGCGACCGTCGTTTAGACGATCACCGCCATGATTGCAATCGCACGAGGTCAGTGAACACCACCCAGAGCCGGGTGAAAATCACTCAGATGCCACCGGCAGGAGTTGTTGAGCAATCATGGTAGAAATTCTCCCATCGCCAGAACAAGCGATGTATTGGTTGATCCCAGGGCGAATCCTGTTTCTGGTCATCCATGTCTTGGGCACCGTTTGTTTTCTCTATATCGCGGCGACGCGCGTCACTCCCCTGGTTCGAGGCCAACGTGACTTTCGCTTTGACCGGCCCGTCCAGCGATTGGAAAAAATTCTGCAGTTCTGGCTCGGACAGTGGAGGCATCCACGCTATCCGGGGGCGGGCATCCTTCACCTCCTGGTCTTCGCGGGCTTTCTTCTTTTGGCGACGCGCGCGTTTTCTTTGATTCTCGGAGTCTCAGGCAGTTTCGTGGGGTCCGGGACCATCGGACACGTCTACAGCACTGTGAATCACTATGCCGCGACTGTTGTATTTCTCTGCATGGTGATCGCCGCGATTCGGAGGTTGGTGTTCAAGCCGGCACGATATGCCGTGCCTGCAAAATACGGAAAAAGCCACACAGCTGACGCCATCTTTCTGTTGGCCCTGATCGCAACCCTCATGGTGGCCGATAGCCTCTTTGAGGCAAGCAAGGCCGCCGCCCAATCGCAGCAAGGGCAACCCGTTGAATTCCTCGCTGTCCTGTCGTTGCCATGGATATTGAAGAGTGCTCTCATTGCAGTTCCCCTGGCGACCCTTCGGACTCTTCACCTTGGCGGCTACCTTGTTCATGATTTGACGTTTTTCTTTTTGCTGTGCTACCGGCCTTTCGGAATCCAGTTCCACGTAGAAACGTCCCTATTCAGCATCTACTTCGCGAAGCTGGACCGCGGAACCCTGAAGCCAGTGCGTTGGGGCGTTCCCGACGAGCAACTGGACCAGGTGAAGTCGATCGGCGTAAAGACCTTCGAAGACTTCACATGGAAGCACATGCTGGACTTCTATTCCTGTGCCGACTGCGGGCGCTGCTCCGACAACTGTCCCGCCAATGCCGTGGGACGGCCGTTGTCGCCGAGATTCCTTACTACGAAGGCAAGAGATTATTGCTTCCAGCACTATCCTGTTCTTGGTCACGCCAACAACTCGACACCGCTGATCGGCAGCATCTACTCCGACGATGAAATCTGGTCTTGCACGACCTGCGGAGCCTGCGAGCAGGAGTGCCCGCTCCTGGTGGAGTACATCGACAAGATCGTCGATTTACGCCGGGGGATGGTTGACGAGGGGAATGTCCCTCAGTCTCTGCAGAAGCCGCTGAAGGCCCTAGAGAACCGGGGCAATCCCTACGGCAAGATGGAGAAGAAGAAAGCTGACTGGGCAAAGGTCAAAGCCTTCCAGCAAGATTGCCCGGTCAAGATTCTTGACGCGACGAACAGTGCCGACACGCTCTATTTTGTCGACAGTATCACCTCCTACGATGACCGGATGCAGTCGATCGGACGGGCAACGGCGAAGATTCTTGATCACGTTGGCGAAAACTTCGGGATTTTGGGAGCTTCCGAAAAAGATAGCGGCCATGAAGTACGGCGGTTCGGCGAAGAGATGCTCTTCCTGGCCCTGCGCGACCACAACGCGGAAGCTATTCGAGCCTCGGGGGTACAGCGCATCGTCACCTCCGACCCGCACGCCTACAACGCGCTGAAACATGACTACAAGGATGTGCCGCCGGTCGAGCACATCAGCCAAGTGATCGCCCGGGAAGTAAAGACCGGCAAGATCACACTTCGCCCAGCCGAGAACGACCAGAGCATCTACACCTACCACGATCCCTGTTACCTGGGTCGCCATAACCAGATCTACGACGACCCCCGCGACGTGCTCGACGCGATTCCCGGCATGAAGCGTGTGGAAATGCGCCGCTCCCGAGACCGATCTTTCTGCTGCGGAGGCGGTGGGCTGATGCTCTTCTACGAACCGAAGGAAGATCAGCGAATTGGTGTGAAACGCGTCCAGATGGCGGCCGAAGCTGGGGCCAACGTGATTGTGACGGCCTGTCCGTTCTGCATGGTGAATATCGAGGACGCGATCAAAGTCGCCGGCATGGAAGGGCAAATGGCGGCCATCGACCTGACAGAACTAGTCGAGAGACATCTGGTACGTGAGGCCCCAAAAGCATGTGAAACCGCAGTTCACGGAGGATGAAGGTGGAAATCCTGGTTTGTGCTAAACGAGTGCCCGACACTTCAGAAAACGAAATCGGCCTCAACCGCGCAGGAACGGACATCGAGCGTGACGACCTCGTGTATTCGATCAATGAATGGGACAACTACGCGGTCGAAGAGGCTTTGCAGATCGTCGCGAGAGTCGGGGGAAGCGTCACCGTAGTTACGGTGGGCGACGAAGACGACGAGGAGATCTTGCGCCGCGAGATGGCGATGGGCGCGACTCACGGGGTCCTGCTCTCCGATGGCGCGTTCTCCGGCTCGGACGGCAGAGGTATCGCAACCATTCTGAAGGCCTTCGTGCAGAAGGGGAATTATGACCTGATTTTGACGGGCGTTCAGGCCGATGACGGCGCAGCACAGGTCGGCGGAATGCTCGCCGCGATGCTCGATTATCCCTTCGCATCCCTGGTGAATTCCATCGAGGTCCTGGATGGCAAGAAGTTGAAAGTCAGCCGGGAAATCGCCGGCGGGAGCAAGGAGCTCAGCGAGATCGACCTTCCCTGCGTGCTCTCCATTCAAACTGGGATCAACGAGCCCCGATATGTCGGGATGCGAGGGATCCGGCAGGTGGCTTCCATGCCCATTCCAAGGTTCGGCGCGCCGGAGCTGGGTGTTGACCCCGGTGTTGTTGGACAAGACGCAGCGAAAGTGAAGCGCGTGGACTACTTCGTCCCAGTGCAAGGCAAGGGAGCCGAGATGCTCGAGGGTAGCCGGGAAGAAGTCATCGACAAACTGGTCGAGTTGGTCGCAGCCAAAGGAGGGTTGAAATAATGCCTCGAATCTTTGCCTACATCGTACATAGGGATGGCGTGGCTGATGATTCCGCCGCCGACCTGGCGGCAGCGGCAAGAAAGATCGATCCAGCGGCATCCCCGACTGCCATTGTCACCGGCTGCGGCCCGGACCTCGAATCTGTTTCAAGTACCCTCTGCGGCACCTACAGCGAAGTCTGGAAAGTATCCAATGAGGCGCTTTCTTATCCCAACGCCGAACTCGTTCGGAAGGCGTTGGTGAAGGTTTTGCCGCCAGGCAGCATTCTTTTGCTGGCTCACGAACACTTCGGGATTGATCTGGCACCTGGTCTTTCCATCAAGGCAACCGTTGCCTATGTCTCCGATGTGCTCGGCATCGATGGGGTCGAAAACTCATTACTCAAAGCCGCGCGCCAGGAATTCGGCGGACAGGTGAATGCTCATGTTCACGCCGATATTTCATCGGGCGCAGTGATCACGATTCGCCCGGGTGCATTCAAGCCGCTCGAGGGTGGGGCCTTGAACGGAGCCGTCGTCGACAAATCCTCCGACGTGGGTGTGCTGTCCGCCGGGCGAAGGTACCTCGAGACAATCTCCGCCGATGCGGGAGATGTCGACATCACGAAGCACAACATCCTTGTTTCCATCGGTCGCGGCATCCAGGAGAAAGAAAACGTCGCCATCGCTCAGGAGTTAGCTGACGCCCTTGGCGGAGCGGTGAGTTGTTCCCGACCGGTCGTGGACGCCAAGTGGCTGGAGAAATCGCGTCAGGTTGGTACCTCTGGAAAAACCGTGAAGCCCAAAGTGTATCTGGCTTGCGGAATCAGCGGCGCCTTCCAGCATCTGGCGGGTATCAAGGGCAATCCGTTTATCGTCGCCATCAACAAGAACCCCAAAGCCCCAATCTTTCAGGTGGCCGATGTCGGCATTGTCGACGACCTCCTAGAGTTCCTGCCGGAACTAACCAACAAAGTCCGCGAATTGCGCAGCGTCGCAACAAAGTGAGGCACCGACCATGATTGCTCCGAAGACCTTGAAACTGAGCTTGAAATCACTCAGAGACTTCGCCAAGAAACGTTTACCCGACGAAACTCTGATCGAGTTGGATGCCCGCGACGAATGCCCGCTGGAAATCGTCCATCACATGTGCAGTCCCGACAAGCTGGGCATTCAGCTCCTGTTCATCCCGGAGGAATTTGGCGGGATGGGCGGCGGCGCTTTCGACGTCTACTGCATATGTGAAGAGATGGCGAGAATTGATCTGGGTGTTGCCACAGCGGTACTGGCCACGTTTCTGGGGAGCGATCCGATTACGGTCGGGGCCACACCGGATCAAAAGAAACTCTGGCTCAGTCGCATTGCGGACGAGGGGCTATTGTTCGCTTACGGCGCAACCGAACCGGAAGCCGGCAGCGACCTGGGGGCGCTTCGCACCACCGCCGACCGTGTCCTTCAGGACGGCCGTACCGTCGGCTACAGGATCAACGGCAACAAACAATGGATCAGCAATGGAGGCATCGCCGGCGCCTACACAGTACTGGCGAACACTCCCGGGGGGCCAAGCTGGTTTGTCGTCGAACAAGGCGCGAAGGGTTTTACGCACGATGAACCTGAGAACAAGCATGGCATTCGTCTGAGCAACACCGCAGCACTTGCGTTCAGCGACGTCTACGTGGACGCTGACCGGCTTCTCGGCGGCGTCGAGGGCCAAGGCTTGCTGCAAGCGCAAGCCGTGTTCGGCTATACGCGCTTGATGGTGGCAGCGTTTGGGCTCGGCGCCGGATGGGCCGCGCTCGACCGGGCGATTCCATATTCCACCAAGCGGATTCAGGCTGGGGCGCCGCTCTCGGAGAAACAGGGATACACCCACAAACTGATCGTGCCCCACGTCGCTCGCCTTGAAGCCAGCCGTTCCTATATCGAAGAAACCGCGGAGCGTATCGACAGCGGGAAGGAAGGCAGCCTGAACACCGAAGGCGCGATCGCAAAGTACATGGCGACCGAGGCCGGCAATGCGGCAGCTGAGGCCAGCATCCAGGCGCTGGGTGGCTACGGCTACACGCACGAGTACATGGTGGAGAAGATCAGTCGCGACGTGCGCATCACCACTATTTATGAAGGTACCTCCGAGATCATGGAGATGACCATCAGCCGCGACCGCTGGCAGCTTCACTTGAAGACCCGTGGCCAGCACTACCACGAGCAAGCGCGCCTGTCGGAAGCTCTGCACGCGCGGCATCCCGAGGTTGGAGCCAACATCGCGGGGTTGGCGCTGCACGCTTTGGCGCAGGTAATGGAGAAAGCCCGCTCGGCGCACCTTACCCGTCATCAGCACATTCTGCTGCGTTTGGGTGAGTTGATCGCCTACGCAGAATGCGCGGACAGCCTCTCTCGCCGCGCTGCGCTACTGGCGGAAGGCAAGCTGAGTGAAAAAGCTAGCCGGCGCTTTGATGCGACCGCGCTGGCCACTGTGAGCCGGATTTTCGCGCGCGAAGCGGCCCTCAAGGTTGCCGAAGAAGGCTTGCGGTGGATCACGGCAGCGGGAGGCCTCAGCGACGCCGACATGCCCGCCTTCGAATTGAGCCTGGGTTTGCCAGCGGTACACCGCGCGCAAGCGGGTCTTATCTCGGACATGGACGCCATCGCCGACGTGCTCTACGGCCGCACTCCGGCAAAGGGAACGGCAAGGGCCGCCTAACTCGAAGCAGGTCTGACCGGCATCGGCTGTCTGTAAGTGTCGGATGCCCCTCTTACCAAGTCAGGAGCGTAGTCATGGAAAACACCGCCCATCGAGCCATCGCGATCGTGGGAGTGGGAGCAGTGTTGCCCGATGCCCCAAACGCAACGGCCTTCTGGGAAAACATCAAGAGCGGCCGTTACAGCATCAGTGAAGTTTCGCCCGACCGTTGGGATCCCGCGCTTTACTACGATCCCGACCATAGCGCTCCGGACAAGACGTACTCAAAGATCGGTGGCTGGGTGCGGGAGCATACGTGGGATCCCATGAAATGGCGTCTGCCCATCCCACCCCGCGTTGCCGAGGCCATGGATGGGTCGCAGAAGTGGGCCATCGCATGCACCCGCGAAGCACTGGAGGATTACGGATACCCGAAACGACCGCTGGATCTCGATCGCACTGCCGTGATTCTCGGCAATGCCATGGGGGGAGAAAAACACTACTTCACCATCCTGCGCATCTACTTTCCGGAATACGCCCGCGAGCTTTCTGAAAGCGCCAGTTTCGCCGCACTCCCAGAGACCCTGCGCCGAGACATCATCCGCGAGTTGCACGACCGGATGGGCAGATATCTTCCTGAAATCACCGAAGACACCATGCCGGGCGAATTGGCGAACTGCATTGCCGGCCGGATTGCGAACGTCTTCAATTTTCACGGTCCTAATTACGTAGTGGACGCCGCCTGCGCCTCGGCGATGGCGGCCATCAGTTCAGCGGTCGAGGGCCTGGTGGAAAAGGACTTCGACGTCGCGATCAGCGGTGGCATTGACCGCAACATGGGTGCTTCCACTTTCATCAAGTTCAGCAAGATCGGTGCCCTCTCGGCGACCGGCACCCGCCCCTATGCGGAAGGTGCCGATGGCTTCGTCATGGGCGAAGGTACCGCAATTTTTGTATTGAAGCGCCTTGCTGACGCCGAGCGCGACGGAGACCAGGTCTATGCGGTCCTGCGCGGCATGGGTGGATCGAGCGATGGCAAGGGAAAGGGCATTACGGCCCCCAACCCTATCGGCCAAAAGTTCGCCGTCGAGCGCGCCTGGCAGAACGCCGGGTTGTCGCCGGCCACCGTAGGGTTAATCGAAGGCCACGGCACATCGACACGTGTTGGCGACGTGGTGGAAGTACAGAGCGCGGCTGAAGTGCTCAGAGGGTTCCACCTCCCGCCTTCGTCGGTTGCCTTGGGTTCGGTAAAGTCGAATATCGGGCATCTCAAAGGAGCCGCGGGCGCCGCCGGAATGCTCAAAGCGATACTGGCGCTGCGTGACAAGGTCCTCCCGCCGAGCGTGCACTGCGAGCGCCCCAACCCCGACATCGACTTCGCTCACTCCCCGCTCTATGTCAACACCGAACTAAGGCCGTGGATCGTTCCCCCGGATGGCACGCGGCGCGCGGGACTAAGCGCTTTCGGCTTCGGCGGCACCAACTTCCACGCCGTGCTCGAGGAATACATTCCTCACAAGCTGAACGGGAATGGCAAGCGGACGGTCGCGGTAGGCGAGATTCCACCAGTCGTGGCACACGAGGCCAACATGAACGCAACCAAAGCTCCCAGCACTTCAGTGAGTGCTCCCTATATCGCCAAAGCTCCATTGCGCGGCGCACTCGTCATCGGCGCAGCGTCGGCGCCTGCGCTAGCGGAGCGGCTGCGACCGGTACAAGCAGCGGCCTCGAAGGGCCAAGCACCGCCACCGGCTGCTCCTGCTGATTCCGATTTGCGCGCCCTCGAACGCCTGGTGATCGACTATGCCGACGCCGCAGACCTAGCGGACAAAACCGCCAAGGCAATGAAGGCGCTGGCGGCTGATCAAGCCCCGATCTGGAAGGCTTTGCGCCCACAGGGGATCTTCCGCGGTCATGGTCCCGCGCCCAAGGTCGCGTTCCTTTATACCGGGCAAGGCTCGCAGTACGCGAATATGCTTCGCCCGCTAGTGACTGCCGAACCGATCGTGGCCGACACATTTGCGGAAGCCGACAAGGTGATGACTCCACTGCTCGGCAAGCCGCTCACCGACTTCATCTTTGTCGACCAGGCCGACGCTAGCGCCGTCGCGAAAGCGGAAGAGGACCTGCGCCAGACCGCGATCACTCAACCCGCTGTGCTTGCGACCGATGAATCCCTGACCCGCCTCCTGGCCGCCTACGGTGTCTGCCCTGACATGACGATGGGGCACAGCCTTGGCGAATACGGAGCGCTGGTGGCCTCAGGCGCGATGCCCTTCGTGGACGCGCTGGAAGCGGTGAGCGCTCGCGGCCGCGGAATGACCGCCGTGGCGATGGAAGATAACGGCCGGATGGCCGCTGTGTTTGCGCCGATCGCGGAGGTGGAGCGGATCCTCAAAAGTATCGACGGATATGTGGTGATCGCGAATATCAACAGTAATTGCCAAGCGGTCATTGGCGGCGCCAGCAAAGCGGTCGAGCAGGCGATGGAAGCTTTCCAGAAGGCAGGCTACGACCCGGTTGCGTTGCCGGTCAGCCATGCCTTTCACACATCGATCGTGGCCGGAGCCGGCGTGCCACTACGGCGCGAACTCGAGCGTTTGCGGATCCAATCGCCCCGCGTGCCTATCGTGGCGAACGTGGACGGAGAGTTCTATCCGATGGGCCCAGACGTTGTGCCCAAGATGCTCGACATCCTCACCCGGCAAGTGGCCTCTCCCGTGCAATTCGTGAAGGGGCTACGCACGTTGTACGAGGCGGGAGCACGGGTCTTTGTCGAAGTGGGGCCGAAGAAAGCGCTGCAGGGATTTGCTGAAGATGTGCTAAGCGACCGCGGGGATGTGGTGTCGATCTTCACCAATCATCCGAAAGTCGGCGACATCGTAGCCTTCAATCAGGCGCTGTGCGCGTTGTACGCCGCGGGGCTGGGCCGCGGGAAGGCTGGCGTATCTCAACAAGCTTCCGCACCGGTGTCCACGATTTCCTCCCCGATAGAGCGGCCGAAGACAATCTCCCTAGCAGTGGCCGCCAGCAGCGACTCCAGCGCTGTACCGGTGCCCTTGTCTGACGACCGCTATCTGGAACTCGGCCGCATGTTTGCCGGCGTCTTAGATCGCGGGTGGCAGATTGCCCATCACCAGAGGCCCGTACCCACCGCGTCGCCGGTGACGATAACCGGCGCGGCCCTGGGTCTGCCGGGCACAGAGCACATTTTCGACGATGCCAATATCGGCCGCATCCTGCACGGCGATCAGTTCATCGACTCGATCCCCATGCGCTTCCGCCACGCCATGCTCGACAAGCACATCACACGCCTGGTGAAGAGCGACAACGGGGGACCCACCTTCGAGTCCATCGATAGTCTCGCCGATGTCATCAAGCTGGCGGCGCGCGGAGGTACGTTCGATCTGGAAGAAGAGTTCGGGGTTTCGAGCGATCGTGTGGCAGCGCTTGATCGCGTCACCTGCCTGGCAATCGGTGCCGGCCTCGACGCGTTGCGGGATGCGGGCATCCCGTTGGTCATGCGCTACAAGACCACGACCAAAGGTACACAGTTACAAGATCGTTGGGGCTTGCCCGATGCACTGCGCGATGACACCGGCGTGATCTTTGCTTCGGCGTTTCCTGGCTACGACTCGTTTGCCGACGAAATGGCACGTTACTACGCCGACCACTCGCGCCGCGAACAGCTGTCCAGCCTCGAAAGCGTCCGTGCGCGAGTGCCCGAAGCGAACGGGCATTCCACCACCCTGATGCAAGAAGTCGACCGTCGCATCGCAGAACTCCGCGCCGCAATCGACAAAGAACCGTACGTCTTTGACCGGCGATTCCTGTTCCGAGTCCTGTCGATGGGGCATTCCCAATTCGCCGAATTTATCGGCGCACGCGGTCCCAACACTCAGGTCAATGCCGCCTGCGCTTCGACCGCTCAGGCCGTCGGGCTGGCAGAAGACTGGATTCACGCGGGGCGCTGCCGCCGGGTCGTCGTCATCTCGGCCGACGACGTTACTTCCGATCACATGCTCGAGTGGTTTGGCGCTGGTTTCCTGGCGAGCGGAGCGGCCGCTACGGATGAAGTGGTCGAAGAAGCCGCCATTCCCTTCGACCGCCGCCGGCACGGACTGATCATCGGCATGGGTGCCGCGGCGCTTGTAGTCGAGAGCGTTGAGGCCGCTCGCGAGCGCGGAATTCGCCCGATCTGCGAGGTGTTGGGCGCCGTTACCGCGAACAGCGCGTTCCACGGCACGCGACTCAACGTCGACCACATCGCGCAGGTGATGGAAACGCTGGTGTCGCAGGTTGAAGAGCGCAGCGGAATCTCGCGGCGCGAGATCGCGCCCAAGACCGTTTTTGTTTCGCACGAAACGTACACCCCGGCGCGAGGCGGCAGCGCCTCGGCCGAGATTTATGCCTTGCGCGGCGTGTTTGGGGGCGTTGCCGACCGCATTGTGATTGCGAACACCAAGGGTTTCACCGGCCACGCGATGGCTACAGGCATTGAAGACGTTGTCGCCGTGAAAGCGCTGGAGACAGCATGCGTACCACCGGTGGCTAACTTCAAGGAAGTGGATCCGGAGTTGGGCGCTCTGAACTTGTCAAAGGGCGGCGCGTATCCGGTCGAATATGCTCTCCGCCTAGGAGCTGGGTTTGGTTCGCAGATCAGTATGACCCTGTTGCGTTGGGTGAAGACGAAAGACGGTGTTCGTCCCGGTCCAAACGCATTGGGCTACTCGTATCGCATTGTCGATACCACCGCGTGGAATGAGTGGCTAGGGCGAATCACGGGCCGTCCCGGCGCGGAACTGGAAGTTATCCATCGCACCCTCCGAGTCCGAGACCAGGGAGCGGTGCGGGTTCAAGATGTGGCTCAGAATCTGCGCCCCACGCTGGTTCCCACACCCCAAGCGAAGCCGCAGGCCAAGGCGATCTTGGAGGTGCCCCCCTCTCCCACTCCCGCCCCAGCCACGGGGTTGGAGACTGAAGCAAGTCCGACCGCAGCCCAACCTTCCGAAACGTCGAAGCCTGCGGTATCCGGCGACACCGTAAAGGAACGCGTGCTGGCTTTGGTGGCTGAGAAGACCGGCTATCCCGTGGACATGCTCGATCTGGATCTGGACCTCGAGGCCGATTTGGGCGTCGATACGGTCAAGCAAGCCGAGGTGTTTGCCGCCGTCCGTGAAGCGTATGGCATCGCGCGTGACGACCAAATCAAGCTACGAGACTTCCCTACCCTGGCCCATGTAATCCGGTTCGTTCACGAGCGGCGCTCGGACCTTGCGGGCATGCCGCCGGTTCTGCCAGAGAAGGTCGCGAAGGAAGAAATCCAAACCATTCCAGCGCCTCCCTCCACGCCGGCAAAGAAGAACGCTGAACTCGTGAAAGAACGAATCCTGGCCCTGGTTGTTGAAAAGACAGGCTACCCGCAAGACATGCTGGACCTCGACCTTGACCTGGAAGCAGACCTCGGAGTCGATACCGTCAAGCAGGCGGAGATGTTTGCCGCGATTCGTGAGATTTACAACATTCCCCGCGACGAGAACCGCAAGCTACGCGATTACCCTACCTTGGCTCATGTAATACGCTTCGTTCTTGAAAAGCGTCCTGACCTGGCCGACGCTGCACCTGCCCAGCCAATAAGCAGTGGCGAGCCGCTGGTGGAATCCAAGCCGATCCCGGTCTCCGCTCAACCCGTCACCGGCGACTCGATTAGAGAGAAGGTGCTGGAAATCGTGGCCGAAAAAACGGGCTATCCGAAGGACATGCTAGACCTCGATCTCGACCTGGAAGCAGATCTCGGGGTCGATACCGTCAAGCAAGCGGAGATGTTCGCGGCCGTGCGCGCGGCGTACAACATCCCACGCGACGAGAATTTGAGGCTCCGGGACTTTCCGACTCTGGCCCACGTGATTCGGTTTGCGTGCGACCGCCAGCCAGTCACGAAAGTTGCGGATACCACCTCGCAGACAAGCGATGAACCCATCCTAACTGTCGCCGCTCCTGTTTCACCCCAAGTCGCCGCTGACGACCTTATTAAGGAGAGAGTCCTGGAAATCGTAGCCGAGAAGACAGGCTATCCAAAGGACATGCTGGACCTGGATCTCGACTTGGAAGCGGACCTCGGAGTCGACACAGTGAAGCAAGCAGAAATGTTCGCCGCCGTACGCTCGGCGTACAACATCCCACGCGACGAGAACTTGAAGCTGCGAGACTTTCCCACGCTGGCACACGTGATTCGATTTGCACGCGACCGGCAGGCGGGCGCAAAGAGAGCGCCGACTCCTAAACTTCCTGCCATACAAGAGCCAGACAAGCCGAAACAGAACCAACAAGAGCCCCTGCCATCGACGGCGCCGGTCGCCGCCGTACGCCAAACCCTCACCTTCGATGCCGCGAACCGGATTCCGCGCCGGGTCCCCGTACCCACGTTGCGGCCTCCCCTGGCGATCTGCAAGCCAACCGGTGTGACGTTCGAGTCCGGTCGGCGCGTGGTCATCATGCCGGACAAGGGCGGTGTCGCTGAGGCAATTTCCCAGTGGCTACGCGCGAAGGGTGTAGAAGTTCTTCAACTTGCGGAGCCATCTGACGCAAGCGCAGTTGCCAGTCAGCTCAAGGCATGGCTTGCTGCAGGCTCCATACACGGTGTTTATTGGTTACCCGCTCTAGACCGTGAGGGAAACCCTGACACCATGGAACGGTCTGTCTGGCATCAGGCACTACAAGTGCGTGTGAAGTCGTTCTACACCACGATGCGCACTCTGTATGAGCAGATCGCCACGCCGGGCACGTTCCTGGTATCGGCAACGCGGCTCGGCGGCATGCACGGCTACGACGATGCTGGAGCGGTTGCGCCCCTTGGCGGCGCAGTAACAGGCTTTGCGAAAACCTACAAGCGGGAGCGCATGGAAGCTCTGGTCAAAGCTGTCGATTTCGGTGCTGACTGCAGCGTCGCGCAGCTCTCAGAGATCCTCATCGAAGAAACTCTGCGCGACCCGGGCGCGATTGAGATCGGCCATAAGGGCGCGCAGCGCTGGACCATTGGGATCCAAGAACAACCCGCGGCCGACGGGCGCCCCGGTCTACCCCTAAATAAAGATACCGTCTTTCTGATCACCGGCGCGGCCGGCAGCATTGTGTCAGCGATCACGGCCGACCTGGCGGCCGCTTCGGGCGGCACATTCTACCTGCTTGATCTCGTCGCCGAGCCCGAAGCGAACAATCCCGACCTCCAACGCTTCAAAAGCGACAAAGAGAACCTGAAGCGCGATCTGTTTGCGCGCATCCAGGCGCGGGGTGAGCGCGCGACGCCGGTGCTGGTGGAAAAACAAATGACGGCGCTCGAGCGGTCGCAGGCCGCCCTTAGTGCGATCGAGTCGGTGCGCGCAGCAGGAGGCACGGCCCACTACCACAGCGTCAATCTCACCGACGCAGACGCCGTCAGCAAAATCGTCCAGCAAGTCCGCGAACGCAGCGGCCGCATTGATGTGTTGCTGCACGCGGCCGGAATTGAGCGCAGCCATTTCTTGCCCGACAAGGAGGCGAGTGAATTCGATCTCGTCTTCGATGTGAAGAGTGACGGGTGGTTCAATTTGTTGCACGCCATCGGCGATATGCCTCTCAAGGCAACCGTGGCCTTCAGTTCGATCGCGGGTCGGTTCGGCAATGCCGGTCAGGCGGACTACAGTTCTGCCAACGACCTGCTCTGCAAGATCACTTCCAGTTTTCGCACGACCCGGCCGGAGACGCGCGGGATCGTGATCGACTGGACGGCCTGGGGTGGCATTGGCATGGCCACCCGCGGATCGATTCCGAAGATGATGGAACTCGCCGGCATCGATATGCTGTCGCCTGAGGCGGGTATTCCACTAATCCGTCGCGAACTGACCATGGGAGGGACGCGCGGTGAAATCGTCGTTGGCAAGCGCCTTGGCGCTCTGATGAATGAATGGGACGTCACCGGTGGCCTCGACACCACTGCCTCGGAACGGTCCGATCAAAAGTACATTGCGGCGCACGGGCCAATGCTCGGCAAGATAGTGAGTACGAGTCTGCCTGGCGGTTTCAAGATTGATGCGCCTCTTGATCCGAAGGGACAACCCTTCTTGCACGATCACCAGATCGAGGGCACACCTGTCCTACCCGGCGTCATGGGAGTCGAAGCCTTTGCGGAGGCGGCTTTGTGCCTACTTCCCGGCTGGCATGTCGAAGCGATCGACGACGTGAATTTCCTGGCGCCGTTCAAGTTTTACCGGAACGAGCCGCGCACGGTCACGACTCAAACACTGATTTATTCGCGGGGCGACGACGCGGCATTTGCGGACTGCCAACTGACCGGCTGCCGCACGCTGCCCAATCAGCCTGAACCGCAAGTGACAACCCATTTCACCGGCCGCGTGCGCCTAACCAGACAACTGGGCCACCCCGCGCCTGCGGCACGCTTCACCAAGCCGAGTGGCTCCGCGATCGAGGCCGCTGATATCTATCGCGTGTATTTCCACGGGCCCGCGTACCGAGTGGTCGAACGCGCCTGGTGGGACGGGAATCGGATGGTTGGTCTCATGGCCACGAAGCTGGGCAAGAATCATGATCCCGCCGAATTACCCACCCTGATGGCCCCGCGACTCATCGAGCTTTGCTTCCAGACAGCTGGGCTGTGGCAGCTGGCCGTGCACGGGCAGATGGGATTGCCGCAGCATATTGATCAGGTCCGCGTGTGGCGCGCATCCGACTTGGCCAAGGGCCCGCTCTACGCGATCGTAACTCCTTCTTTGCAACAAGGAAGCTTCGACGCGGAAGTAGTGGATACGGCAGGCAACTGCTACGTGAATCTCAGCGCGTACCGCACAGTAGAGGTTCCCGTCGATGCTGAGGCAGTGACGGCATTGCAGGCCGTCATGTTACTCGAACCCGCCACAGTCTGAGTGTGCGAGTCGGCTGTGACAAACCGTTGATCGGGGGCATTATGCGGCACGAATTTCAACGCGTGGCAATCGTCAATCGCGGCGAAGCTGCGATGCGTTTCATCCACGCGGCGCACGAGTTCAATCAAGAACGCGGCGCCTCGTTGCGCACGATCGCGCTATTCACCGAGCCCGACCGGCACGCCATGTTTGTCCGGGAGGCCGACGAAGCGGTATCACTCGGCCCGGCCCACCTCACCGACCCGATCACTGGCCTGGTCAAATGCAGCTACGTGGACTACGGCTGCCTCCAACAGGCGTTAACCGCAGCGCGCGCGGAAGCAGTCTGGGTGGGATGGGGCTTTGTTGCCGAGCACGCGGGATTCGCCGACCTGTGCCGCGACATGAACATCGTGTTCATCGGCCCCGCGGGCGATGTCATTCGAAGAATCGGCGACAAGATCTCCTCTAAGCGACTTGCCGAGCAGGCTCAAGTACCTGTCGTGCCCTGGAGTGGCGGTGCGGTGGAAACACTTGCCGACGCGCGACACCACGCCGCGTTCCTGGGCTATCCACTTCTCATCAAGGCAACCGCCGGCGGCGGGGGGCGCGGGATTCGACGGGTAAACTCTCCAGGCCAGCTCCCGGAGGCCTTCGACAGTGCCCGAGCCGAAGCTTTCAAGGCGTTCGGGGATTCCACTGTGTTTCTGGAGCAACTGGTCTCTGGCGCGTGCCACATTGAGGTCCAGGTTGTCGCCGACCACTATGGTACGACGTGGGCTGCCGGAGTACGCGACTGCACCATCCAGCGACGTCATCAAAAAATTCTCGAGGAAGCCCCCTCGCCCGCACTCTCTGCCGAGCAGGACCAGACCTTGCGTGAGGCGGCCGTGCGCATGAGCCAGGCCGCGGGTTACCAGAACGTTGGCACTGTCGAATTCCTTTATGAGCCGGTAAAGACGCGGTTCGCGTTCATGGAGATGAATACCCGGTTGCAAGTCGAACATCCTGTGACCGAGTGCACGACTGGGCTTGACCTGGTGAAGCTGCAGATTCATATTGCCATGGGCGGTCGCCTGGAAGGCGAGCCGCCCCGCACCACTGGTCATGCGATCGAAGTGCGCCTGAATGCAGAGGACCCCGACAATGGCTTCGCAGCCGCCCCAGGAGTGGTGGAGCGCTTCCGGATTCTTGCCGGGCCCGGGGTGCGCGTGGATACCGGGCTGGCAGAAGGAGATAGAGTCCCCGCCGAATTCGACTCGATGATCGCAAAAATCATCGCTTTCGGTCAGAACCGTAAGGAAGCCCTCTCGCGTCTGCAGCGGGTATTGCGCGAAGGCGTGGTGGTGATCAAAGGCGGAGCCAGCAACAAGCCGTTCCTTCTGGAACTGGTGAAAAGCGCCGAGTTGCAGGCTGGCCAAGTTGATAACCGATGGCTCGACCGGTTAGCCGAGAAGGGTGAACATCTTTCGCGGGACTATGCAGATGTAGCTCTCGTACAAGCCGCGATCGAGGCTTATAACGCCGAATTGACCGTAGAGCACGCCCAGTTCTATGCGTCAGCATTGCGCGGGAGGCCGCAGGTTCGGCGCGAAGTGGGCAGGACTGTGGCCCTGCGCTATCGCGGGCAGTCTTATTCACTCCAAGTGTATTGTGTTGGACCTCAACAATATCGTGTCGAGGCCGATGGCAATCGTGTCGAGGCGCACGTCGACCGCCTCGATGAATTTGAGCGTTGGCTCACCGTCTCTGGACGTCGATTCAGCGTTGTTGCCGTAACCCACGAGTTGAACTATCGGATCGAGGTTGATGGAGTATCACACCGGATTGACCGGGACGAAGGCGGCATCGTGCATGCGCCCGCGCCCGCGGTCGTGGTCTCGGTCGCGGTCCGGGCGGGCGACAGGGTTTCCGCAGGCGATCGACTGATAGTGCTTGAGGCGATGAAGATGGAAATGGAAGTCGTCGCTCCATTTTCTGGAACAGTCCGCCACGTGATGACGATATCCAACGTACAAGTGGATGCCGGCGCGCCACTCGTGCAAATTGATCGCGCGGACGGCGACGAGATAGTTGTTCCCGTGACGGAGCGTGTTCTCCTCGGTACATCGTTCCCGCTTGACAAGAACCGTGAGTTTGACCATCCCGGCTGCTTGCAGAACCTTGAGCAACTCCAGCAGCTGATGCTGGGCTTTGACGTGGAGCCAAAACAGTCTGCGCAACTCGTCGCCGATTGGGCCCGGACTTGCGATCTGCCTTCCGGTGACGACGAGATACGCCGGCGTGAGGACGAGATACTCACCATCTTTGTGGATATTTGCTCCCTGTTCCACCGCCAGCCGAAAGCAGACGATCCAACCGACGCAGAAGTGCCGAGCGTTGAAGCTTATCTCTTCTCCTATTTGCGCATGTTGGATACTCGCGGCGAAGGTTTGCCGCGCACTTTTGTCGAGGCGCTGCGGCGGGCACTGGCTCATTACAGCGTCCGCTCTTTAGAGCGGTCCCCGGAATTGGAACAGAGTCTGTTGTGGCTTTGTAAATCTCATCAACGCGCGGAACAGCAGGTCGCTGCGATCTTGAGTGTTCTGGAAAGGCGGCTCGAGCAGGTCGAAAACCTGGCGCCGCTGGCGGAAGAGTCGTTCCGGACTCTCTTGGACCGGATGGCCTCTGTCACCCGCGGCCTTTTCCCGGCGGTTAGCGATCTAGCCCGGGAAGTACGCTATCGTCTGTTCGACCAACCACTTTTCGAGGGCGCACGGAAGCAGATCTACATGCAGGTGGAAGATCACCTGGCGTATCTTGCCGCCAACCCCGAGGCGCCCGACCGAGCCGGGAGACTACTCGCATTGGTCGAGTGTCCACAGCCGCTGGTCAGCCTGTTTGCCTGCCGGTTCGGGAGAGCCTCATCGGGTTTACGTCAGTTGATGCTTGAGGCGCTGATGCTGCGCTACTACCGGATCGAAACTCTCGTGAGTTTCGGTTCCCTGCTGCTCGATGGGCACTCTATCGTCTCAGCGGAATATGCGGACAAGGAAAAGCGCGTTCACGTCTTCACCACTTACGCTGAGCAGCCGCAGCTAGCCGAAACAATGCGCGCGCTGGTCCATTTGGCACAACAGGCGCCGGCCGAGGACGATGTCGTCCTCGATTTCTGCGTGTGGAATTCTGGTGGCGCTGATGACGCGGAATCGACCGAGTTGGAGGTCCGTTCTGCCATCAACCAAACCCCCTCTCCTCGTGTGATTCGGCGGATTGTGGTGGCGGTCGCAACTCCCACGCGCGGCATGAGTGGCATGCAGCACTTCACGTATCGCCCCGGCGAACACGGATATGAAGAGGACAAGCTCTTCCGTGGCATCCACCCCATGATGGCGAAACGGCTGCATCTCTGGCGACTCACGAACTTCAAGATCAGACGCCTGCCGTCGGTGGAGGATGTCTACCTTCTGCATGGTGTTGCTCATGACAATCCCAAGGACGAGCGGCTGTTCGCGGTAGCGGAAGTGCGAGACCTTACCCCCGTGCGGGACAATGCCGGCCGTGTTGTACAACTTCCACACCTGGAGCGCATGTTTGCCGAAGCGCTCGCCGGTATTCGGCGTTTCCAGTCGCGGCGACGGTCGCAAGAACGCCTTCACTGGAATCGCATCCTGCTGCATGTGTGGCCGCCGCTTTATCTTGAACCGGAGGAATTTCACCATATCGTGCAGCAATTGGCACCGGCGACGGAGGGACTGGGACTCGAACAGGTGGCGGTGCAGGCTCGCATCCCTAATCCGGAAACTGGCGAATTGCGCGACATGATCGTGCGCATCTCCAGTCCTGGCGGCACTGGCTTGCTGATGACCTACCGGCCCGCAACCAAAATGCAGCCACTCAAGCCCCTGTCCGAATACGACCAGAAGGTCATCCGGATGCGTCAGCGTGGACTGGTTTACCCCTACGAGATCATCAAAATGCTTACCCCCGATCCGCGGGACGCACGGACGGGTTTTCCTGCCGGCGACTTCGTAGAGCACGATCTTAACTCCGACGGCGATTTGATTCCGGTCGATCGCCCGTACGGTCAGAACAAGTCCAACATCATCCTTGGCGTCATACGCAACTTCACCACCAAGTGCCCCGAGGGCATGACACGGGTCTTGTTGCTAGGTGACCCAAGCAAGGATCTGGGTGCCATCGCTGAGCCAGAATGCCGGCGAATCCTTGCCGCTCTCGACCTCGCCGAGGAAAAGAGGGTTCCTCTCGAATGGTTCCCTATCTCAGCAGGGGCAAAGATCTCGATGGAGAGCGGAGTGGAGAACATGGATTGGATTGCCCGCGTGTTGCGCCGCTTGATCGAATTCACGCAGGCAGGCGGAGAGGTCAATCTAGTGGTGAACGGGATCAACGTCGGAGCCCAGCCGTATTGGAACGCCGAGGCGACCATGCTCATGCATACGCGCGGCATTCTGGTCATGACGCCAGCGGCGGCGATGGTGCTTACTGGCAAGCGCGCTCTTGACTACTCGGGCAGCATCTCTGCCGAGGACAACCAGGGCATCGGGGGATATGACCGCATCATGGGCCTCAACGGGCAGGCACAGTACTGGGCGGGGGATATCAATGAAGCCTGCCACATACTGCTGCGCCATTATGAGCACACTTACGTCATGCCGGGCGAGCGGTTTCCTCGGCGGGCGGTGACCGTCGATCCTATCGATCGCGACGTGCGGCTGTCGCCCCACATTAAGAATGGAGAGGACGGCTTCGCGCGCATCGGCGAGATTCTCTCGGACGAAACCAACCCTGGCCGGAAGAAGTCGTTCGACATTCGCAGGGTAATGATGGCCGTGATCGACCAAGACCATGCCCCCTTGGAGCGATGGGCCGGCCTGCAAGGCGCAGAGACTGCGGTCGTGTGGGATGCCCATCTCGGTAGTTATCCGGTGTGTTTGATCGGGATTGAATCCCGGCCGGTGCCTCGCCTGGGATTTGTTCCAGCAGACGGCCCGGATCAATGGACGGCTGGCACCCTGTTTCCGCTCTCCTCGAAGAAGGTGGCGCGCGCGATCAACGCCGCCAGCAACAACCGACCCATTGTGCTGCTCGCCAACTTGTCGGGATTTGATGGCTCCCCCGAGTCAATGCGCAAGCTGCAACTCGAGTACGGAGCAGAGATCGGCCGGGCTGTGGTGAACTTCAAGGGCCCCATGGTCTTTTGCGTAATCTCCCGCTACCACGGAGGTGCCTACGTCGTCTTCTCGCGGGTGCTCAACGAAGGGCTGGAAGTAGCAGCTTTGGAAGGCACCTACGCCTCCGTTATCGGCGGCGCACCGGCTGCGGCGGTCGTCTTCGCTGGCGAAGTGGAAATCCGGACACGCAAGGACCCACGCCTGGATGCTCTCACCAAAGCCATGGCCCAAGCCGACGCGACAGAGAAGGGGCGTCTGCGTGCACAGTGGAACGAGCTCTTTAAGGTAATTCACTCCGAGAAGCTGGGCGAGATGGCCGGCGAGTTCGATCGAGTACATAGTGTGTATCGTGCCCTCAGAGTGGGCGCGTTGAACCACATTCTCCCGCCCGCGAACCTTCGCCCGTATCTCATCGATGCCATCGAACGTGGCATAGGACATGCAGCAAAACAAGAATCTGAGAAGGTGCAATCTGAGAGCTCCAAATTAAGTGAGATTGACGTCTTCGACTTACCGGTGGCTTCCTAATGAACGTATATTGGCTGGAACAGACCGTAGCGGATGTACCGGAGCTACCCTCTTGGCTAAGCACGCAAGAGGCCACTCGCCTCGGCAGTTTTCGCTTTGCCAAACGTCACGCGGACTGGCAACTCGGTCGCTGGACGGCGAAGCTTGCCCTGGCTACGCATTGGAAGCTAACCATTCAGCCTGAAATTCTTGCCGACATCGAAATACATCCCGCACCCTCCGGCGCCCCCGAAGTTTTTTTTGAATCTGAACCGGCGGATGTAAGCATCTCGCTGACCCATCGCGACGGAAGGGCCATGTGCGCCATCGCCCCCGTTGATACCGCACTTGGGTGTGACTTGGAAGTTATTGAACCGCGCAGCGACGGCTTCATCGTCGACTATCTTTCGCCCGACGAACAGGCGCTCGTCGCACGAGTATCACCTACAGATCGTCCCGCGTTCGTGACTCTGTTTTGGAGCATCAAGGAAAGCGCGCTCAAAGCACTGCGCACCGGCCTGCGACTCGATACTCGCTGCATAACCGTCAAGCTCTCCGATTCCCTTGAGCCCTCGGAGGAAGGTCGATCTTCGAGAAGAACCGCTTTCAGTCCTGGGCTGCTTTTTGGAGACTGCTGCTGGCGCACTTTGCAGGTTCGTGATCCGCAGGGCGAACTCTTTCATGGCTGGTGGCAACGGGCTTCAGGGAACTTGCTGCGAACCGTGGTTGCTAGGCCATCACCGAACCAACCGATCCTGTTAAAACTACCGTCAGACGTATGGCCTGCACAGAGGGAGGCGTCCCATGGAACCATCCGTTCCGTCGCGTGAAAATCGTGATCCACTACGTTCAAAGAGACGCACTGTCAAACTCGCGCTGGTCGGCGGCGTCAAGGAGTTCCCGGAAGAGTCCCGGTTCGGGATCTGGCTAGGGCGAATCGGCGACATCGCGGCACTGCCCATCTACGGAGGAGAGTACGCGTTGCACGCAGGGCGACGCCGGATCTTCGGGATTGGCTTGGGGATTGCTGGCCTCGCCGTACTCCTTGCATTCGTCCCGCATCTCCGCTCGCTTGTCTGGCCGGGGATCGCATGGGGCCTTCTCGTCGTTTCGGCGATAGTCGTGCTCGGTGTGGCCGTGAGCATTCTTGTCTCCGTGGTGTCTATGTACACAGGCTACTCGTCGGCAAGTGATGAGTTCCGCGGAACAGGAAACGCGCTTTCAGATGTGCAAGATGCTGTTGCGCCCTTCTCAAACGAAAGCACCCAGCACCGCATCGCATCCTGAACCACTTGTTACCGCAAACAAGAGTCTGCGGCAGACCGATTTACGCACGTTCCCAGATTGTCTCAAGTACGCCCGAAGGAGATTGATTTGCAGGTATGAATCCTAGGTCAAGAAACTCGAACCGGGCTGTATGCGATTGCGTCTCTTCGCCCTTAGCGTGGCCATTCTTGTCCTGGCGTTTGCAACCCTAGGATCAGTGAGCGACCCGAGACATAGGTAACAGATCGTACCGGACACATAGGTTACACTTTCCCCTTTTTCTTGGGGAGGAAAGTGGATGCCGTGGAAGGAGTGTTCGGTAATGGACGAGAGGCTTAAATTCGTGGCTCGCCGGCT
>CAZXKO010000109.1:0-23200 GCA_964641665.1 uncultured Acidobacteriaceae bacterium
GAAGCTCGCAGCGCTGTTTCTCCAAAGTCCTTGCCCTAGCACTACTTAACCATTGTCACGCCCCGGTTCCTGTGCTACGGTAATTGCAAAGTTCACGCCCCAGTCTCCACATGCACAGTAGCGTAGTGTTGTGGTCAGCGCCACTCCAAGCGCGTGAAAAGGTGGGTTGCCATGAAGGATGCAATCGACTCCATGCCAACCGAACATCCTGCCGATCAGGAAGGTTTCGCGAACCGCAAGCTGATACGGCCTTCGCTCAACCGCAACGAGCGCAACGACCACAATCACAACCACACCCAGGCCCCCATGGAACGACGCGAACGTCCCGACCGCCCCGAGCGTCCCGGCGGCGGCCCCAAGAAAGTCGCCCCACCCGAAGCCACCAACGCCGAAAACTTCTATTACCAGAAGCAGATGCAGGGCAAAACGCCCATGGTCATTGTGCTCCGCGACGGCGAACAGATCCACGGCGTCATCGAGTGGTACGACAAGAATTGCCTCAAGGTCAACCGGACCACCGCCCCGAACATCGTTATCTACAAGCCCGCCATCAAGTACATGTTCAAGGAAGGCGAGAACGCGCGGTAGAGAAGCAGTCGTCAGTCGCTGGTCGCTAGTCGTCAGCGCTTGGTCGTCGGGGTCTTTGCCGTAGGTCCGAGCGTCAGCTGTGTTTCTGTTGTTTCAATTCTCCCTTGACCTGTCATCCCGAGCGCAGTGAGGCGTGAGCCGAACGCGCCGAGGGACATTTGCGTTCATTTCCGATCTGCTCTCTCGCCGGCGTTAAGTTTTCTCCGGAGCCTCCTTTCAAAACATCCCGGGAAACCCCCTCCGCAATAATTCCCTCACCAGCCGGGAATAAACCCCACCCCGGGCAGTTTTCCTGATCAGCGCAGTTCCGTCAGGTCCACCACCTCATCGACCAGCCGCCGGCTCACCTCGTCTCGAGGACGCGGCACTAGTGTGTCCGCCACCTCGCATCGCTGGCACGGCGTCCGCAAAATTTATTCTGGAGGAAACGCTCGATGACACATCGCAAGACCCCGATCTCCCTCGCCTTCGTCGCCCTCTTCGCCATTGCGATCGCGAGCATCGCCCAACAGTCCGCCATCGAAGCGCCCGCCGCCTTCGACACTCCCACGCTCGGCCAGAATCCGGGCTCGCAAAGCGTCAGCAACGGAATCCCGGAGCCTCCCGGCGATACTTTTGCCCTCGACCAACAGCGCTTTGAGAGAAGGAACGGTGTGGACGACGGCCTCGGCCCGGTCTTCAACGCCACTGGGTGCGCCGACTGCCATCAGAACCCGGTCACCGGCGGACCCAGCCAGATCACCGAAATCCGCGCCGGTCACCTCGACCCGACTGGCAAGTTCGTCAACCCGACCATCCCGATCAGCGACGGCACCAGCACGATCACCGACCGTTCCATCGTCGACGACCGCGCCATCTGCGCCGAAGCCCACGAACAGCTGCCCGACACGGAGAACATCCGTGCTTTGCGCGCGGTCCTCAACACGCTGGGGGACGGCTTCGTCGAGGCCATCGACGACAACACCCTGCTCAACATCGCCGCCAATCAGGCCCAGGCCACTCACGGCCGCATTCAGGGCGAAGCCATCCAGGTCGCGCTCTTCGAAGCTCCCGGTCAAACCGGCGTAGGCCGTTTCGGCTGGAAAGATCAGCATCGCAGCCTGCTCTCGTTTTCGGCCGACGCTTACCTGAACGAAATGGGCATCACCAGCCGTCTGCGTCCGAAAGACACCACCACTGTCTGCAAGACAACCACCGATCCCGAGGGTCAGCCCGACACGCTCGGCTTGGCCGACATCGACCACTTCGCCCAGTTCATTCGCGGTACCAAGGTTCCTCCCCGCGATGCCGCTCTCGCAGCCACAGCCGACGCCCAAGCCGGCCAACAGCTCTTCGCACAGATTGGCTGTGCCACCTGCCACGTACCGTCGATTGTCACGGCTCCGTCAGGAACAGTTCTGAACGACGGGACGTTCGTCGTCCCCGACGCCCTCGGCAACAAACTCATCCATCCCTACAGCGACTTTCTGCTGCACGACGTGGGCACCGGCGACGGCATCGTGCAAGGCGGCCCCGCCGACACCATCAACAAACTGCGCACCACCCCACTCTGGGGCCTGCGCACCAAAACCCGCTTCATGCACGACCTGAAATCATTGTCGTTGACCGACGCGATCAACCGTCACCGCGGCGAGGCGCGTGGCGTCATCGACAACTTTAGGGAGGACTTATCCCCCGAGCAGCAACAACAGGTAATTACCTTCTTGAATTCGCTGTAGGGAAAGCAGTCGTCGGTCGTCAGCAAAACCGGAGGTTGGGCTTGGTCATTGGCTGTTGGCCGTTGGTCATTGGCTGTCGGTCGATGGTGGTTGGTCGTTGGCACGATCGTGCGAACCATCGTTAGCCAGTCCCGCAAGGACGCCAGAGACTAGCCCCGGACGTAAGTCCGGGGTTTTGCCGGGAGAAAAAAACCGAGTCCCGGAGGGACGGCACGGTTTGGCCGGGTGCCCACCTTTGCGCGTTCGAGCAAAGGTGGGATTTCCCGACTCCGTCCCTCGCAGGATCTTGCCAACGACCAGCCCGACGACCAACCACATCGCTTCCCGACGACTAAAGCTGCGGCACCACGTGGTCGCGCCGGTTCTCCTGCCAGCATGCCTCGTCGTCTACGGTGCAGAACGGCTTCTCCTTGCCGTAGCTGATCGTCTTGATCCGATCGGCACTCACCCCGCTCCTCTCCAACTGCTGCTGCAGGCTGTGCGCCCGGCTCTGTCCCAGCGCGATGTTGTAATCCTCCGACCCGCGATCGTCGCAATGCCCTTCGATCAGGACCTTGATCTCCGGGTGTTGCTCCAGGAACGTCGCATCTCCGGAGGCAACCGGCGCTTCATCCCCCCGGATGTCGGACTTGTCGAAGTTGAAAAACAGATCTTTCACATGCTTGGCGAACAGATCCGCCTCGTTTGGTGCCGGTGTTGGCGGCGTTTGTGAGACCACGGCGTTCACGGTCACGCGCGCACTCGCGTCCTTGGTCCGGCCCGGCCCCTTCGCAACCAGGGTGTAGGTCGTCGAGGAGCCTGGCGACACAGTGCGGGTCCCGGAGGAATTCACCGTGCCCAGACCTTCAATGTTCACATCGTTCGCATTCTCCGTCTGCCAGGTCAGGATCGCCGACTGTCCGGGGTGGATGACACTCGGACTCGCCGCAATGGTCGCCGTGGGCGCTGGCGGCGGTGGTGGTGGTGGAGTCACTTTCGCAACTTTCTTACTGCAGCCCGCAAGCAGGAAGGTGCCTGCCATCACGGCAAGCAGGGGAAGTCTCGTGAAAGTACGTTTCATATTCTTTTTCTCCTCAAATGATTTCGCGCCGGACCGGGTGCGCCGGCCGGAAGAGTGAAAGCATTGCCGTCAGCCCCCAGGCTGCGGCCACCATCGGGCGTGCGCGGACCAATCCCCGCCGACTACGCCCGTAAAGTGTTCATGAAGAGGATTGGGATTTCTAACAGCGCAGAACCACGCTTAATTCAGGAGGTCGGGATTGAACCAAAAAAGGACGAGCAGCCACAATCTGCTTAGTACCAGCAAAAACTGGAAGTAAACCACCGATCGTCCGCCGCAACGAAGCCAACTCCATCGCGAGAACCAGTTGCAGCTTGCTGCGCAGCGACCGCAACGCGGTCATCGGACCATGCACCGCCGAATACGGCCCATGCCCCGCGGGCACAAAGAACACCGACAAAACGCACACCAGCGCGAAGACCGCAACCTCATGCGCCCAATGTCGAGAGTTCCCCAAAGGTCGGCCAGTCCTCCGGTTATTACAAGTATTACAGATGTTTCCGCCCGTCCAGCGGTTGCTAAAGGTTGGGGATTACGAAAGACAGTCGTCGCTCGCCGGTCGTTAGTCGTTGGTCGTTGCTCGTCGGCAAACCATTGGTGACGGATGGGCCGTTGTCTGATGGCTGAAAACCGTCGTTGCTTTCGCTCGTGTTCAGTCGTCGGTCTCCGGTCGTGGGAAAACCAGTCGTTGGCCTTTGGTCGTTAGTCATTGCCAGAATCCCGGGATAGACCCGACGCTAGCCCAGTCCCGCCAGGGACGCCAGAGACTAGCCCGGACGTAAGTCCGGGGTAAGCGTGGATATGCGACCGAGTCCCGCAGGGACGGCACAGTTTTCGCACGGAGCAGCAGACCTCGAAGTCAGACAACCGCCGGTGTCTCATCCGCGCTGGGTACCCCATCCTTGCGCGTTCCGCGCGCAAGGGTGGGATTCCGCGGCCCTATCGCTCCTGGGTCTTGCTGACGACTGACGACGAAGGGCTTAGCCAACAACCGCCTTTCCTGACGACTGACGACTCGTGACTGACGACTAGAGTTTTGGCAGCACAATCCCCTTCTGCGCCTGGTACTTCCCCTTGCGATCCGCGTAGCTCACTTCGCACACTTCATCCGACTGGAAGAAAATAATCTGGCACAAGCCTTCGTTCGCATAAATGCGCGCTGGCAGCGGCGTCGTGTTCGAGATCTCGAGCGTCACAAACCCTTCCCATTCCGGCTCAAACGGCGTCACGTTCACGATGATCCCGCAACGCGCGTAGGTCGATTTGCCCACGCAGATGGTCAGCACATCGCGCGGAATCTTGAAATATTCGACCGACCGTGCCAGTGCAAACGAGTTCGGCGGCACGATGGCCACATCCGAGCGCACGGTCACAAACGACTTCTCGTCAAAGTGTTTGGGATCGACGATGGTCGAGTTCACATTCGTGAAAATCTTGAACTCATCGGCCACGCGCAGGTCATATCCGTAAGACGACAAGCCGTACGACACGACGCCCTCGCGTACCTGCTTCTCCGAGAACGGGTTAATCATGTCGTGCTCGTGCGCCATCTTGCGGATCCAGCGGTCACTCTTCAGCATGGTTCTCCTTCGGGAGGCGGAAATGGATTGCGATTTCGTTCTTACCGGCAGCATCGAATTCCAGGATCGCACTTGGCCTTCGCATTTAGCCCGGTTCCTGATCGTTGGGTCCGCCGGTTCGCTTCGTAATGTCTCGTGTTGCGTCAGCCCTCGCGGAGCCTTGCAAAACGTTGACCCACACCTCGGGCGACTGGCCAAATGCCAAGTGCTAATTGCTAAGGGCTGGTTATTCCGGCTGGACTTCTGTCCTGTCATCTTACGAGACACTCCCTCCCGTTGACAATCTCTGATATCTCCCTTAGCATCAACCACTTGGTGCCTTCTCCGCAGATCGCCAAAGGGAGCCCATCGTGATTAAGCTCGACATCATCAACGAAGTCGTCACCAAAACCGGCATCACCAAAACCAAGGCCGAACTGGCCGTAGAGACCGTCTTTGAGAGCATGAAGAAGTCGCTCGCCAAGGGCGATCGCATTGAGCTGCGGGGATTTGGCGTCTTTAACGTGCGCCCGCGCAAGACCGGCATCGGACGCAACCCGCGCACCGGCGCCGAAGTCTCGATCCCCCCTGGAAAAGCCGTCCGCTTCAAGCCCGGCAAAGAGCTGCAGTCGATCGATTAAGCAGGTGTCGGGTGTCAGGCTCCAGGTGTCAGGTCTAGGCCCGAAGCCTTAGCCTCACGGACCGCAGAGCTGACCTTCCAGGCGGAGACACCCGCACAACCTGTCATCCTGAGCGCAGTGAGGCGTCAGCCGAACGCAGTCGAAACCCTGCCCTGAGCGAAGCCGAACGGGACCCCGCGCTTGCTGGCGACAGCCCGAACGATCGAGAGTCATTTCCACTACGAACTGCAGTGCAACTCCCTGTCTACACCCACGAGAACCCTTCCCCAGTTTAGAATCAACCCAGGTCGAAAATCCGGATGTCCGATCCCATCGCTCCCCTACCCACCTCCACCGCGGAATACTACCCGCCCGTCCAGATGTGGGTGACCCGCCCGCCAAAACAACGTTATTGGCTGCACGCTCTTCTGCTGCTCCTGACAATCTTCACTACCCTCGTCGTCGGCGCCCACATGGAGTCCAACTTTCAGCAAGGGCAATCGGTCTGGGCGGCGGAAGACAGCTTCATTCCCTACTTTCCCATCGCGCGCATCTGGCACCATCCCTCGCAACTGCTGCAGGGCATCCCTTTCTCCGCCAGCCTGATGCTGATCTTGCTTGCGCACGAAATGGGGCACTATCTCTATTGCGTCCGCTACCGCGTGAACGCGACGTTACCGTTTTTCATTCCCATTCCCACCTTCATTGGCACGATGGGGGCGTTCATCCGGATTCGCTCCCCCATCCGCTCCCGCACTGCGTTGTTTGACATCGGAATCGCCGGCCCCATCGCCGGTTTCGTGATCGCTTGCGTGGTGTTGGCAGTTTCGCTGGGGATGTCGCACGTAACGCCGCCCGGGGATGCATCGCAGGAGTTGGCGTCGATCAACTACCCGCTGATCTTCGGCCTGGCGCGCCGCGTTTTACTCTGGCTGGGATTCCTTCACGGCCCGTCGACCCTGCCCCTCGCCAGCATCTCGTTGCACCCGATGGCCGTCGCGGCCTGGGTCGGCATGTTCGCCACCGCGCTTAACCTGCTCCCCGGAGGCCAACTCGACGGGGGACACATCGTTTTCTCAATCGCGCCCAGAGCGCACCGCTTTATCTCGCACCTCACCATCCTGGTCTTGATCCCGCTGGCTGTCTATTTCTGGCTGGGCTGGTTGGTATGGGCCATCCTGCTCGAAATCAGCAGCTTCCGTCACCCTCATGTCTCGGAATGGCCAAAGGTCTCCGGCGCTCGTCGTTGGCTAGCCTTGTTCGCGGTCGCCATGCTGGTGTTGACCTGGACCCCGTCGCCCCTTGCCCACAGCTCGCTGAAGGAAGTCGCCGCGCCGGTCGTGCAGCCCTTGCGAGACTACATCCGCGGCCTTGTCAGGCACTCTCGCGGACACTAACTCACAGCCATCGGCTATCGGCCACCAGCCATCCGCCACTTTGTAACGTTTTGCCTCCGCCCCGCACCATCCTCCAGAACATCGAGGAAGTTGTTCCCCCCTCCTCCGTCTGACGTACACCCGTGCGCCTCGCGCGCACCAGTGCTCGCCGCTCTCGTCTGGTTCCAACAGGTTCCCCGTACGCAAATCTCAAGGAGGTACGACGTTATGCCTGCTGTACAGCGTCCGCACGTATTGGTTCCGCCTGGAGCCACGTTGCCCACCGCCAAAGACCTTGCCGGACTCAGTTATATCCGCGAAGGCAACACCACCAACTTCGTCGTGTTCTACGACGGCTCCCTCGGCGCCAACGGAAAGAATCTCGCCGACGCTCTCCTCGCCTCGTGCGAGTGGGAGTATTCCATGTTGCAGGGATGGTTCGGAGGCATTACTCCCGCGTCCCTGCCCTTCAATGTTTACATCGACACCGGCTCGTTCGGCGCCTACCACGCCAACTGCGCCGCTACTGAGATTCACTGCGCCGCCTTCAGCGGAACCGATGCTGACATCGTGCGCCTGGTGCTCGCCGCCGAAGTCGACGAAGTCTTCATGGCCGCGCAGGCCAAAGGCTGGAATTGCGGATTCAGTCACGGCGAAGGGCTCTCCCGCGTGCTCTGCACCGAACTCTATCCCAATGCGCTCGACGGCTTTGCGTCGGCGTCCACCTGGCTCGATGGCACTCGTCCCAACTGGGTCGACAACACCGAGCAGACCGATCGCGACTACAACAGCATCGGTTGCGCCGTCCTGTTCCTCAACTTTCTGCGTTACGAGCTATCCTACAGCTGGAACGCAATCATCGCCGCGGCTGCGCCCACTCTGGCGGGCGTCTATACCAACCTCACCGGCCTGAACGATGGATGGGCCCGCTTCAGCGCGCTGATGCAGGCCTACTATCCGCAGGGCACGCCGTCCGGCGTCACCAATGACAATCCCTTCCCGCTCACCCGCCACAGCGGTTCCATGATCCAGAGCCGCTTCGGCAATCACGGCAATTTTGAAGTCGTGGTGCCTTCGACGGCGGGCGGCCTGGTCCACTTCTGGCGTAACGACGACATTCCCGGCTTCCCCTGGAATGGCCCCTACACCTTCGGCCCATCCCTGGGCGTCTGCACGGGTGCCAGCGTGATCCAGAGCGACTTCGAAGCTCCCGGCCTGCCGGGGAATCTCGAAGTCGTCGCAGTCACCGGGGGCGGTCAGATGGTCCATCTCTGGCGCGACTCCGGACCCGCGTTCGCCTGGAACATTTCGACCACCATCGCCAGCGGCGTACGAGGGAAAGCCGCGCTGATTCAGAGCAAGTTCGGCACCAAGGGAAACTTCGAAGTCGTCGTCCCCAGCGCCACCGGAGGCTTGCTGCATTACTATCGCAACAACGACGATCCCACCCTGCCCTGGAGCGGTCCCACCGCCTTCGCCGGCACTCTGGGCCTCGTCGATGACGTCACCCTGATTCAGAGCAACTTCGGCAAACCCGGCAACCTCGAAGTGATCGCCCGGGTTGGCACCAGAATCTACGCCCTCTGGCGCGACTCTGGTCCTGGCTTTGGCTGGAGCACTCCGGTGCAGATCGAAGCAGCCTACGAACTCGCCGGCCAGCCCTCGATGGTGCAAAGCCGGTTTGGGACGAAGGGCAACTTCGAACTCGTGGTGCCCAATGCCAAGGGAGGCTTGATCCACTTCTGGCGCGACAACGACATTCCCACGTTGCCCTGGAGCGGACCGATCCAGTTCGGCGAGGGCTCCATCACCGACGTGACCGTCTTCCAAAGCAACTTCGGAGATCCCGGAAACCTCGAGCTACTCGCTTTGAACGGATACGAACTGCAGACGTTCTGGCGCGACTCCGGCCCGGCGTTCGCATGGTTTGGCCCCGGCTACTTCGCGGGTGTCGCCATGACCCCGCTGGCCGCGGTTCCCATACCAGTAAGCGGAACAAAAAAAGCCGCGTAATTACACTTGTTCGCGAAAAGGCTGCACTCTCACAACTCAAAGGCCCGGCGCAAGCCGGGCCTTTTTCTACGCTGTCATCCTGAGCGAAGTGAGGCGCCAGCCGAACGCAGTCGAAGGACCCCGTGTGCGATGGCGGCACCTCCGGCCTATCCGTCTTCTCTACCACGGACGATTCGTACCAGGCACTCACTGCCCCGCCGTTCCCGCACTCACAAACTCCTCCATCACCGCCTTCCGCATCAGGTCGGGCGGCAACAACCCCTGCGCGAGAATGAAGTCGTGGAACTTCTGCTGGTTAAACTTCGCTCCCAGCGCGGCTTCCGTGTCTTTGCGCAACGCAATCAGCTTGGTGTAGCCGTAGTAGTAGCTGTTCGCCTGCCCCGGAGCGCGATAGGTGTAGCGCTCCACTTCCTCTTCAGCGAACGCCGGGGATTGCACCACGTCCTGCTCCAGCACGCGCTTCGCATCTTCCGGCTTGATCTTGCCGGACTGCAGTTCGGGATCAAGAAACGCCCGCGCCGCCCGCAGCAGCCGGTAGTCGAGTGACACAAGTTGGCCTTCCAGCGGCATGTGGGGCTTCACCAGGTATTCCGAATACAGCCCCCAGCCCTCGACGTTGGTGCTGTTGAAGGCATAGCGTGCCCGCGCGATTGAAACGCCTTTCTCCAGCATGGAGTCGAATTGCAGTTCATGTCCGGGCCGCGCCTCGTGCGCGGTGAGCGTCCAGGCAGCCGCGTCGAAGGTGAAGTCGTCGTACTTCTGCGCCTTCTCTCCCGGACCCGCAGGAATGTTGAGCGGCAGCACGAACTCGCCTTTCTGTCCGGTGTTGTGCAGGAACGGCGGCGGCACCATGTGCGGTGCCGGTTGCTGCGCAGTCTCGGCCGCGCTCGCGATCCGGATGCGCGCCGGACGATTGGGCAGCGTCACCAGCCCCTGCTTGGTGATGATCCCTTCGATCTGCTTCAACCGGGCCTGGTAGAACGGCAGAATCGCGTCGCCCACCAGTTGCTGCTTCTTCAATTCGCGCATCACATCGCGGTAGTCGCTCGACGGCAGCTTGCGTTCTTTCGCGATCTGCTCCGCTATCGGCTTCATCTCCGCCTGGATCTCGTCGAAGCCTTTGTGGGCCAGTGCGGCCATCTGGTCGGGCGGAATGTCGATGCCAAAGGCTTCCAGGTTCAGGGCATATTCTTCGGGCGGAAGCCGGAAATCGGTGCGCGCCTTGGGCAGGACGGTTGCTTTGATCCAGGCGTCGTAGTCGGCCAATTGCGCCTTCAGCTTGCCGAAGGGCTCTTCCCAGCCGGTCAGCTTGTACTCAGTGAGTAGCGCTGCGATGCCCTCAACGTAGTGGGAGTTGCGCGCCATCTCGGTCTCGATCTCGACCTTCGCCGGATAGATGATTCCCGGCTTCGCCATCTGCTCGGTAACGCGTTGCTTCAGAATTTCCGTCAGCGCGGTGTAGCCCGGCTCGAGCCCGGCGTACTCGCGAATGCGTGCGACTGCCGCGGGGCGGCGCTCGGCTTGAGTCTGCTCGTCGAGCAGCATACGCAGGCCACCGAACACCAGACGGCTGGCGTTGTTGAAGGGCACTTCATGGGCGCGCTGGAAGTCCTGCAGGCGGAATCCCAGTTCAACGTTTCGAATGATGATCTGCAAGTCCTGCGCGACTTCCTTCTGCTTCTGCTGGCCGACCGCCGCCTTGAGCTTGGCAAGGACTTCTTCGGTCTCCTTGCGCGCCTGGTCTTCGTCCGCCAGGGTCGGCTGCGAAACCAGCTCGTCGTATTGGCTGAGCCCCTCGCGCGATCCCGACTCCGGATGGTGTTTCATCTCGACCTTTACCAGCAGGTTCGTGTAGTCATTGCTGACCGCGATCCAGCCGTGGTCGGCTTTGACCTGCGCGAATAGAGGCACAACCGGAATCAGTGCGAACAGAAAGAGATACGCCAAGCGCATGAACCCCTCCAAGTAACGAGACAAAGATAGTCAGTAAACCATGCAGACGCGCGAAGAGCAATTGGGGCATAGCAGGTGTCAGGTGTCAGGTCTTGGGTCTTGGGTTTCCTGAGACCTGACACCTAAGACCTAACACCCGCCTTCACATCAGCCACAGCGCATCCACATCCACAATCACCTGCGTGCGCGGAATTTTCTGTGACCCCGCATAGGCCAGCATGGAGCGCAGAGTTCCATTCAACTTCTCGCGGCTAGGCGACTTCAGCACGAAGTGATAGCGGTAGTCGCGCTTCAAGCGCAGGATCGGCGCGGCCGCCGGGCCCAGCACGCGCACGCCTTCATGCCTCGTTTTCTCGAACCACCTGCCCAGCGTACCGGACCACTGCAGCGCTTCATCGAGCTTGTCGCTACGGATGAGCACGTTCGCCAGCGCCGAGTACGGCGGATAGTGCATCCAGCTGCGAAAGCGTAGTTCCTTTTCGTAGAAGCCGGCGAAGTCATGGTTCGCCGCGTACTGTACCGCGTAGTGATCGGGGAAGTAAGTCTGCAGGACAACCTTGCCCGGAGTTTGCCCGCGTCCCGCGCGCCCGGCAACCTGGGTGAGCAACTGGAAAGTTCGCTCGGCGGCGCGAAAGTCGGGCAAGCCCAGCGCGATGTCGGCTCCGACCACTCCCACCAGCGTCACACCGTGCACGTCGTGCCCCTTGGCGATCATCTGCGTACCGACCAGCAGATCGAGTTCTCCTGCGTCTAACGCTCCCAGCACCCGCTCGAAATCTTCCTTGCCGCGAACCGTGTCACGATCGAGCCGCCCGATGCGCGCCGTGGGAAACATCCCGTGCAGCAGCTCTTCCAGCTTTTCCGATCCCGTGCCGAGGAAATACACGTACTCGCTGCCGCACTCGCCGCATTTCTTCGGAACCGGCGCCTCAAACCCGCAGTAGTGGCAGATCATCCGGCTTGATTTCTTGTGATGCGTCATTGCCACGGCGCAATTGCGGCATTCCATGCGGCTCCCACAGGCGCGGCAGAGCGCCACGGGCGAATAACCGCGCCGGTTCAGCAGGATCATCACCTGCTCTTTGCGTTCCAGCCGCTCGCGAATTTCCTCCGCCAGCTTGCGTGAGATCACCTGCTCCTGCCCGGTTTCCTGGAACTCCTGCTTCATGTCGATGAGTTCGACCTCGGGCAACGGCCGCCGCTCTACCCGGTCGGGCAGTTCGACCAGCGCGTACTTGTTCTTGGTGGCGTTGTAGTACGACTCGAGCGACGGCGTCGCCGAGCCCAGCACGACCACCGCGTTCGCCATCTTGGCCCGCATCACCGCCACATCGCGGGCGTGGTAACGCGGCGTTTCTTCCTGCTTGTAGGAGGAGTCCTGTTCTTCGTCGACGATAATCAGCGCCAGGTCCGCCACCGGCGCGAACACCGCCGAACGCGTGCCCACGACCATGCGCGCGTGCCCGCGCTTGATGCGATGCCACTGCTCGGCGCGTTCCGGGTCAGACAACGCCGAATGCAGGATCGCCACTTCCTCGCCGAACACCTGGTGAAGATCGGCGGCGACCGCGGGCGTCAGGCCGATTTCAGGCACCAGTAAGATCGCCGAACGCCCGGCCTCCAGCACCGCCCGCATTCCCGCAAGATAGACGGCGGTCTTTCCCGATCCGGTCACGCCATGCAGCAACATCCCCGCGAACTTGGGCGCGGCCACGTTCTCTTCGATGCGCCGCAGCGCCTCCTTCTGTGCGGCGTTGAACTCGAAACCAAAGGGCGAAGGCCGCGCCTTCACCCGCGAGACGTGGAACTCCGCCGGCACTTCGATGATTTCGATCAAGCCACGCCTTACCAGCGTGCTGAGCGTCGTGCGGGGAACGTCAAGAGTCTGCAGGGCCTCGACGGCAAGGCGCCCACCGGATGCGGCCAGGGCTTTGACCAGGATCTGCTGATTCGCGTTGAGCTTCTTGTTCAGGGAGCGGCGGACATCTTCGGCCGGGGCTGGTGCGTCGCCCGTGGACGGCTCCTGTGGCGGATTCGCTCCGAGCAGCACCGCGATCTTCACCACGCGCGCTGCATCCTGCGCATCGGACAGATCCTCGCGCACGATCCACTTTTTGCGCACCATACCGGTGAGTACAACCCGACTCACACGCGTCGCGCTCCGCAGGCTCTGTTCTCGCCCACTCTCACGGTTGGCGAGGTAGTCGAGCGCGCGAAACTCAGTGAGCTGATCTTCCGGCGTGCGCCGCGCTCGTGCCGACGAACCCGACGCCCCCCCAAGATGTAAAGCAAGCTGGCCACGTTCGGTGATGCGATAGGTGATCGTGCGCTTGAATTCCGCGCTCAAGGGCAACATGGTGCGGAACACTTCGCCCAGCGGCGCGAGGTAATAATCGGCGATCCACTTTCCCAGCCGCATCAACTGCGCATCGAGCACCGGTTCCGGATCGAGCACGCTGACCACGTTCTTGGTTTGCACTGCGGGCTGGCGATCGTGCAGGTCGACGACGATCCCGCTCATCCGCTGCTGCCGGAACGGTACCAGCACACGCCCGCCAACAGCTGGCTCCATGCCGTCGGGCACGCGGTAGGAGAAGGCGTTGTCGAGCGGCACGGGCAAGGCAACGTCGCAGAATTGGAATGCGGGGCTCAGGGCTCGGGTCTCAGGTGTCAGGTGTCAGGTGTTGGGTCTTAGGTCTTGGGTCTTGGGTTTCAGGTTTCGAGTTTCAAGTATGGACCATTCATAGCCTAGCAGGATGTCGCATGCGTAGACAGAATGGAACCGCGCATCTGCCCGATGTTCTGCAAGCCCGGAAAAACCTTTGCTCAACACGATGCATCCACGACCAACGACCGACGACCGACGACCGACGACCAACGACCCGAGACCTGAGACCCGAGACCCGACACCTGAAACCTGCCTTTCTGGTACCCTGATTAACAATATCCGCTGACGTGACTGCCCGTCTTGCCATCCTCGCCGATATTCACGCCAACGTTTGGGCGCTGGACGCCGTGCTCGCCCATGCCAAGAGCCGTGGAGTGGACGGGTACGTCAACCTGGGGGACACGCTGTACGGTCCGCTCAAGCCGCACGCCACCTATGAGCGCCTCCTGCATGAAAACGTTCTGATCACCATCCAGGGCAACCAGGACCGGATGATCTACGAAGCCAGCGAACGCGATCTGGCCACGATCCCGACGCTTTCGTATGTGATCCGCGATCTGGGCGAGGAGCCGATCCACTGGCTCAGCGAGTTGCCCAAGACCGCCGTGTTTGAGGACGATATCTTTCTCTGCCACGGAACGCCCGGCAGCGACACGATTTACCTGGTGGAAGACATCATGGAAGGCCTGCCCGAGGTGCGCTCCGAGGGCGCGATCCGCGAACTGCTGCAGGGCGTGCATCAGCCGGTGGTCTTGTGCGGGCACACCCACATTCCGCGCGTGGTTGAGCTGGCCAGCGGACAGCTGGTCGTGAACCCGGGCAGCATCGGCGTGCCCGCCTACGACGACGTCGATCCCGTACGCTACCGCATGCAGACTTTCTCTCCGCATGCCTGTTACGGCATCCTCGAAAAGAACGGCGCGGGCTGGAACGTCTCGCTCGAGCGGGTCGCCTACGATCACCAGGCCGCCGCCGAATTCGCCCGCACCCTCGGCCGGGATGATTGGGCGCAGGGGATTGCTACCGGGCGGATGTGAGTCTTCAGTCGTTAGTCGCCGGTCGCTAGTCGTCAGTAAGAACGAGCACTCAGCACTCAGCGTTCAGCACTTAGCATTTGGCACTTAGCAATTAGCCGATTCCTCTTTGCGTGCTCTGCGGCCTTCCTCCGCGACCTCTGCGGTCAAAGGTTCTTCGTTAGCTTTTGGTTAACAAAACGCGTTTAAACGCTTCAGGAAGAGCGGCAGACCTTCGGATGACCCAAAAAACCTCGGCCCACCCTCCCGGACGCGCCCAGATCGCTTCTAAAGGCAAATGGCGGGCATTGTACGCGAAGGCTTGACCGTCGAATTCGCCCTTGCCCAAGCCCCCGATGAACTTTCGACAACTTAGCTCATAGTGAATCGAAATGGGAAGAGATCAGGTGGCAGGTGGCAGGTGTCAGGTCTTAGGTCTCAGGTCTTGGGTCATGCAATCTCAGCGAACTGCTGGCACGACGGTCGCCTGATGAAAGAGTATTTGCCACGCTTCTCCCCTTTTCACCCAGGTGGAGCTGCGCCAGGCGCGGTTCCGGTGTTCGCGTCCGTCTTGGGTGCGGCGGGCGGTGGCCATGTACATGACGATCACACACTTATCGTCAATGGGCAGGAACTGGAAGTGGTCGAAGGTGCAGTCGATAATCTGCACCTCGCTGATCACACGCACTGTCTCCGCTTTGGTGAAGAGCCGGCCGCTGCTGCCGATTTCGTGGAAGTCGTCGGCGAGCAATGCTTCGACCGCGGCGAATTCGCGGCGCTTCTGCGCGGCCACGAGTTCTTGTTCCAAGTGAATCAGGTGCGCCTGAAGGTCCTGGCTCACAGCAGCTTGCACGGATGACGACTCCCGGCTCCGGCCAAGTTGCCTGCGCTCCGCTGCTTCGTCCACAAAATTACTCCACCGCCTTCGCTGGCGGCTTTAAGCCTAATTCTTTCATCACCATCTGCAGATCTTTCCAGGCTTCTTTCTTCTGGCGGGGATCGCGCAGCAGAAACGCGGGGTGATAAGTCACCGCGAGTTTGGCGCTGGTCCAGGTGGGGTCGGCGCTGCGCGAGCCGGCGGGGCGGAAATCGTACCAGCGCCCACGCAGGTTCGACATGGAATCGTTGATCGCCAGCAACGACTTAGCGGCAACTGCGCCCAGTGCCACAATCACCTTGGGCTTGATCACGGCGATCTGGCGCATCAGGAACGGGGAGCAGGTTTCGCACTCGTCCCGTTCGGGAGTGCGATTGTTGGGCGGACGGCACTTGATGATGTTCGCGATGTAGACCTCTTCGCGCTCCAGTCCCATGGCCTTGATCATGTTGTTGAGCAATTGTCCGGCGCGGCCGACAAAAGGCTCGCCTTGCTGATCTTCGTCGGCGCCCGGGGCCTCGCCGATAAACATCAATTCCGTCTTCGGGTTACCCACGCCGAAGACGATCTGTTTGCGGCCCTGCTGGTGCAAACGGCAGCGGGTGCAATCGCCGAGGTCTTCGCGGATGATTTTCAACGCTTTGACAGGATCGGCGACGCCGTACTCGGGCTTCGACGCGATCACCGCGAACATGCTTTCTTCGGACACGACCGGAACGGCTACCGTGGCTTTTCTGGGTGACATTTCCTCTCGCTGTTCTGGCTGGATGAAGGCTAGGGGCGATGGTGGGGCAGGTTCGGGTTGAACTCCCGCGATCGGCTCTCGGCGGTAAAAGTCATAGATGCCAAGTTCCCGGTAGTAACGGATGCGCTCGCTGAGGGCGCGCCGCAATTCGGGAGAGAGCGTCTGGGACATGAATGACCAGAATACCATCGAGATAAATGCCGCCCAGATTTTCGTGCGAAGAAAAGCAGATTCCTCCGCCTTCGCTACGCTCGGCGTCGGAATGACAAAGTTGAAGAGTGCTTCGGCGTCGGGATGACAAAGAATGAGGGAAACTATTTGAGTTCAAATTCGACGATCTCGCCGTCCATTGCGCCGTCGTTCGTGAGGGTGTGCGTGACCTCGACGTCGACCCAGTGAAAATCTCCGGCGTTGATTTCGTGGGTCTGGGACTGGCCGTCGGGGGCGGTCATTTTCAGCTTCATGGGCGCTGCGGCCACAATGAGATACGGGCGGTGGTGCGTATGTTGCGGAGTCTTCTCGCCGGGGGCGAGACGCCAGTCGTAGGCGCGGGCGCTGGGGTTTTCTCCGGCGACGGGGCCGGCGATGTCGTCGGATGGCGTTTCAGGGCGCTGCAGGAATTCGACGTCGAAGACTTCGAAGGTGCCCGATCCGACGTTGTGGACGCGGTGAGAGTATCCGTTGGCGGGCGTCGTGGTTACGGAGAGATCACCCAGTTTGGTGGGGTTGGCGGGGCCTTCGGCCTCCCCCAATTTCTGTTGCGTGATAGAGCTGTTGCTCAACTCCACCCCGGCGCGGTCGTGGCCGTGAGTGTGGTAGAGAGTGCGCTCGTCGGGAGCGAGGGTGACGTGCATGGCAATTACGAAGTCGTTCTTCATCACAACTTTGTGGTGAGGTTCCTGGTCGACGGGGATTGGTGGTTCCTGCGCGGCGGAGGAACCCGCCAGCACGAGCAGCACACTGCTTAGCCAAGCCATGCGCATTCGGTCTCCTGGGGAGTCGGACCGGGTTGATTATACGGGGCCATCATCGGGGGCGTTGGCTCCATGGGGGGCCACATGCAAACACAAGGTCCCCTTCGACTGCGCTCAGGGCAGGCTCTCGACTCCGTTCGGCTGTCGCCTCACTTCACTCGGGATGACAGTTTGGGAGTTAAGTGGTGGGCGCGCGGGCGCGGCGGCGGAGTTTGGCGACCACGTCGAGGATGCGCTGGGCGACCTCCCACTTGGTGGTTTCGGGAACCTCGACCACTTCGTCGTGGGTAATGATGGTGACGGCGTTGCGGTCGGAGTCGAAGCCGATGCCGTTCTGCGAGACGTCGTTGACGACGATGGCGTCGAGCGATTTCTTAGTCAGTTTCTTGCGCGCGTTTTCGAGCACGTCCTGGGTTTCGGCGGCGAAGCCGACCATGAGCTGGTGAGTCTTGCGGGCTGAGAGCTCGGCCAGGATATCGGTGGTGGGCTCAAGCTCGAGGGCAACGGGGCCGGTCCGCTTGAGTTTCTGCGGCGCTGCTGCCTTCGGACGGTAGTCGGCCACGGCGGCGGTCTTGATCACGATGGTCACCTGCGAGAGCAGGTTCAGGGTGGTATCGCGCATCTGCTCGGTGGTTTCGACCCGGGTGAACTGAACCGCGGCGGGTGGCATGAGGTTGGTGGGGCCGCTTACGAGTTGCACACGGGCACCCCGGCGCAGAGCCGCCTCGGCGAGCGCGTATCCCATGCGGCCGCTGGAGCGGTTGGTGATGTAGCGGACGGGATCGATCTTCTCGCGAGTTGGCCCGGCGGTGATGAGGATGGTCTCCCCTGCCAGATCCTGCACCGCACCAAGGGCTTCCATGACGGCCGACACAATGGATTCGTTGGCGGCGAGACGGCCAGTACCGACCATGCCGCACGCCAGGTATCCGCTGTCGGGTTCAACGACGAGCACACCACGCTTGCGCAGGGTTTCGACATTGGCCTGGGTGGCGGGATGGTTCCACATGTTCACGTTCATCGCGGGCGCGACCACGACCGGCGCTTTCGTCGCGAGATAGAGCGTGGTCAGGAAGTCGTTGGCGATGCCCTGGGCGAACTTGCCGAGGATATCGGCGGTAGCCGGGGCGACAAGCAGAGCGTCGATGGATTGCGCGACGGCGATATGTTCGACCGCGGAGTCGATGTTCGGCGCGGCATTCGATTCCTCGAACATGCCAGTGATGACCTTTTCGCCGGAGAGAGCGGCAAAGGTCAAGGGCCGCACGAACTCCTGGGCGGCCTGGGTCATGATGACCTGAACGTGGACATCGCGATCCTGCAGGAGACGAACAATTTCTGCGGCTTTGTAGGCTGCGATTCCACCGCTGACACCGAGAGCGATTCTCATCGAGAAACCTGTTGGCGGCGGGGATGTGCCGGGCTGACGATCAAGATTTTGTTAAGTATCGGTGCGGATCGCCTGATCGAGGGTTTCACTGGCGACTTCCGCAGGAGACTTCGGAGTTTCCACGATCATCCACTTCACTTTTCCGGCGCGAATTTCATCCTGGGCAATCCGGCAGGGTTTGCGGGAACTGGTTTCCACGACGGGCGGCGCTCCACTCTGGAGTTGGCGGGCACGGCGGGCGGCCACGAGAATGTAACGGTAGTTGCTATCGAAGCCTTCGATCAACTTCATAAACTGTTCTCCCCGAGTTCGGCCGCTAGGACTGTCCCTGGCCGCGCGCGCGGCGAAAAGAGTCCAGGATGGGCTGTACTCGTTCCCGCATATTCTGCAGGCAGCAGGTTTCCGCTCTTTCCCGCAGCGCCTGTTCGGCGCTGGTTAGCGGGCGACCCGAGCGTCGCGCGCGTTCCCAAAGCACGATGGCCTTTAACCGTTCGACGGACTGGTCCAAGCGGTCGTTCACTAAAATATAGTCGTACTTGTCGTAATTCTCAATCTCACGGCGGGCGGTGTCGAGCCGACGGCCGATGACCTCTTCGGAATCGGTGCCGCGATTACGCAGGCGCCACTCCAGTTCCTGGTAATTGGGCGGCAGCACGAAGATGCTGACCGCCTCCGGAATGCTCTTCTGAATCTGGGCGGCGCCCTGCACGTCGATGTCGAGCAGCAGGTCCCGACCAGCCCGCTGGGCCTGCTCCAAAAAGCGGCGATGGGTGCCGTAGTACTTGCCAAATACGTCGGCGTGCTCGAGGAACTCGCCGCGCGCCACCATGGCTTCAAATTCCTCGCGCGGCACGAAGTAGTATTCCTTGCGATTCTGCTCGCTGCCACGGGGGGGACGCGTGGTGTAGGAGACCGAGAAGTCCAGGCCCTCAACGATCTTTCGCAACTCAACAACCAGCGTGGACTTTCCCGAGCCCGAGGGGGCGGAGATGATGAAAACAGTCGTCATTCGACGTTTTGCACCTGCTCGCGGGATTTCTCGATTTCCGACTTCATGACCAGGCCCATCTCGGTGACCTTGAGGGCGTCGCCGGCAAGGCCGGAGGTCTTGGACAGCAGAGTGTTGGCTTCGCGGTTCATTTCCTGGAGCAGGAAGTCGAGTTTCTTGCCCACCTCGCCTTTTTCATCGAGCAAGCCGAGAAAATGCTGGATGTGGGTTTGCAGGCGGACGAGTTCTTCCTGAATGTCGCTGCGGTCGACGAGCAGGGCGGCTTCCTGGAGAAGGCGTTCGGGATCGACCTGGGCGCCGATGAGTTCCTGCATGCGGGCGCGGAGTTTTTCGACGTAGCCTTGCAGGATGGCCTGGCGGTGGCGCTCGACGCCGTGGCTGGCTGTCTGGACTTGTTCCATGCGCTGGCGGAGTTCGCGCTCGATGCCGCGGCCTTCCTCGTCGCGCATCTGGTTGAGCCGGGTGAGACCTTCCTCGATTTTGGCCAGCACAGCGGTTTCAAGTTCGCCGTCGGCCGCGCCAGAAGCGGCATCCATGGCGCCGGGCATGCGCAGGATGACGTTGAGGTCGGGTTCGGCGGTCAAGCCGAATTCGGTGGACGCGGCGCGGAAGGCTTTGATGTAGGCGCCGACGAGTTCACGATTCAGGGCAAGGCCTTCGGCCCCACCGCGGTCGAGGCTGAGAGTCACTTCGACGTGGCCTCGGGCAACCTTCTCCTTGAGCAGGCGACGCAACTTCATCTCGAGCGAATCGCTCTCGCCCGGCATGCGGAAATGCAGGTCGAGGAAGCGATGGTTCACGGATTTGAGCGACAGGGTAAAACTCAGCTGGCCGTTGAGCTGGCCTTTGACCTGGGCAAAACCGGTCATGGAGCGGATGGGCATGGTTTGGCTCTTAGCTGTTAGCTGTTAGCTCTTAGCTCTTGGCAGAACCTTCGGCTTGAACTTCTCGGACCGTTTCCATTGTCACGCAGCAAATCTTCCAGTTCTCCACTACATCGACCTTGGCTGTCAGCTACCCACCATCAGTTATCAGCCAAAATCGGCCTTGGCTGATCGACTTCCAGGAACTGCAAATCGTAAAGGCGGCGATAGGTGCCGAAGCGTTTCATCAAGTCTTCGTGGGCGCCGATATCGCTGATCCTGCCGTTTTCGAGCACGACGATGCGGTCGGCGCGACGCACGGTGGAGAGGCGGTGCGCGATCACGAACACGGTGCGGCCAACCATGAGATTTTGCAGGGCGGATTGAACCAGCGATTCCGACTCGCTATCGAGGGCGGAGGTGGCTTCGTCGAGGATCAGGATGGGCGCATTCTTCAGGATGGCGCGCGCGATGGCGATGCGCTGGCGCTCTCCTCCGGAAAGACGCAGGCCGCGCTCTCCGATGACGGTTTCGTAACCCTGCGGGGTTTCACGGATGAAGTTGTGAGCCAGGGCGGCGCGGGCGGCTGCTTCCACGCTTTTTTGCGAAACATGGGGCTGACCGTAGGCGATGTTGTTGCGCACCGTGTCGTTGAAGAGCACGGTCTCCTGGGTAACGATGCCGATCTGGGAGCGCAAGGAGGCGAGGATCAGGTCGCGCACGTCATGGCCATCGATGAGCAGGCGGCCGGCGGTGAGGTCGAAAAAGCGCGGGATCAGGTGCACCAGCGTGCTTTTCCCGGCGCCGCTGGAGCCGACGATCGCGAGCACTTCACCGGCTTTGACTTCGAGGTCGATCTCGCGGAGGATTTCGCGGGCGCCGTCGCCGTTGCCCTCGTAGGAAAAGGTGGCACGCTCGAACACAACGGTCTTGGAGAATGGAGGCAGCGGCTTGGCGCCGGGCTTCTCGCGGACGTCGTCTTCGCTGTCTGTGAATTTGAAGATTTCCGACGAAGCTCCCACCGCCTGCTGGAAGCTGTTGTTGAACATAGCGAACTTGCGGACCGGATCGTAGAGCTTGAAGACCAGGACGATAAAGGCGAGGAAGGTGCCGGGAGTGAAGGCGCCCTGGTGGATCTGATTGCGGCCGAGCAGAAGCAGCAGGGCGATGGCGATGGCGCCAAAGGTGTCCATCAGCGGGGAACTCACGGCCGCGGCGGCGACGGAGCGCAGGTTGGCGCGGAACAGGCGCTTGGCGGCGGAGCGGAAGCGGGCGACCTCCCAGGACTCCATGCCGAAGGCCTTCACGATGCGGTTGCCGGTGATGGTTTCGTGCAGGATGTTCTGGATGTCGGCGAGTTTGTCCTGGCCGCGGCGGGTGGTGTGGCGCACGCGGCGGCCGATCTTGGTGGAAGAGAACAGAATCGCCGGCAGGAAGAGCAGCAAGACCCAAGCGAGTTTCTTCCCCAGCAGGATCACGGCCGCGGCGGTGAAGATCAGGGTGAAGACCTGCTGCAGAAACTCGGCGAGCACGCTCGACATGGCAAACTGCACGCGTTCGATGTCGTTGATGATGGTCGAGAGCAAGGTGCCGGTGGTGTGCTTCTGAAAAAATGCCGCCGAGCGGCGAAGGATGGCGTTGTAGAGGTCGTTGCGCAGGTCGGTAATCAGGCCAAATCCGGCATAGCTGACGAGGTAGGTGCCGGCATAGTCGAACAAGCCTTTCAAGAGCGTGGAGGCGACCAGGGCGAAGGCGACGATCGTCCAGGGATTCTGGAAGTGGCTGGGCACGAACTGTTGCAGTTCGATGGCGCGTCCGCCGGGGATGCGGAACAACTGCATATCGTGCGCCGGGGAGTTGGGGTTGAGAACGCGGTCGAGGATGGGGCCGATCAGGAGGAAGCGGAAGGAATCAAGCAGGCCGACGGCGGCCATAAGAATCACGGAAGACAGGAGTTGCCACCAGTAAGGCGCGGCGTAGCGCAGAAGGCGGGTCAGTTGCCGCATACACCTTCCTGGAGAAGGGGTGCCCGGCGGGCGTTACACCGGGGCGTCAGAATGACGTGGAATGCGCGCAAGCGGGTATTTTACAGCAGCAGTCAGCATTCGGCACTCAGCATTCAGGACTCAGCATTCAGGGAAGCCCGCGGGCACTTGGCATTTGGCCTGTAGGGTTCGTAGGCTCGCCGCTAAGACCGAGTCCGGATCTCGTCGCCAGTTTGCGCTGGATCGGTCGCGGCCAAATGCTAATTGCCAAGTGCTAAGTGCCCAAACTGAATGCTGAATGCTGACTGCTTTGAGGCGACTGACGCCTAGCGACTGCCTTCCTACTTCGGGCTGTCTCTGTGCACCACCTTCACGCGGTAGCCGGCGTCGCGCAGGCGCTTGCTGACGTCTTCGGCGATCATGACGCTGCGGTGCCGGCCGCCGGTGCAGCCGAAGCTGATGGTCAGGTAACTCTTCCCTTCTCGAACATAGTGCGGAAGCAGGTAGACCAGCAGGTCGGAGATGCGGGTGATGAATTCCTGCGTCTGGGGAAAAGAGCGGATGTATTTGGCGACGCGCGGGTCGCGGCCGGTGAGCGGGCGGAACTCGGGGACGAAGTGCGGGTTGGGCAGGAAGCGGACGTCGAAGACGAGGTCGGCGTCCTCGGGCACGCCGTGCTTGAAGCCGAAGCTGACGCACGAGACCAGGATGTTCTTGCCGGTGGATTTCTTCTGAAAGCGCTCGGTCAGGTGCGCGCGCAGTTCGTGTACGTTGAACTTCGAAGTGTCG
>CAZXKO010000110.1:0-35201 GCA_964641665.1 uncultured Acidobacteriaceae bacterium
AGCGCCGCCGTTACCGCCATGCTCGATCGTCTTCTCCATCACGGTCATGTACTCAAATGTGGTCCTCGGAGTTGGCGTACGAAAATGGACTTGCCTCCACAGCAGGCTGCAGGGTAGAACAACTGAGTCCCCGGCCTCTTCATCTTGGCCGGTTTTGCCCTGACCACCATTGGCCGGTTTTGGGGTGACCACTGAGGCCTGGTTAAGCGAATCCGCCTACCACCGTATACAAGATGGCAATTCCAATAGTTGTCAGACCCCAGAGTCCATTCTCGGGGATGAAGGCTGGTCGCGATGGCCAGATTTCCCAGACTCCAAGCTCCTCGAGAAAATCAGCCGATCGCATCTTCGGGTGGAAGTGTGGAGAAATCCGTCGCGAGCTGCTGTGGCTGTTGCCTTCGGGGGTACGGTCTTCAAGAGTGGCAAAGATTGGAAATCAAATCTCCGATGGTTCATCCCACATCACAATGATGAGTACACGCAAATCGTCAATGAGTTTGGGCCTGCATTTGTCAAAGAGGTTGTGCGTCGCGAGCAAGAGCCAGAATGGGCCTTCCTGAGCAACGCCAAGATCTATGCCACCGGTCATTCCCTCGGTGGAGGCCTTGCTCAGCAGTTTGCCTATTCCTTGCCGCTTGACTCGCGTGTGCCTCGTGTATCGAAAGTCTTCGCTTTTGACCCTTCCCCGGTGACGGGTTTCTACAGCTTGCCTGAAAACACGCGAAACGAGAACAGTAATGGCCTTGAAATTGATCGCATCTACGAGCGCGGTGAAATCCTTGCCCTTCTCCGATCACTGGAGAATTTTGTTTACCCAGCTAGTGCGATCAATCCAAAGATTCGACAGGTGAGATACAACCTGTTTTCGAGACGCCCGATTTCCGGGCATTCGATGACGGACCTGGCATGCAAGTTGATTGAGGCAAGTCGATAGGCGACGCCTCATTGAATAGTGATCGTGGAAGACTACGCTTTTGGTGGGTTTTTCTGCAGAGTCCCGGCAATTCCTGTAAGGAAGCTCTTTCCTTGCGGTGGGACGCTATTGACTTCATGAACAACTTTATTAGAGTGCGGGAATCAAAAACGCGGGCTGGGATCCGGAACATTCCGCTTTCAGCTAGATGCAAGACAGAACTGTTGTGTTGGCGAAAGCTATTGGGGGTCCACTCTCCATTTGTCTTCCCTAATTTCCGTGACCCAAGCCAGCCGGCAAAAGACATTCGCAAGACTTGGGCAAAAGCGCTCAAGGATGCGGGAATTGAATATTTCTGGCTGTACAACTTGCGTCACTCGTACGCAAGCCGTCTCAGCGCGGCAGGAGTCTCTGACCTCTTCGTCGCTCAAATGATTGGGCATTCGAGTCCCGGCATTCTGCAGATATATTCCAAGGCAATCGACGAATACCGTCGCGATGCAATCCGGAAGCTTGAGCAGTTGCGTAAGGCGCACACGCAGCAGGGCGGGGTGGATTCTAACGCGAATTAATACTCCATCCATCACGATGATTGGATTTCGGGTTTTATTCTCATTCTCCGAGCGCGATTTGATCGAATTTTTCCGCTTCGCCTACTACAGTTTCTACTACAGTGGACCACTCGCGAGGGGCATCTCAGATTGCGACATATACATCAGCTCATTCAAAACAAAGCGGGAAGGGTTGGTGGGCCCGCAGGGATTCGAACCCCGGACCAAGGGATTATGAGTCCCCTGCTCTAACCGCTGAGCTACGGGCCCGCCACGGCTGAATGTAACACAAGGCGGGAGCCGCCGGCGTTTGCCCGCAAAATTTCCTCAGGCGCCTAAGGCATTGCCAAATAAGCACATAGATCTGCGGCAACCAACCTTGTTGATTTAGCAACTAAATACTTAGTTGACGTTCACCCCTGGGTTACGTCAAATTAGTCGCGAGCCGTTTTTCAGGAGGATGTTCGTTGCCACGTACTCAATCCGCCACTCTTACTGAAGCTGAACTGCGCATCATGCAGGTGCTTTGGGAGAAGGGGTCGGCCACCGTCCAGCAGGTTCTCGAAGCCCTCCCCCGCAAGAAACCGCTGGCCTACAACTCGGTGCTGACGATTGTCCGGATTCTGGAGAAGAAAGGCTGCGTACGCCACGTGAAAGACGGCCGCGCTCATATCTACAGCGCGCTGCTGGAACAGAAAGAAGCGACCCGGTCAGAAATACGGCACCTGATGAGCCGATTTTTTCAGAACTCCCGAGAGCTTCTTGTGCTGAACATTCTGGAAGACGAAGGCATCGATGCGCACGAGTTCGCGCGCCTGCGACAAATGCTGGACGAGAATCGCTAAACCATGATGAGTGCACTCAACCTCCACGCGATCGCGCAGATGTCGGCGGAACGAATGCTGAACTGCCTTGTGGAGGGGATCGCCATCGCGCTATTTGCCTGGGTGTTGCTCCGCCTGGCGGGGCGGCGGAATTCCGGGACGCGGTTTGCGGTGTGGTTCTGCGCGTTGCTGGCGATTGCCGTGTCTCCGTTGGTTGAGATCTCGCGCGGCGGGACGGTGGGGCTGGTTCCCCGCGCAAACGCAGCCATTACGATGCCGCGCTCCTGGGCTCTGTATCTGTTTGGCGCATGGACGATGATCGCGGCGGTGGGACTAATCCGCGTGGCGGCCGGACTGTGGCACCTGAGGATGATTCGTCGCGAGTGCACCTCGGTCGATTCGCGGGCTCTTGACCCAATGCTCCAGCAGACACTGAAGCAATTCTCGGCACGACGCGTGGTGGAGATCGCGACCTCGGACAAGCTGCGCGTGCCGACCGCCATCGGGTTTCTAAAACCAGCGGTTGTTCTGCCGAGTTGGGCGATGCGGGAATTGTCAGCGCCGGAACTCAACACCGTGCTCCTGCACGAACTGGCGCACCTTCGCCGCTGGGATGATTGGACCAACCTCGCTCAGAAAGTACTCCGTGCGCTGTTCTTTTTCCATCCTGCCGTGTGGTGGGTGGAGAGCCGGCTGGAGCTCGAACGCGAGATGGCCTGCGACGACATCGTGCTGGCCGAAACAGCCAATCCAAGGGCCTACGCTGAATGCCTGGTGTCTTTGGCAGAGAAGAATTTCCTGCGCCGAGGCGTAGCCCTGGCACAAGCAGCGGTCGGTCGGATGCGGCAGACGTCGCTGCGCATCCTGCAAATTCTGGACGCGCGGCGCCCCAGAGCGGTGCGGGTGTGGAAACCGGCACCCTGGGTCGTGGGAGCATTTTCGGTCGCTTGCCTGGTGTCGTCCGCGCGTGCTCCGAAGCTGGTAGCGTTCGGGGAACCGACTGCTCTGCCGGCTCAACAGTCAGCGTCGATCGAGATGGCGCACAGCGAGATGCCTCTGCCCTCGCCCGCGCATATCGTTCCCGCTTCGTTCGTGGAGCGCAACTCCAGTCCAATCGCCACCCGGCGTGCCACCCAACCTAAGGCGCGGACGGCGGTCCCGCAAGCGGCCAGACTTGTGCACCATCAGCAGGCGGCTTCGGCACCCAAACTGGTGAGAACCAGCGCACCGGCTTCGCCCGAGACAGTGGTGCCTCAGCAAGCAGTCTTCGTGTTTATGCAGGGCGAACGGTACGGCGACTCGGGGCCGGTGCTGTGGCACATCGCGATCTGGCGATTCACCGTGCTGCCGCACGGCGCACCGCAGGCTCCGCCGGAAATTTCCTCAAAGTCCATTTAAGGAGAAGGTGTGAAGTCCGAGATTCTTGTTGTCGCAAATAACTAACGAATTAGTTGATGAAATACCAAGACTCACAAAGGAGAAGCAGAAAATGAAAGCGTGGTTCCAAACGTCCACGAAGTCCATAGGCCGTCGGCTCATTGCGCCGATGCTGGCCATCGGCATGGTCGGATCGCTGGTAGCCTATGAATCCTACAAACCGGTCGTTGCGAAAGCGGCGGCGACAGAACCCACCACCGCTCCACTCGATGACAACAGCATCAGCGCGCTGCTGGCCCTCGATCACGCCATGGAGACGCTGGCGGCGCGGGTCACGCCTGCTATCGTCAACGTCGCCGTAGCCTCCAAACCGAAAGCTGACAAAGCTGAAGACGGGCAGTCCGAAATCCCCGACGAGATGCGGCGGTTTTTCGGTCCAGGATTCAATTTCGGCCAGCAACAGCCGCAGATCGAGCACGGTATCGGTAGCGGCGTCATCATTTCCCCCGATGGCTACATTGTCACCAATAACCACGTGGTCGATGGCGCGGTCGATCTACGCGTGACCATGAGCGACCGCCGCGTGCTGCCTGCGAAGCTGATCGGCACCGATCCTCTCACCGACCTTGCCGTCATCAAGATCGAGGGCAAGGACCTTCCCAACGTGCCCTGGGGAGACGCGACGAAGTTGCATCCCGGGCAGACGGTGCTGGCGTTCGGGAATCCGTTCGGATTTCGTTTCACGGTGACGCGCGGCATCGTCAGCGCGCTCAACCGTCCGAACCCCTTCCCCAACGACGCGCGCAAGCCGGGTGAATTCATCCAGACCGACGCGGCCATCAACCCCGGCAACTCAGGCGGGCCATTGGTGAACGCTCACGGGGAAGTGGTCGGAATCAACACTTTCCTGGTTTCGGGATCGGGTAGCTTTTCGGGAATGGGATTTGCGATTCCGTCGCAGATCGTTCGCCCGACCGTTGAAGCGCTGATTCGCGACGGCAAGGTCAACCACGGCTACATGGGTATCGGCATCACCGACGTCACGCCCGAGAACGCGAAGTTTTTCGAGTCGAAAGACAATCGCGGTGCCATCGTGACCCAGGTGGAAGCGAATTCCCCGGGAGCGAAGGCTGGCCTGAAAGTCGGCGACCTGATCACCGGGCTGAACGGCCGCGAGATCAGTGACGCGGGCCAGTTACAGGTAATTGTTGGACAAACACGACCGGGCACCACGGTGAAGCTGGCGGTGATGCGTGACGGCAAGAGCATCGATCTTCCGGTCACCCTGGAGAAGATGGGACCCCGCGACAAGAACGAAGACGAAACCGCCAGTAGCGAAACCGGCAAGCCACGCTGGGGCCTGGCACTCGGGGAGATTACCTCCGATGTGCGCCAGCAGCTGCGTGCGTCCGGCGACGTGAAGGGCGCGGTGGTTGAGCGGGTGCTGCCGGGCAGCCCGGCGGATAACGCCGGCTTGCGGCCTGGAGACGTCATTGTCAGCATAAACCGGCACGAAACCCAGTCCGTCTCCGACGTGCAGAAGGCGCTCGCCGACGTGCCCAAGGGGCAGGACGCTCTTGTGCTCGTCTGGTCGAATGGCGGAAACACGTTCCGGGTATTGCATTCCTCAGAAGGCGCGTAATAAGCAAGAAATGGTAGCTCGCGTTGTGCTTCGTCCGCGAAAGCGCGACGAAGCGCAGCGCGCGGCACGAAGCTTACAGATTAGGGCAGAGAGGCGTCGTCCGCTGCGGCGCCGGGAGTGATCTTCAGCAACGCGATCAGGTCTTTCTCGAGGCTGGCGCGAGTCTCATCAGAAATATCCTTGAAGCGGAAGGGCTGCAGGCACCCCTGGGTGGCCCACATCGGGAACAACATCTCCACTTTGTTGCGAATCGTGGTTGTCCCCACGTGAAACAAGATCTCCACCACGACACCCTCGTCGATGGGGGCATCGAGTTGCAACAGGCCGCCGTTGGCCGAGAGCTGGCTCATCCGGGCGCGAATCTGCCGGCGATTCTGCAGCTGAAGAAGCGCCAGAACGGAGCCCCCGAGTTTGACCCGGGCACCGCGCTTCTCACGCTGGATCTGGGGCGCTGGAGACATAGAAACCCTCTTCCACTATCGCACTCCCCCGTATCGCTGAGGAGGTTACGAAAGAACTCGTCCCAGGAACTATTGGGGATCTTATGGAGGGCTCGGGACCTGCATCGAAAATGGCGCGTAGAGTTCGAGGCTACCGCTTTTTTTACTTGCTGGACTCAGCATCCGGGCCGGTGTCGGTCCAGCCTTCGGCTCGGCTTCTTTCGAGCAGCCACTGCTGCAGTTCGCGCTCGAGCGCGGGGTGCAATTCCTCGAAGCTCAGACCGGCTAGGCCGCCGGGGCTGGTCCATGCCAACTTGGCTTTTGCTTCGATTACGGCGTTGGTCTCAGGCAGGGGAAAGGAAATCTCCAGGCTTTCACCATGAGCAAGCGCGACCGGAGTCTGAATGGCCACTCCACCTGAACTTAAGTTCACGCAGGTAGCTTCGATCTGTTTGCCGTCAAAAGTAAGGGTGACCGGGACCTCCACCATGACGCGGAAGTAGCGTTGCTGCTGGACGCGCAACGAGCCCAGGGAGGTGCGAGCGGCCGCGCTTTCCTTGCGGTATTTCTCCAGCTTGCGCCGCAGGGTTCGCGAGGAGATGCCGAGTTGCTGGGCGGCCCTGACCTGGCTGTCCCCGTTCTGCGCCAGCGCCTGGAGAATCATCTGTTTCTCGACTTCCTCCAGGTTCCCGCTAAACGCAGCCGTCGCGTTGGCCGCCTCCGGGGGACTGCAGATGGCTGCGGGAAGATCGCTGGACCGAATCTCTTTGATCCCCGGCTTGAGGTTGACTGCTACCCGCAGAATGACATTCTTGAGTTCCCGCACGTTGCCAGGCCAGGAGTAGCGTTGCAGCGTATTCAGCGCGTCGTCGGTGAAGTGGGCGGCGGGAAGCTGCGAGCGCAGGAAATGCTCCGCGATCGGAGCGATGTCTTCCTTCCGCTCCCGCAAAGGCGGCACGCGCAATTTGAACTGGGTGAGGCGGTGAAACAGATCGTTGCGGAACCGGCCGTTGCGGACTTCCTCTTCCAGGTCGCGATTGGTGGCGGCGATCACACGCACGTTGACGGCAACCTTACGGCTTCCACCCAGGCGGAAGTACGGAACGCCATCCAGGACGCGCAGCAGCTTGGCCTGGACCTTGGCATCGAGTTCTCCGACTTCATCCAGAAAGAGCGTTCCCTGCTCGGCGAGTTCGAACAGGCCGGGCTTGGTGGCCTCGGCTCCGCTGAACGCGCCCTTCTCGTACCCGAACAATTCGCTTTCCACGAGATGCTCGGGGAAAGCGGCACAGTTTACGTCCACGAAAGCCTTGCCAGAGCGCAGCGACTGCTGGTGAATTGCCTGGGCGATCATCTCCTTGCCTACACCCGTTTCCCCAGCAATCAGAACCGCGGCGTCCTGGCGCGCGACGCGCTCCACCATACCCATCAGCTTGTGCATGACGTCGCTGCACACTACCGATGTCGTTCCATCGACAAGTCGCATGGCAACCGCAGGTTTCATCGACAATGCCCGCACCGGGGAGCGCCGGAACCCGCCCTGCCGCAAGATTCCGGCAGCATGCAAGACCCCCGCGTACACAACTCCCCGCGCTTGTCTTTAACAGGTTTGGAGGCGATCAGGAAGGTTACTGAAGTTTAGAGGGTGGGATTTCTTTCGTTTTCGGAACTGGACGAGGCCGTGACAGAAACACCCTCACGGATACTTCCTGACCGAAAGATGGAGACGAAGTGGCCACGCCACGGGCTTGTTCTGTTTTTCAGTAGGATCGGCAATAGACAAATACCGTCCAGTTTTGGATCGACTCGCTTTAACTGCCCCAGACTGCCGAAGCCGCGGCCAGCAGGCTCAGCGTCAGAACCGATGCCGCAACCAGGAATGCTACCAATGCTTCATACTCTCGTCTCTCCTCATGAATAACTGTCCGTTTTGCCGTTCATCACTTTTCAACCGAATGCCAAACATCCCTAAGCTACCGCTGCAAACCTATTCCGGGTCGCCGTCGTCTGCGATACTCTCGGCGGCGTTGCTTGCGCCGACGCTCGAACCCCAGATGACGCTGTTGCCCCAGATCACGCTATTGCCCCAGATGACCGAAGATCCCCAGATGGAGGAAGGATCGGACTGGAGCACGATGTTGCCAAACTGATCTTGCGCAGCGATTGGCGACAACGCCGTCCCTTGCGCCAAATCGGTGCTCGCGAGGGCTGACGTGATGTTCAAGTAGCCCGATCCCACCGTGAAAATGTCGTACTGAAACTGGTAGGTAATTCCAGACACCGGCTCATACATCTGGTCGTAGGCCGGGAACAACATCTTATCGGCCGTCTTCATCAGCCGTGCTTTGGCTTGGTCCGGTGTCAGAGCCGAGTTCTGCTGCAACGGTAGCGCAGCCGCGCCACTCACCACCGGAGTTGCCATGCTGGTGCCGCTTAGGACGAAGTATTGCTTCTGGCCATAGCCCCCGTACGAAGCCGGGTTGACTTCCCCGCTCGAGTGTTTTGAGTCCAGCGTGCTGCCGGGTGACAGAAGCGAAGCAATGTTATTCCCCGGAGCTACCAGGTCTGGCTTGACGACGTGGTCGATCAGGCTGGGCCCCTTCGAACTGTAGCTGGCGATCCGGTCGTCGTTCTTGGTAGCCGTCTGCATCGTGCGGGTCGCGCCAACGGTGAGCACGTAGGGGTCGTTCCCCGGGGCTCCGATCATCCCGTGGCCATTGGTATTCAGGCTGTTATCCCGGCCATTGTTTCCGGCCGCTACGACCACGACCAGGCCCGCATGCCAGGCAGCCTCCACGCCTGACACAGCGGATCCTGCGTGTAGCTTTCAAACACGTTGCGTCCGAGAGACAGATTGATCACGCGGATGTTGTAAGTGCTCTTCAACGCGATGGCACGCTCAAGGGCAGCGATCACTTGTGCGTCGGTGCCGCTGCCGTTCGCGTCGAGCACTCGGAGATTCACCAGATTCGCGCCCGGTGCCACTCCGAAGATGGCGGTCGCCGAGTTCCCGTTGCCGTTCTTGCCGTTTCCGCCGGAAGACTGGCCATTCCCCGCAACGATCCCCGCCACGTGCGTACCGTGATCATATTGATCGGAGGCATCAAGTCCGGGAACAAAACTCTCGCTGTACACCACGTGAGAAGCACGAGTCGTCGGATCATGCAGGTCGGGATGATCGCTGATACCGCTGTCGATTACCGCGACGCTTACGCCAGTGCCGTCCCAGCCATAGCTTTGGGCCGCATCTCCACCCACTGTGGCTTCATATTCGTTCGCGCCTGTCATTTGCACGGGGCGATCCACGCCCAGGCGAGCCGGTCTTGGACTCCCCTGACCCTGTGCGACGCCCAGGCTCAGCACCACGGAGGCCAGCACAGCGATACCAGCTGCCCAGCCGCGAGGGTTTTGCGATTCCCCGGGGAGACTTGCTCTAGGTTTGGTTGTCGATCTCACTTTCATTCTCCGAGCGAAGCGACCGCTGCGCCACGATTCCCGCGGCTGGCTGTAACCCTGCAGCCCGCCTCCCAACCCCGAAGCCGACTCAACCTCAATTGAATCAATGAAGTAGGGGAAGCAGCAACGTCCGCCAATGCGGACACAATGCCCGCAGTTCGGCGCTTGAGAACCGGACCCCGAGATAAATCACATCCCTTCAGAGCTTTAGCGCAGAGAGCGGCCCCTGGCGGACGTTCTGTCCCACGCCAGGTTCTCGCGTCCTTGCGCCCTTGAGCGCACTGCTCTAGCCGCAGTTACGAAAGTTTTACTGAATTCCCGTAATTGATTGGATTCACAGGTGTTAGCTGATATCACTGATTCTGACCCCTCGTGTCTTTTGACTTCCCCCGAAGACAAAAACAAGAGGGCAGGATGTGAACGAAGTATGGCGAAAACACAGTCATGGAAAGCCATGACTTTGAGCGCACGCCTGTACATTAGTGTGGTCGTCGCCCTCGGGTCCTGCGCGCTCGCGATTGGTGCTCTGCATCCCACCAGCCACCAAACGGTCAAGTTCCTTTGCTACCTGGTAGTGGCGGTCGGCGCATCCCGTCTGAAGGTGAATCTGCCCGGCATCACGGGCACGATGTCGGTCAACTTCCTTTTCATCCTGCTGGGCATTCTGGAACTCAGCTTTGCCGAGACCCTCGCGCTCGGATGCGTCGCAATCCTGACCCAATGCTTCTACCGCGACCGGCCGCGATTCGTGCAGGTGATCTTCAACATCTGTGCGACCTCGTTTGCGATCTCTCTGGCGTATTGCGTCTATCACGTCACCCTGTTTCGGATTCAGAATAACCCCGCGATCCTGTTGGTTGCTACCGCGTCGACGTATTTCGTGGCCAATACCATCCCGGTCGCGGGCGTGATCTCGCTGACCGAGCACAAGTCGCTGCGGCGCATCTGGTCCGACTGCTATTTCTGGTCGTTCCCGTACTACCTGGTTGGCGCCGGTGTGGCAGGCCTGGTCAGCTGGTTGAACCGCGTGGTCGACTGGCAGACTTCTCTGCTGATCCTCCCGGCGGTGTATCTCATCTACCGCTCCTACCGCCTGTACCTCGCCAAGCTTGAAGACGAGAAGGGTCACGTGGAGGAGATGGCCAATCTTCACTTGCGTACCATCGAAGCCCTGGCCCTCGCCATCGAGGCCAAGGATCACACCACGCATGACCACCTGCAGCGCGTACGCGTGTACGCCGTCGAAGTCGCCAAGGAACTGGGCTTGACGCCCGAGGAAATGGAGGCCCTGCAGGCGGCCGCTCTCTTGCACGACATCGGCAAGCTTGCGGTCCCCGAGCACATCATTTCCAAGCCCGGCCGCCTGACCCCGGAAGAGTTCGAGAAGATGAAAATTCACCCGGTCGTCGGCGCAGAGATTCTGGAGCGCGTGCGCTTTCCTTACCCGGTCGTTCCCATCGTTCGCGCGCACCACGAGAAATACGACGGCTCGGGATACCCCTTCGGTCTAAAGGGGGACGAGATTCCCATCGGTGCCCGCATCCTGAGCGCCGTCGACTTCCTGGATGCGCTCGCTTCCGACCGCCAGTACCGGCGCGCCATGCGGCTCGACGATGTTATGAAGCAGCTGGAGACCGAATCTGGGAGATCGTTTGATCCACGGGTCGTGAGCGTGCTCCGGCAGCGCTACCGGGATCTCGAAAAGCTGGTCGAAAAGCGCTTGAAAGCGGCACCGTGGTCGAAGCTCTCTACTGAGGTGAAAGTGGAGCGCGGACTGGCGCCTGCCACCGGGTTCGTGGAAACGGGGATCAAGGACAACCAGGAAACCAAGTTCCTGGCTTCGATTGCAGCCGCGCGCCAGGAAGCTCAGACGCTGTTCGAGCTTTCACAGGATTTGGGCGCTTCTCTCAGCCTCGACGAAACCCTTTCTGTATTTTCCGTCAAACTCAAGCGACTGGTGCCCTACGACTCCATCGCCATTTACATCCGGCTTGAGGACGTTCTCGTGCCCAAACACGTAAGCGGCGACAACTTCCGTTTGTTCGAGTCGTTGCGCATTCCCCTGGGCCAAGGACTTTCGGGCTGGGTGGCGCAGAACCGGAAGCCGATCATCAACGGCAATCCATCCGTAGAGCCCGGCTACCTGAACGATCCCACTAAGTTCAGCACCCTGCGTTCCGCGCTGGCGTTACCGCTGGAAGGCCTGAATGGCATCGTTGGCGTGCTGGCTTTGTATCAAGCCCAGGCCGATGCGTTCACCACTGACCACCTCCGCATTCTTCAGGCTGTGACCTCCAAGATGGCCCTCGCCATCGAAAACGCGCTCAAGTACCAGCAGGCCGAGAGTTCGGCCACTACCGATTACTTGACCGACCTGCCCAACGCGCGCTCGCTCTTCCTGCAGCTCGACCGGGAGTTGGCGCGTTGCAAGCGGGAATCTTCTTCGCTGACGGTGATGGTCTGCGATATGGACGGTTTCAAGCAGATCAACGACCGCTTCGGCCATCTTGAAGGCAACCGGGTCCTCCGCCTGTTCGGGCAGATACTGAATGAGAGCTGCCGCGAGTACGACTACGTGGCCCGTATGGGAGGCGACGAGTTTGTTGTAATCGCTCCGGGCCTGGCGGCCGAGGATGCCCGTAAGAAGGCCGACCAGTTCCGCGAACTCGCCCGCCAGGTGGGCCAGGAAATCTGTCGGGAGGACATTCTCTCCCTCAGCGTCGGGCGCGCCGTGTACCCCGACGACGGCGTCGGCGCAGAAGACCTTCTGGCGGAAGCCGACCGGCGCATGTATCTGGAGAAGCAGAAGCAGCCCAACCGCAAGAATCGCCGCATCTACCCGCGCATGAAAGGCCGGGTCACAATCGAATTTCGCTCCGAAGGAAACGACGTCCCGGTGCTCGGCAATCTCACAAACATCAGCCTGGGCGGCTGCTACATCGAGACCAGCGTCATGCTGCCGCCGGAGAGCAAGCTCACGATGAACTTCTCGATCGACGATGGTCATCTGCAGGCCGAAGGCAGCGTGGTGCGGTCCGATCCCGGCACGGGCCTGGCCATCAAGTTCAAGGAAGGCAATCGCGAGGATCGCGCCCACCTGCAGCAGATTCTCGACTTCGTCGACCGCAGCACCAAGATGTACGACGCGCAGTACATCTCCAAGCTCGCCAAGGAATAGCCTCAGCGCACGGAGAACGCGATCCATGCCCAACCAACATCCGATGCTAACGAGCTTAGCCAGGCACGCGGGCCGGATCGCGGTCACCTTAGCGGTCGGCGGCCTGCTGGGCGCGACGCTCGTCCGAGTCGCGCCGGGATTCGGAATCGACGAAGCGGAACTCGATTCCAGGCTTTCCGCGCAGAGCATTCAGGCTCTTCGTCAGGCGCAGCCCGGCCAGAGTCTCGGGGCCTTCTACTTCCAGTACCTCGTCCGGCTGCTGCGCGGTGACTTGGGAACTTCGCGCTCGCTGCAAAGGCCCGTGGCGGAGCTCCTGAAGGAACGCGCCCCGGAAACCGCCAAGTCGGTTGTTCTCGGGCTTACCTTGGGCTGGACGGCGGGGCTCTCGCTCGCAATTGCCGTCGTGATGACCCGTTCCTGGGGCCTCGATCTGACGGCTACGCTGGCGACCGGCCTTCTGCTCTGTCTGCCGGCCGCGGTGCTCGCGCTGGTCTTCCTGCTGGCTCGCATGCCCGAACGCCTGGTTCTCGCGCTCATCGTGTTTCCCAACGTGTTCCGCTACTCGCGGAACCTGCTGATCCACAGCGCCTCCTTGCCATACGTACTGACTGCCCGCGCCAAGGGTGTCGGCGGCTTCCAGCTCATGCTCTGGCACATCCTGAGGCCGGCGGCGCCGCAGTTGCTGGCGCTAGCCGGAGTTTCGGTCAGCATCGCGTTTACGTCGACCATCCCGGTGGAAGCGCTCTGCGATCTTCCTGGCCTGGGACAACTCGCCTGGAAGGCGGCGCTCAGCCGCGATCTGAGTTTGCTCGTCACCCTCACCATGATCGTCGCGGTCGTGACGCTGGTTGCGAACTCGCTGTCGGACCTCCTCAGTAAGGCCCTGAGCACCGTTACGGCGGAGGTGGCAGCATGAAGTGGGCGCGTAACGTCGGAATCGCGTTTCTGGTGACGGTCGCCCTCGCTTGTGTGCTGGCGGATTTCGCGGCGCCTTCCTACGCTCGCCAGTTCCGCGACGAACCGGGCGCCGCGCCGTCACGACAACATCTGCTGGGGACCGATGACCTCGGCCGCGACCGGTTCGCGCGCGTGCTGTATGGCACGCGGGTTTCGCTGCTGCTGGCTCCCGCCGCCGCCTTGCTCTCAAGTTTTCTCGCAGTTCTGATCGGGGGCGCTGCGGGCTTTGCGGGAGGCTGGGTGGAACGCATCATCATGGCGGCCACCGACCTCTTTCTCTCGCTCCCGTGGCTCTTCCTCCTGATAACGGTGCGAGCGCTGCTCCCGTTGAATGTCTCACCCATCACCTCCGTCGCGATCACGTTCGCGCTCCTTGGGTGCCTGGGATGGGCGGCGGCGGCCCGCGTCATCTGCGCTGACGCCCGTTCGCTCGCCCGTTCCGACTTCATCCTGCTGGCACGGGCCTCCGGCAGCAGCGGTTTTCGCCTCCTATGGCGCCAGGTCGTGCCCAACCTGCGCCCCATCGTCTTCGCGCAATTCTGGATTTCGATTCCCGTGTTCATCCTCGCCGAAGCCAACCTCGGGGTCCTCGGCCTGGGAGTCGCGGAACCACTTCCTTCGTGGGGAAGCCTGTTGCGCGAGTTGCAGAGCTACTCGGCGATTACAGGCCAACCCTGGCAGTTCGTTCCCTTGATTCTCTTTGTCGTCGTCGTGAGCTGTTTTCATCTCGTCTTGCTTGAACAGGAGTCCCCGGCATGAGCCGAAACAATGTATTCCGCAGCTTCCTGGCCCTGACGCTCGCTTCCACTCTCGCGGTGGCGCAGAACAACACGCAACTGCGCTTCTGCCTGCATTCGGACCCGAAGACGTTCAACCCGCTGTTGGCGGAGGAAGACTCTTCGGAGACCGTCCGCTATCTGACCGGCGGCGTGCTGATGCGCCTGAACCGCATGACCCAGGAACTCGAGCCGGAGCTCGCGACTTCCTGGAACATCACTGACGGCGGTAAGACCATCACGTTTAGGTTGCGCACCGGGCTCTCCTTCTCCGACGGCACTCCGTTCTCTGCCGACGACGTCGCCTTCACCATCCAGCAGATGATGGATCCGTCCTTGCACTCGCCCACCGGCGACGCTTTCCGCTCGGGAGATGGAAAGACCGTGACGAAGGTGCTCGCGCCCGATCGCGTCAGCGTGACGTTTCCGGCGGCGATTGCGGGTCTCGACAAGCTCTTCGACCAGGTCGCGATCATGTCGGCCAAGTCTCCCAAAAAAGAGATGGCGGTCCTCGGTCCCTACGACGTTCTCGAATACAAGGCCGGCAACTACCTCCTGCTCGAAAAGAATCCCCACTACTGGCGTCACGACGCGGCCGGCAAGCAACTGCCCTACATACAAACCGTGCGGCTCGACATTCAATCCAATCGCGACACCGAAATGCTGCGCCTCGTGCGCGGCGAGATTGACTTCATCAATTCGCTCGACGCCGAGTATTTCGACAAACTCATGCAGCAGAATCCGGCGCTCGTGCACGACTCCGGCGTCTCGCTGGACTCCGAGCAGATGTGGTTCAACCAGGTACCCAACTCGCCCCTTCCGGACTACAAGAAGGCGTGGTTCCGCTCTACGAATTTTCGGCGCGCAATTTCCGAGGCGGTCAGTCGCGAGGATCTAGCTCGCGTAGCTTTCCGGGGCCATGCCCGCCCCGCGATCGGGCCGATGTCACCCGCCAACAAGTTCTGGTTCAATGCCAAACTCCAGCCTCACCCGTTTGATCAGAAGTCGGCGCTGGCACGCCTCGCCCAGGACGGATTTCGCTTCCAGGACGGAGTCCTGAAGGACCGTGACGGGCACGCCGTCGAGTTCTCCATCATCACCAACGCCGGCAACAAATATCGCGAGCGCATGGCCACCATGATTCAGCAGGATCTCTCGGGAATCGGGATCAAGCTGAACGTGGTCACGCTCGATTTTCCGTCGCTGATCGAGCGCATCACGCGCAGTTTCGACTACGAAGCTTGCCTGCTCGGCTTGATCGGCAACGACCTCGACCCGAACTCCTCGCAGATGAACGTGTGGATGAGTTCCGGCGAGAACCACCAGTGGAATCCCAACCAGAAGGCTCCAGCCACGGCCTGGGAAGCCGAGATCGACAACCTGATGCGCGAGCAGGCCACCAGCCTTGATCCCAAGAAGCGCAAAGCGGCCTTCGACCGTGTGCAGGAAATCGCCTGGGAGCAGGAACCGTTCATCTACCTCGTCAACCGCAACGCGCTCTCGGCGGTTTCGCCGAACGCGCGCAACGTGCACCCCGTGGTGTTGCGGCCACAGGTGTACTGGAACATCGACGAAATCTCGATCAGCAACGAGGTCGCCCGGAACCGGTGATGGACACCCAGCCTCTTCTCTCGATTCGCGTTTCGGTCGACTATCCCGGCAAGCCGGAAGTGCTTCGCGATTTGTCGCTCGAGCTGAAGCGCGGAGAGATTCTCGGCCTCGTCGGCCAAAGCGGATGCGGTAAGAGCACGCTGGCGCTCACTATTCTGCAATTGCTCTACCTGAAGAATGGCCGCGCCGAAGGCACGATTCACTTCAACGGCCGCGAGCTTGGCCAGTTGAAGGAACGGGACATGCGCGCGCTGCGCGGCAAGGAGATTGGCCTCGTTTTGCAGAGCCCTATGTCATCGCTGAATCCCGCACTCAGGATTGGCAAGCAACTTGAAGAAGCGTGGCGGGTGCACAAGCAGGGCTCGAAGGACGAGTGCCGTTCCGCCCTGATGGAAGCCCTGGAGAACGTCAGCCTGCCGGCGGACAATGACTTCCTGAGGCGCTATCCCTCGCAACTCAGCGTTGGGCAGGCGCAGCGGGTGCTAATTGCCATGGCCGCGATCCATCGCCCGCCTCTTCTCATCGCCGACGAGCCCACCAGCGCGCTCGATATCATCACCCAGGCCGAAATTCTTCAGCTCTTCGCCGATCTCAGCCGCAAGTTCGGGATGAGCATCCTCTACATCTCCCACGACCTGCTCTCGGTCGCCACTATCAGCCATCGCGTGGCGGTCATGGAAAAAGGACAGATTGTGGAGTGCCGTGAAACGGCGCAACTCTTCCGGCATCCCGAGCACTCTTACACGCAGCAGCTCATACGTGCGCTTCCGGTCACGCCGCAGTTCGCGGTGGGCGCGGCGGGGCAGGACTAGAAGTCGTCTCACGGTAGGTTGAAATGCCGTATGGTCAGCGGTAAGGCGCCAGCCTTCGACCTAGAATCGCTGCCCCGGTGTCTATGCATTCGGATATGAAGCTGCTAACGCGTTGGACAACGATTGCATTTGGCGCCGTTGTAGCCATCCTCTTACTGACGCATCTGGTGCTCCGTCCGAACGCAGACCGGGCTGATTCCGAGCCGTACGTTGTCTATTCGGAGTACATCGAGCCCAGACTGACCGGCGAATCTCACGACTTGGGCAGCCGAGACGGCATCACCTTGATACATCGAAATACTCATTTTGTCCTCGGCTCCGTAGAACGCGCCAAAGCGGCGATCCCACAACTTCGACGTTCCATTCTGTTCGAGTTCTTCATCGCCAATCTCCATGCTGAGCAGTTGGAAGGTCGGTTTCACCTCACCGCGAAATATGAACTTCCGACGCAAGAAGAGATGAATCTGCACCCGTCGGAGCAATTCATGCGACGTTTTCCACGGAGTTACGGCTACTTAACGTTTTCGCGCGTGGCCTTCAATCGTGACCTGACAGAAGCGTTCTTCTATACGGAACACGTTTGTGGATTGTGTGGCGAAGGAAAGTATGTCTTTATGTGTAAGGTCAGCGGAAGGTGGGTTGTCGAGGCTACTGCCCCAACTTGGGTCTCGTAATGAGCCCACTCCAGGCACGTCGAAGCTAGGCAAGGTTAAGGCCAGGGCGACTGCCCCTATCGTCTTCCCGGGTGCGCCTCGCCTTTTTGCGAGAAGAGCGAATACGGCCAGTTCTTCTTCTTGATGGGATCCTCCACAGCAGCAACCGGAGCCAGCTCGGGCGTCTCTGCGCTTCCCCAGTCTGCCGGCGGGTTCTTGATGCCCCACACATTCCCGGTCGTCTCCAGAGCGAGACCGAGCAGGAACGACTTACCGTCGGTTCCAAGCGGCAGGCAATTGGCAACTCGGGCCGTTGCCTGTGCGCCGCCCGGAAGCCCGTCGAGCAACACCCGCGTCCCCGGGTCGAGCGCCCGCGATAATTTCACGCCGCACCCCTGCGGGTTCACCACCAGGGTGTGGCTTTCTTCGGCGAACACAGGTGCCGGTGCCAGCGTGGCCAGCCGAAGCGGGATTTCCACCCGCACGCGCGTCATCCGCCGCGGCGATTCGGATTGTGCGGAAGCCGGTGTCATCGTCCCCAAGCCATGAGAGGAGGCCGCATGGCTGCGCCCCCAACTTACTAAGTGTGCCAAATTCAGCGGGGGGTGGGCGCGGATATCCGCGCCGAGGAGGTCACCAAAGTAACCGGTCTCGCTCACGGATCGGGAGATCCGCTATCCCTGGATCTGGCAGAAGATGCGGCCCTGGTGCACCGCTGAGACGGGTAAACCCATATCGCTAGATCCCAGAAAATCAATAAAAAGACAGCGTTCCCGCCAATCTTGCACGGCGCAAAGTCCAGGAGAAAATCAGCAGGCTCAATGGCACCAGAACCAGTGCAAAAATTGCCAGGATCACTAGTTCATGCCCCACCCCGCTCAGTGATGCACCCTCCAACAGAGCCAGCCGCATGCCCTCCAGCGAATGCGTGATTGGAATCAGTTCCGCCAGATCACGCAGAGGTTTGGGCAGCGTGTGCACCGGGAAGAGCGTCCCTGTCATGAACCACACCGACCCCAGGACCCAGACCACGGCCGACCCTTTTTGGACGGCCAACTGCAAAGCTGCAGCTAGCAATCCAATGGCCGCGGCCACCACGACGGAAAGCGCGAACACCGCGAGTGAAGTCGCCACATTGGGCCGCAGCGGTGCTCCGAACACCAGGCCGGCAATCAGGTAGAACGCCAGCGTCACCGTGTTAGCCGCAAATGCCGACATCGCGCTGAGGAAGACGAGAACCGGCGGCGACGTGGAGGTCGTCATCAGCACTTCGAGCGTGCCCGTCTGCTGCGCCTCCTGCACGGTTTGCAGGAAGGCGTGCACTCCCATCAGCAGGAAGGTGTAGAAACCCGTACCCACCAGCAAAAAGGAAAAATATTCCTCGCCTTCAGGCCGAAACCGCGGACCGACCGCCCGCGACAGGAAATAAAAGGCGGCAAGTTCGGTGATTGCTCCCGCCGCACCCAACACAAACCCCGTCCGATAGCGCATCGCGGTCAACGCATCGCGGCGAAAGATGACCGCGGTTTTGTCGAGCAGCGTCCCAACGCTCATCGCTCCCCTCCCGACGCCATCGGTTCGACTTCTTCGAGCTCTCCGGTGGTCTGAAAGTAGAACGAGCGCAATTCGTCCACCCGCAAGGTTGACGACAACTTGCGTTGCGCTGCCAGCGCCCCCTTGAACAAAATCGCCACTTGATTCCCCACCGCGACCGCTTCGTTGAAGTTGTGCGTGGCCAGGATCGCGGTTGCACCTCGGGCCGGCAACTCGCGCACCAGGTTCCAGAACTGGGCGGCCGAACCCGGATCCAGGCTTCGCGTGGGCTCATCCAACAACACCACTGAGGGTCTCTTGGTTAGCGCCCGCGCGATACCCAGCCGCTGGTACATCCCGCTGGAGAATTTCATCACTAGCGTGTCGGCCGAGTCGCGCAGGCCGGTCTGGGCAAGAAGTTGGTCCACACGCTCGACGCGTGCCTTCCGCGGGATGTCGTCCAGGGCAGCGAAGAAGTCCAGATTCTCGCGCGCCGATAGGCGAGGAAAGAACGAACGCTCCGTTGCCACGGCAAAGCCCACGTGCTTGCGGACAGCGTGCGCGTTGCTGGCCGTGTCGGCGTCCTGCACCAGTACCCGTCCCGCGTCGGGTAACAGCATCGTCGAAATCAGCTTCAATGTCGTCGTCTTGCCGCTTCCGTTGGGGCCAAGCAGCACCAGCACGCTGCCGCTCGGAACTTCGATGGAGACTCGGTCGAGCGCGAGTGTTTCTCCACTTCGCTCGCGGCCCAGCCAGTTGAAGAGCGCAGGCCGGTGACGGAAGACCTTGCTGACGGATTCGAGGACGACTGCAGGCATGGTGGAACTGTCCCGACTGACCCCTCGGGAGAATGCTTGTATTATAGAGTCCGTATCTGGCGCGCTGTGGGCTCCGGCACTGCAATCGCATTCATGTCTTCCTTAGCCTCGTCGCCGACGACAGCCTCCGACCAGCCTCTCAGCCCTGCGAGGTTCACTACACGGCCGGATCTCGAACTGCAGCTCGCCTGTTGCGCTGTCGGAAGCCACTCCCCCACGCCGGGCGTGAATAGAAGCCGGAAAGCGAAGCGCAGCTTGGTGGGTGGTAAGCCTGCCTGAGCCATTCTTCGCGCTATATCGGGTGGTTCGATTCTTCCGTTTATCGCGGAGACTCTTATTGCATCCTGCCGCTGAGTGATCCCGGTCTGGACTTCAGAGCTCAATTCAGGTCCAATCCGAAGCTTCTTACCGGCTCGCCAATCCCCCCGCGGTTTCGGCTCCGTCGCAGGTGTAGACGTGGCCGGTGATGTAGGCGGCATCGTCAGAAGCAAGGTAGGCGAATAATGCGGCAATTTCCTCCGGCTTGGCGTGGCGGCGAAGCGGGATCTTGCGATTGACCTCGTCGAGCATCGCGTCGGTATACTCGGTGCGCTGCATCGGCGTCAGAACGTATCCGGGCGCGACGGCACACACGCGAATTTTGGGCGCGAGTTCGAGCGCCATGGATTTCGTCAACTCGATCACTCCGGCCTTGGTAGCATTGTAGTCAGCGTAATAGGGATAGCCCATGATGCCGTTGGTCGACGCCGTCTGCAGGATCACGCCGTCGCCGCGCTCCCACATGTGGCGGGCAGCCGTCTGCGCCACATAGAAGACACCGGTCAGGTTGACCGCGAGGACGCGAGCCCAGTCATCCGGCGTGATTTCGAGAAAGTTGTGGCGGATCGAGATGCCCGCATTGTTGATGAGGACATCCACGGCGCCCATAAGTTGCACGGCCTGCGCGAACGCCGCCTGAACCTGTTCGAGGTTGGAGACATCGGCGGTCACCGTCCCGGCAAGCTTGGGAAGTTGGCGCTGGATTCCAGCGCGGCCCTTCTCGTCGCAGTCCAGCACCACAACCTGCGAGCCTTCTTCCAGAAATCGGGCAGCGGTGGCAGCACCGATGCCGCTGGCGCCGCCGGTGATTAAGACGCGCTTGCCTTCGAGACCGCGCATGGTTCCCCCGGCAAGTGAGGATACAGGCTTTTGTTGATTAGGGAGAAGGGTACAAATACAGAACGACGAAATCGCGGGTCCCCGAGCAATCCCGTATGAGGCGTTTAGAAAGCCCTAAACCGCAGAGATCGCAAAGAAAAGCCGCGAAGGACGCGGAGCATTCCTTTGCGCCCTTTGCGGTTAAAGGCTTTTTCTCCGCGCTCTCCGCGAAACCTCTGCGTCCTCTGCGGTTAAGAGTTTCTTCTGAAGGGCGAAAAGCCTAGAACCCCGGCTTCCCCCGGAACAGCCAGACCAACTCGATGATCAGGATGATGACCACCATCAACTCCAGCACGAAAGCGCGGCTCTGGTTGAACTGGTCGACCATGAAGCGGTAAAGCTCCTCGGCGGTCTTCAGCTTTTGCTGCACTAAGTCTTTATAGTCGGGAACGCCAATCTTGGCGGCGGCCAGCTTGTAGAGGCGGGCCGAAAACATATCGCTCAGAAACTTGATAGCGTTGTCGGCGTGCTCGGTGAGTTCGTCCACGTCGAGCAGCACGGTATGCAACTTGGTGGCGGCGCGCGCAGTGCGCCAGCGTGACCACAGGCCCGTTCCGCCTTTTTCCAGGAAGTCGTACACGCCTTCCAGTTCCCGGGTCAGCAGTTCGTCGTAGTGGCGGAACTCCAGTAGCTGCGAGTTGGCGTATTCGAGCAGCTGAATCGCGGTTTCCGCTCCAGCGTTGCTGTCATAGAGAAACGCGGCATTCCAGCCAATGACCGTCAAGTCGTTCGGATAATAGGAAATCCGGCCTTGCAGAATCTCCTGCCGCTCGCCATCGGAAAGCGGCACGGTTTCGCCTCGCACGATCTGGGCGATCTGGTTGCCGTACAGCTTCAGGATTTCGCTGGCAGGGGGTTTGCTGGCCACTTCACGCACGTGGAAGATGAAATAGTCCTCGTGCAGCCACTCTTCATATGGCTTGATCAGCGCCGGTCGGGCCCGCTCCAGCTTCTTCTTGACGATCCTCGCGGCCAGGCTGGTGAAGTCGGTGTCCCACACCCAGCGGCCGGACAGGCGAACCAGGGTCTCCCAGTCGCCGGCAAAAGGCAGCTCGAACACCACACTGAGCACGCCGTAGTCGTAATACTTGATCTGCCCGTCCAACCGCTCCCCGCTATCGAGGACCAAGGGCTCGATGGGCTCGACCGCCGGAGGGCGCTGGTACTGCACGTAACCCGGGGCCGGGTGCTTGAAGCTAGCTTCGGCCCGGCGGGCACCGAAGATCTCGCGCAGTTCGTCGAGCCGGATCTCCTCCGACACGTCGAACTGGATCAGAACCAGAACCGCACCTTGCAGGGCCGTGTCCGACCCCTCGGCGGTCGAACTCCGTGGCTGGAGGGACTCCGTAACAACTCCCGAGATGGTTGTTTCCCGTTCCATGGCTGTCACTGGCTCCCCGAAGTAGGACGGGGAGAAGACCGGACGTCTGAGCTGGCCGCGTCCGAGAAGGTTTGTGCATCTATTGTCCCAGAAAGCCGGGCGGGTGGCGAGGGGGGCTGGTTCGCCGCAGGATATAGGTAAACAAGTCCCTTAGAATCAGCGTCTTTTGGCGAGTTGCCAGAGCAGGGCGGCGCCTGCCGCAAGGCCTGCAATGGCTAGCCCGCTACGTTGCATCGACCGGCGGGTTTCGGCTTCCCGCTGGCGCACGATGTGCTTCTCGGGATAAGAACCCTCCGGCCCTTGGGGGCCGTCGTAGATCGCCATCTGGAGCACTTCAGCCAAGTGGAGCGCCTGGCGATCGGTTCCCTGGGCGATCTGTTCCCGGCAGCTGAAGCCGTTGGCGATCACCAGCCAGTCCGGTGGAGCCTTGCGGACGGCGGGCAGGAGTTCGAGTTCCCCGATTGCCATCGAAACGTCATACTTGTCGTCCTCGAACCCGAAAGAGCCGGCCATCCCGCAGCAGCCGGGCGATGGAGCCTGGCAGTCCAGGCCCATCCTGCTCAATACAGCTTCCTCCGCATTCATCTTCAGGACGGACTTGTGGTGGCAGTGGCCGTGGACAATTGCTTGTCGCTCCAGCCGCGGCAGAGGGATCAGGTCCTGGTAGCTTTCGAGAAACTCACTCAGCAGGAAGGTCTGGCGGGAGAGGCGCCGCGCGCGCTCGTCGTTCGGGAACAAATTGCAAAGTTCGTCGCGAAACACCGCTACACAACTGGGCTCGAGGCCGACGATCGGCACCCCGGCTTCGATTTCCGGGGCAAGAGCGTCTAGGATCCGAAGCAGCAGGTCCTCGGCGCGGTCGAGCATGCCGAAGTCGTAGAGCGGACGCCCGCAGCATAGGTTGCCCTCGGGCAGTTCAACGCGGAACCCGGCGGTTTCGAGGACGTCTACGGCAGCCTTCGCCGTGTTCGGCAGGAAGTAGTTGTTGAAAGTGTCGGGCCATAGAACGACAAGTGGGCCATCGGGATAGCGAGGCTGGTGGCGGCGGAACCAGCTCTTGAAGGTCTGGGGCGCGAATGCAGGAATGGAGCGCTGGCTCGGGATTCCGGCAGCAACCTTCGCGATGTCTCGTAGGAAAGGAAGCTGCGTTGTTATGTTGACCAAGCCTGGAGCATTCGAGGCGAGCCGCGCCCAGAAATCGATGTTGCCGAAGGCATAGTGGTTGAGCGGGCGCACGCGGCCTTCGTGGTAGTGAGAAAGGAACTCGGCCTTGTAGGTGGCGAGGTCGACCGAAACAGGGCAGTCACTCTTGCAGCCTTTGCAGGAGAGGCAAAGGTCGAGCGACTCCTTTACTTCCTCGCTCCGCCAGCCGTCGCGAATCACTTCACCCTTGGCCATCTCCCACAGCAGGTGGGCGCGTCCCCGGGTCGAGTGTTCCTCCTCGCGGGTGACGCGGAAGCTGGGACACATCACTCCCCCTTCGTAGTGGCGGCACTTCCCGACGCCGACACAGCGCAGGGTGGCGTGGGCCAGGCTGCCGTGGTCCTGGGGGAATCGGAAATGCGTGTGCGGCTCCCAGGGATGGTAGTCCGCTCCCTGCCGCAGGTTCTCGTCCATGCGGTACGGCTCGACGACCTTGCCGGGATTCATCTTCCAGTCCGGGTCCCAAGCAGCCTTGAACTCGTTGAAGGCCTGGACCAGTTCAGGGCCGAACATCTTGGGATAGAGTTCGGCGCGGGCCTGACCGTCGCCATGCTCACCCGAGAGCGACCCCCCGTAACCAACGACCAAGTCAGCCGCCTCGTTCATGAACCGGCGGAATTGAGCGATACCCTCTTCGGTCTGGTAATCGAAGTTGATGCGCGTGTGCACGCAGGCGTGGCCGAAGTGGCCATAGAGTGTTCCGTAGTAGCCGAAGCTTTCCATTAACCGCCGGAGCTCGCGCAGGTAGTTGCCGAGGTTCTGCGGAGAGACTGCCGAGTCTTCCCAACCTTCCCAACTCAGCGGTTCGTTTGGCACGTGGGAGATCACTCCCAGCGCAGACTCGCGGACGGTCCAGATGTGCTTGCTTTCGACCTTGGTGCAGAGACGCATGTTGGGGGCGGTTGCTGGTCGGCTGAGAGCGTCCATCAGTCGCTGCGCCTGCGCTTGGGCGTCCTCTTGCGTTTGCGCTCCGAATTCGACGAGCAACCAGCCGCCTCCTGGGGGCAGCAGTGCGAGCCCCTCGGCGTTGATGCCCCGGCGGCGCGTGTATTCCACCAGCAGACCGTCCACCCCCTCGAGGCCAATCGGCTTGTGCGCCATGATTTCGGGAACGTGGTCCGCCGCCTCGTAGATGTCAGGATAAGCAACCACCAAGAGCACGCGTTCGGGAGGGCTTTCGACCAGCCGGCAGGTCGCCTCGAGCACCGTGACGCACGTCCCTTCCGTACCCACCAATGCCCGGGCAACGTGAAAGCCATTCTCCGGAAGCAGGTAGTTCAGGTTGTAGCCGGAGACCCGTCGCGGAATGTCGGGATACCGTTGCCGGACCAAATCTCCATAGGTATCGGCGATGGTTTTGAGCTTGGAGTAGATTTCGCCACGCCGACCACCCTCGCGGATGATCTGTGCAAGCTCCTCCTTGCTGGTGGTTCCGACTTTGAGGCGAAGTCCGTCGTAAGTGAGGATCTCCAGAGCCTCGATGTTGTCGTCGGTCTTGCCAGCCATCACCGAGTGCACCCCGCAGGAGTTGTTGCCGATCATGCCGCCGAGCGTGCAACGGTCGTGGGTGGCGGGGTCGGGCCCGAAGGTGAGCCGATGCTTCTCAGCCGCATTGCGCAGATGGTCGAGAATGACGCCCGGCTGCACGCGCGCCCGCTTGCGGATGGGATCGATCTCCAGAATCTCCGCCATGTACTTGGTGAAGTCGAGGACCACCGCGGTGTTGCAGCATTGCCCAGCCAGCGAAGTGCCCTGGCCCCGAGGAAGAACTGGCGCGCCGTATTCGCGACAGGTCGCGATGCTAGCGATGACGTCGTCGTTGTTGCGCGGAATCACCACGCCGATCGGCACCTGGCGATAGCTGGACCCGTCGGTGGCGTAGAGGGCGCGACTGGAAGGGTCGAAGCGAACCTCGCCATGGATCCGATCGCGCAGCGCACGTTCGAGCTCGCCTGCATCCGGTCGCACGGTCTTCGCGGCTTGCGCGCGCTCCGCGAAGGCATTGGCCTTGCCTGGAGAGAGAATTGGGAGTGGGTCAGACGGCGGCATCTCAACTCATCTTCAGGGAAAGCAGCGTGATGCGCAAGGGCGCGCAGAACATCCCTGTCGGTACGTTTTTCTTAGCGAACTTTGCGGGTCTTTTTCGCGAACTTTGCGGTTAAGCGCTTCCCCAGCCTAAGTCCACAACCGAGTACCATAGTCCGCCATACTCAGCGCGAGCAGGATCATGAAGAAGAAGATGGCGGTCGCGATGACCAGCTTGGTCAGCTTCTCGTGGGTGTACTTGACGTGCATGAAGAACAGCACCACCAGCGTGGCCTTGATGCTGGCGATGGCAAGCGCAACCACGATGTTGAAAGGGCCCAGATCCACGTAGGCCGCGCTCACCGTGAGCGCCGTGCCCACCAGCAGGGCCAACCAGATCGCAACCGAAGAGCCGATCGACGAGATGTGTTCCGATGACGAGTTGTGATCCGACATAGCTTCTTTCACCTGAGGCGGTCGATCAGGTACAGCAACGGGAACAGAAAAATCCAGACAATGTCGACAAAGTGCCAGTACAAGCCTGCATTTTCGATGGGCGTGTAGTAGCTAGGAGTGTATTTCCCGCGCCAGGCAAAGTGGGTCAGGAAGCTGAACAGGCCGACGCCAATGATCATGTGCAGGGCATGCATGCCGGTCATCGCGAAGTACAGCGAGAAGTACATCTCGGCATGGCTCGGGTTCGCGTAGCGCCGGTCAGCGGGCGGCAGGCCAGCCTGCCCGGGCAGGAGTTCGCGATAGTGGAAACTGGGTCCGGGTACGTGATGCTTTTCGAATTTTTCCGCATACTCATCGGCCTTGATCCCCAGGAAGACCAGCCCCAACACGATGGTCGCGAGCAACCAGAACACTAGGAGCGTCCGCTTGCCCAGTTGCGCAGCGCGTACGGCGAGCACAACGGTGAGGCTGGAGCAGATCAGCACAGCGGTGTTAATCGCGCCCAGCTTGATGCTCAACTGCTGGCTCGCTGACCCAAAATCGCCGAAGTATTTGTAGCGATACACCAGGTAGGCGCAGAACATGCCGCCGAAGAACATGATCTCGGTAGCCAGGAAGATCCACATGCCGAGGCTGGCGGCATTCTTCTGCTGTTGCTCAGTGGCGAAGTGATGCAGCAGGGCCGGGTTGTCGTGAACTTCGTGGTTCGCCGTGGCCACTGGACTATTGGGCAACCGGGACCTCCTCCTTGATCTCGTCGTAGTTGTAGGCTTCCCAGGTCACAACCGGCTGCTCGTCGAAGTTGAACGTCGACGGCGGGGAAGGGATGGTCCACTCCAGACCCGCCGCGTTCCACGGGTTGTCAGGCGCGGGCTTGCCGTAGCGCATGGACCACAAGAAATAGATCATCGGCAGCAAGTATCCGATCGCCAAAATGGTAGCTCCCGCTGTAGAAAGCACATTCAGGATCTGGAACTCAGGTGCTTTCGAATAGTCCCAGTACCGGCGCGGCATCCCCATGTAGCCCAGAATGAACTGCGGGAAAAACGTGAGATTGAATCCGACGAACACCAGCAGGGCAGCCAGCCGTCCCCAGCCCTCCGGGTACATGCGTCCGGAAATTTTTGGCCACCAGAAATGCATGCCGCCAAGGTAGGCCATCACCATGCCGCCGACCATAATGTAGTGGAAATGGGCCACCACAAAGTACGTGTCGGTAACGTGGACGTCGACACCGAGCGAAGCAAGAAACAGCCCGGTTAGACCGCCCATGGTGAACAGCCCGATGAAGCCAAATGCGTAGAGCATCGGAGTCTGATAAGTGATTGACCCCTTGTACATGGTTGCGGTCCAGTTAAAGACCTTGATCGCGGAAGGCACGGCGACGAAGTAGCTCAGCAGGGAAAAGATCAGCGCTGCGTAGAGCGAGATCCCGGCTACGAACATATGATGCGCCCAGACCAGGAAGCCCACCACCGCGATGCCCAGCAACGCCAAGGCCATTGCTTGATATCCGAACACGCGCTTGCGGCTGAAGCAGCAGACAATTTCGCTCACGATCCCCATGCCGGGCAGAATCATGATGTAAACCGCGGGATGCGAATAGAACCAGAACAAGTGCTGGAACAGGAGCGGATCTCCGCCCAGCGCCGGGTTAAATACTCCCAGGTGAAACAGGCGTTCGCATACAACGAGCACCAGCGTGATGGCCAGCACGGGTGTTCCCAGCAATTGAATGATGCTGGTGGCGTAGTGCGCCCACACGAATAGCGGCAAACGATTCCAGGTCATGCCTGGCGCCCGCATGCGGTGAGTGGTTACGACAAAGTTCAGTCCGGTCAGAATGGAGGAAAAACCGGCCACGAAAATCGCGAGTCCGGCGGTGATCACATGGGTATTCAAGAACTCCGTGCTCAACGGTGTGTAGAAGGTCCAGCCGGTGTCCACACCGCCATTGATGATGGTGTAGAGCATCAGCACGCCGCCGATCATGTACAGGTACCAGCTAAGCAGGTTGATGCGCGGGAAGGCCAGGTCCTTCGCGCCAATCATGATCGGGATGAGGAAATTGCCCAGGACAGCGGGTACGGCGGGAATCAGGAAGAAGAAAACCATGACCTGTCCGTGCATGGTGAAGAGCTTGTTGTAGGTGTCCGCCTGCACCAGGTCGCCCGCTGGAGTCAACAGCTCCAGTCGGATCAGCAACGCAAAGAATCCCCCGATGAAAAAGAAAAAGGTAATTCCCATCAGGTACAGCAGCGCGATGCGCTTGTGGTCCACTGTCAGGAGCCACGACTTAATGCCGTACTCTCGATTCAGATATGTTTCGCGTTCGCCGGTTTCAACTACAGCGGTAGCCATTCTCGTCACCGATTCCGTTACGGTTATGGAGTCACCGCGGCCAAGCTTTTGCCGCCCGTCTGACTCGTTTGCGGCTGGCCCAAGGACTTCACGTACGCCACCAGCGCATTTAACTGCTCATCACTGATCTGTCCTTGAAACGTAGGCATCACGGGCTTGAAGCCCTTCACGATCTTTGCCCCCGGATCGACAATCGACTCACGAATGTAGTTCTCGTCGGCGATCAGGGTGCGGCCGTCCTCCAGCATTACCGGCTTGCCGTACACGCCCACGAGGTTCGGGCCGCGGCCCTGCGTATCGCTACGATGACATGTCGCGCAGCCGAGCTCGGTGAACAGCTTTTCTCCGGTTACGGCCAGAGGCTGGTTGCCTCCGCCGCCCATCCAGGCCGCGTAGTCTTTGGGTTCCATCACCGTGACCCAGCCGATCATGCCCGAATGCATCGTGCCGCAGTACTCTGCGCAGAACAGGTGGTAGGTGCCCGGCCTGGTGGCGTGAAACCACGCCACGGTGTAGCGGCCGGGGAGCACGTCCTGCTTGATGCGGAATGCCGGCACGAAGAAGCTGTGGATCACGTCCTGCGAGGTCATGATTACTTTCACGTCGCGGCCCACGGGCACGTGCAGTTCGTTGATCTCGCGCTGCCCTTCCATGTGCTCGAACTTCCACATCCACTGCTTGGCGACGATGTAAACCTCGGCCGAGTTCCGAGGGGGCATTCGCTCCTTGAAAAAGATGAGCGCGCCCCACCCAAAGAACACCATGAACAGGCAGAAGGGGATGATCGACCAGGTAACTTCCAGCGCGTGCGAGCCGGCGATCTGCTCCGCCGGCCGTCCCGCCTGCCGGCGATAGCGCACCGCGAAGTAAATGACCATGGTGAAGATCAGCATGATCATTAAGCCCGACACCACGACCAGGAAGATGAAAAGGGCGTCCACGTTGTTCGCGGTGGTCGAGGCCCTCGTCGGCCAGAATGGGATGTTCTCAAGCATAATTACCGGACCCGTTGTGCTCCTTGAAGTCCCTGCGCCGGACTGCTGCGCACCAGCCAAAAAATCAGAATGCCGAGAAACAACATGGTCGCGACGCCAGCCAACCGCACGATCCGCATCACGATCGCGCTGTATTTCCCTCTCTCTGGATCGTAGTGGTAGCAGTACAGCAGTAACTGGTCGACGACGTTGCCGATCTTCCCCTGCCCCGCGTCCACCAGTCCGAGCCGCAAGTCTTTCGGCGGATACTCAATGCCGTAGTAGTACTGGGCAATCTTCCCGTCGGGCGTCAGGATCATGATCGCGCTGGCGTGCGCGAACTGCTTGGTTTGCTCGTCGTACTCGTACTGAAACCCTGCAGCCTTGGTCAGGGCATCGATCGCATCCTGCTTGCCGACCAGGAAGTGCCATCCCTCTTCCGCGCCCGCCCGCTTGTAGCGCTTCAGAAATTCGCCCTTCTTCGCGGCCGCCATCTCCGGAGTTTCCCTGGGATCGAAGCTCACGGTCAGCACATCGAATTCTTTACCCACATCGAACTTCATCATGCGCAGCGAATTTTCCAGCCCGCTCAGTACCTCGCCGCACAACATTGGGCAGTTGTAATACACAAGGTTCAGGATCATCGGCCTTTTGCCGAAGTAATCTCCCAGCCGCACGGTTCTACCCAGATCGTCGGTGAACATCAGGTTTGCCGGAATCTGCTGATTCAGGTTCTGCTGGATGCCGACGTTCTTCAGCCCAGGCGGACGCACGTTCGCGGGCGGCGACAAGATGCCGTTTGTCATCCCCTGCCCGAAGGCGGGAGGCACTGTGAGTCCGGCTGCCATCGCGCACCACAGGATCGAACTGCCGAGTTGCTTCATACTGCGCACTGCGATTTCCTCATGTTTTACGCCCTAACGTCCTTAAAACCAGGAGCGTTCAATTCCCGGCTGCTTTCTTCGGCGCTTTTGTGGGCTTATTTTTTTCCGACGCCGTTGCTGAGGCCGCGCCCGCCGTCCGCACCGGCAGTCCGCGCTGCGCCAGCAGGTCCATGGCTTTGTCGATCGGAATCCGTACGACCCCGTTCTTCTGATCGACCCAGTCGTAGCTTGCGAGAACTTCGTCCTGTTTTTCCACCAGCGCCCCGAACTGGTGCCGCTCGTTATCTTCGAGCACCGGTTGCGGGAAGGTCTTCTGCATTTGGCCCTCCGCCTCGTGGAACGTCATCGTCCTCGGATCGACTCCGCTCTTCACGGCCATCGCATTCATCGGCGCCTGGTGCTTGGCGTCGTAGCTGTCGAGATAGCGGTACATCCCGGTCACGATGAAGTGGATCAGGATGGCGACCACCGCCAGCCCGACCATGAAATAGAACACCCCCGCCGGGCTCATGTCTTCGTGTTCGAAGCCGTCTTGTCGCGTCGAATGCTGATCCTTGAGCTGTTCGTCAGGCATGCTCATGCTCCGGCTCCAGAACTTGCTTCGCGTAGACGTCGTAGGCGGGCAGCAGAGGCAGAGAAGTCAGGTTGTAACAGAAATACGCCAGCCACAAGCCGCCCATCGCGAAGGGAATCACCACGTCCGCCCAGGTTACCCTGAAGGTCGCCGAGAAATTCGGCTCGATTATCCAGAACAGGTCCACGTAGCGCATGAACAGCAGCCACACTGCCAGGTACACCAACCGAGTCACGTCGCGCTTGAACGACCGCGACAGCAGAATCACGAATGGCACCGCGAAGTGAAACAACACCAGGAAGAGGCCGACGTAGCCCCATCCACCATTCAGCCGACGGATGTACCAGGTGATCTCCTCCGGCAGGTTGCCGGCCCAGATGATCAGCCACTGCGAGAATGAGAAATACGCCCACAGCATGATGAAGGTGAGCATGAACTTGCCGTGGTCGTGAACAAAATCAGCCCGGAGGAGCAGCGACATTGGCTTGTACTTGAAGAGAATTCGCTCGACGACTACTGCGAAGCAGAGTCCCGCCAGCAACTCGCCCGCTACGAATAGCAGGCCGTAGATAGTCGAGATCCAGCTTGGGTCGAGCGACATAACCCAGTCGATGGCAGCAAAGGAAATCGTGAACGCAAAGATGATCAGACCCGGTCCGCTCACCGCCTTGAAGCGATTGCTGTTGTCTCGGACCGGAGGCTTGTTTTGCTCCGCGGACCATTTGCTGAGCAGGAAAACAATCAGGCCCCAAATGACAAAATAGAGAACTCCGCGCCAGAAGAATCCGTGCGAGTTAAGGTAGCCGGTGGTAACGAATTTGTTTTTGGCGAGATGCTCGCGAATCGTAGGATTCTGGATGGCCTCGGGTGGCATCGCCCACGGATAGAGGCGAGGGACTCCCAGGAACGCCAGCGGCAGGAAGAGGGCAGCCAACATTGGCAGCGTGCGCATGGACGCGCCCAGCACGCGCCGAATCACCATGCCCCAACCACCACCAGTCAAGTGGCGGACCATCAGGATCGCCATCGAGCCCAGGCATATTCCCAGCCAATCCATGAAGGAAAGCAGATAGCCGCGGAAGAAGACAACCGGGTCCCTGAACGCGAGGACCAGCGCAATCGCCGATGCAGCAGCACCGATGACCAGCGAGCGGCGCCCGATCGTCTTGATCGCCTGCGGGGCCGAGAGGTCCAGGTTGGTCAAGTGCGCGGTGCTCATTTGGACTCCTCGGTTACTGCGCTCGTGGTTGCCGGCTTCATACGCGGCAGGGTCGCACCAGTTCCCGGCTCCATAAACGTTGGGGCCGGAGACGGAATCGCATGGCCCTGAGCATCGGCCACCGTCGCGTGCTGGCTCAGCTGCAGCGCACGGACGTAGGCTACGATGCACCAACGGTCGTGAGGCGTGATCTGCGCCGAATAGTCCTGCATGATGCCGAAGCCCTCGGTGATCACCCCATAGACGTAGCCCACCGGCGCTTTCTGGAGGCGCTCAATGTGATAAGACGGCGGCTTGCGCGCGAATCCGCGCGTCGGGATGAAGCCATTGCCGTCGCCCACCCGCGAATGGCAAGGCGCGCAATAAATGTTGTAGCGTTCTCGCCCTCGCTCCAGCACTTCCCGGGTCACGGAAAAGGGCATCGCGTCGCCGGGATTGTTCCCGATCTTGCCGGTATAGAAATAAGTGTCTTCGTGCAACTGGTTCTGCGCGACCGTGCCTTCTACCGGCAAGCGCGCCGATCGCTGATCGGGGAAGAAGTCGCTCTTGGCCAGCGGATTCTGCCGCGGCTGCACGTGCATGTCGAGACGGCAGCCTGCCAGCGCAACCACCAACGCCATAGGAACAAGCTTGCGGAGATGCGGCATCAGCTGGGCACCTCCGAGATGGAGCGAGGCCCCAGGCTTTCCAGAAATTGCCGTACGCCGGCAGGACTGTACTTGGAATCGCTCGAGAAAATGATCAGGAAGAAGCGGTCCTTGGTCGCCATCGCGAAGCGTGGCACATTGAACACCGGGTGATACGGCATGGGCAGACCGTTCAGCGCGAGCATGCCGAACACCGCCGAGATGCCGCCGAACAGAATCGCCATCTCGAACGTAATCACAATGAACGCCGGCCAGGAGTTGTAAGGACGTCCGCCGACGTTGATCGGGTAGCTGATCGCCATCATCCAGTACTGCATGAAGTAGCCCGAAGCTCCGCCGATCAGCGCGCCAATCAAGGTGACCAGGGGCACATAGTTGCTGCAGTGAATGGCTTCAGCGAGATCCTCAATTGGGAACGGACTGTACGCATCGACCTTCTTGTATCCCGCCGCATGCGTCTTCCGCGCCGCCCCAACCAGGTCGGTGGCCGAATCGAACTCGGCCATCATGCCGTAGATGGGAGTTCTCTTCATTCTGCCTTCACCTCCGCTTCCGGCAAGAGCGTGCGCATCTCGAAGATCGAGATCATGGGCAGAATGCGCACGAACAGGAACATCGCGGTCAAGAACATGCCGATCGTTCCGATGTAGGTCATCCAGTCCCAGCGCGTGGGGTAATACATGCCCCAGGAGGAATTGAGGAAGTCACGGTGCAGGCTCATCACCACGATGACGAAGCGTTCCAGCCACATACCCACTAAGATCACCATCGAGATGAGGAAGAGTCCGACTGTGCTGGTGCGGAGTTTTCGAATCCAGAGTAACTGCGGGATGAAAATGTTGCAGGCTAACAGACTGAAGTAGAAAAACGCGTAAGGACCATGCAGCCGGTTCCACAACGTGAAGCCATCGTAGCGATTGCCGCTGTACCAGCCCATGAACACCTCGATGCCATACCCGTAAGCGACGATCCAGCCCGTCGCGAGCATGACTTTGGCAGAGTTCTGCAGGTGGCGATCGGTGATGAAATCTTCCAGCCCGTAAAGCTTGCGGATCGGAATCGCCAGCATCAGGACCATGGCGAATCCGGAGTAGATGGCCCCCGCGACGAAGTAGGGCGGGAAAATGGTTGTGTGCCAGCCGGGCACAATGGAAATCGCAAAGTCAAAGCTGACCACCGTGTGCACCGAGAGCACCAGCGGCGTCGCCAAGCCCGCCAGAAGCAGGTACGCCGATTCATACCTGTGCCAGTGCCGCGCCGAGCCTCGCCAGCCCAGAGCCAGCATGCCGTAGATGATCTGTGCTGCGCGATTCGTGGCGCGATCCCGCAGGGTCGCCAGGTCGGGCACGAGTCCGATAAACCAGAAGAGCAGCGAAATCGTGAAATAGGTCGAGACCGCGAATACGTCCCAGAGCAGCGGACTGCGGAACTGCGGCCAGTAGTTCATGGTGTTCGGGTAAGGAAACAGCCAGTACGCGAGCCACGGCCGGCCAGTGTGGATCAACGGGAAAATGCCGGCGGCAGCTACGGCGAACAGCGTCATGGCTTCGGCGAACCGGTTGATCGAGTTGCGCCACGATTGCCGCAGCAGCAACAAGATGGCCGAGATCAGCGTGCCCGCGTGGCCGATGCCGATCCACCACACGAAGTTGACGATCGCGAAGCCCCACCCGATCGGGATGTTGATGCCCCAGATGCCGGTGCCCTTTACCACTAGGTACCCGATAGCGAAGAGCATCATCATCGTGATCATGAACCCGACGCCGAAGCCGACGAACCATCCGGTCGATGTGGGCCGGTTCAGCACGATCGAGCTGATTTTGTCGGTGACCGTTCCGAAGGTGTACCCCGGTTCGATGACCGGGGCCTTGCGGTTCTCGACCACGACGTCTTCCATTCGATCTGCCATGATTTAACTGCGCTCCGCTTTCGCTTCCAGTTCGGGGTTCGGATTGTGAATCTCGGCCAGGTACGTGGTGCGGGGCCGCGTATTCAGGTCTGCCAGCAACGCGTAGTTGCGATCCTGCACCTTCAATTTCGAAACCCGGCTGTTCGGGTCGTTGATGTTTCCGAATATGATCGCGCCCGCCGGGCACGATTGTTGGCAAGCCGTCTGCAGCTCGCCCTCGTGCTGGCTGTCGTTGATCTTGCGGTCTTCGCGCTCCGCGTCGATCCGGCGTTCGTTGATGCGCTGCACGCAATAGGTGCACTTCTCCATCACGCCGCGGCTGCGCACGCTGACATCCGGATTGCGCATCATCTTGTATTGCGGAGTGTCCCAGTCCTGGAACAGCAGGAAGTTGAAGCGGCGCACCTTGTACGGACAGTTGTTCGAGCAGTAGCGCGTGCCCACGCAGCGGTTGTAGACCATGTCGTTCAGGCCTTCGCTGCTGTGCAGCGTCGCCCCAACGGGACAGACCAGTTCGCACGGCGCGTTCTCGCACTGCATGCACGGAACGGGTTGGAAGTGGGCTTTCGGATTGTCGCGATCGCCTTGATAGTAGGCGTCCACGCGCAGCCAGTGCATATGGCGGCCTCGCACCACCTGCTCTTTTCCGACCACGGCGATGTTGTTCTCCGACTGGCACGCTACGATGCAGTTGTTGCATCCGACACAGGAATTCATGTCGATCGTCATGCCCCAGGCATAGTCCTGCTTCGCGTAGTCGTAACCGGGATAGAGCGTGAGTTCCTTGGGCGGCTGATCCTCCTGCGCGAACTTCGGCTCTTTGCGGTATT
>CAZXKO010000111.1:0-23215 GCA_964641665.1 uncultured Acidobacteriaceae bacterium
TCGGAGCCGACGTATGTCTTCAGCAACATCGAGTTAGAACCAAGGGCCACAAAAACACCGGAAATCAAACCGTTCGACATCATCCACGATGAACAGCAGAAAGAAAAACACGCTGCGAGTCAATTTTTCCGCAGCCTGCTAAACAGCAAACGCCCGCCACTATTTTTCAGCGACGGGCGCATGTTGGTCGATAAATTCGGTCAGTAAATAAACTTCAAGCCAAATTGCATAATTCGGTTGGAGTTGGCCGTATTGGTGACAAGGCCAAACCCACCTCCGTTGATGTCCGAGTTCGGCGTACCGAAGATCACGGTGTTGAACAGGTTGAAGGCCTCGGCACGGAACTCGAGGCGCCGCCTCTCGCTCCACAGCGGGAACTGGCGGAAAAGCGAAAAGTCGACGTTCCAGTAGGTTTGTGCCTGATATGGATCGGGGCGAATGTTGCCAAAACTTCCGAAGGCAGGTTTCTTGAATGCGGTGTTGTTAAACCAGCAACTCTGAGAATGGACGTGAGCCCCATTCGAACACGATCCGGAATTGGGATCACCCACCAGGTTAGCTTGCTCGTAGCCAGCCCAACCGGTATTCCCGGTATTGGCCTGATCCTCTCCGTCGGTGACGCTGTAGCGTTGGCCCGAGCGGATTGTGAGGATACCGTTGGTCTGCCAGTTGCCAATTACGTAGTCAACTGCGTGGTTTCCAGTTGAGTAGCGTTTGCCCGCCCCGACCGGAATTTCGTAATTAGCGTTCACCGTGAGAATGTGAGGCAGATCGTACCCTGCGGGGCTCAAACTGGCTCTGGGGTTGTAAGGATCGGCCACGTTCTTGCCTTCTGCGCCGAACCAGCCATCATTCTCATCGAGCGCTTTCGAGTACGTGTAAGCGACCTGGTAGGCTAGGCCGCTCGAGAACCGTTTATTCACTGCGAGCTGGAATGCGTGGTAGTCGGCGAAACCCACGCTGCGGTCATAGAAGCCCGCGATCATGTACGGGAACAGGGCTCGGGATTGCGGATTCGGCGCCGGGCTCGGCGTCAAAGCCGTGTTATACATGCCGCCGATGTTGGCTCGGTGGGTCAGCGACCCCACATAGTTGGCGGTGATCGTGGTCGTCGAGTTCAACTCGTGCTGGACGCCGAAGTTGAACTGGTCCGCGTAGGCGTTCTTGATGTTGGGATCATAGAACCAGTTCACACCAGCGGGATTGAACGGCGTCGGCGCAGGGATGCCGGCGCTGCCGCTCCCCGCGAAGGGATTCTGAGCGGCCACGGTTGGCGGACCGGTCGTGGCAGTAGAGCTGCCGGGAACGTTCAGGCTGGTGGCGATCAACTGTCCGATCCCTGGCCAGTCGCCTTCGATGTTCTGGGACATCTGGCTGACCGCGGCCCAGTTGTCGTAGACCACTCCAGCTCCTCCGCGCAACACCGTATTTTCGCCGAGACGATAGGCGAAACCGAGGTGCGGGCCAATATTGGTGTAGGTGTTGTGGGAAATGCGGCCGCGCGGGTCAACCACTACGTGGGGCGGCAAAGTGCCCGGGGGCAGGCACGTCTGCGTCGCGGGATTGCAAGCCACCGCGCTCCCTGCAGCGTCCAGCATGATGCTGGGAATGCAAGGGGCAATGCCGCGCACGCTGCAGGGGGGCGGCGGATATTGCAGGACATAGGTGCCGTCGCTGTAGTTAGGCTCGCCGGTCTCGATGCCGCCCTGCTGCCCGAAGGTATCTTTGGTCCCGTAGGGCGGGATGAGGGTCAGATCGTAGCGGACTCCATAGTTGACCGTCAGCTTGGAGTTCACCTTCCAGGAATCCTGGAAGAATCCGCTGAACAGCCCGCCGGGACGGGTCTTCTCGTTCACGTCGCGCCGGTTGGCGTTGTCGACAACGCCCAGCAGGTACGACGCCAAACTGAATCCGCCATGGCCGTTGGTGTCATTGGTCTGAACGGTGGAGAATCCAAGCTGGTCATAGGAAATCGGGCTGGAGAACACGCTGCTGATGAAGTTCGCTCCCAAGCCAAAGGTGTGACTTCCTTTGACTTTGGTCAGGGTAACGGAGAACTGATGATTATCCGTGGCTTGAGGCGTGTTCTGGATGATTTCGCCGCCGTTCACGAAACCATTGCCCAACCCCAGGGAGGGGATCAGCCAGCCACTGGTGCCTGAGAAGTTACTGGCAAAATCAGGCGAGAAACCGGCTGCCTGGTCGATGGTTGCCGCATCGAGCCCCTTAAACTTGGTAACACCGTTATCTGAGACTTTGGTGTAAGAGTACAACGCCTGCAACTGCAGAGTCGGACTGAACACGTGGACCCAGTTGCCTCCAAGGTTGCGACCGGGAATGGCCTCGTTCTTGAGCAGCCCAGGCAAGTTCCCGTTCGGCGTAAGGACCGTGCTATCGATACGGCTGTAGCGGAACCAGACCGAGTCGTTGGCTCCAAAGGAGTGGTCGATTTTGACGTTGTACTCGTTCTGATGCTGCGTATTCGGATCGTTGTCGACCGCATTGCTGTTCGTGGCCGGGTTGTAGGTGCCAGCCTTGGGGTACACCGATTGAATAAACCCCACCAAGCGCGAATCGATCAGGTTCGAGGGGATCATGTTATTGCCGAACGGCTGCCGCGTGAAGCCGGACCCCGAAGCAGTCGTAGTGAAGGGGTTATAGATCTGCTGTGTGGGATCGTTGCAAACCCCGGCTGTGAACCCGGCGGTGCACAATCCGCTGAAATCGCCACCCAACTGCGTCGCAGTCGGGACCAGGATGTTAGCGCTGATCGGCTGCGAGTAGCGGAAGCCCTGATAGGCAAAGTAAAAGAAGGTATTTCTCTTCAGGCTGGGAAGGGCGACCGGCCCGCCGATCGAACCGCCGAACTGGTTCTGGCGAAACGCCGGCTTCTTCTGGTCCGCCCCCAGAAAATGGGCCCGGGAATCGAAGGCGTCGTTGCGAATGTACTCCCATGCTGCACCGTGGAACCGGTCTGTGCCGGACTTGGTCACCACGTTCACGACCCCGCCAAGCACCGAGCCAAACTCGGAAGAGTCCGTGTGGGAAACAACTTTGAACTCCTGAATCGCGTCGATGATCGGAGGCACGGCGTAGGTGCTGAGAAACGCCGCGAAGTTATTCATGCCGTCAGTCAGGAAATAGTTGCTGCGGTTGGTCGCACCGTTAATGGAAGGGAACGAGAACGCCGCGCCCTCAGCAATGGGAGCCGCGAAGCCGCCGGTGCGTCCACCCATCGCGTTTTGTCCCACGCTGATTGGCGACACGCCGGGCGTGAGAGACAACAACTGCGTGAAGTTGCGCCCATTAAGCGGAAGGTCGTTCACCTGTTTGGTGGCAATGACCGTGCCCAATTCCGCAGTCGAAGCCTGGAGTTGCTCGGTGGTGGCTTCCACGTTTACCACTTCCGTCGTAGAGCCGGGCCCCAGCGAGACATCGATGGTCGCGGTCTGGTTCACGGCCAGCGTGAATTCGGCCACTTGCTTGGTCGTGAAACTCGGCGCGGAAATCTTCAGTGTGTAGCGGCCCGGAGTGATGTTCGTGAAGCGGTAGTTCCCAGTCTCGTTGCTGGCGGTCGGGAAGTCGATTCCCGTGTCCACGTTGCGCAGGACCACGCTGGCGTTGGCCACCACGGCTCCGGTGGCATCATGCACCACGCCGGTGAGAGAAGCGCTTGAAAGCTGGGCGAGCGCAGGTGCTGCCGCAAGCATCAGGATACTTGTCAAACACAACGCCGTGCTGACCCACCATCCCCGCCTCTGCAAATCAGTCATGGACTTGTCCTCCGGCAGTAATCGCAAGGTTTTCATGAAAGTACACCCCAGCACTTTCAGAAGCGGGGGGATTTTAGTATAAAAACACTATCGCTTGTCAAGAAAAATTGACACCGTTAACTTAACCCTTAACTTAAGCTCCGTCCGAAGCTCCCCGAGCGTCCCACCCAGCACCGTTTGAGCGCTCATTCCCGTGAGAAAACTCACGGGCAAGCTCTCTTCGGCGATAGCTCGTTGGCGCGCAATGCGCTACTGAACGGTCCCCTGATGCGGTCTCCACGGCCCTTGTTCACAGCTTGACTGGAGAGCATATTTTGCAGAAAGTACGCAGGAGCCGGAAACGGATAGTGAATGGGTAATCGCCAAGACAGGTGTCAGCTACTTCTGTCCGTGATCGCGCTCACCACAGTTTTCGTCGGGGCGGTTGTATCGATCCAGGCGCAGTCCACTCACGATTCTTTTCCCACGCGGCAACCCAAGTCTTTCGCGGGTGATTATGTCGGTTCCCAGGCGTGCGCCGCGTGCCACAAGGAAATCTATCGAACGTATCTGCGGACGGGCATGGGACGCTCGGTGACGCAGGTCTCACCCGAGTGGCTGAAAGCGCAGCGGCCCTCCGGCTCTGTGGAAGACAAGAAAAATTCAGTACGGTTTGAGGTATATGCCCGGGACGGAAAGCTCTATCAAAGTGAGTTCCAATCTGGCTCTGATGGGCAAGAGGTTTTCCGCGATACTCACGAATTGGCCTGGATCGTCGGAGCCGGGGAAAACGGCTTTGGCGGACTAGTCCAGCGAAGCGATTACATATTCCAGGCTCCGCTTTCTTTCTATTCCAAGGCCGGGCGTTGGGAGTTATCGCCCGGATACGAGTTCGGAAACTACGGCTTTAACCGCCCGATATTGCCCGCCTGCATTGCTTGCCACAGTGGCCGTCCGAACGCGATTCCAGACGGCAATGGCCGCTTCAACGATCCACCCTTCTCCGAACCGGCGATCGGTTGCGAGAACTGTCATGGCCCCGGTCTGTCGCATGTGATCGCCGCGAAGATGGGGTCGGATACTTACCCGGGACACGACTCCTCTATCGTCAACCCCGCATTTCTCGCACCGGCACTAGCCGACAACATCTGCATGTCTTGCCACCAAACCGGGGATGTGCGGATTCTGAAACCCGGAAAAGACTACCGTGACTTCCGGCCAGGGAGTCCGCTCGACGACACCATGTCGATCTTGATGGTCCCTCCCAAGCGCGAGTCGCCGCCGCAGGCCGACTTGCTTGAGCACCACTACTCGATGACGCTGAGCAAGTGCTATCGAGCGAGTGGCGAACGTCTAAGTTGCATTAGCTGCCACGATCCTCACGTCGAACCTACGCGTGCCGAGGCGCCGGAATATTTCAGGAAAAAATGCCTCGCCTGCCATACCGAAAAAAGCTGCACGCTGCCTCTGCAGTTGCGGGAACACCAGCAACCGCCGGATGATTGCGCGGAGTGCCACATGAAGAAAAGAGATGTGCAGGAGATCTCGCACTCCAGCATCACGAATCACCGCATCCTGGTCCGCCCCGACGAACCCTTCCCCGACATCGCGTTTCAGCAGACGACAACCGCGTTACCAGATTTGATTCACCTGGATCCGGCGCCAGGAAGAAAGGGAGTGCCTCCGCCTGCTCTGACGCTCTTGCAAGCGTACGGCGAATTAGTGGAGAAGCACCCGGAATACATGAATCGCTACCTTGCGGTTCTCGATGAGTTGGAGCACGCAGCTCCTGATAGTCCTCTGGTGCAGGCTGCCATCGGTAACCGCGAACTGCATGCGGGAAGATTCCAGGAAGCAGTTGCCCATCTGCAACGCGCCCTCGACACGGGCACGCCGAAGACCATCTTGTACACTGATCTTTCCGATGCTCTGGTGAAGCTGGGCCGCGACGTCGAGGCGGTCGCGGTTTTGCGCAAAGCAAGTGAACTTGATCCGTTCAATGCCACGCTAAGAAAGACGCTGATCGTTCAGCTGATTCAATTGAAAGACTACGCGAATGCAAAGACGGAGATGGAAGACTACGTGAAGCGTTTCCCCGAAGATTCCTTCATGCGCCAGATGTTGGCTCGGGCCCAGGCAGCAGGGCGGCCACAATGAATGGTTGCTGCGAGAGGATTTTCCCTATCCTGGTAGTCACACTGGCGCTGGCACTAGCGGTCAGTCGCTTGGATGTTCGGGGGGCAGAACCCTCGCACATTCGATTCGAGAACCGGCAGAAGCAGTCGGGCGTCACGTTTGTTTTGGACAACGGCACACTCCCTGATAAACCGATGCTCGACGGTATCCCCGGCGGAGTCGCCCTGCTGGACTACGACAACGACGGCTATCTCGACATCTTCTTCACCAATGGAGCGAGCCTTCCCGGAATGGTGAAGGACGGTTCCCGTTATTACAACCGCCTCTATCACAACAATCACGACGGAACCTTCACCGATGTGAGCGACCGCGCCGGCGTCCGCGGCGAGGGCTACAGCATTGGCGTGGCCGCCGCCGACTATGACAATGACGGCCGGACTGATCTCTACGTGACTGGCTTCAACCGCAACATCCTCTATCACAATAATGGCGACGGCACCTTTACAGATGTAACCGCAAAAGCCGGGGTTGCCGGGCTCTCCACCACCGGCAAAAAGTTGTGGGGCGTATCGGCGGCGTGGGTGGACTACGATAATGACGGCAAACTCGATCTCTTCGTAAGCAATTATCTGGACTGGTCCTTTGCGACCTCCCGGGTTTGCGGCGCGCCTGGCAAACGCATCTCCTGTTCGCCCACGCTCTACAAGGGAGAACCAAACATCCTCTACCACAACAATGGCGACGGTACCTTTACCGACGTCTCCGACGCGACGGGCATTTCGAAGTACATCGGTAAAGGGATGGGCGTGGCGATCGCCGACTACGACGGCGACGGATGGATGGACATTTTCGTCGCTAACGACAACGACCGGAATTTCCTGTTCAAGAATCGCGCAGGCCACGGATTCGACGAGGTAGGGGTCGAGTCCTTCGTCGCCTATACGGAAAATGGCGTGCCGGTGTCCAGCATGGGCGTCGACTTTCGCGACTGGAACAATGACGGTAAACCAAGCTTGTTCGTGACCGCGCTTGGGGGCGAGACCTTCCCACTCTTCCGCAACGAGGGGAATGGCTTTTTTAGCGCTGACACCTACGTGGCAGGCATCGGTTTTCGCAGCGTCAAGATGAGCGGTTGGGGCGCAGGCATTTACGACTTTGACAACGACGGATACAAGGACCTGTTCAGCGCGAATTCTCACGTCAGCGAGAATGCCGACATTGATCCGCAGCAGCATTACCGGCAGCCCAATGCTGTGTTCCGAAATCTTCACAATGGAACCTTCACGGATGTGAGCGCAGATGCGGGAGCCGGCATGCAGATTCGCGCGGCACATCGAGGTTGCGCGTTCGGCGATCTGAATAATGACGGCAAAATTGACGTGATCGTCTCGGCAATCGGCAGCCCCGCGGAACTGCTGTACAACACTTCTACGGACGCCAATCGCTGGATTCTCATCAAGACTGTCGGCGTAAAAAGCAATCGCGACGGAATTGGAACGCGTATCAAAGTGACGGGGACCACCGGACTGGTGCAGTACAACCACGTGACGACCGCGGGAAGCTATGCCAGTTCGTCCGATCCGCGCGTGCATTTTGGCCTCGGTACCGACCCGATCATCAAGGAAATCGAACTGAAGTGGCCGAGCAGGACGGTGCAGGTTCTACGCAACGTGAAAGCCGATCAGATTCTGACTGTGACCGAGGAGTCGACCCAATGAGGGCGGCGGTTCTCTCCATCTTGTTTGCGTTTACCGCCACGTGGCCAGCTTTCGCAGGCCCCTGTTCCGGCGCAGAGGAACAACTCGCGAATGTCTCCACAAAGCTGACTCTCGGCGACGTTAGCGGCGCGGAAACAATGCTCGGGCCGGTCGTGGCTACTCATCCGGAATGTCCAGAAATTCTGCTGGCCCAGGGCCGTATCGAGGCCGCCAAAGGGAATGCGCAGGCAGCCGCCAATTTCTACGTGCAATACACGGACCTGGAAACGCAGGACTCAAGAGGCTTCGCCTACTTTGGTCGGCTCTTTCTCGACCAACGCGATTACCCGAAAGCCGACGCTCTCTCGGCGGCCGCGGTGGACAAGAATCCCAACGACCCGGCGGCGTTAGCATTGCGTGGCCAGATTCTTGCCATGAAAGGCCAGCAACAGGAGGGCAAGAAACTGCTGGAGAAGGCCTGCCAGCTCGATTCCAACGATCCGGAAGCCCAATATCAGTTGGGCAAGATCTACGACAGCGAGAAGAATTCGGTCGCCGCGGTGAAATACTTCCGCAAAGCCACTGCGTTGAATCCCAGCGATGCTCGGGCATGGGACTATCTGGGACTGAATCTTGAACCGTTGGGCGAGCTGGACTCGGCCGAACAGGCGTATCGCAAAGCACTGAGTCTCAATCAACATGGACGCTTTTACGATGGGTTTGTGGATTACAACTACGGCCGGTTTCTTGCGAAACGGAATCAGCTTCCGGCCGCCAAGCAACATCTTGATCGCGCTACTGAGCTTGCCCCTCAGGTGCGGGCGGTGTGGTATGAACGCGCCAAGCTCAATTTGCGGATGAAGAACTATCAGCAGTCGCGAACTGACGCCGAGAAAGCCACCAGCCTCGAAGATCCCGCGCACGTGATTATCGATCTGCAACTTTACTCTTTGCTCGAGCAAATTTACGCGCGGTTGGGAGAGGCGGAGCTGGCCAGAAAATACGCCGCCTTAACTCGCGATACTCCGCCTCCGGTTCGCGGAGAAAACCGCTAGACTTGTCTGGCAAAATGAATCGCCGAAGTTTTCTATTGGGTGCCCTGACCGCCATTCCGGCGAGCAAGTTGTTCGCGGGAACCCTGCCGCAAAGTCCGCCTCTGCCGCTCTTCGAAGACATAACCGCAAAATCCGGAATTCGATTCAAGCACGAGGCCAGCCGAACCAGTCAAAAATATCTTCCGGAATCCATGAGCGGTGGCGTTGCCATGTTCGACTATGACAACGACGGATGGCTCGATCTCTTTTTCGTCAACGGCGCACGGATCCAGGACCCGATGCCGCGTGGAGCTGCACCCGACAAGTCCGACCCCCGCTTCTGGAACCGCCTTTATCGCAACAATCGCGATGGCACGTTCACCGACGTGACCGAGAGTGCGGGGCTGCAAGGACGGCTGTACGGCATGGGCGTGGCCACCGGTGACTACGACAACGATGGCAACGTTGATTTGCTCGTGACCAACCTGGGCGGCAACACTCTTTATCACAACAACGGCGACGGTACCTTCACCGACGTCACTGCCAAAGCGGGCGTGGGCGGGAGCGGATGGTGTACGGGCGCGTGTTTCGTCGACTACGATCGTGATGGCCGGCTCGATCTGATCGTCACGCGCTATGTGGAGTGGGATTTCAGCTCCAACGTTTTCTGCGGCGAGCACAAGCCCGGTTATCGAGCGTACTGCCATCCCGACCAATTTAACGCCATTTCTTATCTCGTCTTTCATAACAACGGGGATGGCACCTTCACCGACGTCTCGAAGAAGTCTGGGATCGCGGGCTCTCCGGGCAAGGGACTGGGCATCGCGATCAACGATTTTGACGGCGACGGCTGGCCCGACGTTTTCGTCGCCAACGACTCAGTGGCAGAGCAACTCTTTCGCAACAATCATGACGGCACATTCTCTGAAGTAGCCCTGTTGTCGGGCCTGGCGTACGACCAAAATGGGCACGTGTTTGCCGGCATGGGCGCGGACTTCGGAGATTACGAAAATACCGGCTGGCCTTCCGTTTTCGTGAATGCGCTGGCCAATCAGAAATACAAGCTATTTCGCAATGTGAAGGGCAACTTTGACGATGTAACCGACTCTATCGGCATCGGCGCATCAACGATGTCCCACTCCGGCTGGGGCGCGAAATGGATTGATTTCGACAACGACGGACGACTCGATCTCTTCGTGGCCCAGGGCCACGTTATGGACAACATCGAACTAACCGAGCCGAGGCTTCGATATCGTGAGTCGCCGCTGTTGCTGAAGAACGAACCGAACCGTTTCCGCGACGTGTCAGAACAAGGAGGGTCGGCCTTCCGAGTCCCGCTCGCGGCTCGTGGCGCGGCGTTCGGAGATCTCGACAACGACGGCCGTATCGACGTGGCTATCAATTGCAACGACGGTCCTGCAATCATTCTGCGCAATCGCGACCACAGTGGAAACCACTGGCTGACCCTGAACCTGGTTGGCTCGGCGAGCAACCGCGATGGCCTCGGCGCGAAGGTCCGACTGGCGTCCGACAACGGTGCACAACAGACTGCCTTCGTCACCACAGCGGGCAGTTATATTTCAGCCAGCGATAAGCGCGTGCACTTCGGCCTTGGACCGCAGAAAAAAGTTCCTCTAATTGAAATCGCATGGCCGAGCGGAACGCTACAGAAGCTGGAATCGATTGCCGCGGACCAGATCATTACAGTTCGCGAGCCATCGCGGTAGGAACAGCTTCGGCGACTGATCCTTTCGACACGTTCGGTCGTGCGCGAGCTCGACGCACGCCTCTCCTTGACCGTAGCAGGTTCATTCTTGCACGGCAGGATCCACAATCGCCTGACGCAAGCCCCATCAAGGCTTACGCTATAATCCCGTGTTCATGAAGTCTGGCCGTGCCCGCTTCTTTGGAACCGCATTTTTCCTGGTCGTGATTGCGACCCTCCCCGCTGTCGGGCAAGATCAACCGGGCGCAAGAACTTCGATGGCTACCTCCGACCGCTGGAATAATCCCGGCTGGTGGCCTACCAAGGGAACGCCCGCGATGCAGGAATACGTGGGTCCTGGCGCCTGCACTCGCTGCCACTCTGAGATTGCCGCCTCGCAAAGGACAACACCGATGTTCCAGGCCGCACAGTTGGCCCGCGACTCCAGGGTCCCACAGCAGGGTCACGATCTCAAGTTTTCCGACGATGCTTACAACTACGTTCTTTCCCGTGCACCCGATGCCGTAACGTTCTCGGTCAGCAGCAAGACCGGTTCAGTCTCCGCCAATGTCAACTGGGCTTTCGGAGTGAGTGAATCGTCCCAGACTTATATCCTGAAACAAGGAGAGACTTTCCTCGAAAGCCGCCTGAGCTATTACCGGACTCTGTCAGGACTGGATATCACCTTCGGCCACAATGCGGCAGCGCCCGCCACGATCTCGCAGGCGCCGGGCAAACCAGTTGAAATCGAGACCGTGCGGCGCTGTTTCGGGTGTCACTCGACCGCTTCCACGGTGTCAGGAAAGTTTGATCCCGAACACGCCATGCTCGGCGTGACTTGCGAAGCTTGTCACGGTCCCGGACTGCAGCACGTGACCGCGATGCAAAGTAACCCGGATCAGCACGCTAGCGGCACGACACTGAATCCCAGAAAGCTCACACCGGTTGATTCCGTAGATTTCTGCGGAGCCTGCCATCGCACGCCCGTGGATGTGGCGATCGAGATGCCCCGGCATATGGGAATCTCATCCGTCCGACTGCAGCCCTATCGGCTGGAACGAAGCCTGTGCTGGGGCGGTCGCGGCGATCCCAGGATTACGTGCATCGCCTGCCACGACCCGCACAAACCTCTCATGCGCGATTCTGCAAGCTACGACTCCGCCTGCCTGAAGTGTCACGCCCAATCCGGGCACACGGAGACCGCAAACATGGCCCCCGCCTGTCCCACTGGCACCAGAGATTGCGCGTCCTGCCACATGCCGAAATACGAGATCCCCTGGGTCCATGCGACCTATACCGACCATTTCATTAGAATCGTACGTCCCGGCTCCAGCTTTCGTGAATAGGTTTGGCAGCCGACTGGCCGGTTCGTTGAGATTTGCGCGACTATCACGACATCTTCACTTTTGACTCACCACGGCTGATTTCCACGCCGAGAGCTGTTGCTGGACCCAATCTGCGTCCTTCTTGGCGTGGCAGAGCAAGCAAGCGTTGGGGCTCTCGTCTTGGCCGAATCGCTTGGTCATCTCAGCGTTGGGGATATCGTCAATCTGGTGATAACCCGCCCGAAACAGCAGAGCGTCCATGATGCGAGGCATGTGACAGGAGACACACCGGCTTCCCTCAGACGATGCAGCGTGATGAGAGTGCTGCGCAGCTCGGGCGCTATCCTCGAGTGGAGTATGACAGCCCGTACACATCCGGTCGGGCTCATCGCGAAACTTCAGCGACGTTGGATTGGAAGCGGAATCGTGGGCATGAGGATCGTGGCAGGTTCCGCAGCTCACCGCCGCTTTTTGGAAGCACCGCGATCGCTCGAGGGCCTCCACCATAAACGTTGTCTGCCGAAAGCGGCCATCCTTGTAAAAACCTTTGCGTGAAAACTCGCCGAACGGTTCGCGCAGGGGGCTGCCGAAGAAATCGCCCGTAGTCGAATAGTTCAATTCCCCCGCTGGGCCGGGCGAACGTATGGCCGATTGCATGTGGCATTGGGCGCAGATCGCGACGAACTTGCGATTGTCGATCGTGTGAAAACTTACAGGTGGAGTTTCCGGCGGCTTTGGTTCGTATCCATTTGTCATTATTTCCAGTACATGATCTGCCGAAGGACCGTGACACATCTCGCAACCAATGCCTGGCTCTTTGAATTCCAGGTGGTTGACGTCGAAGCCCGCTCCCTTCACGTTCTTCAACTGGCTGGTGTGACAGACGGCGCAGATGGCTTGATAACTTGTGGCGCTGTCGAGTTTCTCCCAGTTGCTCGGGTCGGCCCGCTCACTTCCCGGCCCGTCGATCGTCCTCCAGAAGTTGACCCATTGTTTTTGTAGCAGGTTGTATTGAATGGGAAAAACGTGAATCTCGCCGTTTGGCAGTTTCGTCGCATAGGCCTGCTGAAACTTTGAGCCGACGGTGTAGTCGACCGGGTAGTCGTGCCACTTACCGTCGGACTGCAGGATGTCGAAATAGTGATGGTTGTTGCGAATCACCATGCGCGCGAACAACTTTCGCTGCGTCCCGCGAGTGACTGTGAGTTTGCCGCCTCGGTATTCCGCCTCGTCGCCCAAGTAAAACTGGTTATTGCTCTTGAAATCGCCCACGACGTTTTCCGACGCATACGGACGGAACATCTTCGACATGCCGCTCTGGGCCCACTGTTTGTAAATGTCAGCATGGCAACCCCGGCAAGATTCCGAACCGAAATAGGCGGATTCGTCGTGAGCTGTCGAACCGCTATGCGCCGGATCCTCAGAGGATTTTGGCACCGCGCTCGTGCGGCGTGCCCGAGCCTGTTGCACAAACGCGTCAAACGGCAGATCTGGGCGGGGATACAGCAGTTTGTAGATGGCACGCAGATTCTCCTGCGCCTTGGACGCCATCTCGCTACCACTGCCGCAAACCGCGGCGAAGGCACTGGCCGCCTCCAACGTTTCACCAGCGGTCAACCGAGCCAAGCCGAGGAGATAGGTGATTTCCAGATCCGCAGAGTTCAGATGCTGCGCGCGATCTAGCGATGTCTCTGATGCGTTCAGTAACTGAACTCGCTTGTTCCCGGGGGGCAACCCCAGAGCCTGCTGCAACAAGGCGCGACCCTGAGAGAAATCGGCAGACGCTTTGAGCCGCCGTTTCACCTCCGGCCACTCGTCTTCCCTGACTGACGATGGTGCAGCGAAACTATCGAGATCCCCTAGCGCTTCCTCGGCATGCTCAATGGCGGCTTGGTTCAGCCCCTGGCGGGCTTCCACGTCGGCAACCGGCACCAGCAGCAGTGGGTTCTCCGGAAGAAGGGCAAGTGATCTTCGCGCATAGTCCAACCCGGACTCGTACTTCTGCAAATCGAAGCTCGCGCGAGCGGCCACTTCGTAAGCTTGCGCGAGAAACGCAGACCACGGAAACCGGCTCAGAAACGTTTCTGCGCGGACCAGCATATCCGCCGGAGGAGCCTGCCGGAACAGTTCGAGAAAAGCTGCGCGCTCCGATCCATCGCTGATCTGATCCGCAATTGTCGAAACGCTCCGCTTCTGGACCATGGGATTGGAATCGATGTCCTGCGCCGCGAGCGGAGCCCGCCAGGAAAGCAGGATCGCGACCAGCCAAAACCATGTCCGCATGGCTCTACACTCTACAAAAACTTGCGGGGGTTCACGAACATTTTTTCCGGGTGCGTACGTTATCGTTGCGCGGCCTTGGCAATACCGATGGCTTTGTCGATGTCGGGGTCTTGCGGGGTCAATTTCTTCGCTTCGAGCAGTTCGCCAAGCCCGTTTTTCATGTCACCGGAATGGCAGTAAATCAGGCCCAGGTCCTTGTGCAGTTGAGCTTCAGCGCTGCAGTTTCCGCAAAGCCGCAGCCCCTCTTTAAGCTGCGCGATCGCTTCGGGCCAGTCATGCGCGGCGGCAGACGAAACAGCAAAATTGCCGAGAGTCTGGGCCTGGTCCATGATGCGATTTTGAGCTTGCAGGTTCTCAAATCGGTCTTGCAGACGCTTGGCCTCAGCGGGATCTGATTGCGCCAGCTGACGGTACAGATTGTAAAGGGCCTTGCCGTGATTCGGATCGATGTCGAGCACCTTCCGCCATTGTGCGATGGCTCCCGCCCGATCACCGGTGTGTTGAAGCTCCTGGCCCAGCACAAACAGCGTGTCTGCGTCTTTCGGATTGATGGCGGCCGCTTTCTGCAGCATCTGCACCGATGCTGCTGCGTTTCCCGCGCTCTTTTCGATCAGACCGAGCAGATACCAGGCTTCTGCATACTCAGGATTCAGGCGGGTTGCAGCTTCGAGTTCCGGCTTCGCATCCCCATCACGCCGCAGGTCGAGAAGCACTCTCCCCTTGTTGTAGTGCGCTGCAGCAGAGTCGGCATCGAGACGCACGGCCTCGGAGAATTCCGCCAGCGCACCTTCCAGATTGAACTGGTCGGCAAAAGCAATTCCCAGGTTCAAATGCGCACCCGAAGATTTCGGGTCGAGTTCAATCACCTTCCGAAAATACCCGATCCCCTCGTCCGCACGGTTCATGCGGGTGAGGACCATGGCAAGTACGGTTAGTGCCTGGGGATTGTCGTTGCGAATCTTCACAGCATTGCGCAGGACTTGCTCTGCTTCTGCAAAGCGCGATTCACCCGCCAGAATGAGGCCGAGGTTAACGTAGGCCTGCGCGTACTGCGGATCGTTCTCCGTAGCCTGACGAAAGAGCTGCTCCGCCTCCTGGTTCTTTCCCTGTTGCCCGTAAAGCACACCCAAGTTGCCCTGTGCCTCGGCATACCCAGGATCCAGAGAAAGAGCCGTTTTCAGTTCTCTCTCCGCGTCCGCGTCCTGGCCGGCTTGCAAGCTCAGGAAGCCGAGTTGTTCGTGGGCACGGGCCAATCCAGAATTTAGGTTAATCGCCTTCTGCAGCGCTTCGCGTTCCTCCGGAATTTTGCCCAGGTGATCGAGTGCCAGGGCCAGGTCGTAATAGGTGTGCGCGCTGTTCGGGTCCTCAGCAATCGCCTCGCGGTAGAGATTAACCGCACGCTGATATTCTCCTGACTGCTGGTACTCGTTCGCCTGATTCACCTTTGTCCCGGCAACGTTCTCTTTTATGCTCGCCTGCTTCCCTTGTTGAAAGGTCTGCAATTCTTCACGCGCTTTCTGCTCCTGGCCCAAACTGCGCAGCACTGCCGCAAGTTGAAACCGTGCCTCGCTCGACCCCGGGTTTAACTCAACGGCCTTTTGCAGTTGCACGTAGGCTTCCTTCGGTTTTCCGAGCTTGGCCAACACGAATCCGTAGTTGTAACGGACGTCGTACTGCTTCGGGTTCAATGCGACTGCCTGGTTGAGCAAAGTTTCTGCCGCCTGGTACTTCCCCAGCCCGCGGTCGACGACACCCAGCAAGTAGAGCGCGTCAAAATCATGCGGCTTCCGGCGGTAATAACCTTGTATCTCAGGCAGCGCAGTGTTGAACTCTGCAAGTATGATCAGCGCCTTCACGTACGAGAGCCTCACCACGTCGTTGGCCGGGTCTAGGCGCAATGCATCACGAAACTCGTCGACGGCCTGGCGAAATTGCTGCTGCTGCGTGTAAGCGAGTGCCAAATTGGCGTGTTCGTCCGCCGAGGATGGATTCTGTTTGACTAATTCCGTCAGGATCTGGACGGCCTGCGCGACATCGCCACTGTTCGAATACGCCACCGCCAGATCGTCCTGCAACTTGGTATCAATGGGCGCGTCCTTCAGGGAAGCAATCGCGGCCGAATAACGCTTCTGCGCGATCAAAGCCTTCGCCAGTCCGTCAAGCGCCGGCACAGATTTGGGATCGCTTTTGAGCGCAAGCCTGAACTCTTCGATAGCCGCTCCGTTCTGATTCAACTCGCTGAGCGCCACGCCCAATGCAGTGTGTCCTAAAGGATCGTCAGGTTTCGCCCGCACCACGATCCGCAACTCACGAACTGCGCGCTCGGGTTGGTGGTTCTGAATGAGAGCTAGCGAGAGATTAAAGCGGGCTTCCCAGGAGTCAGGCTCCAGGCGGAGCGCCGATTCAAAAGCGGAAATTGCGCAGGACAGCTTCTGATGCTGCCCGAAATACGCGCCCAGGGCGTCGTAGGCCCCCGCCGACGGATGCGAGCGGATGACACTCTCGAGTTCCGCCGGACCGGTGCAGGTGGGGGCCGCATCGCCCACTTGGCTCCCGCTGGAAATACAGCAGGTGCAAATAGAAAGTGCGAGTGATAACGAGCCCCGCACGCGATTCCTGACCACCATTCCGGTTCCTAGAAATATTTTGTCCAGTGGCGCTGATAATAACAGAGAAGAGTTTCTACACTGGCGAGTTCGTGAGAGCCGCACTGTGGGCTCTTCTCTGAATGTTATGATCGGCAATAGATCATGAGCAAGGAACCCCGGCAGTTGGGCAAAGTAGTATTTCGCGCAATTCTCCTGATTTATGTTCTTGCCCTGATCGTCATAGGTGGCAGCAAGTGTGCCAGCGCGCAAGGTGCGGCGACCGGGGGCACTGCAGTTCCGGCACGCCCTCTTCCTCCGGGAATGAAGGCTCCAGTCGTGGATTACGCGGACATTGCAGCCCTGGCCGGTCTCACCGGCGTGAATGTTTCCGGGTCAGAGAACTCCAAGCAGTACATCGTCGAAACCACTGGGAATGGTGTGGCGATTTTCGACTACGACAACGACGGCCTTCCTGACATCTTTCTAGTCAACGCCGGCCGATTGGGAAAGGACGCCCCTCAGCCAACCTCTTTTCTCTATCACAACCTGGGTGGCCTTAAGTTCGAAGATGTCACGGAAAAAGCAGGCATCCATCACACAGGTTGGGGTCAGGGAGTTTGCGTGGGCGATGTTGATAACCACGGATATCCCGATCTGTTTGTGACCCAGTGGGGACAGAACGTCTTTTACCGCAACCAGGGGAATGGAACGTTTCACGATGAAACCAAAGAGCGCGGCCTGCTTTCACAGAAAACGCGGTGGAGCACCGGTTGCGCCTTCATTGACTTCAACCGCGACGGATACCTCGATCTGGTGGTCGTCCACTACGTGGACTTCGACATCGAGCACACCCCCCACCCCGGGGAGCACACTCAGTGCCAGTGGAAAGGCCGTCCCGTGATGTGCGGTCCGCGAGGGTTGCCACCCGAAACATTGTCGTTCTACGAGAACGATGGGCACGGGCATTTCACCGACGTTTCGGATCGCGTCCACATTTCGGGACCCAAAAACTACTACGGATTCACAGCACTGACCGGAGACTTCGACAACGACGGGTGGCCGGATATCTTTGTGGCCTGCGATTCTACCGCCAGCCTTTACTACCACAACCTTGGGGGAAAAATGTTTGAGGAGGTCGGCGTTCAAGCCGGCTTAGCCTACAACGAAGAGGGGCGAGAGCAAGCTGGCATGGGCACCGCCGCCGCCGATTTCAACGGCGACGGTTTGCTTGACATCTTCAAGACAAATTTCGCCGATGATACACACACCTTCTACAAGAATCAGGGTGGCAACAATTTTGAAGACGACACGATCGGGGCAGGTCTCGCGGTCAATACCAAGTATCTGGGATGGGGCACCGCCTTCATCGACTTCGATAATGACGGCTGGAAAGACCTGATCGTCGCCAACGGGCACGTCTATCCTGAAGTTGACGCTGGGCATACCGCTGAAAAGTATAAGCAGCCCCGGCTGCTCTATTGGAACCGCGGAGACGGCCAGTTCTTCGATCTCTCTGCTCAAGCGGGGCCGGGGATCTCCGACCCGCACTCCTCTCGGGGTCTCGCAGTCGGCGACCTCGACAACGACGGCAACGAAGAAATTGTCATTGTGAACATGAGCGAAGCGCCAACTCTGCTCAAGAATTCCGCTCCACGCACCGGAAATTCGCTGCTCGTCCGCGCCATGACAGCGGGGCGCGACGCGATCGGGGCGCGCGTCACCGTTACTGTGAATGGACACAAGCAGATCGATGAAGTGCGCAGTGGCGGCTCTTTCATCTCGCAAAACGATTTCCGGTTGCATTTCGGCCTAGGTAAAGGTGCATCAGCCGAGGTCTCTGTTCGATGGCTTGATGGTAAGGTCGAGACGTTCCGCGGAATTGCAGCCGATCAAGTGGTAACTGTCGAGGAAGGCAAAGGCATTACCCGCAAGCAACCGTACACTGCAGAGAAAAAATAGTCACAGCGTGGCAACGCTTAAATTCGAAAAGTCACTGCGGGGCTGTCACCTTCGGCTTGAAGCCCGCACAACCAACCTTGCCGGCATGATCAGGCTCTTGGGAGGCCCTTCCCCTTTACGCTTGATCATGCTCATAGCCAGCTTGGCCGCGCTGGTGCCGAGATTGCGGCTATCCTGATCCACGCTTGTCAATGGCACGACCAGCAAGTCGTCGTAATGCACGTTGCCGCAGCCGACGATGGCAACGTCGGACGGGATTCGGAGACCGGCCTCCACCACCGCCCGCATGGCTCCCATCGCCACCGGATCATTCAGGCAGAACACGCCGTCGGGCCGCGGATTCAGCTGCAGCAGTTTCTTCATTCCGTTGTAACCGGCACTATCACCGGAATCGTCCCCTCTGCCGTAGGTCACAACGTACTCTGAAGAAAGGCTCATCCCGGCCCGCGCCAGGGTGCGGGAGTATCCCGCTTGACGATCCACCGCGGTACTCACGTCCGAGCCGCCGATATGTGCGATGGTCGTGCAACCGATTTGAAGCAGGTGGGTAGTGGCTGTTTCGCCAGCCATCACGTCGTCAATGCCAACAAAGTTTGCCGACACCCCCGCTATTTTTCGGTCGAGCAAAACATAGGGTAGCTTCTGATCCTGAATTCGGCGAACTGTCTCCGGATTAGATTGCGTGGACGCCAATATGAGGGCGTCCACTCGCCGGGCTAGCATCTGCTCAATCTCGCGACGCTCCAGGTTCGCGTCGTCTTCCGAAGAGGCAATAATCAAGCTGTATTCCTGCGACCTTAGGCTGCCGGAAATCCCCTTTGCCACCTCCGCGAAAAAGGGATGGACTAGATCAGGGACAATCAAGCCGATCAGATTCGTGCGTCCCGTAACCAGCGCCCGCGCGGCCGGATTTGGCTGGTAATTCAGTTCCTTCATCCGCAGCAAAACCCGCTTCCGCGTCTCCGCGCTAATGTCAGAATGGTTGCGTAGAACCTTGGAAACGGTTACGACCGACACCCCCAGATCGCGGGCGATATCTTTCATGGTGATTGCCATGAGGGCTATTATCACATGTCGCATTTGACGACTCGTTCGAAGCTGCACTGATTGCGTGCCGAGAGTGCGTTGATAGGTCCGCTCGACAACCAGGGGTCTTAGATTCGAGTCGATTCGTGGCGGTAATCTGACTATCCCTTACGCCCGCTGGGCCACCATTACTCGTGTGCCCCGAAAGCAGTAATGCTTACGGAGTCGCCACGACCGGCAGCACCAATGCCGAGGGACGTTCCGCGTCGTGGTAGACCGTGTTGGTCGCGGGAACGTAATGTTCTCCCGTGCCTGGCGCTTCCCCAGTATTCAGATTTCGGTCGAACCGTGGGAAATTGCTGCTGGAAACCTCCAATCGCAAGACGTGTCCCTTGAGAAACACGTTGCTCGTCGACCACAGGTCGATGGTGAGCTTGTAGACTTGTCCGGGGTTCATAAGGACAGGTTTCTCTTGTGAGTCGCGGTATCGCGCCCGGATAATTCCTTCCGTAAGGTTTTGTGCAAAACCGTCCGGCGCGACATCGACCAATTTGGCAGTGAAATCTGTGTCCACCGCGCTGGACGTCGCGAAGAGTTCCAGCCTGACCGGCCCGGTAATTTCTGTGTCCCGGGCGAAAGCGGGAGTGGAATAGATCAACACATCCTGACGAGCTTCCACTTGGCGTTGATCCCGCGGCCCCGGCGGCAAGTGCGCGCTGTCGCAGCACAACTGGCCCCCAATCGTCGGCACCGGATTTGCGGGGTCATACACATAGTGGTCGGCCGGTTCAGAGTGCGGTGCCGCGACTGAGAGGCTCCCGCTTCCGTGAAGAGAATTTGCGCTTCCCTCCGAATGCAAAAAGTATTTGCTAGTTTGGGCTCGAGCCAGCGGCCAATCGTCTTCCTCTCGCCACTCGTTTTTCCCCATGACGAAGATCTTGACCGGCTTCTCTTTGGCAAAACTGTTTTGGGCCCCCTTTAGAAGGTACTCGTACCAGAGCAACGTAACTTCGTTTTCATCGTACTGGGCTGCGGCGGGACCGAAGTCGACTTCGCCAATTTTCTGGCCGCCGCCGGCATGTCCCCCCACCACCACAAGCAGCCGCTGTCCGGAGCGCGCCGCCTCCCCACCTCGTGTTCGCAGCCCCGAATAATTGCGCAGAGAACCTCCCTGGAAAATGTCATACCAGGCGGCCACGGTGAGAGCTGGAACATTAATGTCGGCATAGTGCTCTTCGATGGACCAGCGCTTCCAGTAGTCGTCGTAGGTTGGGTGAGCCAACCAGTCGAGAAAATACGGCGCTAGTGCTCCAGTGGAGTAGAGCCCGGCCGAGGAGTCAGAAACATTGAACAGCGGATAGCTGGTTAACGGGAGCTTCCCTACGTTTCGCAGAGCGTTTGTATTTTCCGTGATCGTCCGGTTGAAGGTGTCTTGTGCGAGGCCAGATGTCCACGATTCGTTGAACCACTGTTCGAAAGCGCCACCTTGGTAGGTCCATCCATCATGGTAGTTGCTGGCTGTGACAACCGGACAAATGCCCGCCAGATGCGGAGGATGTGCAATCGCTGCGAGCATCTGCGTAGCCCCGACGTACGAACCGCCAAACATTCCGACCTTGCCGTCTGAATAGGGCAGCGCCGCCGCCCACTCGACCGAATCGTAGCCGTCCTCCGACTCGTGTTTAAAGGTGTACCAGTCCCCTTCTGAGGAATAGCGGCCGCGAACATCTTGAATGATGACCACGAACCCGCGCGCCGCGGCTCGAACTCCAAAACTCACTCCGTTGCTCTTGTTGTAAGGCGTGCGCTGAAGCAGAACGGGGAACTTACCGTCGGCTTTTGGGCGGTAAACATCGGCTCGGAGAACAACGCCGTCGCGCATCTTCGCGTCCACGCCCCGCTCGATCGTCACTTCAAACGGTTCGGCGGCATGAACCATGCTCGCAATCAACATCAGGCACAACCAAGTCGCGGACCACACCACGTTGTTCTTAGAGTTCATAGCGCGACCATTTTGCCTGAGTCGGTAACAATCTGCGAACGAAATCTGGCCGCCTTTTTGATCAGAACTTACACGGAGTCAAGTTGTACAAATCCGCGCCTGACGAGATTTGCCTACAGGTCAGAGCTGGCGCCGCGCTTGTACAGTGCCGAGAAAGTCGGACGAGAAACCAGCGCGCTATTCGACGTTATGGCTGTTGCTCACTCTCAGCAGCTCAGGATGACATGCTGGCGGCGATGATGACGCCGTCAACCGCGGTGAACTGAGCGGCCACAGCCGTGTAAAACACAATGAGCACACCGCCGGGGGCGTCCCGCTCCTCTCTCACGAGGAGTTCGAAGTAGTAATCATGATCGCAGTTGAGATCGAAGAGATGCATGGGTCGGACCAAGGGTCCGTACCTGAAACGGATTACGAGCGAGCCTTGGGTTGGCAAAGAGCAAACCATCCACTAGAGCGACATGGCGCTCTTCTTCGAGCGCATGCTGGAGTGTGCTCGAAAACCGCTTGACACTGCCGACATTGTCAGAGATCCGATTTTTTGCCAGCTACGGGTTGGCCACGGCCAGCGGGACTGTCTGGTCCACTGCAGGTCGAGAATCAGAATTGCAGGATCGGCCCAACCAAGACTTCGCCCTGAGAACCTACCGTGCCGCCGACGTGAACGATGCAACCCGAGCCGCAAATGAAAGCCACATGCGGGTCCACGATAACCGGCAACCATTCGGCTTGAATCTTGAAGCCGAGATGGCGACTGGCGTAGAACCTGACCCCGCCTCCGATTCCAAACGAGAAGCGCGTGAAGTTGATGTTTGTACCGCCGGAAACATGTGTGGCACCAATGCTGGCCAGTACGAACGGCCTGGCCCAAGAGACCCAGTCCTCGACAAGGTACTCGTGGCTGAAGTCTCCATGAAACTGATCGAGAATCACGCGTTGACGGGGTGGTTGGGGCGTGATGTCCTCCGCGTGGACATACGAGTCTTGCCTTGCCCAGCGTATTTCGACTAAGTCATCCTCATTTTTGAGCCGCACACCAAAAGAAACTCCGTAGCCCGGACTCGCGTCGAGAACGACGCGAGGATTCATCCCCGTAACATGGGGCTCAACGGGAAAGCTCATGCTGGTGCGATAACCGATGAATGGAGTGAAATCAAAATGCAGTGGCTTTGGTTCCGGTTGCTGCTGCGCCCTGAGAGCAGACGGGAACGCGATCAGCAGCAGCAGCATCGCGCTGAAAACAAGCACATCGATTGTTTTTTTTACCAATTCTCTGCGTCCCTGATTCTGACGCTCATACCATAGCACTGGGACCTAACTGATGTGATCGTTTGCACAACCTTCCGAGTGACCCGAGGTGGCAGGAGCGGGTACTGACGTAGGATTTCCTTAAACCTCTCCCACGTCAGCGGCTTTCCACGTGTGCGGCGGCTCAGCCACACCCGCCAATGCGACGTACTCTGTGATAGAACTGCCGAATAGCGCGGTAGTTCGTGCGTCGTCCGTAGTACTGGTAATGGCCGCGGAGCTTGGCGTTCAGGGTTTTCTGCTGCTCGTTCACAGCATCGTGCCGGTGCCGTTTGCACCATTCCCAGACTGCCTTCAGCCCTCGAGCCGCTTGGCAATTGTCTTCACGTGCACTGTGAACTTCCCCTGCCGGCTGCGGGCGCATATGTGCACAAAGCCCAAGAAATCGAAGGTTGCAGGT
>CAZXKO010000112.1:0-24278 GCA_964641665.1 uncultured Acidobacteriaceae bacterium
ATCTGGCTGCCCCCCAGGGATTCGAACCCCGATATGCTGATCCAGAGTCAGCTGTCCTACCATTGAACGAGGGGGCAGCAGGCAAAGCCGGGCGGGATGGCAATAACTTGCTGACTTGTCTGATTCTAGGGGCTGTCGGAACTTCGGTCAATAATCCTCGCTCGTCGCCGACAAGTCGGACGGCCATTTTCGATCATTGGCGGACTGTCGCAGCGCTGGTGTCTCCTTAACGCGCTAAAATCAGGAAGGCTTGTCCAGTTGGAGCTTTGAACTATGACCATGCTTGGCACCATCACCCCTGAGACGTCCGACTACGCCGAAATCGTACGCCGGGCTCTGAACCCGAGCCAATGCGCACTGATCGTGATCGACATCCAGGAAAAGTTGCTGGCGCCGATTTTCGAAAAAGAACGGTTGGTCCGCAATGCGCAGTTGCTGATTCGACTGGCCGGTGTCTTGAAGATGCCGACATTGCTGTCGACCCAGTACTCCAAGGGTCTGGGCAAGACGGTCCCCGAAGTGGCTTCCCTGATGCCGGAAACCCAGCCAATGGAGAAAGTCGCATTCTCCTGCTTTGGCAGCGATGTGTTCTGCTCTGCCGTGAAGCGACTACCGGGCAACCGCAATACGCTGGTGCTTTGCGGAATGGAGAGCCATATCTGCGTGGCCCAAACGGCGCTGGCGGCTCTGCGCGAAGGGTATCTAGTACATGTGGCATCGGACGCGGTCAGCTCGCGCACAGAATGGAACTGGCGAGTCGGATTGGAACGTATGCGGTCCGCGGGGGCGGTGATCTCCTCAACGGAAATGATTATGTACGAAGCGCTCGGGTCAGCAGGGACTTCAGACTTTAAGGCTATGTTGCAGTATATAAGGTAGTTAGATAGCTTTTCCATCATGAACTGGCTGCCTGGCAGAGCCATTTCTCGGGTCCTGCCCTCCGTCGGCAACCCCTCGCTCTAGTCGCAACTTACCATCCGGACTGGGGTTCATACGATTGGGAGTAGAGTTACGGGCCACCCGCGCAGCCGCTTCTGACGTGAGTGCCCTTGAGTGATCCGGTTAGAGTCCGGGCCCTGAAGGAGTGCAAGGCCATGAAAAATCATAAGCGCGCAATTCTCGCGACATTGTTGGTTCTCTCGCTGACGGCCGTTTGGTCGTGGGCGCAGGAAGATGCACCGCCGGCACCAGAGGATGCCGCTGCGCCGGAAAAGGGCGACCCGCCGGGACGGGCTGCGCGCCTCCAATACATGAGTGGATCGGTGTCGATCCAGCCGGGCGGGAGTGGGGATTGGGTGGAGGGAACGCTGAATCGTCCCCTAACGATTTCCGATAACCTCTGGAGCGACAAGTCGTCGCGCGCCGAACTCAACGTGGGCACGGGCATGCTCCGTTTGAGCGACGAGACTAGCCTTACGCTCACCAACGTTAACAACAACTCGATCCAGGTCCAGCTTCACCAGGGCACCCTGAACGTGCATGTACGCCACCTGTTTGCAGGGGAGATTTACGAGGTTGATACCCCGAACATGGCGTTCACCATCCAGAAGTCGGGTGACTACCGCTTTGACGTCGACCCGAATGGCGATGCAACCGTGGTCACGGTGCGCAAGGGCGAAGGTGATGCCACCGGTCAGGGACCAGGCGTTCAGGTACGCGCCGACCAACAGGTGCGCTTTACCAATGGTACTTCGATGACGCACGTGGTCGCGGAAGCGCCTTCGTATGACGGCTTCGACAGCTGGTGCGCAGTGCGCGACAAGCGCCTCGACAGTTCCCTTTCGGCTCGTTACGTCGCGGAGGGCACGGTGGGCTACGAAGACCTCGACGACAACGGAGCGTGGACGGAAGAGCCGCCGTATGGGCATGTTTGGATTCCCGCGCACGTGGCACCCGGCTGGGCACCTTACCAGTATGGACACTGGGTTTGGGTGGCCCCTTGGGGCTGGACGTGGGTAGATGACGCCCCCTGGGGTTATGCACCGTTCCACTATGGCCGTTGGGTCTATACCGGCGGCTACTGGGGTTGGGCGCCAGGACCTCTTTATGTGCGGCCGTACTACGCACCCGCGTTGGTCGCGTGGTTCGGTGGTCCGGGATGGGGCGTGAGCCTCGGATTCGGTTTCGGTGGCGGATTTGGATGGTGCCCGCTGGGCTGGGGTGAGCCGTTCTATCCCTGGTATCACGGCGGGTACGGATACTTTCGCAATGTGAACATTACCAATACTCGTATCACGAACATCAACAATTACTACGGGCATCCTCCGAACCGATTTGGCAACGGAGGTTTCCACTACGCCAATATGCGAGCGCCTGGCGGGTTGGCTGCCATGTCGAGCCACGGTCTGGCAAACGGCTTGCCGGTACACGGCACGGCGATTCGGGTCTCGGCTCACGACCTGGCGGGCGCCCCGATGGGCCGCGTGAATGTGACTCCTGAGCGCGGCGGGATGTTGGGTCCGCACGCGGGTCAGGCGGCCTCAATGCCTCCGGCCCGGTCAGGAATGCGTCCGGTAGTTTCCAGGATATCGGCTCCAGCGAGCTTCCACGGCGCAGGTACACCGATGGGCGGCGCGAACAACGAACGGGCATTCGGGGAGCGGGCGGGATCTTCTCCGATGACGCCGTCGCGTATCATCCCGCACGGACCCGAGAGCGCTTCCGGAGCAGTACCGTCTCCGGGCCTTCGTGGCGTGCCGAGGCCTCCCAACAGCAGCATCGACCGCGCAGGGATGGGCAACTCGCAGATTGCGCGCAATACTCCCCATCCGACCCTGGGAAACGGCTCCGAGGCAGCAGGTCCACGTGGCGGCTTTTCTGGAGCACCGGAGCGATCCGTTCCGCGGCCGCCTACCGGTTTCAATTCACATGGCAGCCAGCTAGGCGTGACGCAGGGATCTCCGTCGCGCGGCGGCATGCAGCCTTCGTTCAACCGGCCGAATACTGCCGTACCGCGGCCCACCGGGCCGGTTCGGCCAGCCAGCCAAATGGGGAACGGCGGTTACGGTGGATCGTATCGCCAGCCCAGTTACTCCTCTCCTAATCGAGGCGGGTATAGCGCCTCGCCGCGGTACAACGGGTCGCCACGTTATAGTGCCCCGTCTGCGTATCGGTCGGCACCGTCCTATCATGGCGGAGGTGAAGGAGCACCGTCGTATCGCCAGTCGGCTCCGTCTTATCACGGCGGAGGAGGAGCACCGTCGTATCACGGGGGTAGTGGCGGGTCTCACGGGGGTGGTGGCGGAGGATCGTCCGCCGGCCACGGTTCCTCCGGAGGCCACTCCGGGCACCGGTAAGAACTTCTTCTAAACAACACGAACGCCGCCCGAACCTGGGCGGCGTTCTTATTGGCAGTGGTGGCCTACTCTAGGTAGCCGCTTCGTTATCCTTCTTTTTCACCCGCACTACGGTGACTTTAGAGAAACCTTCCTCAAAAGTCGGCGGCTTGAGTTTGGCAGCCATGCGGCGCATCACGTCTTCGTCCACCGAACGTTCCCGGCGACGGTTGCGTTCCAAGCAAACTTCAACCGGCACATCAAAGAAGACCGCCTGGACCTCGTAGCCGTAATCCCTGGCGAGTTTGATCCAGCTGTGGCGCTCGTGTGGGGTAAGGTTGGTGGCGTCTACATAATTGAGTGGGCGTCGGGCGATCAGCCTAGCCTTCAGCATCGACCGCAGATTGGAAAAGACCAGGTCCTGGAAACGCTGCTCTTGAGCGTCATCGAACAACAGCATGCGGACCATGTCACTCGAAAGAGGCGTGATGCCATTCCGCTTGAACCAGGAACTCTTGCCGGAGCCGGGTAGGCCGATGGCCAGAACCACCGCGCCCTTCGGTGGACGAGGGGGCGCTGCCGGGATAGCCGTCGACGTGGGCATCGTTGCAGCCTGAGCGCTGGGTTCCGCCACATCAGCGACTGGAGTTGAAACGGGAGCAGCAGCCGGTGCAGACCTTTGGCCACCACGTCCTCGACCGCCCCGCCCTCTGCGGCGGCGGCGGCGCGGGTCTGCCGGCGGCGTTTCCTCTTTTCGATTCCACGGGTCTGGAGCTTCCGGCTCGGGAGTGCCCTGCGGTTCCTCGGGAGACGCCTCGATTTCGGGCACCGCGTGGGCAACTGGCTCGACGGCGGGTGCCTCCTGAGCGTCGAAGTAGGCGGGCTGTAAAGGAGTCTGCGCCGGTTCGGTCGGTTTGCTTTCCTGCGGTTTCTTGCGCCGCTTTAGCCGCTCACTCATCCATTTGCGCATGTAGGGCTTGTAACACAAGGACCGCGCTGCGAGCAATCGCAGTGAGTTCGGGGAACCTGGCCCGTCAAGCGGGATCCGGTTCCTGGGACTAGAATGTTCCTGGGACTAGAATAATGAAGTCATGTCGACGACGATTCCAGCAGAGATCCAGGGTCAGAAATACGTCAGCCTCGCCACCTTCCGGAAGAATGGCGTGGCCGTCTGCACGCCCATCTGGTTCGCCGAAGCAGACGGCAAGCTGTGCTTCATGACCAGCAGTAATACCGGCAAGTACAAGCGCATCCGTAACAACCCCGAAGTGAAGATCGCCCCGTGCACGATCCGGGGTAAGATCACGGGCCCCGAGTTCCCGGCGCATGCGCGGATTCTTCCCGCCGAAGACGCAGCCCGGGTGCAGCGAGCGATTCGCGCCAAGTATTGGTTGGCCCGCGTTCCGTTTCTGTGGCGCAATACGAATGCGTTTCTGGAAATTACCCTCTAAATCCTCGGAACTGCGCGGTGCCGAACGGTGTCGGCCATCACAAGTAGGGTGTGCGATCCATCATTTACGCTGACTCGCTTCGCCTGATACCATCAAAGGTTTACTGCACACACCCAATCGTTTCTTTAGGAATGTCGTCATAACTTCACGGAGGAGACATGGCAATAAAAGTCGGCATCAACGGCTTTGGACGCATCGGCCGCAACGTGTTGCGCACCGCGCTGGGTGATTCGAACCTCGAGTTTGTCGCCGTCAACGACCTGACGGATCCCAAAACGCTGGCCCATCTGCTGAAATACGACTCGATTCTCGGCAATCTCCCGAACAAGATCACAGCCGGTGCCGACAGCATTTCGGTCGACGGCAAGACCATCAAAGTGTTCGCCGAGAAGGATCCGGCTAAACTGCCATGGGAGTCGGTCGGCGCACAGGTCGTCATCGAATCCACGGGCCGCTTTACCGACGCCAATGACGCTAAGAAGCATCTGCGTGGACCAGTGAAGAAGGTCATCATCTCCGCTCCGGCGAAGAATGAAGACATCACGCTGGTGCTGGGCGTGAACCACGAGAAATACGATGCGGCGAAGCATCACATCATTTCGAATGCCTCCTGCACCACGAACTGCCTGGCGCCGATCGCCAAGGTCGTGCACGACAATTTCAAGATCGTCAGCGGCACGATGACCACGATTCACTCATACACGAATGATCAGGTAATCCTGGATTTCCCGCACAAAGACCTGCGGCGCGCACGCGCGGCGGCTCTGTCTATGATCCCGACCTCGACCGGAGCGGCAAAGGCCCTGAAGCTTGTGATCCCCGAGATGGCTGGCAAACTCGACGGCTTCGCCATGCGCGTCCCCACGCCCAATGTCTCAGTGGTGGACCTCGTCGCATATGTGGAGAAGAAGACTTCGAAGGAAGAGGTTAACGCCGCGCTGAAGAAGGCGTCAGAGAGCGGTCCGCTCAAGGGCTACCTGGGTTACGAGGAGAATGAACTGGTTTCGGCGGATTACAAAGGCAACCCGTACTCCTCGATCGTGGATGCCCCGATGACCCTGGTGGTCGGCGGCAACCTCGTGAAAGTGATCTCGTGGTATGACAATGAGTGGGGATACTCCTGCCGTGTCCGCGACCTGATCAACTACCTGGGATCCAAGGGACTGTAACCATTTGGATTTGGGTTCGCTGCCCGCTTCCGGCCGAGACGACTAAGAATTCGTCAGGGAGGCGGGCGCGATCCCGATCTTCGGACGAGCCTGGCCGCAGGGCGGCGCCACCTATCTGACAAGGACCAGCCATGTCCAAGCTTTCGATTCGTGATCTTCCTGTGAATGACCGCCGTGTGTTCATGCGGGTTGACTTCAATGTGCCGCTCGAAGACGGGCGCGTCATGGACGATACCCGCATTCGCGAGACTCTGCCCACCATTGAATACGCGCTGCGTCATGGCGCGCGCCTGATTCTGGCCTCACATCTCGGACGTCCCAAGGGCAAGCCGAATCCGAAGATGAGCCTGAAGCCGGTGGCGGAGCGGTTGCGCATGCTGCTGGACAAAGAACTGGCACGCGGCGAAAACGTGGGCTTCTGTCCGGAGTGCGTGGGACCGGAGGCCGAGGAGGTCGCCGGCAAACTGGAGAAGGGGCAGACTCTTCTGCTGGAGAATCTTCGCTTTCACGCCCAGGAAGAAGCCAACGACGAGCAATTCTCCAAGCAACTCGCGCATTTGGCCGACTACTACATCAACGACGCTTTTGGAACGGCACACCGCGCTCATGCCTCCACGGTGGGCATGACCAAGTTCATGCAGAAATCGGCGGCGGGCCTGCTGATGGAAAAAGAGCTCGAATATTTGGGCAAGGCGCTCCATCATCCCGACAGGCCGTTTGTCGCGATCCTCGGAGGCGCCAAGGTCAGCGACAAGATTCCCGTCATCACCAACCTTCTGGACAAGGTGGACTCGCTCATCATCGGCGGCGGCATGGCCTACACCTTCCTGAAAGCCCTGGGCGAGCAGGTGGGCAAGTCGCTGGTGGAGGAAGACAGGCTGGAACTGGCGAAGCAGTTGCTCCAGGAAGCCAAGACGCGCAAGCTGAAATTCCTCCTGCCAGTGGATCACCTGGCGGCGGACAAAGTCGACGCCAACGCGCACGTGACGAAAGTCGACCAAGGCCAGCCGATTCCGGCAAACCTCATGGCCTTGGACATCGGCCCCAAGACGATCGAAATCTTCGCTGAAGAGATTTCCCGCGCACGCACCATCTTGTGGAATGGTCCCATGGGAGTGTTCGAAGTGTCGCCCTTCTCCCGAGGCACGTTCAAAGTGGCCCAGGCGGTGGCGGACAATCCGGCAGCAACCTCAATTGTGGGGGGTGGGGACTCGGTTTCGGCGGTGCGCAGCGCAGGAGTCGCCGACAAGATTACGCATATCTCTACCGGCGGCGGAGCATCGCTCGAGTTCCTCGAGGGCAAGAAGCTTCCGGGCGTGGAAGCACTCACCGACAAGCGCTAAACAAAGAAGGATGCGGTGAACGACTTCGCTCTACGGCTTTCTTTGGAACGAGGCAAGGTACTGGACCTCCACGGGCCCGCCGATATCACGAAGGAAACGACAGACGCGATCGTGAATGCGGCGAACTCATACCTGCTGGGCGGTGGCGGCGTAGACGGGGCCATCCATCGTGCCGGTGGGCCGTCGATTCTCCAAGAGTGCAAAGCGATCGTAGCGCAGATCGGACAACTGCCGGCTGGTAAGGCCGTGCTGACCACCGGAGGCCGACTGGCCGCGAAATACGTCATCCACACCGTCGGCCCCGTGTACGGTCAAGGGGATGGAGCGGAAGCGGCCACGCTGGCGAGCTGCTATCGCGAGTCGATTCGCGTTGCCGACGATCATGCCATTCGCAGTGTCTCCTTCCCTTCCGTTTCCACCGGCGCTTTCGGATACCCGGTGCACGAGGCAGCCCTGGTGGCGATCTCGGCGACGATCGGGGCGCTGGCCTCCACAGTTCACGTGATGCATGCGCGCTTCGTTCTATTTGACTTTGCAACCGTGCAGGCCTACTCGGCTGCGGTTGAGAAACTGCATAAGGCAGGCACCATATCTCCGCTCAGGATTGAAAAAGGTTCCCTATGAGAAAAAAAGTATTGGCCGCCAACTGGAAGATGTACAAAACGCCCGATCAGGCAAGAGATTTTTTTCGCGATTTCCTTCTGCTTGTCGCTGGGCACGATCGCGACGAGATCGTGGTTTGCCCACCCTACCTCGATATCCCTGTCGCCGTGGAGGCAGTAACGGGCTCCCAGGTGGCCATCGGCGCGCAGAACCTGCACTGGGAAAAAGAAGGCGCATACACCGGCGAAAGTAGCCCGGGCATGCTACTGGCCTCGGGCGTGACCCATGTCATCATCGGCCACTCAGAGCGGCGGCAATATTTTTGTGAGACCGACGACACGGTAAACCTGAAGCTAAAAGCCGCGCTCGAGGCCGGGCTGACCCCGATCGTCTGCGTAGGAGAAGTGCTAGAAGAACGCGAGGCGGGGCTCACGGAGGACGTGCTGAGACGCCAGTGCCTGCGGGCCTTTCACGCGATTTCAGGGAAGAAGGCGGGCAAACTTGTGGTGGCCTACGAGCCAGTCTGGGCGATCGGCACGGGCAAGACAGCGACGCCCCAAATGGCCGCCGACGCCCACGCGCTGATTCGATCCGAAGCGGCCAAGTCTTTTAGCCAGGAGTTCGCCGATCGTCTTCGAATCTTGTACGGCGGGTCAGTCAAGCCCGAAAATGCCAAAGCCCTCATGGGCGAAGAAGAAATCGACGGCGCACTGGTGGGTGGGGCGAGTCTGGATCCGAAGTCGTTCACTGCGATTGTTAAGTATTGAAGGCGAGGAACGCATAAGAAGTCGAATTGGAGTCGCGGACACCAAGGCGTTCCTCTTTTCCGCCAAATAAGAAAAATCTATTGGACGCGTTCGTCGCGTACCCCTTACCCTTGAGGGTTGGTGTCGACTCGCTGGGCAATGCGTGCAGCGCCGCGCACTCCAAGTTGGCAACCAGATCTCAGCGCCACACTTGCGGCAGGCTCCGATGAAGCTCATGGGTTTTCTGTTGTTGCTCTCGGGATGGGGGCTGGTGGCGTCGGCGATCTCCATGTTGCCGTCGCCGGTGGCGCGAGCCTCTTTCGTGCTGGCTGGAGTCGGGGTGGAACTGGGTGGTCTGGCGCTGGTGGTCCGTTCCCATTACGTCGTCACCATGAAAAAACCGTGACCCCTGCGACTCTTCCTTCTCTTTCCGATGCGTCGGCAGCGATGTGCTTCCTGCTGATTCTGCTGGTTCCGCTGGCGTGCGTGGGCCTGGCCCTGGTCAACACAGGTCTCGGACGAGCGCGCAGTGCCGCGCACGCCATGCTCTCCTCGCTCTGCGTGCTTGCGGTAGCGGCTTTGGTCTATGTGGTTCTCGGCTTTTCTTTCGAGGGCGCGGACGGCAGGCCCGCTCACACGTTCATCGTCGCGGGAAAGACCTGGAACTGGCTCGCGGCCGAACCTTTGTTTCTACGCGGCGTTCACTGGAATTCGTTTCCTGTTTCGCTGGCCGTTCTGCTGCAGATGTTTAGCGTCGGGCTCGCCGGCCTGATCCCGGTAAGTTCGGGGGCGGATCGGTGGAAGCTGAGTGCGACTTGTGTTTCGACTGCGCTGCTCGCAGGACTGACGTACCCGCTGTTTGCCCACTGGGTGTGGGGCGGTGGCTGGCTGGCTCAGTTGGGCGCAAATTACGGGCTGGGCCGAGGATTTCTGGACGGAGGCGGCTCGGGCACGATCCATGTGGTCGGCGGTCTCACGGCGTTGTCGATCACGTGGATCCTGGGCCCGCGGCACGGGAAATACTCATCGGAAGGAATTTCCGCAGCGATTCCTGGCCACAACGCAGTGTTGGTTCTGCTGGGATGTATGCTGGCGTGGCTTGGGTGGCTCGGTCTCAATGCCTCCGGTGCAATCCTCTTTGTCGGGGTTGAGGCGTCGGGGGCGGTTTTAGTCGCCGTCAATACCACGCTGGCAGCCGCCGCCTCGGGACTCACGGCAGCGGTGGTCACCCGCGTACGCTTCGGCCGACCTGACGCTTCCCTGGTGGCAAACGGATGGATGGCCGGCCTGGTTGCTAGCAGTGCGGCTGCCGCGTTTCTGAAGCCGGCAGCGGCCGTCATGGTGGGTGCGGTCGCTGGCGGACTGGTGCCTTTCGCGGTGGATCTGTTGGAGTTCAAACTCGCCGTCGATGATCCCGGAGGCGCGGTCTCCGCACATGCCGTAGGCGGGATCTGGGGCCTGTTGTCGGTGGCCCTGTTGTCCGACGCCGGCGTTGGCGGGCAATGGCTAGCGCAGGTGGTGGGTGTCGCGACCCTGATCGGTTTTGTCTTCCCTCTCACCTACGGCCTGAACTGGCTTCTGGATCGCTACTTCCGGCAGCGTGTGGACGTAGAGGGCGACTGGCATGGGATGGATCTGCATGAACTAGGCGCGGGCGCGTACCCGGAGTTTGATATCCACAGCGACGAGTTTATCCAGCGCTGAGTACCAGTATTCTTCACCTACGCCTTTCGGGTACTCTCAGCTGTGCCTGGCCACGTAGAGCAGCAATCCGAAAATCACGACCGGGATCAAGGCTAGTCCCACATATAGCAAAATCCTCTTCGCCCAAGGCGTACGGCGTTGTTTCCAGTCGTGAAGCTCGGGGCGCTCGGCGACGCCCACCTGATCCTGGTGCTGCAAGTCCCAGGCGAAATCCCGCGCACTGGCATAACGATTCTTGGGCTCACGTTCCAGAGCACGATAAATGATCTCCTGCAGCTGGAGGGTTACCGTAGGGTCGACTTCGCGCGGAGGTACGGGGTTGTTCAGCAGGCGATCGTTCATAATCAGGAAAGGATTGTCGCCTGAAAACGGCACCTTTCCGGTCAGCATTTCGTAAAGCATAACGCCCAGGGCGAACAGATCGCTGCGCGCGTCACCACGCTTCCCTTTTACTTGCTCGGGAGAGATGTAGTCGGGGGTTCCCATCGTCTGGGAAAATTTCGCAAATGTCAGCCGCCGGGAGTTGGCGTGGGCGGCTATGCCGAAATCAATGAGCTTGATGTTGTCGTGCTCGTCGACCATGATATTTTCCGGCTTCAGGTCGCGATGCACCACACCGTGGGTGTGTATGTATTGCAGCGCGTCCAGGATGCGCAGGGTGATGGATACGGCGCGCTGGGGATCCAGCTTGCGTTGTTCATCCATGATCTTGCGGAGCAGGCGTCCATCCACCCACTCCATGACCATGTAGACCTGGCTGCGTTTCTCGTCGTCCAAGACCTTCATTACGCCCGGATGATCCATGGTCTTGCCAATGTCTTCTTCGCGGCGGAAGCGATCAAACAGGGCAGGATCGCATTCGACTTCGGGATGGGGGATTTTAATCGCCACCGGGCGGCCGGTCTGGAGGTCCGTGGCGCGGAAGATCGAAGCCATGCCACTGCGAGCGACAAGGTTTTCTATGCGGTAGTGATCGAGCTGGTCGCCAGAATGGAACGAGGTCATCGTCAGCAGATCCGCCGAGTGAACCGACTAGCGCGCTACGTCATACACGTTCGTACCCATCCATCATGCCAGAACCATCGTAAGTAATGCGTAAAGATTTCCAGTGGAAGGTTGGCGGTGCGGTACATGCGACCATCAACGGAGTTTGTATGGCCGGCCGCGGTACATGCCCATGCGCTCGATGCTGCGGATACGAATGAGCTGAACGCTAACATTGTCGCTGCCGTCCTGCTCGTTCGCGCTATGCACGAGCTGGCGCGCTGCTGCCTCAAGATTCGAGGCCTGGGCCAGAATCTCCGCGATCTCGCGGTCGGCGATCGCACCGTGCAGTCCGTCAGAGCAGAGTAAAACCACATCTCCGGGAAGCAGTTGGACTTCCTTGATTTCGACGCTCGCAAACAGACCTTTCCCCAAGCTGCGGCTCAGCACGTGTCGGGTGGCTCCCTGGGCCGCCTCGAGAGAGGAAAGGATGCCAAGCCGGGACTGCTCTTTGGCGACCGTGTGGTCGCAAGTAATCTGCCGCGCTTCCCCTTTGCGAATCACATAGAGACGGGAATCGCCGACGTGAGCGACGGTAGCGCGATCGAACCGCAACGTGCAAGCCACGATGGTTGAAGCCATCCCCGCGCCCGCCGGGCCCGCTAGTATCTCTGTTTCGCAAACGCGCGCGTTCGCGGCCTGCACGAGACCGGTGAGTAGATCGCGGTGGGGAGCATTGGACGCGGCGCGACGGAATCCAGCCACCACTTCCTCAATCGCCGCGCGCGAGGCCACTTCTCCCTGCCGCTGGCCCCCAACCCCGTCGGCTAAAGCGAACAGCCAGCCATGCGAGCGGGCCTGATCCGGAGAAGCCGGAAGCACGTGCCCGAGATAGTCCTCGTTCCGCGAGCGAACCCGGCCCGGGTCCGAAAGTTGGGAAAATTCGATATCCAGCATAGAAACGCATCAGACGCGTAGAGCGGTGCGCCTTCCGCAGACAAAGCAGGGCCTGGCGGCCTTGTTGCCGCCAGGCTCTCTCCATTTCTTAGTCACCTCTGTGCGAACTAGGCCGCCGTCATCCGCTCCGCCACACGTGTGGTGCGCCCGGTTGCCTTGCTGGCACGCACGAAGTAAATCCCGCCGTAGATAGCCCACACTAGAGCGATCCCCAGCGCCAGCAGAGGTTCCATTTTCGTGCCGTACCCCATGAACGGTCCCACCAGGTAGAAGATCATGCAGGCAAGATTGGCGAGCAAGCCGAACACCGGAATCAGCAAGTGCCGCACAAACGTGAATTGCGGGTGATTGTGGAAACATACCAGGCACGTGACGCAGCTCAACATGTACAGCAGGAAGGTCCCGAAGTTCGAAGCCAGCGTCATGGTGAGGAACGAGTTTGGTAACGCGGCCATCTTGTCATGAGTCAGGTAGCCGAAGCTGGACCAGAATCCATGCGGCAAAGCCTGGATCGCCGAATCGGCTGGGGCCGCGCCGTCGCCGAAGAACATCACGACCGTGATACAACCGACCACTGCGGAAATCGTGGCCAGCAACCAGATTGCCCGATGGGGCGTCAGATTCTGCGAGTGGAGCATGCCCATTGAATCGGGCAATTCCTTGTCTTTGCCCATGGCGTAGGTCACGCGCGCTCCGGTGTTGATACAGGAGAGCGTGGTGCCGATCAAAGCGAGAAATACCGTCGCGGCTTCCGCCAGCATGAAGATGCGGCCATTGCCCGGCCCGAACAACGTATCGCCGACCAGGATCATCAGATCGCCAATTGGCGCTGCCGAACTTGCCGCGTTTTGCATGGTGTAGCCGCTGTTAAGCACGTAGCTGGTTGCGAAGTATTCGAACAGGTAGCAGAAACAGCCCTGGACCAAAAGCGAAGTGATGACCGCTATCGGCACGTCGCGTTTCGCATTCTTTGCTTCGCCGCCCATGGAAGTAACCGACTCGAATCCCACCAGAATCAGGATGGCGATCGTAGCCTGCACGAACATCCAGCCAAAGTTGTGCATCCGGATTACGGAGCCAGCCGTGGGATGCGACAGGAAGGCTCCCGTGGAATCCTTCTCCGGATAGCTGATGTGATACGGCACAGGCTTACCCGTCGTATCAAGCTTGGGTTGCGGGACTCCGTTTGCATCCCGGGTGATGACGTCCGTGGCCTGACCATTCACGGTCTGCGAGGTCGTGGCGAACTCGTAGTTGTAGGAGGCGCTGGTTTGCGGGTCGAACTGCGAAGCTGGGCTACCCGGCGGATGGCTCATCCGGTAGCCGATAGCGACCACGGAGAACACCAGGAGTGCGCTGATCTGGATAATGTTGATGGCGATATTGACCGCGGTGGAACCGCTGACACCTCTGTGAGCGATATAAGCCACAGCAAAGGAAGCTGCGATCGCTACTACCATCATGAACGCCGGGCCGGGATTGGAGGCACTCATGAAGCTTGGCCAGAGCGTCCCGACCAGGTAGCCGGAGATAACGCCGATGACGCCGACCATCACCCCGGGATAGACCCAGTAGTAAAGATGCGAGCCCCAACCGACAATGAACTTGGCGAGCCGGGCATAGGGCCATGCCTTCTCGTGGTTGAGAAATGATTGTTCGGCAAAATAATACGAACTGCCGGTGCCGGGATACAACTTGGCCATTTCGGCGTAGCAGACGGCGGTGGCCAGGCACAACACCGTGGCAAACAGGATGCCGATCCACATCGCCGGCGCGGTGGCGCCCGCCTGTGCTTGCCCGGCGAAAGTGAGCCAAAGGAAGGCGCCGGGAGCGATGAGCGCCATGGCGTTCATCGTCAGGCCGGTCAAGCCTACAGTCTGTTTCATTTCAGCTGCGGGGGTCTCCGCCATGTCTGTTCTCCTCAGTAACATTGGTTTTCGTTGCTCTGACATTGCTCGACTCGTTTCGACACGCGCTCACGCGACTTGACTGACCGGCCCCCGCGGCAGGACCAGACACAGATGGGGGTCAAACTAGCTGCCTTAGCCGCGATAGTCCAATTGATACTTTTTCTGGCTAGTATCAAAAATATTTTTGGGTTCAACACCGTTCTCGGAGAACGACACGTACGGCAGTCGACTCTTCGCTTTTCTGGTCTGCCGACGCCCCCTTTCGCAAACGAACGTCAGCTCAAGGCGGGGGCCACGAGGGTGCCGGTACCAGGGGTTCACTGGGATTGATCCAAGCCGCAGATCCCCACATCGTAGAGCAGCCCAGTGGCGGCCCCCGGTACAAAAATCTTCCTTCCGGCACTTCTCGTGGCAAGCGTTCAAGCCACGCCGGAGTGCCTGAATCTACGGTTTCTTCTCGACAACATTGTTGCCAAAGATGAAGCCAAATTCAGCCATGGCACGTGGCTGGTTTGGGTTTGTGCCGTTGAGACTAAAGGCGTCACCTGGCGTGAAATTGCGTGCACGAACATAGGCCAGGTCTCCGCGAATGAAGAAACCGCCCCGCTGATAGGTAGGCGTGACCGTGATCGACGTCGCGGCACTGCCCGGGCCATACAACAAATTGACAGATCCGTCGGCCACACTCCCCGAGCTCGAGATATATTCCCAGCGAACCGGGAGCGAGAAGCCGTGTTTGAAGGCGTAACTCGCCAGCATCGCCCCGCCGGTCGTCGATGCGCCCTTCGTCACGCCGATCTTCGCGTTTGTGGGCACGTTGCTGTACTGAAAGTAGGGCTGGAGGATCCAATGCCCCTTTGTGTATGTGTAGATGACGTTGTAAATCTGGCTGTTGTTTTGTACGGGAGTGGCGTAGGTCTGAAACTCGGTTTGCCCTAAGTTGCCTCCGCCGACGAATGCCAGGGAATGGGGGCCTTTGGTATAAGCCAGGGAGCCCGTCAGCCACGAGTAACGATTGGAATAGAAACCGTCATTCCAGCTCAGTGAGGCGGTAAACTTGCCCATGGTCTGATTCAGCTGGATTCCGCGATTAATCGCGTTTTCCTGGTTCCACAACAACCCACGATGGACGTTCATGTTCTCGAAGGTGAAGGTATATTCGGCGCCGATCAGGGTCGGCAGCTCACCGATCAACAGGGAGGTGTTCTTCAAAGATTTCTGTCCCTGTAGCTTCACAAACGCAACCGGCAGCGGGCCGAAGAGTTTGGTTATCGTTTTGTCGGTGTCCAGGAAAGGCGTCCCAAGAGCGGCAATGTTATAGGCGCCGGCTTGCAGATAGAACTGAAACCAGCCGTCGGCCTTTTGAACAAATGCCTGACCGTTACTCAGTGCCGCTTGATGGCTGCTATCACCGGCTACGTAATTCCCCGTCCACATCCCTAAACCATCCAGAATGCCGTTCACAGCGATCCTGCCAAAAGGTCCTGCGTCAAAGATGGCGGGGGGAAGCCACGACACCGGGCCCGTTACGGCAGGATAGGGGAGCGGAGCTGGGTCAGAAGGTGCGGCTGGAGGCGCGGCGGGCTGAGCGGCATCCTGCGATGCGGCCGGAGTCGTCGCTTGCGCCGACAAAACCGGTTGCTGAGAGCTTGACTGGGCGGCGTCCGTCTGCGCAATGCACACTAACGGTCCATTTGCCACGAAGACTGCTGCCACCAATGCGATTGCGATTCCGGCTGTAGTTTTCATCGAGTTGAAACTCCTGTTGTCCTTCGCGCCACTCGCGGAGGACTGTGGACACCTGCAAAATGCGATCACAGCCCCTGTGTAGGAGCGACTTTTCATAGTGGTTGCTCGCTTTCTCCCCTGGTGTATGCAGCGAATGACGGTGCACATCCGCCGCTAGCAAGGCGACTTTAGGCACCTGCGTTCCCACTGTCCAACGCATAGTTTCTTTAGGAGCTATCGGAAATATTTTTGAGAACGAAAATCTATTTAGTACATAAGTAGCCTTTATGACTGCCCAAGTCGACTCGCTCGCTTGTACAAGTCCGATTCACACGGGCGCATGCAGGCACTTTCGCCTCCGGTGCGCAGCGAACTCCTGCAATGACCGGGAATAAAGCGCCTTCGCTGGTTGGCGCAGGCTATCTGTAAGGCGAGGGAGTATCTCGCTGGTGGATTCCAGGTGATTCTGAGCGACTGGCCCCTTTGATGCAATCGCCTGCGCGCACCACTCGCTTCGCGTCTCTAGAGCTCGTTTTCTTCGATTTGCTGCATCAGCAAAACCGATCATCCAACGAGTAGACCTACCAACACCGCATCGGCTCAAACCTGACCTGGAGATGGTCGATTGGCAGAACTGCGCAACCTTCCAGTCGCATACGGCCGACTCAGGGGATGCCCCTTTGTTATAATCTTTGCTGGTTTCTTGCGGAAGTGGTGGAACTGGCAGACACACCATCTTGAGGGGGTGGCGCCGAAAGGCGTGGGGGTTCAAATCCCCCCTTCCGCACCAACGTCCTCATTCCATTCGAGATAGAAAGGCCGGCTCGCCGCCGGTTCGGTTTCCGGGCAGATGAACATTGTGATTGGCTTGGTCTACGCGGTACACATTATTGTGTGCTTTTTTCTGATCATTGTGGTGCTGCTGCAGAGCGGCAAGAGCGGCGATATCGCGGCCGCGTTCGGTGGCATGGGGAGCCAGACAGCCTTCGGGCCGCGCGGTGCCGCCACCGCGCTTTCCCGCGCAACCACCTGGTCGGCGGTCCTCTTCATGGTGACCTCGATTACGCTGTCCATCGTCGCCGTACGGCGCAGCGGCGCATCGACTTCTCATTCCGTTTTGTCGGGCGTCAAGCAGACCACAACCCAGCCGGCCGCTCCCGCTCAAGCGCCGGCGACTCCGGCTTCGCGGCCTGCGCCCGCTCAGAAATAGCCTCCAGCGATCGGTTTTTGGCAATCGCCGTTGATGCAAACGTCCTCCTCATCCCGGAGGACGTCGTTTTTCCGCGGTGTTTCCTCGCTACCGCTGTCGAATAGAATCTATCTATGATTCATGAAATTCTCCCCGTGGGCCCTCTGCAGTGCAATTGCTCGGTCATCGGCGATGAACAAACCGGCGAAGCCATCGTCATTGACCCGGGAGATGATGTCGACCAGGTGCTCGATCTGATTCGGAAACACAATCTGCAGGTTAGGCAGATTGTGATCACCCACGCGCACATCGACCACGTCGGCGGAGCCATGAAGCTGCGCAAGGCCACCGCGGCGCCTGTCCTCCTCAATCAGAATGACTACGCTCTTCTCAAGATGCTTGACGTGCAGGCAGCCTGGCTGGGAATGGCTGTGCCCGAAAAAGTCGAGATCGACCAAAACATCGGTCAGGCCGATACGGTAAAGGCAGGCTCCCTGGTGGGCCAGGTTCTGCACACGCCCGGGCACACCGAAGGCAGCGTCTGCCTGTATTTTCCTGCCGAGACCATGCTGATTGCTGGCGACACGCTCTTCGCGGGTAGCATCGGCCGTACCGATCTCCCCGGAGGATCGTTCGAGAAGATCATTCATTCCCTGCACGACAGCGTGCTGGCCTTGCCCGACGAGACTTTGGTGGTCCCGGGCCATGGGCCGCTCACAAGAATTGGCGAGGAGCGGGAAAGCAATCCGTTTCTGGTGAAGCGGTAACCTTGCGGGAGCAACGAGTCAGGGATTCAAGAGATCGAGTACCACCCGGACTCCTTCACGAAAATCCCCGGTCGGCGTAATCAGGCTCACTACCAAGTACCCGTCGCTTGGAAAATCATAGAAATGTCCGGGATGCACGAGCACGGCGAGCTTTCGCAGCAGATCGATCGCCAGATCTTCGTCGGACTGCGTAGCCGGCACGCGTAGAACCACGTACCATCCGCCTTCCACATCCAAACGCTCACATGTCTTCTGTTGTCCAAGTCGCCGATCGAGTTCCTGCAGGTTGGTTCTTGCGCGGTCAACCAGCAGCGGTTGAATGTTCCGTCGCTGTTCCAGCAGCACCGGCGCGGCCAGTTGCAGTGGCGTGTTCATCGAGAGATAGGTATCCGCAATCACTTCCAGACGGGCCAGCGCCTCCGCCTTGCGCTCTTCCGGACCGCTGGTGGCAACCCACGCGATTTTCATCTGCGGCAACCCGCTGATCTTCGAGAGTCCGCTTAGTGTGAAGGTCAACACTTCGCGATTCAGCGCAAACGTGGAGCGCGGCGCCCCGTCCAGTGGGTAATCCAGAAAGACCTCGTCCACCACCAAGGCCAGTCCGTATTCGTGACAAAATCGGTTTAAGGCAGCAACCTCTTCAGGCTTCGCGTAGGATCCGGTTGGATTGTTTGGATGAACCACAACCACTGCTCGCGTGCGATGCGTGACGGCCTTGTAAAGCGAAGGAAAGTCGATCTGCCATCCGTGGTCGTACAGCAGCGGATAGGGCACGAGTTTCACATCGGCCAGATCGGCCAGGAAGTCGAATAGAGGGTAACTCGGCTTCGGAATGAGGACTTCATCGTCCGGATTGCACAGCAAGCGGAAGACGTGCGAGTAGGCTTCGCTGGTGCTGGTGGTCAGAATCAGTGAATCAGGATCGAGATCGAAACCATCGTGTGCGTCGCGGTAATAGTCCACAACCGCCTGCCGCGCTTTGACGAGGCCTTTGGGCTGGGGATCGTAGTCCATCGCCTCCGGCTGCACCATGGCTTGGAGAATTGCTTCATCGTCGAAGTGAAGGTGGGCTCGGGACGGATTTGAGACGCTGAGATCCAGGATTTTCATGCCCGCCGCCCGCAATTCCGCTTGCACTTGCGAAAAGCGGTTCGGGGTCAGTTTCCATTCGGTGCGCTTGGAAAACATTGGTAGACGAGTCGAGCCTCAAGGCTGCAGGTGGAAACCGAGCTGCTGCGGTGGCGGCAGAGTCTTCTGCATCCAGTACTGCCGTTGCGCATCGCGGACTGCAACAATCTTGCCCTGGTATGTCTGCGCCAGCAGGTCGTAGCGGACGAGCACATTCCCTAACCAGTAGGTGCGGTTCTCGCGGCGCCAGGCTTTCTCGTACATGCCGCGAAGTCGCGTCGTTGCATCGCGTAAGTCCTCCAGGCGCGCATTGATGGCTGTGATCTCCTCCAGGTCATTCTCTACTCGATCGCTATCGGTCAGGTGCTCGTACGCATCCCAATAAAAATGGTTGATCTCGCTGGTGAACTGAATCTTCATGCCCAATGCGTCCAGGCGCCAGGCCGCAAAAATCATGTCGTCGAGAGTATCGCCATTAGCGTGCGCGGCCACGCGGTTTCGGTACAGCGCCTCAAGCGCATGTTCGGCGCCGAGCCGGACGTCTCTGGCAGCCGGCAATGCCTTCTGCATCAATTTTGCTCCGTCCTCGCTGAATGGATCGGCCCAGAAAAGCGTATCGTCGGCGCCCTCACTTCCGGCATTTTTCAGCGCGGCATGCGAGTGGTCGAGATTTTCAAGCACGTCCTTGAAGGTGTTGCCCGGGTTTCGGTAGAAGGCCCAGTCATAGCTGTTCTTGAAATCGTCGATGGCCGACTCCCCTGGCTGCCATCCGGCGGCGGCGCCAAACGCCATGGCGGGCCAGGTCATCTCGAACAGCGTCTCCCCGTCGTCATCCCAAGTGGTGTTCAGCATCCCGATGGAGCCCGCCTTCTGCCCGTCGCGCACGAAGTTACGGATGTTCACGTACGCGACGTCCAGGTTCGGCCAGATCACGTTCCAGTTGCTCGCGCCGGGTGCGACCATTGTCCGCAGGCCCGCGTCGGTGTACGGCTTCAGGATGGCATCGTAGCTGGGTTTGACGTCGTAATCCCAGGGGACGGCAATCATTTCTTTGGAAAGGATCTGCAGTAGCTCTGGATACTTCACCGCGATATCGCCCCAGAACATCAGTTGCTTGTGGTAGGGCTCGAGGATTTCATGCACCTTCTGTAAGTGTTCCAGATACACGCGGCCCAGACCGACTTGATCGGCGCGCGCCTTAGTTTGGCCGCGCCCCAGTTCGAAGGTTTCGTCCGCTCCGATGTGCACAAACGGCCCGGGAAATAGCGGCACCAGCTCCGCGTAAAGACTCTTGATGAAGTCATAGGAGCGCTCGTTCGTAGGCGTGAGCACGTGTCCGTGGGGAGTCTCGGCCACGTCGGAGTAGATTTCGTATTTCAGCGCGTGATGCAGGTGGCCGAAAGCCTGTTGCTCCGGCAGGATCGTGACGTAGTATTTCTCGGCATACTGGACCACTTCACGGATCTGATCGGGAGTGAGCGCGGCTTCTTTTGGAGCCATCAACGGCTGACTCTGAAAATCGAAGACGTGCTCCATGTAAAGCGCAAACAAGTTAACTTTATACGCCGCCAGCGTTCGGATTTGCTTCTTCGTGTACTCCATCGTCGGGATGGGTCCCCGACTAATGTCATCATGGACCCCGCGCCACTTCATGCTCGGCCAGTCATGGATGACGACCGCAGGACACGCCGCTCCGTCTCCCCGCGGATGGAGTAACTGACGGAGCGTCTGGACTCCGTAGAACAACCCCTGCCCAGTCGCTCCCGCGACCGTGATGCGGGATGAGTCCGCAGACAAGACGTAGCCCTGGTCGCCAAGGCTTTCCTTTACGTCCACTCCCTTCGTCATGAGGTACGAGTGCACGCGGGAATCGGACAGTCGGCCGAGGACAATCGCGCCATCGCGGTCAGGTAGTTCCTGCACCTTTTCAATTGCCACTTTCAGGCCGTACTGATCAAGAATCTCGTGTGCGAGGGTTTCGGCCGCAGTGCGATCTTCCGCGGCGTGACCAGCTTCGACATAAATTCGGGTCGCAGATGTTACTGCGAAAGAGCCCTTTCCCAGGCGAACTTCCTTCGGTGCGGGCAGGAGTTTCAACGACGCTGGAGTCGATGACGTTTGGGTAAAAGCAAGGATCGGGGCCAGAACCGACAGGAATATGGCGAAAAGCAACTTTGTTCGACTCATTGCGTACGAACGTCCTTTTCTTTGTGAACCGCGCGGCCCATGCCGCTGGGATGACCGATGTCAATGTCCCGCGTGCTCGCCAAAAACAGGGCCGAAAATGGCGTCCGGTCCCGCATCGTCGACTGCGCAAGGCCGCCGCTCAATTCCCGAACGCTTCCTTATTCACGACGTAAGGCATCTTGGTGATATCCCCGCCGTAATTCCCTTCCAGAACGTCCATGAGGCCCTGCACGCAGCGGCCTGCCATGCCTTTGTCGGGATCGGTGGAAAGACGCGTGATCTTCGCCGCGCTCGCGAAGTGCGGAAATAGCCGGCAGCGATCTTCGATCGCCGGATCGCGCAACGGCGAGTCCGCCGGGAGAGGCTCTTGCTCATAGACATCGAGGGCCGCCCCTGCGATCCAGTTCTCGCGCAGGGCCCTCGCGAGCGCGGCCTCGTCAATTACCGGCCCTCGAGAGGTGTTCACCAGGTACGCGGTCGGCTTCATCATGCGCAAAGTCCGCTCGTTGAACAAATGAAACGTTGGGGTCGGACTCTCCCCTTCCCGCAGCAGCGGCACATGCACGCTGACGTAGTCGGCAGACTGCAGGGCTTCGTCGAGCGAGGCATAGCGGATCCAGCACTTCTCGCGACAGATGCCACGAGCGTAGCGCAGGTCCTTCATCTCCTGGATCGCGTTCACGTACTCGTGGTTCTGGTAAACCGGGTCGTAGCACAGGATGTTCATGTCGAATCCAGTGCTCTTCTTGATCATGGCCAGCCCAATGCGGCCAGTGCCAATGACCGCGATGGTTTTGCCGGTGACCTCGTCCCCGAGAAAGGGCAGGAAGGGATGCCAGAAGCCCCACCGGTTCTCGCGGGTCAGGTGCTCGGCGCTCCACAACTTCCGGGCAAGGGCTCCCATGATAAAGAAAGCAAATTCTGCAGTGGCTTCGGTCAGCACGTCGGCGGTGTTCGTGAAGGGGATACGATAGCGATTCGCATCCGCCCGGTTGATGTTGTCGAAGCCGACCGCATACTGCGCCACGACCTTCAGCATGCCCTTCCCTGCCTCAAATAACTCAGCATCTACCTGGTCGCGGAGCGTGGTAATGAGACCGTCGATCCCCGACCGCAGTTTCGCGATGATCAGGCTCTTCGGCGGGGGCTCGGGCCGATCATAGACCTCCACCTCGTAGCCGCGTACACGTAGCAGGTCGATCGACTCTCCGATATCGCAGGTGGCAAAAACACGAAATTTCTTGATCATGTTCTTTCAGGTTGGCTAGTGCGGGCCGTCGCATCCCACGACATACGGTGAAGAGAACAGACAGTTTACTCCAAAGAGGGCGGATAAGGGGTATCTAGGGACGCGTCCGTTGCGGCACGAGACGGCCTGATAGAGGTGAAGGCTGAACCTCGCGACGAAAGTTAGCGGCGGCTCCCGGCGAGTAGATACTGTTCGTCCAGGGCAGCGCGGTGATTCTTTTTGATATCTACCAGTTCGAGTGCCTTGTGAGCAATGTGTTCCGCGCTGACCTGGAACTCCTTAATCAGTTCCCAGGGCGCGCCCGAGTCCCCGAACCGATCGTTCACACCGATCGCGCCCGTAATCACCGGCACCCCATAAAGGATCGGACTTTCGGTGATGACGCTGCTCACGCGCCCAGCCAAGGCGCCGATCTGGTGCTCCTCGGCCGTGAGGACAACGCCGGTCTGTTTCGCGGCCCACACGATCGCCGCCCGATCGATTGGTTTCAGCGTATGCATATTAAGGATGCGGGTTTCGTAGCCGAACTCGTGCTTCAGGATCCACGCAGCGCGCATGGCCTCGGGCACCATCGGCCCGCAGGCGACGATGGACAGGTCTTCGCCCTCGTCCTTGTAAGAACTCTCCAGCATCGTTTCGAAAGCATCGAGAAAACTGTCGCCCTCGCTGCGTAGCCGAATCACATTGGCCTTGCCCAGAACGAATGGCGTTTCGACGTGGGTTACCACCGGCGTTGCTTCGCGGGCGAAACGGATGTATTTCGGCCCTTGGTGTTTGAGGAGCAGAAAGTCCGTGGCCTTGCGCGTCTCCACCACGTCGCAGGGAACCACGACCGTCATGTTGGGCAGCCCGCACATGGCGAACAAGTCTTCCAAAGCTTGGTGAGTCGCGCCGTCGGGCCCAACGGAAACGCCGCCATGAGCTCCGGCAATCATGACATTGAAATTTCCGTAGCAAATCGACGTGCGGATCTGGTCGAGGTTGCGAGCTGCGGCAAAGGTGGCGTAGGTGCCGAATACCGGCAACTTCCCTTCTTTTGCCAGCCCGGCAGCCGCCGAGGTTGCCGACTGCTCCGCGATGCCCATGCTGATCCATCGCTTCTTTCGCTCGGGCTTCGACGCGTAAAAGTCGCTGATGGTAATCGAGCCTGAAATGTCCAGCCCCAGGCAGACCACGCGCTCATCGTCACCGTGCTCGGCCAGCGATTGGCCAAAGCCCTTGCGCGTCGGCTCCATCTTCACTTTCATGGTGGGCGCGGTGTTCCACCAATAATCGCGCGTGAACTTGGGCACCTCGCTGTCGAGTTTGCGGTCAATCTCGGCCTGATACCACTTAGCCCTTTCCAGCAGGTCTTCCACCGGAATACGGCCCGTCAGGCCAAGTTCGTCCAGCCCTTTCAGCATCTCGTCATAGCTAGGCGCCTTCCCGTGCCAGCCGGCGACGTTCTCCATGAAGCTGACACCCTTGCCCTTGATGGTGTCGGCCAGAATCACCTTGGGTTTTCCGCAAGCAATCTTCGCGTTCTGCAGGGCCTGTACAACTTCGCCCATGTTGTGGCCGTCGATACGCTGCACGTCCCAGCCGAAGCTGCGGTACTTTTCCTCCAGCGGCTCGACGTTCATCACCTCTGCGACCGGACCATCGATTTGAAGGCGGTTGCAATCCACGATGCCCACCAGGTTGCCGAGTTGGTGGTGGCTAGCCTCCATCGCGGCTTCCCAAATCTGCCCTTCCTGCTGTTCGCCGTCGCCCATGAGGCAGAATGTCGTGTAGGTTTTTCGATTCAGCTTGCCGGCAAGTGCCACGCCCACCGCAATACTGAGTCCCTGGCCCAAGGATCCGGTTGAGACCTCCACGCCCGGAAGTTTCAACCAGTGCGGGTGACCCT
>CAZXKO010000113.1:0-101544 GCA_964641665.1 uncultured Acidobacteriaceae bacterium
GCGCAGCTGGCACCGTTGCCCTGGTTGGCGCCGACGGGGTTTCGCATCCTCTGACGGGCGTGTCTTGGAGCGACGGGACCATCACGGGCGCGGTGCCCACGGGCGTGGCGAACTGCGCGAGGCAGCAGCAGGGTCAGGGCACTGCCCAGTGCGGACAATTGGTGATTACCCGTGCAGACAACAGCAAGCAGTCGGTCGACACCGTGACGGTGACGATCGGGGGCAAGGCTCCAAATCACATAGCCGCTTCGGCCTCGATCCAGGCTGCTATTGACGCTGCCACGCCGGGCGACATGCTCATGATCGACCCGACCTGCACGACGACGGCGACTGGTGCCTCGGCCACGTGTTCCACAGCCGCCACTCAGACCCACGCGCAGTCGAGTCACCGGGAAATGTTGCTGATGTGGAAGCCGGTCCGCCTGCAAGGCGTCGGTGCCGCGTCGAGCATCCTCAACGGCGATCCGCATCCGGCCGGCAAGGTTGGTGCCTGGCGCGTACGGGTCAATTGCCTGTTCGGTCTGGCGACCAATGGCTCGCCGGTGACTGCTGGCAATCCGTTCGACTCTGATGGCGCCAACGTCGCCTGTGCGGCGGCCCAGCTAGGGGCGGTCGACCGGCTGCCGCTGGAGGCCACAGTGGGCTGGGACGCCAGTCTGAATGGCAACCTCGCCGAATTACTGCAGGAGCCGTCGCTGATGGGAGCCTTGGAAGGGGCGACGATCACGGTTCTGTCGAAAGGCGTGGACTTCCACGGCGCGAATCAGTACGATCCGACGCTTCTGGGAGGTTTCCCCACAGGAACCACGTTGTTAACGGCCTCCAATTGCGGTACCAGTGCCGCATCGAATCCGTTCAAGAGCAGCTTCTGGTGCAACCCGTCGAGCATCGACGGCCTGGGCATCACCAACAGCTCGCAGGGCGGCGGCGGCATCTTTGTCCACGGTTGGGGGCACAACCTGCAGATCGCCAACAACCGGGTTTACAACAATGCCGGCACGCTGTCGGGCGGCGTCAACATTGGCCAGGGCGAGTTCCCGCCCTCGTACATCCAGGGAAGCGCCACCAATGCTGCTCCGGGCTCGTGCCAGACCAGCACGGTTGCGGGTATTCAGCTGCCGTACTGCCACAACTTGAACGTGAATATGCACAACAACGCGATCACGTCGAACTCCTCGACCGGCGACGAGTTGTTCTCGGCGACGCCGGCCGGAGCGGGCGGGGCCAGCATCTGCACCGGCTCCGACTTCTACAAGTTCAACTACAACTGGGTGTGCGGCAACCTGAGCACCGGTGACGGCGGCGGTGTCGGCCAGATCGGGTTCAGCTACAACGGGGACATCGAGCACAACACGATCGTCTTCAACCAAAGCACCAACCCAACCATTCCGACGAACGGCGGCGGCCTCCTCATCATGGGCGCTCCCGACGCCGATCCAACCTGCGGCGCCAACACCGACCAGGACTGCGTACCGGCTCCGAGTTCGATCACGCCGAGTGACGGCACGGGTCCGGGCCTGGTGATCAATGCCAACCTGATCCAGGGAAACGCAGCTGAAAGCGGTAGCGGCGGCGGCGTTATGTTCCAGCAGGTCAACGGCAACGACGTGGTTAGCTTACCCAGGGCTCCAGCCAACTGGAACAAGGTCACCTTTACCAACAACATTGTTGTCAACAACGTTGCGGGCTGGGATGGCGCGGGAATTTCCCTGCTGGATTCACTCAACGTCAACATCATCAACGACACGGTCATGTCCAACGACACCACGGCGTCAGCGGGCGTGCTCTTCAACACAATAGGTGCTCCCCTGGCCAGCACCCAGGGAAGCAATTGCATACAGAGCGGCGGCACAACCGCTTCGTGTCCTCAACCCGCCGGTCTGGTCAGCATCCAGAACAGCGCGGTCTTCACAGCGAATCTGCCTGCAACCGTTACCTGCCCTGCTGGACACTTCACGAGCACGGGGAATGGTAACAACGCGAACTGCCGGAACTGGTCGGTTCCGCTTCTCTTCAACGATGTGTTCTCGCAGAACCGTATGTTCAACATCAGCGTAAGTGGATCCGGCGCCGGAACGCTGAACCAGCAGCACGTGGTTTCACTGAATCCGACCTTGAACCAGCCCAGTACTGGCGCCTGTGTCGCCAGTACGAACTACTGGGACATCGGCGCGCGTGGGGACACGGGACCGGGTAACCATGGCTCCGGGCTCACTCTGGCTCCGGTGTTCTCGATTGTGGGTACGGGCCCCTACGGCAGCCCCGGCGGCGGCCCCGGCAACTCCTCGGTGGCCCCGGGCGTAGCCCAGCAGTACTGCAACGGCTCGCGGATTCCGCCGGAGTATGCGACGGTCTGCACCATAGGAACCGGCTGCTCGCCCGCTGGCTACCAGGTGCCCCCGGGCATCTCGGACGCCACCGTTCCGAACCCGGTCTTTAACCTGACTCCGGCTGCCACGGTGGACGAGGGCAACAACTGGATCAACATTGCCTGGGGCCCACTGTCACTCACGAACCCGACCGTATTGGGAACCGATGGGAATTACGGCGGCGGCGCAATGCTCGGAAGCTACGTGCCAGCGTCGGGGACTGTGGCGACCGTCGATACCGGAGTACCCACTAGGTCCCAGGTGGCGGCGCCGACCACGGACTTCTTCGGTAATCCGAGGCCCTCGGGGAGTGCCTTTGACAAGGGCGCAGTGGAGTTCCAGACGGGTGGTGGAGGAGGAACTGCCAGTGCGACTCTGACTCCGACGACGCATAACTACGGAGGCGTGACCCGGAATTGCCCGGGAACGACTCCTGCGCAGATCCTGGCCTGCACGTTAGATCCGGCCCAGGTGTTCACGCTGACCAACACCGGTACCGTGCCGCTGACGGGAATAGGGAATGGTGTTCTCGCCGGAACGAACGCAACTGAGTTCACTTACAGGCCTGCGCTGTCCACTTGTGGTCCGGCTGTTGGCGGGCAACTCGTAGCAACCACAACCCTGAATCCCGGCCAGACCTGCGTGGTGACGGTGCAGTTCCAGCCGAAGACAGCACAAACAACTGGCGCAAAGACCGCGACCATTTCAGTCACGGACTCGGCCGGTACACAAACATCAACCTTGACCGGTACGGCAAACTAGGAGTTGCCGGGCATGTCAAGCAAAGCCTAACTTCGATGCTGCCCGCGAGTCTCTCGCGGGCAGCTTCGTTTTTGGATGAACGGATTGCAGATCAAGGGTCTAAAGCCTGAATTTGTACTCGAGTCGTGAAGTCCACCTGAGGTAAAGTAGGGCCATGAAACTCCATCGTATTGTGTGTTTGTCAGCCCTCCTCGCCCTCCCCAACATTGCCCTGGCGAAGCTTCCGCCCAATTTCGGCACTGGGCCAGGTGGAAGGCACGCTCGATTTCTGCGCCCAGGTCGATCCGCAGTCGGCCGCGAAGTATCAGGAATTCAAGAAGGCCTTGGTGCAGGGTGAACCGGAAAAGGATGTAGCTGAGGCTCGCGCGAGTGCCGAATACAAGAACGCCTATGACGCGATTGGCGAGGCCCTCGGCAAGGCTCCGAAGGATGAGGCAATCAAGGCGTGCACCAGCCTGGTGGAGACGAAGAAGTAGGTTGCGTCCTGTGGCACGTTCACTTTCGTAACTGCTGCCGGAACAGCAGCCTTGTAACCCAAGGTGTATCGAGGTAACTTAGCAATATGTTGAAGAAGTCGAACAAAGGTAGTCTGCTCATCGTGCCTGCGATGGTTCTCGCGTTTAGCTCCTTGCCTTTCAGCGTTGTCGCGCAGACCGCTCAGAGCACGCCAAAACCGGCTACACAGACCGCCCAGCCCGCCACGGGCACATCTCCATCTCGCTATAGGCCGAGCCGGTTCTCAAAGCGCGCCGGTGAGTACTACGGGCTTGTCTGGGGGGTGGACTCTCTTGCCGTGAAGCTGGCGGAGTCCGGGGAGGTGGTTAAGTTTACCTACCGCGTCCTCGACGCCAACAAAGCCAAGGTGCTCAACGAAAAAAAGAACGAGCCGTCGTTAATCGACCCGCAGGCTGGAGTCAAGCTGGTGGTTCCGTCCCTTGAAAAGGTCGGGCAATTGCGACAGACGGCCACGCCTGAAGACGGTAGGGTCTACTGGATGGCGTTCTCGAACAAAGGCCGGCACGTGAAGCGCGGCGACCACGTCATCGTAGTCATTGGACAATTTCGGGCCGACGGGCTGGTCGTGGACTAACTCTGCCCGCCGTGCCCAATTGGCGGCGGTGTTTTCAAAGGGCTGTGGGGCCGCTTTCGAGTCTTAAGATTTGGACGTTGGAGTTTTGCCCACCCGAACGCCCCTGTCTGACACCTCTGTAGGTTCTCCTGCAAGGCAGCAGTTTCAGCAAACAGGAGATCCCCTCCGTTTTCCACACAACCGCTTTGGTGGCCGCTAGTGTTACCTTATCTTCTCGATTTGTAGAGGAAAGGTGGCGAGCAACCGCATGCGGTTTGTGGCCGCAATTCTTTCTGCTGTGCTGCTGACGCTAGCCTCAGCATTGGGACAGCAACAGTACGACCTGGTGATCAAAGGCGGAACCGTGATCGATCCGCATGACGGGATTCACGGGGTTCGCGATATCGGCATTCGGGATCACAAGATTGCGGCAGTAGAACGCAGCATCCCCGCCGGACAGGCTCGGAAATCGATCAACGTCCACGGGCTGGTCGTGGCTCCTGGACTCGTTGATATTCATGCCCACGTATATGCGGGCACGGGCCTGCGTGGGGCCTACAACGGCGACAATAGCGTCTACCCGGACGGGTTCACGTTTCGCAGCTGTGTGACCACAGTGGTGGATGCCGGCAGCTCCGGCTGGCGCAACTTCCCGGACTTCAAGGACCGGATCATCGATCGCGCCAAAACGCGGGTATTCGCCTTCTTGAACATTGTCGGTGGCGGAATGGCCGGCCGAATTCCCGAGCAAAACGTTGAAGACATGGATCCGGAAGCCGCGGCCGCGATGGCCAAGAAATATCCCGAACTGATCGTCGGTATCAAGACTGCTCACTATGAGGGGCCCGAATGGATAGCGGTGGATCGAGCGCTACAGGCGGGCACGCTGGCGCAGATACCCATCATGGTTGACTTTGGGATCTTCCGGCCGGAGCGTCCTTATCAGGAACTGGTAAGCAAGAAACTTCGCGCCGGTGACATTTCGACCCACACGTACATCGACTACATCCCTATGCTCGATGCCAATGGCAAGGTGTTTCCCTACCTGTTCGAAGCCAAGCAGCGCGGGGTAGTGTTTGACGTGGGCCACGGAGGCGGAAGTTTTGTCTTTCCGCATGCGGTTCCCGCCGTTCGGCAGGGATTTGTCCCGGATTCCATTTCGACTGACCTTCATACCGCTAGTATGAATGCCGGAATGAAAGACATGACCAATGTGATGTCGAAGTTCCTGAATATGGGAATGCGTTTGGAGGATGTCATCCTGCGCTCCACGTGGAACCCGGCTCACGAGATCAAGCACGAAGAAGTCGGGGGTCTCAAGGTCGGTTCTCCCGCTGACGTAGCCGTGTTTCGGGTTGAGAAGGGGAAATTCGGTTTTGTAGATAGCCTGGGAGGTCGGATGGAAGGCCGTCGCAAGCTGGAGTGCGAGCTCACGGTAAGGGATGGCGTGGTCGTATGGGACCTGAACGGAACCTCCCGCGCGGATTGGAGGACGGCAGGACCATTCAAGCCGACTCCGGAATGGGATGGAACACTTCCGACCAGGCACTAGAATTTCTTTTGCGAACCTTATCGACGTGAGATTGAATTTTAGGCAGTTACGTTCAAACGCGATTTGGTGAAGGGCACATGGTGACTCACCGCTTAAATAGTAAGGAGCTTCCGCGATGCAACTGAAAGGGATGTGGAACCGTCGCAACTTCCTGACGACCGCGGCAGCCGCCGCGGGATCGATTCTGGCTCCCGTAAAGCTTTTCGGGCAGAATCGCCGGGGCGGAGCAGAGTCGACGGCGATCACTGGGCTCGGCCAATCGGGAAATGTCTACGAGGAACTTGGTATCACCACCGTCATCAACTGTCAGGGAACGATGACCATGCTCGGCGGGTCGCTCCCTCGGCCGGAGCTCGCGGCCGTGATGGCCCAGGCTGGGCGCCATTTCGTGAGCATCCCAGAACTGGAAGTCGCCGCGGGCAAGCGAATTGCCCAGTTGCTGAAGCTCCCGGACGATTACTCAGCCCTGGTCACGTCAGGCGCGGCCGCGGCAATCCAGTCGGGGCTGGCGGGTATCCTCACTGGCGACAACGAGGGGCTGATCCGGCAGCTCCCGGATCTTGCGGGAATGAAATCCGAAGTCATCATTCAGAAGTCTCATCGCAACCCGTTTGACCACCAGCTGCGTTCTACGGGAATCAAGCTGGTCGAAGTCGAGTCGCGCGAGCAGTTGCGGAGAGCGGTCAGTGAGCGCACTGCCATGATGCACTTTACCAATTTTGCGAATGCCGCAGGGCAGATCAAGGTCGACGAGTGGGTCAAACTTGCCAAACAGTACAACGTGCCCTGTATGAACGACGCCGCGGCTGATACTCCTCCGGTGTCGCACCTGTGGGACTACGCAAACATGGGATACGACTTGATCACCTTCAGCGGCGGGAAGGCGATCCGGGGACCACAATGTGCAGGGTTGCTCATCGGACGCAAGGATCTGGTGGCGTACGCCCTGCTGAATAACAGCCCGCACGAAGATACTCTCGGGCGCAGTCAGAAAGTCGGGAAGGAAGAGATCGTTGGGATGGTGAAGGCTTTGGAGCTTTACCTTAATGATGACCACGAGGCCCTAGCGAAGGAGTGGCAGAGCCGCCTCGAAAATGTCGCGCGCCAGCTCGCCAAGGCGCCGGGAGTCAGCACCTCGTTCTTCACGCCCGACATCGCCAACCATGTGCCTCATATGCAGATCACCTGGGATGCGGCTCGCGTTGCCGCAACGCCCCGCCAACTCTCACAGGCTCTAAGAAACTCTAACCCCTCGGTGGTGATTGCGTCAGGGGAAGACCGGCCGGGACTGGTGATGAATTCCTTCATGTTGCAGCCCGGAGAAGAAGAGATCGTAGCCAATCGCTTACTGCAGATTTTCCGCGAGCACTCTACGTAAACACTCTCCGTGCCCGGCAGCACGAGGTTGTGCTTGACGCCGACCTTTTATTTGGCTAGAAACGTTCACGCAACCAAAACGATATTCCTGGCGACTTTCCGGGAACACCCTATCCTTTGGTAACTATCCGAGGCGCCGTCGCGCCAAATTCAGGAGCCGATTTCGATGAAGGAACGCCGTGCTTTGGTTTGGGCAGTGCAGCTATGGGCGACTCTGCTTTGGATTGTGTCCTGCTCGTTTGGGCAAGCCGCGCAATCTTCGGGTACTCCGGTGTATCTAGACCCGTCACAACCGATCGCTGCACGCGTCGACGATCTGATATCACGCATGACCCTTTCGGAAAAGGCTTCGCAGTTGGTCAACCAGTCGCGGGCTATTCCGCGATTGCAGGTTCCTGAATACGACTGGTGGAGCGAAGCGTTGCATGGAGTCGCGAGGGCGGGCATCGCCACGGTCTTTCCCGAACCGATCGGGCTTGCAGCGACATTCGATGACCCTTTGATTCATGAGATGGCGGTGGTTATCGGCACGGAAGCGCGCGCGAAACATAACCAGGCCGTGAGGGCGGGGAGACGCGACATCATGGAAGGACTCGACTTCTGGTCGCCCAACATTAATATCTTCCGAGATCCGCGTTGGGGTCGGGGACAGGAGACCTACGGTGAGGATCCATTCCTCACCAGTCGAATGGGTGTGGCGTTCGTGACCGGCTTGCAAGGAGACGACCCGAAGTACTATCGCGTGGTCTCGACCCCAAAGCATTTCGCGGTGCACAGCGGTCCGGAACCGTCCCGGCACAGCATCGATGTAAAGGTTTCCAAGCATGACATGGAGGACACGTATCTCCCCGCATTCCGCGCTACTGTCACAGAAGGGAAAGCGGGCTCCGTGATGTGCGCCTACAACCGGGTTAACGGGGAGCCGGCATGCGCCAACACCTTCCTTCTGGTAGATCAGTTACGCGGAGCGTGGAAGTTTAACGGCTACGTGGTATCTGACTGCGACGCTGTGGTCGACATCTTCAACGGACATCACTTCACGAAGAACATGGCAGAGGCGGCCGCTGTTTCACTGAAAAAAGGAATGGACAACGAGTGCGCTGATTTCTTCACGAAGGCCACCAGCAATTCTGACTACGTGAAGTATTTGGACGCAGTGAAGCAGGGATTCCTCACTGAGATGGACATCGACGTCGCGTTGAAACGTTTGCTCACTGCGCGCTTCCGCCTGGGAATGTTTGATCCTCCGTCGATGGTTCCGTATGCGATGACACCGGACTCGGAAATCGACAGCGACGCCCACCGCGAACTGGCGTTGAAGACAGCGCGCGAGTCGATCGTGCTGTTGAAGAACGACGGTACCCTGCCGCTTGGCCCTCAAGTAAAAAAGATTGCTGTCGTCGGGCCATTGGCTGAATCCGAGACGGTTTTGCTGGGTAACTACAACGGCACGCCGTCCCGCTCGACCACGGCGTTGGAGGGCATTCGCAAACAGTTCCCCGGCGCCGAAATTACTTTTGTGCCCGGGATGAACTTCCTGAGGACGGAGACTCCGATTGCGACGTCAGCTTTATCGACCTCTGACGGGCAGCCCGGACTGAAGGGAGAGTATTTCGCCGAAAAGAACTTCGAAGGCACCCCGTTGGTTCGTGTAGACGCGGCGGCGAATCTCCAGGTCCTGAACCCTGAGCCGGCTGCTTTGACGCCGCCTCCGGGCATGAGGAACTTTTCGGTGCGATGGACCGGATTCGTGACGCCGGAGGAATCAGGCACTTACCAGATCGGGGTAGTGGGGTCGATGAACCGGCTATGGTTCGACGGCAAGCTGATCGTCGATGACTTCGTGCTCCACGATCCCAAGCCGACGGCAGTCACGATGCGGCTGGAGAGGGGACATCGGTACCCGGTGAAACTCGAGTATGGACAAGGCGGCGTCGGCACGAAACTCGTCTGGTTGGCTTCGATCGCGAATCCGATCGCTCAGGCAGTTGGGGCGGCGAAAGCCGCCGATGTGACCGTGGCCGTCGTCGGTATCACATCGCAACTGGAAGGCGAGGAGATGAAAGTCGAAGTGCCTGGTTTTCAAGGAGGCGACCGCACCAGCCTTGATTTACCTAAAGAGGAAGAGGATCTTCTGCAAGCGCTGGGCGCGACCGGGAAGCCGTTTGTGGTGGTGCTGATGAACGGCAGCGCCCTCTCGGTGAACTGGGCGGACCAGCACGCCAATGCAATTCTCGATGCCTGGTATTCGGGAGAGGAAGGCGGAACAGCCATCGCGCAAACACTAGCCGGCGTCAACAATCCGGCTGGCCGGCTGCCCGTTACTTTCTACAAGAGCACGGAGCAGCTACCGGCTTTCGAAGATTATTCCATGAAGAACCGCACCTATCGTTACTTCGAGGGGCAACCGCTTTACCCATTCGGCTACGGCCTGAGCTACTCGAAATTCGAGTACAGCAATCTGAAGCTTTCGAACGTCGAACTGAACGCGGGCGATTCGCTCGGAGTGGAGGTGGATGTCAAGAACACGAGTGACAGGGAAGGGGACGAGGTCGCGCAGCTTTACTTGAGTTTCCCGAAACTGCAGGGAACACCACTGCGCGCCCTGCGGGGTTTCACGCGCGTTCACGTGGCTGCCGGAGGTGTGCAGCACGTAAGCTTCACGCTGGGCGCGCGCGAGTTGAGCCACGTAAACAGCGCTGGAGACCGAATTGTGGCAGCCGGGGCGTATCAAGTAAGCGTGGGTGGGGGGCAGCGCGGGACATCGCCACAGGGAACAAAGGCATCGTTCTCCATTCACGGGGAACAGAAGCTGCCGGAATAAGAGCTGCCGATTCATCGATGGCGATTGTCCGAGGATAAGGTCGTCCTGCCTGCGCTCGCTGTGACTCAGTGCGAATCGCGAGGTACCCTTGCCCCGCTGCGGCCGACGAGGAAATCCAGGTCCGCTCCCTGATGTGCCTGCAGAACGTGCTCGACATAGAGCCTTTCCCAGCCGCGTTCCGGTAATGGAGGAGGAGTCCACTGGGCGCGTCGTGTCGTGAGTGTCGCGTCATCGACGTCTACGCGAACGGCGCGCTGTGCGACATCCAGCGCAACCGTGTCACCGGACTGCACAAGTGCCAGCGGGCCACCTGCTGCCGCCTCCGGCGATGCGTGCAGAACAACCGTACCGTAGGCAGTGCCGCTCATCCGCGCATCGGAAATTCTTACCATGTCGGTGATGCCCTTGCGCAGTAGTTTTGGAGGCAAGGGCATGTTGCCAACCTCGGCCATCCCCGGGTATCCACGCGGGCCGCAATTCTTGAGGACCAGCACGCAGTTCTCATCGACGTCGAGCGCATCGTCGTTGATGCGAGCGTGAAAATCCTCAATCGATTCGAAAACCACCGCTCGCCCACGGTGCTGCAACAAGTGTGGACTCGCCGCCGACAACTTGATCACGGCCCCGTTGGGCGCGAGGTTGCCTCGCAGCACGGTGATGCCGGCCGCCGGCTTGAACGGCTCAGAGAAGCGATGAATCACATCGCGATTCCAGCAGGGTGCATCCGCGACGTTCTCCCAGATGGAGCAGCCGTTCACGGTCAAGGCATCACGATTCAGCGCTCCCGCCTCGCCCAGTTCACGGAGAACCGCGGGAATCCCACCAGCATAAAAGAAATCCTCCATCAAGTATTTGCCGGAAGGCTGAATGTCCACCAGACACGGTAAACCGGAGCCGAGGCGGTCAAAATCATCAAGGCACAGCGGAACACCGATGCGTCCGGCGAGTGCGATCAGGTGGATCACAGCATTGGTGGATCCGCCGATCGCGGCATTCGCGCGAATCGCATTCTCGAAGGCTTCGCGAGTGAGGATTCGCGAGATACCCAGATCGTCCTTCACCATTTGAACGATGCGACGGCCCGTCATCTGCGCCAGAGTATTGCGGCGAGCATCGACGGCGGGGATCGCCGCATTCCCGGGCAGGCTCATCCCCAAAGACTCCACCATGCTGGCCATGGTTGAAGCTGTACCCATGGTCATGCAATGGCCTTTGGACCGATGCATGCAGCTCTCAGCTTCGAAGAAAGTCTCGAGCTTCATTTCGCCGGAGCGGACCTGCTCATTCATTTGCCAAACGCCGGTTCCCGACCCCAGGTCGTGGCCCTGGAATTTTCCCGAGAGCATGGGACCGCCCGAAACGCCGATGGTGGGCAGACCGCATGAGGCCGCGCCCATCAATAGCGACGGAGTGGTCTTGTCGCAGCCCATGAGCAGAACCACGCCGTCGATCGGGTTACCGCGGATGGATTCTTCAACATCCATGCTAGCGAGGTTGCGGAATAGCATCGCCGTGGGACGCAGCACGCTCTCGCCGAGCGACATGACGGGGAACTCAAGGGGGAAGCCTCCCGCTTCCCAGACACCACGTTTCACATATTCGGCAATCTCGCGAAAGTGAGTGTTGCACGGTGTCAGCTCCGACCAGGTGTTGCAGATTCCGACCACGGGGCGTCCGTCGAATAAATCGTGCGGCCAGCCCTGGTTTTTCATCCAGCTCCTGTAGAGGAAACCGTTCTTGTCCTGGCGTCCGAACCAGGCCTGACTGCGCAATGTCTTCATTCGACCGTCCGTGACCGCTGTCGTTTTGCCGGCAGCCAACTATAAAGCCTGTGGACGAGTGAAAGCCAGCGGGTAAACGTAATCTCGCTAGCAATAATGCTCAGGTTGGGTGCATTACCAACGCTGCGTTCCGTGCGTTGATTGCGCGGGTAAACGATTACTGAATTGCGCTATAATGACGCAACTCCGGCTCCTGGAGCGGAGAAACCCGGAGTCGTGTTGGCTTTCCACTAGAATAACCGGCTTGAGGACGAGACCCTTGCGACGCTGGCGAATTGCGATCGTGGTGAGCGTCGCGATCGCGATTAGCTATCTTGACCGGCAGACACTTCCGATCGCTATCAATGCCATCGGGAAGGAGATTCCGCTCTCAAATCAGCAGTTCTCGGTTCTGCAGTCGGCCTTTCTGTTGTCCTATGCGTTGATGTACGCCGGAGGGGGCAAACTTTCGGACGCCTTGGGCACGCGTCGTAGTTTCATCGTCATCATGGTTTTCTGGTCGCTGGCTTGTGCGAGCCACGCGCTGGCCGTGAACTTTGCGATGCTCGCGGTCAGCCGCCTGCTCCTTGGCATGGGCGAGGGAGGAGGTTTTCCCGCGGCAACTCGAGCCGTGGCGGAATGGTTTCCTGTAGGGCAAAGCGCGACTGCCATGGGGATCATCAACGCCGGCACCGCGGTGGGTGGCGTTGTTGCCCCGCCGCTGATCGCCATCATCCTCAGCTTTCTGGGCTGGCGATGGATTTTTGTGATTACCGGATGCATCGGGCTGCTGTGGACAGTGGGGTGGGGGCTCTCCTACTCGTTACCTGAACAGCTTCCCGATCGGGACTGTTATGTCGGCCAGGAGACGGAGATGTCTGCAGAGCCGCGCGCGACGAAGCGGGAAATCCGTTGGGTTGACCTGGTCCGAGTCCGCGAGTGCTGGGGGTTGGTCGGAGCGAAGTTTCTGAGCGACGCGGCCTGGTACTTCTACCTTTTCTGGATGCCGAAGTACTTATACGATGCTCGCGGTTTCAATGTTAAAGCGGTCGGTACGTTTGCCTGGATTCCGTATGCGGCGGCCGGCGTGGGGTGTCTGTTAGGTGGCTGGTTCTCGAGCTACCTGGTTCGTCGCGAATTCTCGGTTGGAGTAGCCAGAAAGCTGGCGCTCGGACTCAGTGCGGGAGTGATGCCTCTGATCATTCTGGTCCCGCACGTGGCAGTGTCGTGGGCCATCGTGATCTTCAGCCTGGCGTACTTCGGTCAGCAATCCTGGTCGACTTTGGTCATGGTTCTACCTACCGATTTGTTTCCGCGCTACGTGGTGGGTTCCGTTGCCGGGCTGGTTGGTTTCGGCGGAGCCATGGGTGGAATTGTATTTGGGCAACTGGTCGGTTATTTGTTGGACCGCGGCTTTGGCTACGGCGTCGTTTTCACCCTGGCGGGTATGTTTCACTTGACTGCCTTCCTGGTCATCCTGCTTGCTATCCCTTCGGTCCGGCCCATGAGTCTGGAGCGGAGTTTGAGCTATGAGGGAGCTCGATGAAGATCAAAGAAATTCGTACGCGGGTGGTGAGGTGGCGTGGCAAGACGGTCCCGCTACCGCCTCACTTCTGCACCAACCCGATGGACCTGCTGCAACTGCCGGTATCGTCCATGGGTACCTTCACCTTCCACGGATGGCTCATCGTCGAAGTCTTCACCGATGACGGGCTGGTCGGGATCGGCAACGCGGCCCTGGCGCCCCAGGTCACGAAACAAACCATTGACCTCTACCTGAAGCCGCTGTTGATCGGCCAGAATCCCTGGGACACCGAATTTCTTTGGCAGCACATGTACCGCAAGACCATGGCGTACGGCCGAAAGGGAATCGGCATGGCCGCGATCAGCGCGCTCGACATCGCGCTGTGGGACCTTCTCGGCAAGTCAGCGAAGCAACCGGTGTACCGCCTGCTGGGAGGCAGGACCAAGCCCCGCGTTCCCGTGTACGCGAGTCGGCTTTACAGTGTGGAACTCAGCGAGCTTGCGGCTGAAGCGAGGCGCTATAAAGACGAAGGCTACAAGGCCATGAAGCTGCGCTTTGGCTGGGGACCTACGGACGGCGCGGAGGGGATGCAAAAAAACCTCGGCCTGGTTCGCACCGTCCGCGAAACCGTGGGCGACAGCGTCGATGTGATGGCGGACGCCTATATGGGCTGGACGCTGGACTATGCCAAGCGAATGCTCCCTCTCCTCGAGCCTTTCCACCTGCGCTGGCTCGAGGAGCCGGTGATTCCCGATGACATCCACGGCTATGCTGAGTTGAAGTCATTCGGGCGGATTCCGATGGCCGGTGGGGAGCACGAGTTCACGTTGTATGGGTTTCGCGACCTTATACAAGCTCGCGCGCTCGACTACATTCAGTTCGACACGAATCGCGTGGGAGGCATTACGCAGGCCCGCAAGATCGCCGCGCTCGCGGAGGCATATTCGGTGCCGGTCATTCCTCATGCCGGGCAGATGCACAACTACCACGTGGTCATGGCCAGCCTGAATTCTCCTATGGCGGAATACTTTCCCATCGTTGACGTGGAAGTTGGCAACGAGTTGTTCTGGTACATCTTCCAGGGCGAGCCGAAGGCGAAGGACGGTTTCATCGATCTCGACGAGAATGTTCCCGGTCTGGGCCTCACAATCAATGAGAAGGCGCTGGCGAACTTCGAGGTGATCGAATGAGCGGCGGCGCGGAATCCAAGACGCGGCTGGTTCAGATCAAGAAGGGCATGGTCCGCCGGGTGGCCCTGGTGCAGGAACCGCATCTCCGCCTGCTCGACGGTTGCAGCTCGGTCTACGAACTGGCGAATTTTGCCATCGCCGCAAACGTCAAGCTGAGCAAGGCGGCCGAGCAGAGGGCCACTGGACAAATACTGGATTACGACGACGTCTACAACGTGCAATCGGAATGGCATCTGCTTCCTCCGATCGATCATCCCGATGAGCCGGCGCGGTGCCTGGTTTCCGGAACCGGCCTGACTCACATGGGCAGCGCGCGCGATCGTCAGGCGATGCATGCCTCCAGCGAAGCAGAGACGGACAGCATGCGGATGTTCCGCTGGGGTGTCGAGGCAGGGCGTCCTGAGTCCGGAAAAATCGGAATTCCGCCCGAGTGGTTCTACAAAGGTACGGGCAACCTCTTGCGAGCGCACGGACAGCCACTGGAGGTTCCGCCGTATGCCGAGGACGGCGGCGAAGAAGGGGAAATCGCCGGTATTTATGTGATTGCCCCTGATGGAGCGCCGTATCGCGTGGGAATGGCCTGCGGCAACGAGTTTTCGGATCACCGATTTGAAAAGAGAAACTATCTCAACCTTGCAGGTTCAAAGCTCCGAACGTGTTCCCTCGGCCCCGAACTGGTGGTGGATCCACAATTCCAGTCCGTGCCGGTAGAAGTGAAAGTCGAGCGTGCCCGGGCCGTGCTGTGGTCGAAGACTTTCCGAACGGGTGAGAAGGAGATGTGTCATAGCCTCGAGAACCTGGAGCACCATCATTTCAAATTTGAAGGGCACCGCCACGCCGGAGACGTTCACGTGCATTTCTTCGGGACCGATTGCCTGAGCTTCGGAGACGGTGTTCACCTGGAAGATGGCGATGTGATGCAAGTAAAGCCTGAGGGTTTTGGGCGGCCACTACGCAACCCCCTGCGGGTTGCTACGGGAGCGCCGACTCTTGTTAAGGTGACTTCCTTATGAGTGAAGCGACGACGAGACCGCGGGTAGCGATTCTTGGACTCGGGACGATGGGGGCGGGAATGGCGCGGCGACTTGCAGCCGCTAGTTTTCCCTTGACTGTCTATAACCGCAACTCCGAAAAGAGCGCGCCGTTCTCGAAGTTGGGAGTGTTTGTGGCGGGCACTCCCCGCGAGGCGGCGTCGCGTGCCGAGATCGTTCTCAGCATGGTTGCCGATGATAACTCGTCCCGAACCGTTTGGGAGGGCTCAGACGGCGCGCTCGCCGGCGTCTCGCCCGGCGCGGTCCTTATCGAATCGAGCACGCTTACCGTGAACTGGGTACTCGAACTTGCTGCCAAGGCCCGGCAGCGTCGATGCGAATTTCTGGACGCGCCCGTCACCGGCACCAGGCCTCATGCCGAGTCTGGCGAACTGCTTTTCCTGGTGGGAGGATCAGCTCAGGTCCTCGCAACTGCGAGGCCGGTGTTCTCTGTGCTCGGCCGCGACGCTGTTCATCTTGGTCCGAACGGAAGCGGCTCATACATGAAACTGATCAATAACTTTGTGTGTGGCGTCCAAGCCGCATCTTTCGCCGAGGCCCTGTCTCTGATCGACGCGTCCGGCCTCGACAGTGAGAGAGCCATGTCGATCCTGATCAACGGCGCGGCAGGTAGTCCATTGGTCAAGAGGTTTTGGGACTGCGCGAACACGAGCGATCTCGTTCCCAATTTCTTCTTGAATCTGATGGCCAAGGATCTCCGTTACGCAAGCGAGGAAGCGTCGCGATGCGGGCTTCCACTAGAGACTGCGGCGTCTGCCCTGGCGATCTTCCAACGTGCGATTGCGAATGGTCACGGAGACGAGGATGTCTCCGCGGTGCTCAAATCACTCCGGCGTGCCTGAGCGGTGTCGCGATGTCCTCTGGCGGCACGACTATTTGGCCTCAGTGAGAACTTCAACCCCATAAGGCGCAAGTTCCACCGAATCGGTCGTGCCCTTGTGCAGCCACGCCTTCATCGAACGTGGAAGCGGGATGTGCTGGTTATCCTTGGTGAAATTGATCAGCACAAACACTTGCTGATGATCGCTGCTTCTGCGCGAGACCTCCACTCCATCCGGAACCGTACCGAATGCTGGGGTGACGCCGCTTTGCTTAATCATCCAGTCGATCGCCGCTGCGGTCAACTTATCGTCAAGTACAGCACCGATGTACGTGATTTGGCCCTTGCCGTAGGTACGCGAGATGACGGCCGGCTGGTCGTCCAACCATCCATTGCCCTTGCCGTAACGCATCAAGACCTGCGTATCGGGTGACGATGCTTTCATCTGCTCGGCCCACAGCGTAGCCTGTCCGTTTCCCCATTCCCCTGCCACCGGAACATCCTGGTCGAGGGCGTAGTACTGCTCAACGCGGCCGCCAAGGGGTTCGGCAAGATAGCCCGGCTGGCGCTGTGGAAGAAGGGAATTGAACTGGTCCTTCATACCGGAGCGCGGCCCCAGCACCAGATGGCCTCCTCCCCGTACATACGCCATAAGGTGCTCTGCCAAATCCTGGGGGATCAAATTCAGATCGGGCGCCACAACAAGCTTGTACTGGTCCAGGGGCCCATACGTGCTCACCACGTCGATCGCCTGCGCGGCGCGCCGCAGACCGTGGTAGTAGCTCTTCAGAACTGCGATCTGGTCGTACTTTTGGTTGTGCCTCTGAAAGTCGATGGCCCAGCGGCTGTCGTAGGAGAACAGCAACGCAACCTGGGACACAACGGTGGTGCCGCGGAAAGCGCTTTCAGCGGCAGTGAAGTCCGCTGCGGTTTGCTGCACTTCCTGGTAGAAGGGAACGGGAGTGCCGTCGGGGCCAACCAGTACACCGTGATATTGCTCTTGCCCGTTCAACGCACTGCGCCATTGCCAGTATCCGACTTCATCGGCGCCATGGGCCACCGCCTGCCAGGCCATCGCGCGCGCTTCGCCCGGGTACAAGAAGTTGTTGATCGAGTGCCAATTCACCGCACCGGGCTGCGTTTCCATGACCCAGAAATTCTCGCGCTTGAATCCGCGCGTGAGGTCATGGGTTAGACCGTTGCGATCCAGATCGACATGCCCGGTGCCGACGTAGTCGTCCCAGGAGGCGAACGTCAGGGGGCCCGTGATGACGTAGTGGTCGAACCTGTCGAAAAAGCCCATCAGATTCGTGGTAATGAACTGCCGCGGATCGGAATGCTGACGGATTACGGCAATCTGGTTCTCTTGGTAATCCTTCCAGGTGTCAGAAATGAACCTCTTCCAGTCGAGCATCAGGCCGGGGTTGTGTCCGCCCACGGGGATCGGAATCTCGTTCCAGTCGTCGTAGGTCTGACTCCAGTAAGCGGTAGTCCACTGCGTATTCAGGTTCTGGAGCGTCTTGTATTTGGCGTGCAGCCAGTCTTGAAATTGTTTGCGAGTCATGTCGTCATACGACACCTCGCTGTACTCGTTGTCGATCTGCCAGCCCACAACATTGGAATTGTGTCCGAAACGGATAGCCATTTGTTCGGCAATCTTCCGGCAGAACTCGCGATAACGGGTGGAACTAAACGAGCCCTGAGCGCGATTCCCGTGCGTAGCCCGTTGCCCGTTCGATTCGATGCGCAACGTCTCCGGATACTTTTGCGTGAGCCAGGCCGGTGGAGCAGCAGTGGGCGTCCCCAGCACCGAGACGACGTGATGCTTGGCTGCGAGTTCGATCGCACGGTCCAACCACTCGAAGTCATAGTGGCCTTCAGAAGGCTCCATGGTGCTCCAAGCAAACTCCGCGATGCGCACCACCTTGATGTTGGCCGCCTGCATGAGCTTCAGGTCTTCCTCCCACCGTGCTTCGGGCCACTGTTCCGGATACCATGCAACCCCAACGAGAATGCTGTCTTGCCCTGGCAACTGCGTCGGAGGACTTGAAGAAGCGGGCACGCCTGCCTGGGCAGTGACGACGGCGCAGAAGATTGCCAGCGCCAAAATTCCTGTGAACGAGCGCCATGAGGCCAAGGGTCTTACCTCCTTAGGTTGTGAAGGCTACGGTGCGACAGCCTTCTGAATTCCGGAATACTCCACGATTTTGTCGGGCTGGTTCTCACGGCCAACTCCGGCGCCGTGATTTTCACCGACAAACACCACTCTGAATGTTCGAGTCTGTAACATGCCCGGGAACGTGCCATGGCGGTCGCCGATGGTCAGTGTTTGCTTGGCATCATCCCAGTGCAGGGGGATGGTGGAATACACACCTTTCTCGTAGTCGTAGGTGTCGTTTTCATCCTCGTATAGCGTGAAGTCGCCATCAGCTCCCCGATATACGCGCAATTCAATCGGATCTTCCGGCTTTTCGGTCGACCACTCCATCTCAGGCCCCATTGGAAGAATTGATCCGGCGCGCACATATAAGGGAAGTCGGTCGATTGGGGCGGGTGCGTCAATGGCCCGGCCACCTTCCAGTGACGTCCCGTCCCAAAAGCTGTACCACTTGGCCTGTGGCAGGTACACGCTCCGAGCATTCGCCTCCGGTTCCGTTACCGGGTTCACTAGGAACGCCGGGCCGTACATGAACTGGTCGCCGATGTTGGCGGCGCGCACATCCGTGCGAAAGTCCATGACGAGCGGCCGCATGGGTGTGTACCCCTCGCTGGTCGTCTTCCATGCCAGAGAATAAATATAAGGTAGCAAGCGGTAGCGCAACCGGTCGAAGTTAACGAGAATCTTCTGCGCGTCGGGACCATACGACCAGAGTTCATTCTCGTCAGGATGGCGAGTTCCGTGAACCCGCAAGATCGGGTTGAACGTGCCGAATTGAAACCAGCGGATGAACAACTCACGGAAGGCCGGATCGGTCGGGTTCCCGAACACGAATCCCCCGATGTCCGTCGTCCAATACGGAATACCGGACAGAGCCATGTTCAGGCCCGCGGGGATCTGTCGCCGGAAGCTGAAGAAGTCGGAATTGATGTCGCCGGACCACGCCGTGACGGCATTCCGCTGCGCCCCCGCGAACGCGGAGCGCGAAAGAATGAACACCCGTTTCTTGTCGGACGCGCCACGCTGACCGTTGTAGACCGCGCCGGTCGTAGCCAGAGGGTAGAGATTCACATAACGGTCACCGCTGCCAATCGCAAGCTTCTTGCCGAGCAGAATGTTTTCATCTTGGCCTTCAGTTTCCGGTTCCGTCGTGTCGAGCCACCAGGCGTCGATGCCGATGTCGAACAGCGCTTTCTCCATCAGGTTCCAGTAATACGTGCGGGCTTCGGGATCGGTGGCGTCGTAAACCGCCATGCCGGCGGTGTGATAAGGAGGCTTCGCGAATTTGAATTTGTCGACAAACCAGCCGCGCTTGTCCATTTCATCGTAAACGGCGGAACCTGGCTCGAAGAAGGGCCACACCGAGATCATTAGGTGGAAGTGTTCGTCGTGCAGTTGTTCGACCATCCCTTTAGGGTCGGGATAGTTCTTGTTGAAGACGTGTTCACCTTTGCGGTTCCACCAGAACCAGTCCTGGACGATGTCGTCGACTGGAATGTGCAGTTCGCGATATTTGTGAGCTACCGCAAGAATTTCATCCTGCGACTTGTAGCGGTTCTTGCACTGCCAGAAACCATAGGCCCACTTCCCAAACATCGGCGCCTGACCAGTCAGATCGCGGTAGGCAGCAATGATTTTGTCGAAGTCGGGACCGTAGAAGAAGTAATAATCGATGACATCAGCGACTTCCGAACTGATGTAGAGGTAGTTTGCGAACCGGTTATTGAAGCGGCTTCGCGCCGTACTGTTCCAGAAAATGCCATAGCCATTGCTCGAGAGCAGCAGCGGTACGGCGATGTTCGTGTTGTCTTGCGAGATGTCGACCGACTCGCCACGATAGTTCCACACTCCTGCCTGGTGCTGTCCCAGTCCGTACATGGCCTCGTGAGACCCGTAGACGTTTACGAAGGACTCGGCGCGATACGTGTTTTCCCCATTCACCTTCACCGGAGTCATTTTTCGGGAGGCTTCCTCGACGATAGGTTTGCCGTCGGCATCCTGATAGGCAATCGCGCCATCTTGGCGTGTGACCTTCACTTTCAGGCGTGACGTCGTGATCGTTACAGCATCGTCCGCATTCGTCATGGTCCATTTGCTGGCGGGCCAACTGCTCTTCACAACCACGTATTCAGGCTCATTCGGAAAGGAAGAAGTCGGCGAGTAGAGAACGCGAATGATCGAGTCGGTACACACCTGAACTTTCAGCAAGCCGGTTTGCATTTTGAACTGAACTCCATCCGTTTGCTGTTCGACTGCGGTGACGGGATTCATCGGAGTCCATTGGGCGTGAACGGCAACGCTCGAGGTCAGCACGAGCCAGAAGACGGCGGCGGCGCAGTTATTTCTCATGGATGAGATCCAGTGGGCCCAAACGATAATCTAGGGCAAATTATGGGATTGTGGAATGCACGGTGAGTTTACTTTAAGGGTCGCGGTGCTGGTAAGAAATTCTACCCTGTTCCCCTTTCAAAGCCGCCCATTCTGGGTCCTCGTCGACCAAAGATCGCGCTAAAGCCGGGATTTCCGCATCTTCAGGCAGTTCCCCCAACTACCGCTCACTGCGTACGTGTAAAAGTATGTAAATCTATGAAAATTAATGATGCCTACTTTAGACTAGAGGCGTCTGAATAGCAGGACGATTCGCAGTCGCTGCCCCTCAGCTCTTCGCTCTTTTGACGCCCATCAAACGAATCGGGCAGCTCGGGGCGATTTTAGGGGAACAGTGTGGGCGTGTTCTCTCCAAAACGAAAGAGTTTATGAATCGATATCTTCATCCATATCCGCACAAAATCTCTCTGCTCATTCTGGCCTTGGCGTTCCTTGCCGTGCTCTGTAGTTGCGCGGGGTCCAGTACCAAATCCGCTCAAGCGGGCGTCGGCCCGCAGGCGATACCGGTAGCGGTGGCCGCTGCCGAGCGGCGGGATGTGCCGGTCTTTCAAGAGGGACTCGGGAGCGTGCAGGCTTCAAATACGGTGAGCTTGAAAAGCCGCGTCGATGGCCAGATCGTGCAGATTGCTTTCAAGGAAGGCCAGCTCGTAAAGCAAGGGGACTTGTTGATCGTTATTGATCCGCGTCCATATCAGGTCCAGTTGGAACAGGCGCAGGCGGCGTTGGCTCGCGACCAGGCCCAGTTGAAGAATGCCCAGCTCGACTATGACCGCTACCAGGGACTGGTGAAGGAAGGGGTCATCGCCCAGCAACAATTCGACGCGCAGAAGGCGCTGGTTGGGCAGCTGCAGGGAACGATTCAATCCGATCAGGCCGCCATCGATAACGCCAAGCTGCAGTTGGTGTACACGCGAATCCTGGCGCCCGTGAGAGGCCGCATTGGTCTTCGCCTGGTGGACATCGGCAATATGGTGCATGCTGCCGACACAAACCCCCTGCTCGTGGTGACGCAGCTGCAGCCCATCGCTGTGGTCTTCACTCTTCCTGAGGATGCGCTTCCCAATGTTGCGCAGCACATGAAAAAAGGCACGCTGCAGGTGGAGGCCTATAGCCGTGACGATAACACCAAGCTTGCCACCGGCAAGTTGCTGACGATTGACAACCAGATCGATCAGACCACCGGCACCGGGCGGTTGAAAGCGATGTTCGACAATATCGACAACGCTCTCTGGCCCAACCAGTTCGTCAACGCTCACTTGTTGCTTGAGACGCGCAAAGGCACCATCGTCGTGCCGGCGGCTGCGATCCAGCGAGGTCCCCAAGGGGGTTCGTTCACCTACGTCGTAAAGGCGGACAAGACTGTAGAGGTCCGACCCGTAAAGGTTGCTTTCAACCAGGCGAACGTGAGCGCGATCGACTCTGGACTTTCGCCCGGAGACCTGGTGGTCACTGACGGTCAGGACAAGCTACAAGCCGGCAGCCTGGTTGACCCACACACCTCGACATCAGCGCCTGCCGGGAAGCCAGCACAGCCTTCAGGAACCGCAGGTCAATGAGTCCCTCCCGCTTATTCATTCTTCGACCTGTCGCGACGACGCTTTTGATGGTCGGTTTGCTGCTGGTCGGACTCGTGGCCTACAAGCAACTTCCGGTTTCCGCTCTGCCAGAGGTGGACTATCCGACCATCCAGGTCGTCACTTTCTATCCCGGTGCGGATTCCGAGGTCATGGCGTCTTCGGTTACTGCTCCACTCGAGCGGCAGTTCGGACAAGTTCCCGGACTGAGCCAAATGACTTCGACCAGTTCGTTTGGCAGTTCACTGATCATTCTCCAGTTCAATCTGGAGCAGAACATCGACGTCGCCGAACAACAAGTGCAGGCCGCGATTAATGCCGGCACAACCTACCTGCCGAAGGATCTGCCCAACCCACCGATCTACAGTAAGGTGAATCCGGCCGATGCGCCGATCCTCACTCTGGCGTTGACCTCCGATACGCTGCCCCTCACCAAGGTGGAGGATCTCGCCGACACCACTTTGGCTCAAAAGATCTCGCAATTGCCGGGCGTGGGACTGGTATCGATCAGCGGTGGACAAAAGCCGGCGGTGCGAATTCAGGCTAACCCCACGGCACTGGCATCGTACGGGCTTAGCTTGGAGGATCTGCGCACGGTCTTGGGGCAGGCCAATGTAGATCAGGCCAAGGGCGTGCTGGATGGCCCGCGGCAGTCGTACACGATCGATGCCAATGACCAGCTGTTTTCCAGCGATCAATACCGCGATGTCATCGTTGCGTCGAAGAACGGTGCACCTGTTCGGCTAAGCGACGTCGCGAACGTAATCGACGGCGCCGAGAACGCCCGCCAGGCTGCGTGGATGGCGGACAAGTCTGGGGTCAGCCAGGGCAAACTGACTCCGGCGGTGATCGTGAACATCCAGCGCCAGCCCGGAGCGAACATCATCAGTGTTGCTGACCGGATCAAGAAGCTGTTGCCGCGCCTGCAATCATCCCTGCCGTCCTCGATCCGACTGGTCATCTTAACGGACCGGACGCAAACGATTCGCGCTTCGGTTAACGACGTGCAATTCGAAATGCTGCTCACCATAGGCCTGGTGGTCATGGTGATTTTCCTGTTCTTGCGCAATCTGCCCGCGACCGTCATTCCCAGCGTGGCCGTGCCATTGTCGCTGGTCGGCACATTCGGAGTGATGTACCTGCTCGGGTACAGCTTGAACAACCTCACGCTCATGGCGTTGACCATCTCTACCGGTTTCGTGGTAGACGACGCCATCGTCATGATCGAGAACATCGACCGCTATCTGGAGGAGGGGGACACTCCGCTGGACGCCGCTTTAAAGGGAGCCGGTCAGATCGGATTCACCATCGTCTCTCTAACCGTTTCGCTGATCGCGGTTCTGATTCCGCTTTTGTTCATGGGCGACGTGGTCGGGCGCTTGTTCCGCGAGTTCGCCGTGACGCTGGCAGTGACGATTCTGGTATCGGCGGTCGTCTCGCTCACGCTCACGCCGATGATGTGCGCGAAGCTTCTGAAGACTCGGGCAAACTCGCACCATGGGAGCTTTTACGAAGCCTCGGAGAGGCTTTACCAGCGTGTGATTGACCGCTACGGCGCTACCTTGCAATGGGTGCTCAAACATCAAACGACGACCCTCGTAGTCACGGTTGCCACGCTGGTGTTCACCATCCTGCTGTTCCTGTACGTCCCGAAGGGCTTTTTCCCGGTGCAGGACACGGGCGTGATCCTTGGTATTTCAGACGCACCGCAGACCGTCTCCTTCGACGCCATGGCGCAGCGCCAGCAGGCGCTGGCTCAGGTAATACTCAAAGATCCTGCGGTCGACAGCCTGTCGTCGTTTATCGGCGTCGACGGCGTCAACACCACTCCCAATAGCGGGCGCATTCAGATCAACCTCAAGTCGCGGGACCAGCGAAAAGAGAGCGCTTCCGAAGTTATCCGTCGGTTGCAACCCCAGTTGGCAAGGGTCGAGGGGATTACTCTCTACATGCAAGCGGTGCAGGACCTGACGGTCGAAGACCGGGTCAGCCGCACGCAATTCCAATACTCGCTGGAGTCTGCGGACGCAAATGACCTGAATCTCTGGGTGCCGCGGCTCATGGACAGACTGCATGCTTTGCCGGAGCTTCAAGACGTGGCGAGTGACCAGCTGACGAATGGTCTCAAGGCAGATCTGGTGATTGACCGCGACACGGCGTCGCGGCTCGGAATTCTTCCGCAGGCAATTGATGACACGCTCTACGACGCGTACGGCCAGAGACAGGTTTCAACCATCTTCACACAATTAAACCAGTATCACGTCGTGTTGGAAGCTGATCCAAGTTTTCAGCAGTCCCCTGACTCACTGAAAAACATTTACGTCCATTCGTCCAACGGCTCGCAGGTCCCGCTCTCGGCGTTCACTCATTTCCAGCCGTCGAATGCATTGCTCGCGATCAATCATCAGGGGCAGTTCCCGGTTGTGACCCTCTCTTTCAACCTCGCTCCTGGAGTTTCGCTGGGCGAGGCGACCAAAGCGATCGAGAAGGCCGAACAGTCCATCAACCTGCCGGCCAGCATCCACACGAGCTTTCAAGGAACGGCCGCTGCATTTCGAAATTCGCTTTCCTCAGAGCCCTACCTGATCCTGGCGGCGCTGGTCACGGTATATATCGTCTTGGGCGTGCTGTATGAGAGCTACATCCATCCCATCACGATTCTTTCGACATTGCCCTCCGCGGGTGTGGGCGCGATTCTGGCGCTGCTGCTGACGCGCAACGATTTTAACGTCATCGCTCTCATCGGCATCATTTTGCTGATTGGTATTGTGAAGAAGAACGCCATCATGATGATTGACTTCGCCCTGGAGGCGGAGCGTAAGGAAGGGAAGCCTCCGGAGGAGGCGATCTACCAGGCCTGCTTGTTGCGCTTCCGTCCCATCATGATGACGACGATGGCTGCGCTGCTCGGCGGTTTGCCTCTCGCCCTGACATCTGGCACCGGCGCGGAATTGCGAAATCCTCTCGGCATCACGATCGTTGGTGGCCTGCTTCTGAGCCAGCTCTTAACCCTGTATACGACTCCGGTTGTCTATCTCGCGTTCGACCGTTTGGGCAAGCGGTTCGCGCGGTTCCGCGTCGGCAATCCGATTGAGGAAGCGGTGGTCGTGGAGTAGATCATGAATATCTCTGCTCCCTTCATCCGGCGACCGATCGGGACGACGCTCCTTACAATCGCACTCCTTTTGTCCGGCGCACTGGCATTCCAGTTCTTGCCGGTGGCTCCTCTCCCGCAGGTGGAGTTTCCTGTGATCTCGGTGGGCGCAGGCCTGCCGGGAGCCAGTCCCGAGACGATGGCATCCTCCGTGGCCACGCCTCTGGAGAGGCAGTTCGGTCGCATCGCAGGCGTAAACCAGATGACGTCTACCAGCCAGCTTGGCTCGACCGGCATCGTTCTTCAGTTTGATTTGAATCGCAACATCGATGCGGCAGCCCGCGACGTGCAGGCCGCGATCAACGCGGCACGCGGTCAGTTGCCCGCCAATCTGCCCAGTAATCCCTCGTATCGCAAGGTGAATCCAGCGGATGCTCCCATCCTGATCCTTTCAATGACGTCGGACACGATCCGTTTGCCCAAAATCTACGACGCGGCTACCTCGATCCTGGCTCAGAAGTTGGCCCAGGTCTCGGGGGTTGGGCAGGTCTTCGTCGGTGGCGGCGCGAACCCGGCCGTTCGTGCCGAGCTGAACCCGATGCTGCTGAACAAGCTGGGAGTCAGCACACAGCAGGTTGCTACGGCTCTGTCCGCCGCCAATGCGAATAAGCCGAAGGGCGAGTTCGTCGGTCCCATCGATGCCTGGACGATTGATGCGAACGACCAGTTGCTCCAGGCAGATCAGTACCGCACCCTCATCGTCGCCTCGAATCAGAACGGCGCGGTGCGTTTGGGGGATGTGGCAGACGTACAAGATTCGGTGGAAGACATACGCAATGCCGGAATCTCCGGCATTGCTTCGGATTCCGGGAATGCCAAGGCCAAACGCGCTGTCCTGCTCGTCATCTTTCGTCAGCCCGGCGCGAATATCATCTCGACCGTAGACAACGTACGAACTCTGCTGCCGGAATTGAAAGCGTCAATCTCACCCGCGATCAATCTCGATGTCGTGATGGACCGAACTCTGACGGTACGCGCCTCCGTGCGGGACATCGAGATCACGCTTCTGATTTCAGTTGTCCTCGTGGTGCTTGTGGTGTTTGTTTTTCTGCGGAATGTGCGCTCGACCATCATTCCCAGCATCGCCGTTCCGCTCTCACTGGTGGGTACGTTTGGCGTGATGTACCTTCTCGGATACAGCCTCGACAATCTGTCCCTCATGGCCCTCGCGATCTCCACTGGTTTCGTGGTCGACGACGCCATCGTAGTGCTCGAGAACGTCAATCGCCATCTCGAGCAAGGCATCGCCCCGGTCCAAGCTGCGTTTCTGGGCGCGAAGGAGATCGGCTTTACGGTCCTGTCCATGAGCACGTCGCTGGTGGCTGTGTTCATTCCGATTCTCATGATGGGGGGTATCGTCGGGAGGTTGTTTCGAGAGTTTGCGGTTACTCTCAGCGCCGCCATTGGAGTGTCACTACTGGTTTCGTTGACCACAACTCCCATGATGTGTGCCAAGCTCTTGCGGCCGCTGGAGCGGGAGAACCACGGGTGGCTGTACCGCGTCAGCGAAGGGGCGTTTGAGAAACTCCTGAGTGGCTACGGGAAAGGCTTACGCTGGGTCTTGCGCCACCAGATGCTGATGCTGCTGGTCACGATCGGAACTGCGTGCCTGAGCGTGTACCTCTACGTGATTGTGCCCAAGGGATTCTTTCCTCAGCAGGACAACGGCCGTCTGGGTGGTTCGATTCAAGCCGAGCAGGACATTTCCTTCCAGTCCATGCGCGACAAGATGAACAGCTACGTCGACATCATTATGAAGGACCCGGCGGTAGATACCGTGACCGGATTTGTCGGAGGCGGCGGCACCGCGAACACCGGGCGGATGTTCATCATGTTGAAAGGCCTCAATCAGCGCAAGATCAGTGCCGATCGCGTCATCGGCCGCTTGCGAGGCAAACTCGCCCACGTGGTCGGAGCGACCCTCTATTTGCAGTCGGCGCAGGACCTCCAGATTGGCGGTCGTCTCGGTGCTTCCCAGTACCAGTACACGCTGCAGTCGGAGAATCTTGATGATCTGAATCAGTGGGCTCCAAAGGTGCTGGCCGCCTTGCGGCATCTATCCCAATTGAAAGATGTGAATACCGATCAGCAGAACCGGGGACTGGAAGCGAAGCTGGTGATTGATCGGGATACAGCGGCTCGGCTGGGTATTCAACCCTCAGCCATCGACGCGGCGTTGTACCAGGCGTTCGGCCAGAGCCAGGTGTCCACTATCTACGAGCAGCTCAACCAGTATCACGTGGTCATGGAGGTGGACCCTCAATACCAGCAAACGCCAGACGCGCTGCAGGCTATCTACGTGCCCTCGAAATCAGGAACTCAGGTCCCGCTGGCCACGTTCAGTCACTACGAGCCTTCCAACACGCCCCTAGCCGTGAATCACCAGGGGCAGTTCCCCTCGGTCACATTCTCGTTCAATTTGACGGAAGGTGTTTCTCTCGGCGAAGCCACGCAGGTGATCGAAAAGGCCGATCGAGACATCAATCTTCCGAGTTCGATCCATCCCAGCTTTCAGGGGACCGCCGCCGCTTTTCAGGATTCATTGGCCAACGAACCCGTCCTCATCTTGGCCGCCTTGCTTACCGTCTACATCGTGCTAGGCGTCTTATACGAGAGCTACATTCATCCGATCACGATTCTCTCGACGCTGCCCTCGGCAGGCGTGGGAGCGATTCTCGCGCTGCTGATTACCCGCAACGACCTGAACGTCATCGCATTGATCGGCGTCCTGCTGTTGATTGGCATTGTGAAGAAGAACGCGATCATGATGATCGACTTCGCCCTGGATGCGGAACGAACCAGCGGGCTGTCGCCGGACGAGGCGATCTATAAAGCTTGCGTCTTGCGCTTCCGTCCCATCATGATGACCACGATGGCGGCACTGCTCGCCGGCCTCCCGCTGGCCCTTGGGCGGGGAACCGGTTCCGAGTTACATCGTCCTCTGGGCATCACGATCGTGGGAGGTCTGATCGTGAGCCAGATGCTCACGCTGTTCACGACTCCCGTGGTGTATTTGTACCTCGACCGGATGCGGCTCCGTTTCCGGAGCGTTGCGAGAATCCCGAAGGAAAAGAACGGACTGGTTCAGCCAACCTGAGGCAGACCAACGTTTCGGGTGATCTTCATTATTGAGTTGCGACCGTCGGCTGAATGTCTTCAGGCGGCCCCACATCGGGCGGAAGCGGTCCGGTCAGCGACTCCAGAAACTCCAACAGGTCTCCGCGTTCTCGACCGCTCAGGAAATCGAGCACATGGATCTTCTTGTCCAGGTGAGGATTGGAATTGCCTCCCCCGATGTAGTGGTCAATGACATCCTTGAGCCTGGGCATGACGTAGTAGTACCGATCAAAGGGAGAATTGCCGCTCAAGACTTGTGCGCTCGAATGTGGCAATCGACTTGGTGACCATCTCGATGGTGATCCGGTCAGAGCCCCAGGCCTTGGCGAACTCTTCACGATAGCGGTCGCTCGCCTGCAGGCGTTGCACCACTGCATCCAATGTTTGTGCCATCTCCAGGGGATTCTCGATTGGACTTTCAACCTGTTTCTCCAGGTCCGGAGCGCGCCCGTCCCAGAACAGCGTGCGATCGTACGCGCGATCGATTACGCTCGGGGCGCTTCGAGTGCCCGTCCTGCCCTGCACTCCCGTGGCTACCGGTTTATTGTCTGTAAATCCCAGGGTCGGATTGTGGCAAGACGCACAGGCCATCGTTCCATCCACAGAGATCGCCGGGTCGTAAAACAGACGCCGGCCCAACGCGATGGTTTCGGCGGTGGGGGGATTGTCGGGTGGAATGGGAACTGGCGGCAGGCCAAGAGGTGCCTTGATTGTGACACGCCGCCCGATGGGTCGCACCGCGGGCGCTTCGTTGTTTTCCGCAGCCCGGGCGATTCCAGCGTGGATGAGCACGAGTGAAACCGACAAAACCCAAAATGTCGCAGTGAATATCCTGGGATGGGTGTCGGTCGATCTCACGCGGGGGCCCTCAACCCAAGCATAAACCCTCTTCGTCTATTCTTTTTACCGCTGTGCGTCGGTCATCATGATCACAAACAGAATCGGGAGATAGATCACCGTTGCTTGCAGCAAGTGGCGGGCGCGCAGTTTGGAAGTTGCGCTGGCCACCGGCATTTTGAGGCCCGTCAACCGCACTCCAAAGTAAAGCAGCCCGATGCCGAGAAACAGGGCTCCAACGAGGTAAGTCCGGCCGGACATTCCCATGAAACTCGGCAACAAACTAACTGGGATCAGAAAGACCGAATACAAGATAATGCGCCGCGCCGTAGACAAGCCATCTGGTTCGACCACGGGCAACATGCGAACTCCGCCTCGGGCGTAGTCCTCGCAGTACAGCCACGCGATCGAAAAAAAGTGAGGGAACTGCCACAAGAACAAAATTCCGAACAAAATCGCAGTCTCCCACTCCAAGCGTCCCCGCACTGCGGTCCAACCGAGAACCCCAGGCATTGCTCCTGGAAAGGCCCCAACAAAGGTGCAAAACGGGGAAATGCGCTTCAAGGGCGTGTATGCGGCGAGGTACACAACGGCGGTGAGGAAGGTCAGGGTTCCGGTCAGCCCATTCGTGAACATCGCCAGGTACATCGAACCCCCGACCGTCAGGGAACCCCCGACTACGTTGGCGTGAAGCAGACTCAAGCGCCCGGTCGGGAGTGGTCGACGGGCAGTTCGAAGCATCTGGCGATCCGCATCACACTCCAATACCTCGTTGAGCGCCGCGGTCCCGCTCGAGACCAATGCGATTCCGAACAGGGCATGAAATAGCCCCCAGTCCAATGCCGTGGCTCCCGCCTTGTGCGCCGCGAAGTAGTAGCCGCACCACGTCGTCATCAGAATGAGTGAGGTAACGCGCAGCTTGGTGAGTTCGGCGTAGTCGCGCAACCATAGCGCAACGCGGCTCAAGGGATCAGCCACCGGTTGAGACAGGGTGCTCATCTTGTTCTATTCGTCTCCCTGGCTAGAAGTGCGGAGCCGCCCCAAACTTGCGATCGCAAGCGGGATAATCGCGATCCGCAAACCGATTACGGGGCATCGCGACACGGACATCCAAACCTTGCTAGAGGGCTGACTGCCGCAGGGGCATCGGACGGCCTGACCCCAGGATCTGCCCTCGCGGCCGGAAAATGCACACAAGGACAGCATTGGTAACTCTGGCGAACGATCCTGTCAAGATAAAACGGAGCACGTCAGAAACCTTTCTTAACAAAACTTTACAAATACTTTTCAAATGGCAATAAAATTTACAAACAATTTGCAATTGAACGTGAGGCGATGTACCATTCCCGCCATTCACGGGGTCTTCAGCATTCTGCTTAACTTTCTTGACGGCAGTTCGAGTTTCAAGCGAACTACGAACTCCGTCTCTGTTTGGTTTTTTGAACACTTCTGTTCCTTCAATCAGGATTAGTGTCGGTTAAAACGGCGGCGCGCCCAGACAGGAGCTCTTATGCAATTCTCTGGTGACCAAGTTGTCAGCAGAACGAAGCCGGTTTGCGCTTTATCGGTGATCCCATCGTTCTTCGCTGTCATGGTGTTCCTCGCATCGTTTGTACTCGTTAGCAGCCAACCCAGCCATGCCATTCCAGCCTTTGCGCGGAAGTACGGGTTGCCATGTTCGGCGTGCCACATCGGCTGGCCGATCCTGAACGTGTTCGGGCAGCAGTTCCGGGACAACGGGTACCAATTGGGCAACGAACGGGATTCGCCCATCTACCAGAACAACGGGTATTGGCCGATCACGTTCCGGGTGACGCCGCAGTGGCACCTGGAGAGCCAGACCAAAGTGGCGGTGGACACGACCATTCCCTTGGGGGTCGAGCAAACGGTCACCGCGCACGGGTTCGATTTATCGGGACTCGACATCTGGACAGCGGGGACTCTCTACAAGAACATTTCGTTCTCGGTGCTGCCGTCGATGGCCGAGGGCGACGCGTTCCACTTCGAGAACGCCTGGGTTCGTTTTGACAACCTGGCAAATTCTCCGTGGCTGAACGCGAAGTTCGGGAAATTCGAACTGGACATGCTGCTCTCGGAGAAGCGCTTTCTGACGCTGTCGAACGTGGGAGGGAGTTGGTACAACTACCACTTCCTGCCGGTGGGGGACAGCAACGGCTTCGGTGGCATCGGGGATAACCAGATCGGAGTGGAGTTATCCGGTCACTCCAGGAACAGCTACGCGCGTTACTCGATTGCGTTGCTGAGCAGTGTGGACGGGAACCCGGGGCTGACTTCGGGGGGGCAGGGAGGAACGGCCCGGACCTACGACGTATTCGCGAATCTGAACGAAGGGTTCCAGGCGGGCAGCTTGGGGGTACAGCGAGTCGGAGTGTTCGGGTATTTCGGGCAATCGCCGACCTACTTCCTGACGCAGACGACGAGTGCTGGAACCACCGACCTGCAGGCGAAGGGGAACAAGAGTTTCTCGCGGGTGGGAGCGTACGGCTGGTGGTTTCTCAAGGACTTCGACATCGAGACGCTCTACATGCACGGGCAGGACAACGTGTACCTGGGGAATGGGGTGGCGGGCAATGACCCTGGCTCGTTGCCAGCGGGTGCGGCGGGGCCATCGTGGAACGGCGGGTTCGTCGAGGCACACTACACCTACAGTCCGCAGTTGATCTTCACGGGCCGCTACGAACTGGTGCACATGTCGCGGCAGGCGAATCCAGGATTGATGCCGAACCTGGGCAACGTGGACTCGTTCACGGTCGGGTATCGCTGGTATCCGATCATGTTCAGCCGCGCCGGATTGGCATTCCACAACGAATACGCCCAGGCCAAGACGGGCAACACCTCCCTCATCACGAATTCGGACCAGACCAATCGCAGCGTGCTGGTTGGGTTCGACTTCGATTACTGAGACACGGGGAGAGGTCACGGCCAATGCTCATAGTTAGCGCAGGATCCTTCAGGCAGGCGTCGAGGCAGAGGCTGGGCGCAGCGGGTCCAGTGTGGCAACTCTGCGTCGCGCCTGCAGTGTTCTTGTTGCTGTGTGGGATCGGCTACGCGCGGACACGGGAAAAGGCGGCGCCCAGTTTCACCATCGAGGTGGACGAGCCCTTCAGCCGGGTAGTGGCGGTGGTGGAGGACGTGGCGCGGAGCAGTGTGATCAAGGGGACGTTCGAATACGCCGGAGAAGACCAACTCACGGGCGCGCAATTCGAAACCAGTTCCCGCTTCTTACCCGTATGGACCGGAGCGGGCAAGGTGTTTTTCAAAGTCCGAAACCGGACGCTGGCACCGAAGCATTTCATCCAGAGTAACGATGTAGGCTCGGTCGCGGTGCGGTACGTGGTGCAGGAGAACGGAGCGAATTCGACGCGACTAGTGATCGATGCGGTATTCGTGGAAAACGCTGGCCATCACCGGCACCCGTCCGACGGCTACGTGGAAACCTGCGAGTTTGCCGAGATCGGCAAGCGCCTCAAGGAGTTCGATCAGCAACGCACCTTGCGGGCCTCGGGCGCCGAGTTCACGCCAAGTCGGGAGAGTTCTTCCCAGCCGGATAAGCCTGTCGAGAAAGAGGTCGATTCGAGCGCCACCGCAGACATCCGGCGCGTCATCGCCGAGCAAGAATCGCAACTGGCCGTTGACACCGCGAACCTTCGACAGTTGGAGGCGCAGGCGCGGAAGTTGCGAGCCTCGGAGTTCGTGCGCATCAGGGCGGAGAGGGCAGAATTGAAAGCTTCGCCCTATTCACACGCGCGTGTGGTCACTGCGCTCAAACAAGGCCAGGAAGTTACGGTTCTGGTCAAGAGCGCTTATTGGTTCTGCGTCCGGTCTGAAGACGGTCAGGAAGGCTGGGTGTCCCACTCCGCTCTGGAGGCCCAGCCATGAGCCGGAGCCTGGTGACGATTTCGTTTGGATTTGCGGCTCTTTGCCTCGTCTCGACCGCGAGCCTGCCGGCGGTCTCGCAGACAGAAATCAGTGCCCCAGTCGAGCGCACGCTGCCCCATTCCGTCGACGTCGTGAAGCGTGGGCTGTCCCAAATCGGAGGACTCGAGGGCGGAAGGCTTCCGATGGTGGACGGCTTTGTGGCAGCCTCAATTACGCAACTTGATCGCTACGAGCGGCCGTACTATCAATTCCGGTTGCAGGTGAACGCGGCCGACGCGAACACCACCTCGGTCAAAGTGGAAGCCAGGATCAGCGCCTGGTACACGGATCCGGATCCATCCCACTCACAATATCGCTCTCTACCATCCAACGGCCGTTTAGAGGAAGATCTGCTTGATCGACTGCTGGAGGCGCTCGGATCAGGTCCGGTAAGGCCCGAGGTCGTTGCGCCGACCGCGAAAGCACCAGCCACGCTGCCCGCCGCGGAAACGAGTCCCCCAAGTTCGGTCTCTCCTCAAGCCGCAAGACCCTCGCTGCCCGCGGCTAAGCCCGCGAATTCGTCACCAACTCCACAAGAGCAACTCGACGCGCTGCTTACCGAACGGCAAGCAGTTCGCGACCAGACCGCCGCTACTCTCGCTCAGATCGAACAACTGAAAGCGGCGGATCACAAGTCCGACGAAGTCGCCAAGTTTGCTTCGATCAAGCACTCGGGCGTGGGTGTGATGTCTCGCAAGAACTTCGGAGGCCCCGTATTGTTTCGGGCCCAAGCCAAAGACGAATTCGAAGTTCAGTCCCTCGAAGCCGGGTGGGCGCTAGTGCGGCTTTCCGACGGCGCGACCGGCTATATTCAGGCCGACGAGTTGAGCCTCCCACCGGGCATCGTGGAGAAACCCTCAGCGGCGGAGGAAGCGGCACCGGCGCAACCTGTGAAGACATCAGAACCAGATCTCGGCTTCTGGGTGAGCCGTGAAGATGTAAGTGTTTTCTCCGGGGATTGGGCGCGCCTAAAAGGCAAACGGGTTCTGTTTGTCTACGCTCAGCCTCGAGGGCTGCTCTCTGACCTTGCAGGCGATGACACCAAGTTGGCCTACGCCAAGCGCGTTTTTGTCACTCGCTTTCATTCTGTAACCCAGTCGTCCCCGAACGTCGAGGGAGTGGTCGTCGTGTTCCTGGCAAGCAAAGGTGGAGTGGTTGCCGCCACTCTTCCCGACATCCGCCAATGGGTGGAGGGCGGGTTGGGGGATGAGGCTTTCGTCAACCGCTGTTCGCTCGACCCCCCGGCAGAATTCAGGCGGATTCACCTGAACTAAGGGGATTTGGACGGTACTTTGCGTGAATATTTGTACGAAACGTCATGTAGATGTAAACAAATTGTAAAAAACTGTTTGCAATTGACCGCGGCCAGCGATAGTATCGGCCTCCGTTTCGTGGGGTCGTTATCAGCTGAAAACTTCGAGTGGTCGACTCGAAGGGCCGTGGTATTGGGCCCGAGTCGCGGATACCCGAGCTGTGGGGTAGGTCGTACTCCTTAACCTTGGGAACTTGGTAACGTGCAGGGGATCGATCCTGCTCGGAATTCACTCGAAGGGTGAACCCTTATGAATGCAGTCTCGAAACGGCTTCTCTTGATCCTTGGGTTAGCTGTGAGCGTGGCTGTGCCTTCCTTCGCACAGCAAGCCCAGGTGGGAAACTTGACCGGCCACGCCGCCGATGGCAAGAAGTTGTATCGCCGTTTCTGCATCGGCTGTCATGGTCCGCTTGGCGACGGCAACGGAGAGAACGCCCAGTGGATTGATCCGAAGCCGAGGGATTTCACGGCAGCCACCTTCAAGTGCCGCTCCACTCCCACCGGCACCCTGCCTACGGACCAGGATCTATACAACTCCGTTGGCCGCGGTTTCACCAACTCCAACATGCCTCATTGGGATGCGCTGACCGATCAAAACCGGATCGATCTCGTCGCGTTCATCAAGTCTTTCTCGCCGCGCTGGACAACCGAGAAACCGGGCGATCCCATTACCATTCCGCCTGAACCAGCCATCACCCTGCAGAGCATCAGCCACGGCGCGGAACTCTTTCAGAAGATGGAATGCTGGAAGTGTCACGGCCAGCAGGGGCGCGGCGACGGTCCCTCCGCTTCGACCCTGACCGACAGCAAGGACAATCCGATCCGGCCATACAACTTCGCCGCGGGCGCGGACGATTCCCGCTTCAAGTGCGGTGTCACCAACCAGGATGTCTACAAGATCTTCATCACCGGGCTCGACGGGACACCGATGCCGTCTTTCGCGGATGTGATTCAAGCCAACGATGCGTGGGACCTGGTTCACTTCCTCCGAACTCTGCAAACCAGTCGGCATAGCAAAGAGAACGACGTGTTGAAGGCCGCGGGCGGGAAGATTCCGGCGTACGTCGAGAAAGACAACAAACCAGCGCCGGCTAACCAGCCGGAGAACAAACCGCCCGGCAACGGAAACTAGCCGAAGACGACAGGAGGAGATTCAATGAATGTTCATTACAAGATTACTGTCACGGCCTTTACGCTGCTCGCGCTTGGGTTTGGTCTCTGGCATTCGACCCGTAAGACGCTTCATGTGAGCGCCGCAACCGCAGGGACGATCACAGGAAAGATCAAACTTGACGGCACCCCTCCCCACCAAAAACCGATTGACATGTCGAAAGAACCGATTTGTGCAAAGGAACACGCCAGCAATCCGGTCACGACGGAGACTGTTGTTGTCGGTCCTTCGGGCGGCCTGAAGTGGGTGGTGGTGTACCTCTCCGAGGGGTTAGAGGCGGGGGCTGCCAGCCAAGTGCCGCCCGAGACGCCTACTTGGGACCAAAAAGGTTGTCAGTACATTCCGCATGTGATAGCGCTCGACGTGAATCAACACTTCAAAGTGTCCAACAGCGATCCGCACTCGCACAACATCCATCCTCTGCCGGCACCAAATGGGGCGAATCATGAGTGGAACCGGTCGCAGCCGCCGGGGACCCCCCCTTTCGACCAAGTCTGGGCGGCCCAGGAAATCGCGATTCCGGTCAAGTGCAATATCCACCCCTGGATGCATGGCTACATGGCGGTGGTGAAAGGTCCGACGGCAGTCACCGATGACAACGGTTCATACACGATCAGCAACGTGCCGCCTGGCAACTACACTTTGACGGCCTGGCAGGAAGTCTATGGGACCCAGAGCCAGAAGGTGACGGTCGGGACGGGCAAGCCAACGACGGCTGACTTTACCTTCAAGGCAAAGTGAGGAATCGAATCAGCCGGTGAGCAATCGCAGGACAACTCTGCCGCGGCTTTGAGCTAACGAGACAGGATGGCAAGTCCGGCCGGAGGGCGACGCATCATGGCAAAATTCTTTGCAGTCACCATTGCAGTAATCGCGATCCTTTCCGCGATTCCCATTCTGCGGCACACGTGGTGGATGGCAGAAGATATCTCGACCCACGGTGCGCCCATTGACGAGCAGATGTCGGAGACGATGGCGGAGGCAGGAATCTCGTTCCTGGCTTCGCAGCTCATCCTGGCGTTCTTTATTTGGAAGTTCTCCGGTCCACGCCCCGGCGAAAGGGTCAAGAATTTCCCTGGGGGCGCGAAGGCCATGGTCTGGGCAGCTGTCCTGCTCGTGGGAACGGAAGTCCTGGCGCTCGGTGTCTTTGGCGCAAAGGCTTGGGCGAACGTCTATTTCACTCCGCCTTCGGCGAGCGCCATGCCGGTGCAAGTGCAAGCGGGACAGTTCGCTTTTTATTTCCGCTACCCCGGCCCGGACGGAAAGTTTGGCCCCATTCACGCCGACAAGATCAGTGAGGCCAGCCAGAACTTCTTTGGTCTTGATCCAGTCAACGATCCGGATTCCAAAGATGACATCGTGACTGCAGAAATGGCCATCCCGGTGAACCGGGAGATCCATTTACTGATGCACTCGAAGGACGTCGGACACTCGTTTTTCGTTCCGGAGTTGCGAGTGCAGCAGGATTTCGTTCCCGGGTTGGATCTTTCCCTGCATTTCACGGCGACCAAGGTTGGAAGGTACGAGATCGTGTGTACGCAGCTTTGCGGCCTGGGCCATTACAACATGAAGGCCTACCTTTCGGTGCTGTCCCAGCAGGACTATGACGACTGGCTAAAGAAGGAAGCGGCTCTGCAGTGACGTATGTAGTGAGGAAAGACCGTCCGCACTCGTTGCGGCAGAGAGATCTCTTGAGGTAACCCATGCACGATATGTCAGCACCTGCCCAATTAGCACACCATGCGCCGCCGACTAGTTTCATTCGGAAGCATATTTTCAGCCTGGACCACAAGGTCATTGGGAAGCAGTATTACGGGCTGGCCCTGGCGGCCGTGCTGGTTGGCATGTTTCTCTCCTGGTTGATGCGCATCCACCTGGGATGGACCAACTTCGCGATTCCGGGGCTGCATTTGCTTACGAAGAATGGCGCTCCCGGGGACGTGATGACGCCGGAATTCTACCTGCAAGTGATGACCATGCATGCCACGATCATGGTCTTCTTTGTGCTCACCACGGCGCCGTTTGCGGCCTTCGGCAACTACTTTTTGCCGATCCAAGTCGGCGCCGAGGACATGCCCTTCCCACACTTCAACATGATGTCGTTCTGGGTCACGTTCGTGGCCTTCGTGGTCCTGGTGTCTTCGTTCTTCGTTGGCCAAGGACCCACTCTCGGCGGTTGGACTCAGTACGCGCCGCTGAGTGCAGTTGGAGAGGTTGCCGGTCCCGGCGAAGGGACAGGTGTGCTTCTTTGGGCGATATCCATTGCGATCTTCTGCGTTGGCCAGTTGCTCGGCTCCTTGAACTTCATCACCACCACCCTGGATATGCGGACCAGGGGTATGAGCCTGTGGCGGTTGCCGCTCAGCACCTGGAGCTGGTTCATTACTTCCTGCATGGGTCTTACGGCTTTCGCGGTACTGATGCCAGCCTGCATCCTCCTCATTCTGGACCACGTTGCGGGAACCAGCTTTTTTGTGCCATCCAATCTGGTCATCAACGACCAGCTGCAACCTCACTCCGGTGGATCGACTCTTCTATGGCAGCACCTCTTTTGGTTCTTCGGACATCCTGAGGTGTATATCGCGATCGTGCCCGGGATGGGGATTGTCTCGCATGTCCTTGTTACCAACATGCGCAAGCCGATGCTCAGCCACAGAGTGTTGGTGTACTCCATGGGTGCCTTGGCCGTCCTTAGTTACATGGTCTATGGACATCACATGTTCGTCAGTGGGATGAATCCGGTTTCGTCGCTGGCATTCTCCTTCCCCACCTTGGTGATTACCATCCCCTCCACAATTGTTGTGCTTATCTGGCTGGGCAGCCTTTACGGGGCGAAGTTGCGCATCAATGCGGCTTCGCTTTTTGCCTTGGGGTTCGTCTCGATGTTCATCAGCGGAGGGGTGAGCGGATTCTTCCTGGCGCAGCCCTCGACGGACATCATGCTGCATGCGACGTACTTTGTGGTCGGACACTTCCACATGGTGATGGGCGTCGCGGCGATGTTCGGTATTTTTGCGGGAACCTACTTCTGGTTTCCCAAGATGTTTGGCCGTATGATGAGCGAACCTCTCGGCAAGGTTCACTTCTGGCTCAGCTTTGTCGGCACCTATGCCATTTTCATGCCGTTCCATTACCTGGGCATGGCAGGGAACGTGCGCCGCTATCAGGCGTTTACACCCGATTACATGCAACACCTCATTCCGCTACACCAGTTTATTACCGTGGCTGCCTTGGTAACCGGGGCGGCGCAATTGATCTTCCTCTACAACTTGATCCATAGCCGTTTCTGGGGCGAGCCGGCTTCGGACAACCCGTGGCAGGCGACTTCTCTAGAGTGGAGCACACCGACGACGCCCCCGCCGCATAATAATTTTGGCGACAAACTGCCGGAGGTTTTTCACGATCCCTACCAGTATGGGGTGGAAAGCTCGGTTGGGGACTATGTGATGCAAGCCTCCCCGGTAACAGTGAAGACCGTTCACGACGAGGCGTAATGCTGCGATTCTGGGATTGGAGTCTGTGGTTCTATGGCGACAACTGTACATGAACCTCCAAAAATCGATGGACGCCGTGATCCATCGCGCAATTCCGGCAACGGCGGACGGCGGAACGTAGTCCCAAGTGATGGCAACTTGCCTGCCGTTAAGGACTATTCTCCGCCGCCAGCTTCCACCGGGATCTGGGTCGTGCTCGCATCCATCACGATGAGCTTCGCAGCGTTTACCAGCGCTTTGATCGTTCGTCAAGGCTCAGCGCTGGATTGGCGGCACCTTACTCTGCCTCCAATTCTTTACCTAAACACTCTGGTGCTCTTCGCCAGTAGCTTTGCGCTCGAGGTGGCGCGCCGCCGGGTCGGCGCCTTCATGGGCGGCCCGAAAAATCAGGTCACCAGCCCAACTCGTTGGATGTACATCGCTCTGTTTCTGGGTTCGCTTTTTGTCGCCGGCCAGTACGTGGCGTGGCTGCAATTGCGTTCCCAGGGCCTTTATCTGGCCACGAATCCCAACAGTTCTTTCTTCTACGTGCTGACGGCGGTCCACGCTGTGCATGTGCTTGGCGGTCTGGCCGGGTTGGTCCGAGTCGTTTACAGGCTGAATAAGTCGATTCTGCGAAAAAGCACGCTGGACGCCACCGCGTATTACTGGCACTTTATGGACGCGCTTTGGGTGTATCTGCTGTTGTTGCTGTGGATGAAGCTCTAGCATGCTCAATCGATGGGAGGCACCGTGAGCCAAGCGGAAATGACGATGGGAGGGCACTCAGGGCTGACGGAAAGACCAGCGTTTTCGGTTCCTGCGAAAAAAATGGCGATGTGGTTGTTCATCATCGCCGACACGGCGACTTTTGCCGCCTGCCTGGTGGCCTATGGATTTATCCGCAATTCCACTCCCAACTGGCCGAGGCCGTTCCACAGCATCACTAATCTGGCGCTAATGACATTCATCCTTGTCACCAGCAGCTTGACGATGCTCATGGGAGTCCGAGCAGCGAGGGCTGGCGACAAATCCGGCGCCCTCCGCTGGACTCTTATCACTGCCGCCGCGGGCATTATTTTTGCCCTGCTGCATGTCCGTGAGTGGCTGGCGCTAATTGATGAAGGCATGACGCTCTTCAAGAATCCCTGGGGCACCGGGCTGTTCGGTGCAGTGTTCTATAGCATTACCGGCTTGCATCTCATGCACGTTGCGGGAGGAGTAATCGCGCTTATTGCGGTCGGATTACGCTACAAAGGTGGCCGTTACAATGCCGATGACCTTGAAATCCTCGGTCTCTACTGGCACTTCGTGGATATGGTTTGGATGTTCGTGGTGCCGTTGGTGTACCTCTTGAATCTAGCGCACTGACAGGGAGTCGGTGGGAGCAGAATCACTATGACTACTGAAACGCAGAAGAGCAGTGGGATGAAGAAGGGCCTGGTCGTCTACCTTTGTATACTGGCTCTGGCAGCGATACAGTTCGTGATTGCCTACCAGAATATTAGCGGGTCGCAGATGTTCGTGCGCATGCTGATCGTCGCTCTCGTCGAAGCCGGGTTGGCGCTGCTATTCTTCATGCATCTGGCGGAAAACCGCGGCTTGTTATGGTTTGTTGTGATCTTTACGGTCTTCGTGCTGTTAGCGATGCAATATGGGTGGACCGACAGCTTCCGGCTGTCGACCGGCGCGCCCTGGGCAACGTAGAACGGGACAGCGCCTTGTAGAGGAGAGGATGAAGATGAGAAAGCTTCTACCTTATATCGGAATTGCGCTCGGCATCCTGATCCTATTACTAACCCCTGCACCGGCTTTTTCCCAAAACTGCGCGCTATGCTACACGCAAGCGGCTTCCTCCGGATCTCGAATGATTCAGGCACTGAAAAGCGGGATTCTGATCCTGATCGTTCCTCCCACGCTCGGTTCCCTCGGCATGATTCTCATTCTGCATCGCAAGCGCAATCAGGTCAGACAGGCCGATGACGCGCCTGGCTCGGATCTCAATTGGTAGCTGGAGGGAAGACAGCCGGGTCCCTTCTAGGGATGTAGTGGGAACGTTTCAGACCCGAGATCTGGAATTGCTCAAGGGCAGTTGCTCGGAGCTGCATCGCCGGCAAACCGCGCCTTGATCCAACTTAGCTGGTCTGCGACCGAAGCTCCCATCACGCCGCCGGCGTCGAGATCCGGATACTTCAAAAAGAGAATTCGGTCACCTTGCTTGCACATGCGGGCTACGGTTGCAGCCGTCATTTCTGTCGAGATGGCAAGGTCCGCCTCGCCGCTGATGACCAAGATGGGGCTCTGGGCCCGTTTTTGGCCAGGGGTGTTCCTCCCGAAAAAGTCCTTTACGAATGGATTTTTCTCCCAGAACGGTTTGAGCATTTCGCTGGTGAACTCCGGCTTCGTTTCTCCTCCACACGTCTGCACAACATTCTTATACGCTGGAATCGCATCGTCTTTCAGCATGTCGGCCACCTCGAACTTCGGGTAAAGCGCCTTCACAGTGGATGCCAACACCAGCAGCATGCGATTGGAAGAAGCGTGCAAGAAGTGCTGGTAGGCCGACTGCGCGTCTGCCACACCCGAAAAAGCGACGCTGCCCAGATAGTTGGGGTCGCGCACTTCGCTCTCCGCCACGGCCACGGCGGCCAGACCTCCCTGGAAAGTTCCCACAGCGATCCATTTAGGCCCGATCTCGGGCACAGCCGCGCGCGCAGCCGGAACCGAATAGATGACGTCAAAGGCGTTTGACTGCATGTCCAGCACCGGGTTGCCGGAATCGGCTCCCAACCCGGAATAGTCGGTCGCAACCACCGCATAGCCCAGATTGGCGTACATTGCGAGGAAAGGCGCGGCGCCGAGATTTTTCATCAACGAGGGAGCGCATTGTCGTGCCGCTCCTCGGAACTCGTGTGCCCAGGCAATCACGGGCCACCCGCTCGCCGGAGGCTTGCCGTCCGGAACCAGCACTACAGCCGAGACGGCCACGTCTTCGCCGTTCGCGGTCCGGGAGTCATAAAGAATTCGTACGACGGACACTTCAAACGGAAGGTCGTATTCGTCGATCGGCTCCGAGCGTATCAGTTCTCCCACCTTGCCCCGCGGCAGGGGATGCGCGTCATAGAAACTCGTCAGCGGAAGTGTATGGGGTGGCCGGATTTTTTTGGCTTGTATTGCGATCTGAGCTTGCGCAAATTCTTGATTTCCCGAGGGCCAGACCAAAATCAGCGAAACGGCGATGACGGCCGCAGAAAATATTCCAGCCCGCCTGTTTTCAACTGTTTTGCAACCAGGTGAATCGTCAGGGTAGCGTCGGCTGCGGAGTTTGTCCCCAGCCGCCTCCGCGCCTGCGGTTCGCCCATCCCCCCAGGCAACACGCCCCCTGAGGCCGCTGGCCTGCGGCCGAGCGGCGAAGGTGGTTGCTGCATGTTGTGCTCGCCACTGCTGAGTCAGAGTCTGCGCTCCTTCCGCGAAATCCGCCGATAGCCGTGGCGTCGGCACTCTCTCTCCTACACGCAGGTTGTTTCGACCGGCTCACTGATGATATTGCCAGCGCAGCGGGATATTGGTTCCGATCATCCCCTCAAGTGTTTCCTGGGTGCGTATCACGGCGCTGACGCATGTCCAAACTCACCCATTTTAGCCGCACAAGTTCGTTTCCAAACGAGGACTCGCCAGAGGTGAATCTCTCTTTCGGATGCAGCCCGATTCCGGCCGACGGTGGAGCGGCCATGGGAGCGTTCGGTGCCTGGAGTTGCAGGATCCTGCAGGCACGATTGTCCCGTCGCGTTTGTCAACCAAAACGGCTAAAATGGGGCACCCTACAGGTGGGCTCAGTCGGAGGACAAGTGATGCATTCACGTCGCCAGGCTTGGATCAAAATCGCGCAAATCGTATTACGACGGAGATTTCGATAGCAATTACTTCAACAATCCGTCCACCGGACACATGTACATGTGGTACCGGGCCTGCCGGGGATACGAGTCGTGGCTGTATCGTTTGGACTTTGGTGGCACGGGTCTCCTGACTGCTTCCACTGCGATCTTTCACATTTCCGCAAATGCTGCGGCGTGTCATCAGGAACTGTTCGGGAGCGAGCGGTTGCGTGATGTCGATGGCCAACGGTCTAGTACCGGGGACGACGCCCGCCAAGGAAATAGGCGGCGCCAGCGGTATCATCGTCGACAACAACAGTACCGCCGGAGCTGCGTCCAGCATTTATTTCACCACGGAACAAAACCCGCTCAACGCGGTCAAACTCACGCAGCAGGGGCTCAACTGAGGTTGGCGCACCGATCTAAGGGAAATTCGTTTCCGCTCGATGACTCCTCAACCACGGGCGATCCGCCCGCCTGTGGGCGGAGACCTTGTTCCTATCTCGAACCCGCGTGACTGTCCCGCCGCTGACAAGAAGAACCTTCGTGAAAGCCGCGGCCGCGACCGGCATGTTGGCCGTCACTGCCGATGCAGCCTTGATCGAACCCAACCGCCCATGCCTGGTTCGCGTGGACATTGCCTTACCTCGTCTTCCCCCAAACTTCGACGGCCTAACCATCGCTCATCTGAGCGACTTCCATTTCGATCCTTATTTCTCGGTGACCCCAATTGAAGCCGCTATCCGCATAGTCAATGACGTTAAGCCGGATATCGTCGTTCTCACCGGCGACTTCGTAACCCTTCCTCTGCTCAAGACGCGTGCCACCGTGATCGCGGCAACCCGCCAGGTTGAGCCGTGTGCGGACCTCATGCGTCAGCTTCGCGCCCCCCTGGGAATTTGGGCGGTCCTGGGAAACCACGATGTCTTGACCCACGCCCTTCATGTCGAGACGACTTTGCGGCAGGCCGGAATTCAGGTCTTACGGAACCGGGCGGTCCCCCTTGAACGTGACGGCAAGAGGATCTGGTTGGCCGGCGTAGACGACGTGCTCGCCGGTGTGGATGATCTGGACGAAGCTCTACGCGGAGTCCCGGCGGCGGAGGCGGTGATCCTGCTCGTGCATGAACCTGATTTCGCCGATCAGGCTGCAACCTACCCCGTCGACCTCCAACTCTCCGGGCACTCTCACGGCGGTCAGGTTCGGTTCCCCTTCGTTGGAGCCCTTTACCTCCCGAAACTGGCGCGGAAGTACCCGCTTGGCCTTCGGCACATCGGCCGGCTGAAGCTCTACACCAACCCCGGCGTGGGGACACTCCGGATTCCGGTGCGCTGGAACTGTCCCCCGGAAGTGACCCTCATCCGCCTGCGTTCGCTGCCCGCGTGACTTCGCATGACGATTCAAAAGCAAAGCCGCACGGTGCTCAGCGGTCAAGCATCCACTACTCACTAACAAGGTGCCACACCTTACCTTCTCTGGCGAATGACATCACGGCCTTGGTCGGTTGTCCGTGATAGAACTTGGCGCCATACTTGTCGATCAGCGTGGCCCGGTCCCAAGTATTGAAGCTCTTCACGAGCGGTCCCGAGGCTTCGAAGAACTCGCCAACCTGGTTGGGCTGCCATTCCCACGTGAACTCGACCGTCGCCCGTCCGATTCCATTCATCGTGACCTGAGGAGTTCCGACCAATACCCTCTCCGCTACCGGAACGACATAGGTGTCGCTTTTCTCTTTGTCGTCCTTGGTCCGGCTGACTCCGGGGATCTCCTCGAACATCTTTCGGCCTGCCGCCGTCAGAATAATCGGCGTCCTCCGTCCATAATCCTGATCCTTGCCAATCGTCAGCATCCCCGCCTTCTCGAGCAACCGGTAGTTCGGGTCATGCGGTCGTTCCTGGACACTCGTGGTGACGATCCCAGCTTGGAAATGAATCGTTACCGGACCTTCTTTCTTAAGTTCTGCGGCCACGAGTTTGGCCGCATCCGCGCTGGCGAGAACCTTTCGGTTCTCGATCAGGTAGTAGCCCGCTACGCCCACGATGGTCAGGATCATCGCGACGATTAACAATAAGGGGACAGCCGAGGATTGCCGTTGTTCCATCTCAATCTCTTGTTCAAACATCGGGATGTTCCCTCCACCTTCAGAAATGTCATGGTGCGGTTGAAGTTCCGCCCAGAAAAATTCTCCGCGTCCTGCGCATAGAATAATGTGATTTAGCTCACCGACTTCAGGGCCGCAGGTCACAATGGCCCCTTGTGACGGGAAGGCGCGAACTGCGCCTCGTTCAGGAGTGGGTAATGTCGACGGGGCGCGCCCGCATTCGCTTTCGGCTGGCCTTTGGGGCCGTGCGGGCCAAGTCGGCCAGCGTCGTGCCTTGCATCATCTCGTCGATTTCTCCCCTCACTTTTTTCCACAGATCGTGAAGTGGGCAGGAATCCTTGTCGTCGCATTGCGACAGACCGAGGACGCAACTGCTGGCCAGACCACTGTCAGGCGTGACAGCGAGAATCTGACCCAGCGTAATTTTTTCCGCCGGCCGGGCCAGTTCGTACCCGCCCCGTACGCCCTTGAAAGAGCGGAGGAGTTTTTCCTGGCTGAGGTGCCGGAGGATCTTCCACAAGAAGGGCATGGGAATCTTGGCTGCAGCCCCGATCTCCCGTGCTCCCGTCAGTTTTCCAGATGGTTGTGCAGCCAGATACGTTAGCGCTTGAACCGCATATCCCGCCGATCGCGAGAACATGGGAGCCCCTCACTAACCAGTATTGGTGCCGTGTTTCAGGTTCCGCAAGGACTCAGTGCCGACTATTCGACACAGAAGTGCCAAAACGGGACTACGTTTTTCGGCTGGAGAGAAGTTGCAAGATTTTTCACCCGTTGCTCGGCGCAACGCTTCGGACTTCGAGTAAGTAATTGATAATAAAATAGTTACTGGAGAAGGTTCGCTGGCAGTCAGATTGCCCCTTGCCAAGGCAGGCAGATTCAGCGTACAAACGCTGGCTTTGGTATTAAAGGTGACGGCTATGATTCCGCGGAAACTCTGGCCCCTACTGCTTCCCATGGTCATTACGATTGTATCGACGGCTTCCATTCCTAACCAGGCTGCTCGAGTTTCACGTGTAGAACCGCTTGTCAGCAGGGAACAACAGATTTGGAAGGCGCCGGTCCATAACTCGGAATTCGCCGACGTACCCCGCACCAGCGCTCGCTCGCAATGCGAGCAGGCTCAGCCGCCAGAGGCGCTGGCCACACCCAATCCTGTTCTCGGAACCGCGGACCCAAGCGTCAAAGTTAAAGTGAGTTTCATCGTCGGAACCGATGGGCGGGTGCATAGTCCCCTGATCCTCGAGAGCGCTGGCAGTACCGAGGACCACACGATTCTCGAGACCGTGCGCGCCTGGCGTTACCGCCCTGGAATGTGCAACGGGGTACCCACCGAGACAGAGGGGAAGATCGAGTTTTCGAGTCGCTAGCCCCGTTCTGCACTAAAATGGCACTGCGGACGCGGAATGGTGGACCCCAAGAAACAACCCGGACCGGCGGGAAACCCGCCCTCGGGTTCCGGTGAAGAACTCGAATTCAACGCCACCGTCGACGAATTCTTCAAACGACTGCAGGCCGATATGCGTCGCCCCCTGCCTAGCCAGGAGGCAGTAGCCGGGGCTTTCCAGGCCATGCAGCGCCTGGCTGCGGAATCCTCGACCGCTGCCGTGACTGGCCCTGAGGAGACTTCACTGCTGATAACGTGCGGAACCTGCGGCCACCAGAACCGTCCTGGCAATCAGTTTTGCGGGATGTGCGGCTTGTCCTTGAGTTTCCCAACACAGTCCGCGGCACAGGAACAACCGAACCCCGGTTCGGCTGACCCAAGTGTTCCTCCACTCCAATCCGGCGGTTCCCACCACTTCCATCACCATTACCACCACCACTATTTCCCCCAGGGAAGCGAACTCCCGCAGCTCAGCGGCGTAAGTGGCGTTAGGGCTGCGGCGCCAGACAGCGCCATGCGAGACGCGAAACTTCGTCCCGCCGGGACCACGCCCATGAGCCGCGCCGAGACAGCGGTGCGTAAAGTCACGCTCGACTGGGCCCTGGCCTGCAACAACAAACAGTTGGACGATCTGGTGAGTACTTACGCCACTGATGCCCTTGTCCTTCGCCCCAACCACCCCGCCATTCGCGGAACGGCGGCCATTCGGGAATATTTTGTCGCCGTCCTCGACGCTGGTCTCGGAGAGGTCGAGCTCGATCCCCTTAGAGTAGATGTGATTGGAGACGTGGCCTACGAGGCCGGTCGCTGCAAGATGCTGGTCCCGGTGGTAGTCGGCAAGCGCCGCGAGGAACGTGGAAAGTACATGACCCTTCTGGTCAAGCAGGCAAACGCAGAATGGAGAATCGCGGCCGATTGCTGGTCCAGCGACCTCAGTCTGACTTCGAGTGCTGAGGCAGAGGGGCTCCGGCCAGGCTCTGCGTCAACTCCATCGCTCAAGCCACCCGGTCCGCGCAAGAATCCGTAGCGCTCCCTGCGCTGTCATCCCGAGCGAAGAGAGCCGTCAGCCGAACGCAGTCGAGGGACCTTGCGTTTCCAGGCATGCCGTTACACCCCAAGCTTCTCCAGCTCAGAGCGCAGCTGTTCGGCAGAGTCCATCTCAATGGTGTGCATGCCCATTCGTTTTGCCACCTCGAGATTCAGCGCGCGGTCGTCGATGAAGCAGCATTCTTCCGGCCGCTTCTGCGTCGTTTCAAGGGCGAGACGGTAAATCTCCGGCTCCGGTTTTCGCAACCCGACGAAGCAAGAACTTATAAATAGACTGAAGATCGAGCGTAATCCGAACTCCTCGATGCGGTACAAGTTCAACTCGCGCGACTCGTTGTTGATGGTGCCCATCAGGTACTTCCCGGATCCCGCTAGAGTTTTTGCCAGCGACAATACTTTGTCGCTCGGCTGGGACAGCGATAACATGTAGTTCTTGAACTCGTCGCGGCTGAACGACCGGCTCCTGTAGAAAACCGTGCGATCAAGGTACTCCTCCAGGCCAATCTTCCCCCGCTCGAACGACGACACCACCAACTCATGCCGGTCGGCGAACTCTTCTTCGTCGAGCTTGAAATGTTCAAGCGCAGCTTCCCGCTGGCTCCGGTCCCAGGCATTGGTGAGAAGCACACCGCCGACATCCCAAAAGATCGCGCTGATCGGTAACAAAAGAACCCTCCGTCCTTCCCCCTGAAACAGCTCACTCCTCAGTGACGGTAAACTGTTGTATCCCGGTGGTAGTTTCGCCAGTCGAACCAGTAGTCCTTGATCGCCGGGAGCGACTCGAGACACTTTCCCGCCGCCGGCCCCGACACTGCGCAGCCCTTGAAATTCCACTCACTCGCGCTTACGGAATCTACCAGTACAAAATCAGATGTGCCGCGCTTGCGAAAAAATTCGAGATCGGAGCCGTCGAGCCGGCTCACAAAGGCGCGCACCGATTTCCCATCTGCCGCGGCAACCACAAGAATCGGACTGCCCCCGAGATGATCCTGAATCGGACTCTGTTTCAAGATCGTGTCCTGCGGATACGCTCTTGCCTGGCCGGAAACCTCCAGTCCCACGACCACGTCCCGGGATTTCAGCTCGGTACCCGGGAAACTGATCACGACCGGCAACTTCGCAACTTCCGCCTCCCATTTGCTGTCGTACTCTTTCTGATCCCGTGCAACGGGCGCAAGCACTTGGCCGTCCGGAGATTCGGCCTTCCAGATGCCGTAACTCAACTCGTCGCTGGGCGCCAGTTCCAGCGTCATCCCCCGCAACGGCCCGTAAACGGCCTTCCCCGTGATCTGCTGCCACCATGAGCCCGTTTCACGGTCACGCATCAGGAAATTCTGATTGTTGATCCCGGCCAGGTAAAAGCTCAGGACCTTGCCTGCGACTGTTCTCTTCCACACCAGACCGGTGTGACAGAGCGTTCAATAAGTGACAGTCACCGGCACACCCCCCACCACGTCGTTCACGATGTGGTGGTAGGCCATCTCGCGAATTGGGTAGGCGCGCGCGTCGTGGTTGAAATCAAGCGCGAGAACCATTTCGCCGGATTCCAGCTTGGTCTTGGCGATCGATTCGAACCCCGGTTGCCGCACAGGATGGAACATCCATTCGAAGTAGTTCAGCCGCGCCATTGTGCCTGAGAACGCCACCAGCAGCATGACCGCGGCCAGAACCACTCGATGCCACCGGCTGGCCGTCTTCCACAGCACCAGGGTCAGCGCCAGACAAACAAGTGCTGCGAGCAGGGCGGGCATCGGCGCGCGCTGCCTGATCGCCATGGCCAACCAGAGGGCACGTGGCGACTGGTAGTGAAACGGCCGGATCACGAAGGCCGGAATGAAAAACAGCCCGATCCCGAATAGTCCCAGAACGCAAAACAGAACGAAAAGCGGCCGTGATGTTGATTGGTTCGGCCCGGTGTGCATGGCGACTCGATATCCTCCCCGTCTTCCCGATTTCCGGCAGAGCGATTCTAACCGAGTGCAAGCGATCTAGGTGGCTCCTGCCGCACAAGCGAAAACCCCGGCCCGTTAGGACCGGGGTTCTAGGTTGTGCCGCGCCGAGCGCTAGTTGGTCCGAGCGATGAAGTTCTGACGGTAGGTCAGGTTATCCACGTTGCGGAACAGCGGCGTTCCGGGTGGCAAGTTCTGTGGCTGAGCGAACAACGGATCAAACACATAATCACGGATTGGTGGGTGATACACGAGGTTGCAGCACTTGAACGTGCCGGTAGCGTACGTGTTCCAGAAAAGGCTGACCATCGACCCCTTGTAGTAAAGGTCTTGGCCAGTCCAGTCTTCCAGGAACCGCAGGAAGTTGTGGACGCCGCCATCGATCCCGAACGCCCACGTGGGGTTGCTGTTCAGGTTGATGAAGGCCATGGGTTTGCCGGCCGCAATCGCTACCCGGTAATACGTCGTGGTCGCGGTCTGACCGGTCACGCCGGCGTTGGTGACCAATGGGGTGACCAAGCTCCCGAATACGGTGACCTTCGCCGCGGGGCAAACACCGGCCGCCACGCTGCCCGCGGTACAGGCACCTTCATCCTGCCAGGTATTCGAGAGCAGAGTCACCGCATCGGCAATCACCGCAGCGGCCGCGTGCACCGGTTCGGCCGCCGCCGTGTTGGTCCAGGTCGGGTCCGTCGGTGGTGCAGCGCTGTTGTAGTTTCCAAGGATGTACACGGGATTCTCCGAGGCGACTGTGAAGCCGCCGCAGCCGGTGGGGTTCGCCGCACTCTGCGTGCATCCGCTGGCGGCTGGCATCGTGGGCAAGTTCCCCAGCGAGCCGTCCACCAGTTTGAGAGCGTGCCGGGCTCCCGTTACGCGGTTAGCGCGCCCGTAGGTGAACAACGGAACCCGGTGGCCCGGGGCATAGGGCGTTGGCGGATTTGTTGCGTCCGTATCGGCCTGCGTCTGCGCGCCAAAGGCATCGCCGACACCTGCCACGCCATAGTTGTCGAGCTTCGCATTTCCGTTCACGTCTTCCGGCGAGACCTTCTTCCCGGGCTGGATCGGCTCCAGCGCGCCGTTGGGGGCGAAGTTATTCCCTGCGTTCACGTAGTTGATGGTGTCTTCGAACCCGTACTCTCCCCACTGCAATTGCGTCGGATCGGCGGCAAACTGCATGCCGCGGCGGTCCGAGAAGAACAGAATGTAGCCGTTGTACGTTGTGTAGTTTACGTTGGCGCCGGTTGCGCCGGTCGTGCCCGCGAGCCAGCGCTTGAGGTTGCCTACGTCCAGTTCTACGGCATTCATAATGCCGTTGGGCGTGCCGGTACCCTGATTAAAGGTTGTGGGCGGCGCATCCCAGACTTCGCCTTCACGTGTGTCGTAAAAGTTGATGGGGTACCAGTTGTACTGCGAGCCGGCACCGGTGGTGTTGATGTTGTTCCCCGCAGCGTCCAGGGCGGCGGTAACCACCCCGTCCCCGTTACGATCGGCCTGCTGCTGGAAGTACAGGATGGCATTCTTGTGGTCGGTGTTTCCGTTGGTGAACGTGTTGCTGCCGGGAGCCGCGGGCACGTTCAGGCCGCGGGCAAAGCCCAGCCCCAGCCATTCCTTCGTGACGCCATGCCACGCGCCGTCGTTCCACTTGGCTTCCACCAGCAGCCAGCCGTCGACCATTGGCCATTCTGCAACGTTCGCGGTGCCAGGCGCCCCGTTGAAGGTGGTGTTCGCCGGAAAAGCTACGCCGTGGAAAAACGGCGGTTGCAGGTGATTAACGTCCTTGTTGCACACCCGGCTCGCGTTCGGAGTACCGCACCAGGCCTCGCCGAAGTAGTACGTATTGGCGCCGACGACGATTCCATTCTGTGCCCAGCCGCTGCCGCCCGCGAGCAGCGTGGTCGGAACCAGGCTGGCCAACTCAATGTCTTGGGTCGGGTCGCCGTTCCAGTCAGAAAGATGCAGCGCGTTTTGCGTGTCGCTGAGCATCACGCGAATCTGCGCCATGTTGCCTTCGCGCGAGGACCCGAGGATCGTTCCCGCTGCCTCAATCGGCGGCGGCCGGCGAATGATCTGGAAGGGCTGCGTGGTGCCGTTGACGAATGGCAGAGCCAGGTTTGTGGCGCCCGTGCCATTGCCATTGCCGTAGTTCCCGTCGATTAAATAAGAGTTGAATAAACTCTTGGAGGTGGTTTGCCAGGTGTTGTTCTGCGCGGAGGTCGGACCGTTCACCACGCTGCCCTGGTTCATTGCGATCGCTTGGCAGGCGGCCGCCGCCGGCGGCGTGCATCCGTTGCTCGCAGTCGGGATGTCGACGGTCCCAGCGTCGTTATTGGCACCCGCGGTGGCATCCAGCCCGTTTTGGGTGATATTGCGTACAACGTTACCCCATGCCGACAACTTGTCGTAGAACGTCAGCGTAGAGCCGGTCGCAACGCCCAGATACAAGTCGCCATTGGTGTGCACGCGGCCCGCAAAAGTCAGGTTCGGGCTGCTACCGAAATAGAGATCCGCGTCAGAGAACACACCGAACTGAAACACCGGGATCAACGCTACTTCCACCGTGCGCGTCATGCTGACCGTTTCCCCGGTGCCCATTTGCGCCGCCGTGTTCAAAGTGACCGGAATGATCTGCGCGTACAGTCCGGCGTTCGGCCCTGCCTGAATCGGGCCGTACACCGCGGTCAGGGCCGCGGAGCAACCCGAGATCGGTGCCACGTTGTAGAGCGTGTACGTAACGCTGGTATCCCAGGTCGGATACTGCCCGCTCAACGCGCAGATCTGCGAAGCCTGGGGCGCCTGAACGGTCTTGAACATGGCCCCGAGGTCCGAAGTCATCTTCTCGATGGCGCCTTCGGCAGCGCGGGAGGCATAGTTGTTCTGCAAGTCGTTGCCGCCAACCCGCTGCTCCGTGTTCACCATCATCAGCAGGCCGAGCGCAAACCCTGACAGCAACGTCAGCAACAGCAGGGATGCGACCAGCGTGAATCCTCGCGAACCGTGTTTGGCCCTTTGCATCTTCGTTCTCCTCATTCCTGTGCCCACTCCCTCGTCCCTCCAGCCAGCCTCAATAAGCCGAACCCGAAATCGGGTACTCCTGCTGGAACGTCATGTTTCGTGCCGCAATCGAAGTCTGCAGGTCCAGTCCCTGGTAGCCGGTGGCGCCGGGGGCCTGGCTGCGCATCGTCAAGTGGGCGATGTTGACTTTGGTGATCATGGTGGGAGCGGTGCCGGCGGGAAGTGAATTCTGACTGGCTACCACGGCGCCGGCGTTGAACAAGTCATAGCTGAACTTCAGATAGCCGACGTTCTCGGCCACCGGCGTGGGGGTCTGTCCCGCCACGGCCCGCATTAGCCGCGGCGTGATGCCGTCGTTCGGAGAAATATCCAGATAGTAAGTGATGTAGCGCAGCCGGGTGGCGCTGCCGGAAGTGTTGCCGGCCAGCTGCTTCAAACTTCCGCCGGCGGCAGCCGGTTGGTTGATGTGCCCCACATCTCCCGCTGTGAAACCGACCACATAGCTGTTCGGCCCTGCCCCAGGGGCTACCGAGGAGACCGAGCCAATCGCGCTCGCGGTGGTTGAGTTCGCGCCCACCCCGATCGTTACCTGGAAGTACAGCAGGTCTCCCTGTTTCAGGCCGACCACTCCATCATTCAGAGCCTGCGGCGCCGCCAGTCCAGACGGCAGAATGCAGGTTACGGGCAGAGGCGTGGGCAGGGTGAACGTCGCTATCGTGCCGGTGGCGTCCATCGACACCTGGTAGCAGTTGATGGCGAAGTTCACATCCGTGTAAGCGATGGAGATAATGTCAGTCGGCCCCTGCGCGGCATTGACCGTGATGCCCAGGTTGTTGCCGGGCACGATCCCGTACAGGTATGGCACTCCAGCCTGCGTCGGATAAGCCGCCGCTCCGGCGTTGATGTAGTTGCAAGCGGTTGAGCTGCAGGGATACACCGGCAACGTGCCCGTTCCCGAAGGCAGCGCGATTCCGATGTCGCCGATGCCTGATCCGGCCAGACTGATGTCCCGCGTCATGATGTTGGTGGCTGCGCGAAAATCCTGTTGCAGCTCCGCCTTTTGCGATGTGATGAAGTGCGCCCGCATCGCTTGGCTGAACATCTGCACCGCTCCCCCGACCACGATCGACCCGATCGCCATGGAGACCAATAACTCGGTCATACTGAAACCACGGGTTGTTCGCTTGCCTCGCATGATTTCCTCGCTACCGGTACGACGAGATGTACTCGTTGAGTACGTAGTTCTTGTTGATGTGGTATTGGGGGGTGGAATAGTTAATGGTGATCGTCACTGCATTCAACGTTGGAATGGGGTTGCCCGCCGCGTCCGACATCTGCACGATCTGGATCTGGCGCGTGTAGTTACTCAGGGACACGATGATGTCGTCCGCTGTTCCCAGGATGCCGTCCGGCCCCGGTTCCGTCAGACATTCCACCCCGCCAGGACAGGCCGCACCGGAGGACGTCGTGCAAGGTACGTCATCCGCGGTGCCCACCATGCCGTCCGGTCCGGGACAGCGCAGAGTCTGCGGATTGTCCAGGAAAACTCCGCCGTTGCTCACGTTCTGAATCTGGGCCCAGGTCAACTGCGACGTGCTGCGCGCGGTGAAGATGCTCTCCATTGCCTCCGAAGCCAGTTGGCGCGCGATCATGTCCTGCTGCGACGTCTGGTTCGCCTTGATCGCCAGCCCGAACAGTCCCAGGACTCCGAGCAACCCGATCATCAGGATGAAGGTCGAAATCATGACCTCCATGATCGAAAAGCCCGTTTCACCGCTTCGTTGGGTGATTCGATTCTCGTTCACTGCTGCCTCCAGATCACGCCGCCGCCGTTCGGCTGCAGTCTCCAGCCCCGTATCCGGCCGGTCGTGCCCCACAACGTGATTGCTCTCGAACTCTTCAAGTCTCCAACCCGGGCCATGTACACGATGCCGTTGTTGATATTTCCGTTGATGTCCACGGCCGTGCCGTCCGGCTGAAAGTAGACGCTGGTCGCGCCGCCAAGTCCCACGCCTTGATCAAAGTCAATCGCATTCGAAGCTGTTCCGAATCCATCCGGCGTGGTGGGGGCTACGGTGGGGGAATTCGGTAGGCCGGGCTCCAGGTGGAAAGTGACGTCCTGGGGCAGAACGGTCGTGAGCAGGATGGGCCCGTTGGGCGAATTCTGGGTCACCGTGATTGTTCCCGGTGCAGCAAAGGTGACCACGTACACCCGCATGTCGGCCGCTGCCTGGTCCCGCGCCCGCCGCATGGTCATCAGCGCCTGGTTGTAGGCCGTGGTGACGTGTTGCGACTTCAGCGCCGGCTGCAAGCTCAAGTAGCTCCCGCCGGTGATCATCAGGATGATCAGCGTTACCACCATCAACTCAGTGATCGAGAAGCCGGCAGCACCGCGAGACGCAGGGAACCCTCTCCCCGGAGAGTGCAAACCACGATTCTTTCCAGCTGCAAATGTCATTCTGCTCTCCAAAATGCACCTATCGCGTGTCCGTCTGGGGGCGGAAATGACACATAAGGCAAGTCCCCACCGCCTCGAACCGGCCGCGGGTGGCTGCCTCTCAAGTCATCGTAGGAAGGGTGGTTGGTAGCGTCAAAGCACTGGGGTACCGGAACAGGTGAATGGCCTTACGTAACGTAATCCGGACCCGGTAACGATCGTGACCGAATGAGTTCTGTTCGCCTCGATCAACCTCTTCCACGGCTGCCCTCAAATCTCTTCTAACTCCTGCTTACGCAAAAGCTTGCACAAACCGGACCGAGTTGCCAGAGATTTGCGGCGTCGTGGGCAAGCCAGCGGATTCGCTCGCTTCCGCTCGGTTCCCAATTACCCGGGTAACTTGTCGCTGCGCAGCCGTAACTTTAGGATGCGGAAGGTATGGCGCTCACCAGCCTCGTAGTGTGTTCAGACGAATCTACCACCCAGGTGTTGCGCCGCATCCTGGAGGACCTCGGCGTCGCAGTCGAGTACTGCCAGAACGCTTCCGACGCCGAAGCCAGACTTGCCCAGAACCGATTTGACTCGGTCGTGATCGACTGCGAGAACGAACCCGTCGCCACGGAAATTCTACGCAAGGCGCGCCTCTCGCCTGCCAACGCCTCCACCCTGGCCGTTGCGATTGCCGGCAAAGAAAACAACGTGCGCCAGATGTTTGCCTTGGGCATCAATTTCGTCCTGTACAAGCCGGTCTCAGAGGAGCGCGCTGCCAGCAGCTTCCGTGCCGCGCATTCGCTTATGACCCGCGAACGCCGGCGCAGTGGCCGGGTCGCCGCCCACGCGAAGGTTGCCCTCGACTACGCCAATGTCGAGAATGCTCCCGCCACCCTCATCGATCTCAGTGAGGAGGGCTCCGCGGTCCAGAGCGAACGCAAGCTTCCGCCTGACTGCCGGGTCTACTTCCAGTTCGCCTTGCCCGGCCACACCTCTCTGATCCGGCTCTCGGGAGAAGTTGTCTGGCAAGACTCCGCGGGTCGTGTCGGCATGAGGTTTGTCAACGTTCCTACTTCTTCGCGTCGCGTTCTGCGCAGCTGGCTTCAGAGCAGCGTCTCTTCCACCAAGAACCAAACCCCGCTGGTGCCGCGTTCGGCGCCGCCGATCGTCAAGACGACTGCTTCTGGTGCGGGTGGCAATGCGGCGGAAGGAGGCATTGCCCGTTTGCGCTCTAGCCCCGGCAACCGCCGTGGACAATCACGCCACGCCTGCCGTTTGAGTGCTGACGTATTTCGCATGGGAGTCGCCGTACCCAATCGCTGTAGCTTGACCGATATCAGCGCAGGTGGCTGTTACGTGGAGATGCCAACCCCATTCTCATCAGGCACACGGGTGGAGATCATCGTGCGAACTCACGATCTGAAGTTGCGGACCCAGGGCGTGGTGCAGTCGGTGCACCCGGGCTTTGGCATGGGGGTCCAGTTGACTCTCACGACACAGGAGGACCGCGACCAGGTGGAGTCTCTCATTCGTCTTTTGGCTCAGTCCGGCGAGGAAGCAGAACTCGGCCCGGTCACTGATCCCTGGACCCGCTAGAGTCCCTGCTACCAGAACTTTCCCGAAACCGCTATCCCCGCGACGTTCCTTCCGCAATGGCTTGTCGGAAGTAGTCCAACGACATCTTCAGCCCAGTCTCCAGATCGATCTTTGGCTCCCAGTCAAGCAGGCTCTTCGCTTTGCTGATGTCAGGCCGCCGCTGCTTCGGATCGTCCTGCGGCAGTGGTTCGTAGCGGATCTGGCTCTTCGATCCCGTGACCGCCAGTACCCGCGTGGCGCATTCCAGGATCGTAAATTCCGTCGGGTTCCCGATGTTGATCGGCAAGTGTTCACTCGATTTCGAAAGCCGCAGGATGCCCTCGACTTCATCGCTGACATAGCAGAAGCTGCGCGTCTGGTTGCCCTCGCCGTACACCGTCAGATCCTCGCCCCGCATGGCCTGCCGCATGAAATTCGGAATCACCCGCCCGTCGTTGATCTGCATGCGGGGGCCGTACGTGTTAAAGATCCGCACGATATGCGTATCCACGCTGTGATAGCGCAAGTACGCCATGGTCGCGGCTTCCGCGAAACGCTTGGCTTCGTCGTAAACCGAGCGCGGCCCCACCGGGTTCACATGTCCCCAATAAGTCTCCTTCTGGGGATGCTCCAAGGGATCGCCATAACACTCCGAAGTCGAAGCCAGAAGGAACCGCGCCCCGTATTTCCGCGCCACGTCGAGCGATTGGAATGTGCCCAACGAGCCCACTTTCAGCGTCGGAATCCCGTGAGCGCTGTAATCCACCGGACTCGCCGGACTTGCCAGGTGAAACACGGCGTCTACCGGACCGCAATCGAAGGGCTCGCACACGTCCAGTTGCCGGAACTCGAAGCGGGAATCGTTGCGCAGATGATTCAGATTCGACAAGCGGCCGGTGAGCAGATTGTCCACCGCAATCACCGAACACCCGTCGCCCAGCAGACGGTCGCAGAGGTGTGAGCCCACGAACCCGGCTCCCCCCGTCACCAGGGCCCGTCGGCTGCTCATATTTTCGTGTGACCCTGGCCGCGGCCATCTCTGGCGGTTGGCGATCCTTCGGGCAAAGCCGGCGCGCGCCCCACACTGTAGTAGCTGAATCCGTGCGCCGCCATGATTTCCGGATCGTAGAGATTGCGCCCGTCGATCACGATCGGGTAACGAAGCTTGCGGTTGAGTTGCGCGAGGTCCAGGGCCGAGAACTCTTCCCACTCCGTCAGAATCAGCAGCGCATCCGCCCCCGCCGCGGCATCATACGGGCTCGAAACGAACTCGACGTTGGAGCGCAGCACTTCCCGCGCGCGTTCCGTAGCTGCCGGATCGTATGCCGCCACCACGCAGCCTTCCTGCACCAACGACTGGATCAGCAGGATCGCCGGCGACTCGCGAATGTCGTCCGTGCCTCCCTTGAAGGCCAGGCCCAGCACCGCCAGGCGTTTTCCGCGCAGCGTCCATAGCGCGTTCCGCACTTTGCGCAGGAACCGCTGCCGCTGTTCCTCGTTGATCCGCATCACTTCGTCGAGCAAGCGGAACTCGTAGCCGCACTCCCGCGCCACCGCGCGAAACGCCATCAGATCCTTCGGAAAGCAGGAACCCCCGTACCCGATTCCCGGATTCAGAAACCGCGGCCCGATGCGCGAGTCCGTTCCGATCCCCCGGCACACCTGCTGCACGTTGGCGCCCACCGATTCGCAGATCGACGCGACCGCATTAATAAAAGAAATCTTCATCGCCAGATACGCGTTCGAGGCGTGCTTGATCAGTTCCGCGCTCTTCGTGCTGGTCACGATCAACGGCGGTGGCACCTGGGCCCGGTCGGGATGCGGAATCGCATCCGCGCGTGGGTAGTACGAACCATCGCTGAGCGGAGCGTAAATCTCGCGCAGAACCCCGGCGCAACGCTCTGAATCAGCGCCCACCACGATGCGGTCGGGAAACAGAAAGTCGGTGACGGCCGTGCCTTCGCGCAGAAATTCCGGGTTCGAGGCCACGTCGAACAGCTCCGCATCTGCCCCGTTGCGCAGGATGATTTTCCGGACCCACTCGCTGGTGTAAACCGGGACCGTGCTCTTTTCGACGACGATCTTGTAGTCGTGAATCCCTCCGGAAATCTCTCGCGCCACCGATTCCACGTAGGACAGGTCGGCGTCCCCGCTATCGGTCGGTGGAGTGCCCACCGCGACAAAGATCGCAGCGCTCGCCCGGACCGCTGCGTGCAGGTCGTCGGAAAACTTGAGCCGCTGGCCCCGGTGCCGCTCGAGCAACTCGGGAAGAAACTTCTCGTGAATCGGAACTTCTCCCCGGGTCAGGGCAGCCAGTTTTTGCTGGTCATTGTCCACCACAATGACGTCATGCCCCAGATCTGCGAAACATGCCCCAGCTACCAGGCCCACGTAGCCCGAACCCACGACCGCAATCCGCATGAATGGCTCCAAGAAAAAACGTCCGGGTCGACCCAACCCGGTGTGATAGAGAGACCTGAAATTGCGCTGGCCTCGAGGTATTAATCTAGCAGGTTTCCTGCGTCCGGCAGCCTCGCAAAATCGCCGGAACACGCTCCTTCTTCCTAAAAGCAGCGATGTGCTGCCCGTTTATTCGTCACCCCAGACCGTGACCGTGGTCACCGTATTTGCGGACTTCCGATTCGAAGATATCGGTGGAGGCGTTGCCTATGCCGGTCCTCATGATCGCGCTGTTCGCGCTCGCCGTGTTTGGCATCATCGGATTTCTCCTGACCGCGGCCGTCATCTTCGAAACTAAGAACGCGAACGCGGCCAAACCACCCGACACGCCCGCACACAAGCGCGCCGCCTGAGCATTTGCAGGAAACACTGCCGGACCTCCCGGTGAACCGGCCATGCTCATCCGCCGGAACCGTCCCCCGTCTGATGCACGAAGTGCTTCCCCTTGTGCTCCGACCCCAACACCACCACCGTCGCCAGCAGCGCGATGTTTGCGATCTCAAATGCGGCCAGTGCCCAGGCGTATCCCAGCCAGTCCCGTAGCGCGTACTCGATGTTGTTGGTCGCCGCCGCAAACAAAATTCCCAGCTGATACGCGAACCCCGGCATCAGTCCGCGCACCGCATCCGGGGAGAGTTCGTTCAGATGCGCCGGGATGATCCCCCAGGCCCCTTGCACTCCCAACTGCAGCAGAAATGCCCCGGCCACGAGCGTCCATAGCGATCGTCCGAATGCCCACGCGGGAATCACCGCCAGACAAACCGCCAGCGCCAGCAGGATGGTCCGCCGCCGTCCGAAGTGCTCCGACAAAAAGCCGAACGAAAATGATCCCAGCACGGCCCCGATGCTGTACAAAATCGCGATGTACGAAATTGTCGTCCGCGGGAACTGATGTACTTCGCGAAGAAAGTGCGGATACAGATCCTGGGTCCCGTGCGACAGGAACATCATCAGCGTCATGAGCAGGACGAGATAGGAGAAGATCTTCCAGTGCCCGCTCGCCGTGCGCAGGATTGCGCCCACTGTCGGCGCGCGGTGCTGCTTCCATGCCTCCGACTCCTTTACCCGAAACCGGATGTAGAACGCCAGCAGCGCCGGAATTCCTCCCACCCAGAACATCGCCCGCCAGCCCCACGCCGGAAGCACGAAGCGCGCCGCTACCGCCGCCAACAGGTAGCCCACCGGATAGCCGCTCTGCACGATGCCCGACAACACACCCCGCCACCGCCTGGGCGCGCTCTCCATCGCGAGCGACGCGCCCACTCCCCACTCCCCTCCCATCCCGATCCCATAAATCGCCCGCAGAATCAGGAAGACGGTGTAGTTCGGTGCGAACCCGCACAGCAACTCAAACACCGAAAAGAAGACCACGTTTGCCATGAGTGGCCGCCGCCGCCCGTAGCGGTCCGCCAACACGCCGAAGACCAGAGCCCCCAACGGACGCATCGCCAGCGTCGCCGTCATCGTCAGGATGATCTTCGACGCCGGCACCCCAAACTGCACCGCGAGCGTGTCCACCAGGAACACCAGCACAAAGAAGTCAAAGGCGTCCAGGGTCCAGCCCAGAAAACTCGCGGCGACCGCGTGCCATTGATCTGAACGAGATCGATCAGGACGAGAGAGGCCCGAATCCGAAAGGGAAGGGTTGGCGGTGTCGGGGTGGTTGGCGGCCATTGGTGCGGTGGTTCGGGGTCCCAGGTCGGTTTCAGACGGCCATCCCCCGGGCACTCGCTGCGCCCAACTGGGCGCTTCATGAGAACATGAACCGCCCGCTGACGCAATCCGCGGCATCGCAAGGGCGCTATAATTGTATATCCCTGAATCAGACCCACTTCGACACTCCGAAACGGGCCGAAAGCCTTGCTCACGATGGATTTACCGTTGACAACCCTGCCGTTTGGCGCGAAACTTCTGAAAGAGCTACGTGAGTAAATCCCCCGGTACTCACCCCAGGTTCAAGACCCATGTCGTGCCCCGACCCGTACCGGCCCTACGATCCGTCAGAGACCCCGGCTTCCCGGCAACCCGACCTCAAAGTCGATAGCCATCTGCCTTCCGATGCCGAAGTTCGCGGCCTTACCCGCACTTTGGCCGCTAGCGGCGGTGGAGACCTTGCTCAAGATCTCGCGCTGGACCTGGTGCTCAACCAGATCGTCGAGCAAGCGTGTCTGGCCACTGGAGCAACCGGTGCCGCCATTGCTCTGACCCGCGACGGCGAAATGGTCTGCCGTGCGACCACAGGACGCAACGCGCCTGACCTCGGCGTACGCCTCGACAATGCCGGCTTCTCTACGGAGTGCCTCCGCATCGGCACCCTGCAGCGCTGCGACGATACCGAAACCGATCCCCGCGTCGATGCCACCGCCTGCCGCCTTCTCGGCGTGCGCTCGATTCTCGTTGTGCCCCTCTGGTACTGGGGCGAATTCATGGGCATCTTCGAGATCTTCTCGCCCCGCTCCAACGCGTTCGGCGAGCGCGATGAGCAGACGCTGCAGGCCCTCGCCTATCGCATCGTTCGTCACGCCAAGCAGGCCACCGGAACGATCGCCGGTTTCACCGCGAATCCCGAGAAGGTTGCCGTCATGACCCCAAAGGCGCCGGAGCCCACGCCTCAGCCCGAGATTCACCGCGAACCCGTTCCCGCGCCCGTATTCGAGTTGACTCCTGCGAAGCCCGCTCCCCGGGAACAGCACGATGTCTGGACGATCGTCCTCGCCACCGTCGCCGTGCTCATTGCCGCTGCGATCGTGACCCTGATGGTCTGGCGCGTGGGCTGGGCCAGCACGGCTGCTAAACCCGTGGCCGCTCCGCCTCAAGTCGTGCAGGCCAACTCGCAGGCGGCTGCCGCGACATCGGTGAACGCGCCCCCTCCTGCTCCGCAGGAGGAGTTCCTGACGCTCGATTCCGCCGCGTCGCAGCCCAAGGCATCCCCGTCAGCAAAAGCTGACGCACCTGCAAAGAAAAAGGAAGCCGCAGCCACGCCTGCCTCTGGTTCCGTCCCGCTGGGTGGCCTTGCCATCTACGAGAAGGACAAGCTTGTCTACGGCACCCCCATCCCCGACGCCGACGACCCACTCACCATCAAGCCCCAAACCCCGAAGCCGGCGAAGCCGCGCACCCTGCAGGCCAAGACCACCGCGCCGCTGCCCGCTGCGACTGATTCCTCAAGCACCCACGCCGTGCAATTGAAGCCCGATGTCGCGGACGATCTCCTGACCACCCGCGTCGAGCCCGAGTACCCCGATACAGCTCGTCGCGCTCATGTGCAGGGCCTGGTGACCCTTGACACGCTAATCGCAGCGGACGGGAAAGTCCTGCAGGCGAACCCAGTCAGTGGGAATGCTCAACTTGCCGAAGCCGCCGCCACCGCGGTTCGCCAGTGGCACTACAAGCCCTACCTCCTCAAAGGCAAGCCCGTCCCCGTGCGGACACAAGTCAGCGTCCAATTCTTGCTCGCGCAGTAGGAGCGAGGACCGAAGCTGATTGCTTCGGGAGAATCCACTGTCTGGAGGAAGTTAACCGTTCTGGGAGACTTGCTGTTGCGGGAGATTTACTGTCTCGGCTGCGGGAGATTTACTCGTCTCGGCAAGATTGACATTCAGTTTTGAACTGTCATCCCGAGCGAAGGGAGGCGCAAGCCGAACGCAGTCGAGGGACCTTGTGTTTCGCCTGCGCTGCCACTGGTCTAGGCACTTTCAAGTAACTCACACCCGGCAAACTACCCTGCGTACGCCAACTCCTTCGCCCGCTGCGTCGCCTTCACCACCGCCTTGATCAGCGTCACGCGCAACTTGCCCTCTTCCAATTCCATAATTCCGTCGACCGTGCACCCCGCCGGCGTCGTCACTGCATCTTTCAGCAGCGCCGGATGGTCTCCCGTCTCCAGCACCACCCCCGCCGCTCCCAGCGTCGTCTGCGCGGCCAGCAACGTCGCGATATCGCGCGGCAGTCCCACCTTCACGCCTGCTTCCGCCAGCGATTCCAGAATGATGTAGATGTACGCCGGGCCGCTGGCCGAAAGCCCGGTGACCGCGTCCATGTGCTTCTCGTCCACCACCACCGTTCGTCCCACCACGTTGAACAGCGCGCTCGCGAGTTCCAGATGCTGCGTTCCCGCGTGTTGGCCTTTGCACAGCGCCGTCATGCCTTGCCCGATCGCGCAGGGCGTATTCGGCATGGCGCGCACCACCGGAACGTTGCCCGCCAGTGCCTTCTCGATGTGGCTAGTAGGAACCGACGCCGCCACCGAAATCACCAGCTTGTCCGTACCCACATGCGGACGGATCTCCTCCACCACTCCCTGCACCGCCTGCGGCTTGACGCACAGGAACACGATGTCGGCGTTGCGCGCCGCGCTGGCATTGTCGGTGCCGACCGGAATCCCCAGCTTCTTCGCCAGCGCGATCGCGCGTTCCTCGTGCTGTACCGTCGCCGAAGTCAAGGCGGGCGCCAGCAGCTTCTTTTCCAGCCAAGCCTTCACCAGGATTCCGCCCATCTTCCCCGCGCCCAGCACCGCCACTCGCTTCTTTGACAAGTCCAGTCCCATGCCCACGTTCCTCCGCCCTTCTTAAATGCACTCGGTTGTCTTTACCGTCATAAAGTCTTCTCCGCGCCTTCAGCGAAACCTCTCCACAGTGCGCGGTCAAAGCTGTTCTTGGCACCCTTAGCGAATCCTTTGCGCTCTTTGCGGTTGAAAGCTTTTCTCTGCGCCCTTTGCGGAATTTCTCAGCGCACTCTGCGGTTAAAGTCTTTTCGCGGTGCCCTGAGTAGCATCTCACTTTAACAGCTTCTGAAAGGAAGGACGGTTTAGCGATCAATGTCACTGCCAGCCGAACGCCTTAACCGCCATCTCCACCACCGCTCGCCCGATGGCAATCGACGCGGTCGCCGCCGGCGACGGCACGTTATAAAGATGCAGCATGTTCTTGCTCTGCGAGAATTGAAAATCGTCCACCATCGCCCCCGAGCGGTGAATCGCCTGCGCCCGCACGCCCGAGCCGCCCGGTACCAGGTCTTCGGTCCGAATCTCCGGCAGCATCTTCTGCAGCCCGCGCACGAACGACTCCTTGCTCACCGAACGTTCAAATTCGTCCTTGGCGTCCCGCCAGTACTTCGTCGCTACGCGCCAGAAGCCCGGAAACGTCAGCGATTCCGCGGTATCCCGCAAGCTGAAGTCCCGCCGCCGGTAGCCTTCCCGCTTGAACGCAAACACCGCGTTCGGCCCCGCGTCTACGCGCCCGCTGACCCGTCGCGTGAAATGCACCCCCAGAAACGGAAAACGCGGGTCCGGCACGGGGTAAATCAGCGTCTTCACCAGGTGCGCCCGCGCCGGCACCACGTCGAAATATTCGCCGCGGAACGGAACGATCTTCACCTCGGGTTTCTCGCCGGCCATGCGCCCGACGCGGTCGCTGAACAACCCGGCGCAGTTGATGACATTCCGCGCCGCGAACTCGCCCCGCGACGTCTCCACCACCGTCTCGTTACCCGGCCGGATGCCAACCACTCTCGTCGACGTCCGAACCACTCCTCCCTGCGCCCGCACCAGTTCCGCATATTTCTCCGTGACCACCGTATAGTCGGTGATCCCCGTCGCTGGGACGTGCAGCGCTGCCACGCCCGCCGCGTGCGGTTCAATCTCGCGTAGTTGTTCCGGAGTGAGTATCCGGAGTCCGCTCACGCCGTTCGCCCGTCCGCGCTCCAACACATCGTTCAGACGTGGCAACTCCTCCTGGGACGTCGCCACGATGACCTTGCCGCAGATCTCGTACGGCACCCCGTGTTCGCGGCAGAACTCCACCATCGCGGCCGCCCCCTCCACGCAGGTCCGTGCTTTCACGGACCCGGGCTTGTAATACACGCCCGAATGAATCACACCGCTGTTGTGCCCGGTCTGGTGAGCCGCCACGCGCTCTTCTTTTTCGAGCACCGCCAGCTTCAGCCGGGGGAACCGCCCCGTCACCTCCCGAGCCACCGAGAGGCCCACGATCCCTCCGCCAATCACGACCACATCGAACTGTTCGCTCATTTTTTTCGTGTGGCGCGGGCGCTCTCGCCCGCGAAAGTTGTCTCTACCAAACTAACTAGCATAGGCACAACCCCACATCAGTCCGCAAGGACTTGTCTCACGCAATCCACCGCGAAACAAGAAGGGAACGGTACGAGCTTGGAGTTGCAAGAAAACCGTGCTGGGTCCACTGAGGAGCTTGGGGATCGAGACAATCGGAGCTTTCTATCAGGGTGCCTTCAGGCGCACTGTCGAGGACGAAACAAAATTCCGGCTTCAGCCGCGGTCGCGACTTCGCCCGCGCTGCGGGATGCCAGCCTACTAATTCCGATAACCAAGAATCTCTGTCATCCCGACCGCAGTGAGGCGCCAGACGAACGTAGTGGAGGGACCTTGTGTTTTCAACTCGGCAGGGCTCGCTGTCGCCGTTTCGCTTGACAGGCTCCTGCCATGCAACTGGGGAGCGCGCCGACTCCTACTGCACCGTCAGCACCGCTGTCACAGTCTGCGAAACCGTCCCGGCCGTCGCTGTCACCGTCACGGTATACGTTCCCGCGGGAGTCGGCGTCTCGATCGTCACCATCGCCGTGTCGGACTTCGTCACATCCGCCTGCGCAACCGCCGACACCGTTACCGGGTTCGGACTCGGTACCGTAGCCGGAGCCGTGTACAAGCCGGTTGTGTCAATCGTTCCCACCGTCGAGTTTCCGCCAGTCACGCCGCTCACCTGCCAGGTCACCGACTGGTTCGTGCTGCCATTCACGACCGACGTGAACCGCTGGGACTGCGTCGGGAACGGGCTGGCCGTCTTCGGACTGACGTTCACCGAAATGCCGCCTCCCCCTCCCCCGCCGCCACCACCCGACCCGCTGCCACCACAGGCCGGAAGTATGATCGCGGACGCAAGCAGCGCCACCAGTCCAATCGCGACCATCCCTTTCTTCCGCGCCCAAGACTTACGCCCGAATCCCCCAATCACCATCCCGACCGCCGACACCCACACGAAGAATGGCGCGACATTCTCTCGCTTCGCCAGCGGCCGGATCTGAGTCCGCCCCAGCCCCGCCGTCGCGATGTTCAACGTCACGGTCTGGACCCCGGTCGCACCCACGCTGACCGGTGCGATCGCCGAACACGTCGCCCCGGCCGGTTGTGACGGCGACCAGTCGCTGCACGTGAAACTCACCGCGCTCGGAAAACTATTCGACCCCACGGGTGTCACGGTGAGGCTGTAACTCGCTGTTTGCCCCGCCTTCACGGTCTGCGTCGTCGACGTGTCTGTCACCGTGAACCTGAATAGGGAATTGAAGACTACCGGCGTGGCGTGCGCTACATGGGCCGCATCGGTCCCCGTCCCGCTGACACTGAAGTTGTACGGCAGCGCCAGATTGCTCTGCGCCGTTACCGTGAAGGGCGCTCCTGCCACTGTCGGTATCACCGAGGCTGGTGAGACCGTGCATGTCGGCGGCGCCACGCCTCCGCAGCTCAGGTTCACGGCGCTCGCGTACCCGTTCAGCGCTTTCAGCGTCCCGTTGAATGTGCCAGACGTGTTTACCGTGGCCGACACCGGCGAGTTGCTGATGGTGAGCGTGTAGTCAGGAGAGATCGTGGTAACCGTCAGACTCACACTCTGCGTTTTCGGCGCGGGCGCACCCGGAGTCGTTGCCGAAATCGTGATCGCCGTGGTTCCAGGCGGAGTGCTGGCCGTGCTCTTGAAAGTCAACGTCACCGGAGCCGGAAGCGCCGACACCGAAGCGGACGGTGAGAACGTGCACGTAACGCCCGTCGGCATTCCGCTCGCCGGGCAGGCCAGCGTCACCGTCCCGTTGAACGATCCCGCTCCCGTGACCACAAAGGCCACACCAGAAGACGTATTCCCCTGCTGCACCGACACACTTGCCGGCGACGGTGCTCCCAGTCCGAAGTCGACAATATGCAGCGTGACCGCCGCGTCGTGCGTCGTGGTCGCGGCATCCGTCCCCACGCCATGCACGTTGAACGGATAGTCGCCCACCGCGCCGCTAGCACCCAGCGTGAACGCCGCTGCGGGTGCTGCCGTTGGTACCACCGGATTCGGATTGGGCGTGCAGGTCGCGGGCACCAGCGTTCCACTGCAACTGAGCGTGACCGGGCTGGTGTAGCTGTTCACCGCTGTCAGCGTGCCGTTGAAGGTCGCCGTCTGCGTGGGGAAGATGGTCAGCGTTGGATTCGAGAGCGCAATCTGATAGTCCGGCGTCGTCGACAGGTTGTATTCCCAGATCCCGCGGCCGTAGGTCGATGCCCGCAACAGCTTCTTCCCGCCGCCGTTGAAAATCGCGAGCGCGGTCACCGGTACGTTCGGCAGGTAGCCTGTACTTCCCGCGGCCGCCAGCGGGCCCACTTCCGTCCAGCTCGCGCTTGCCGTGCTGCTTGAGAACACACCCACATCCGTTCCCACATACACCAAGTGCGTCTGCGGATCCACCACCACCGCGTCCGCCGGCGAATCCGGCAGGCTCGCCGTGAAATTCGTCCAGGACGCACCCGCGTTGGTCGTCTTGAAAACGTGGGCAACGTGGAATCCCATGATGGTCACAAACGCCGTCTGCCCGGTTGCATCGGAGGTGTCGACCGCGATCCCGGAAACTGGGTACTCGGTGGGATTGATGCTGCCCGTCATGTCCGTCATGGGTGCTGCGCCCGTGGTAGTGACAAACACCCGGCCGCCCGCCGGATTTGTACTTCCCCCCAAGCCATCGGTGCCCGCGTAGATCACTTTGGAACCGTTCGCGTCGGTCAGTCCACCCGCGGCCAGCGACCGCACCAGGTTGATTTCGATGCCCCCACAAGCCGTGGCGCTGCCCTTGTCGAAATTGTTGCTCAAGGCCGTGTACGTGCCGCTCGCGCTGGTCGCCGGCCCGCCTCGCCACACCCGGCACGTTCCGATGATCAGCCGAGTCGGCGCCTGCGGGTCCAGCATGTAGGGGAAATAAAACGCGCCATCGTCGGTTCCGACTTGGCTGTTGGTCACGACCGGCGTGAAGGTTGAGTTGTTGCAGCTCAAGCCCGCGGTGCAGTGGTTGATGGACAGTTGACCAGGCGGAATGTCGGGGCCGGCAGCGTACCAATCGGTGCCATTGGCGGGGCTGATGGCGTTGTAGCCGCCATCTCCTCCCTGCACGTTGCCCCAACTGGTGCTGGTCGTCGCGGTCGTGGTTGCCGGGGACCCGTTGTCCTGGGTACCTCCCAGCAGCGTGTTCGCGTCGGTCGGATGCACTGAGAACCACACGAACTGCGTCATCGAACCAATCGTTCCGTTCAGGCTGTCAAACGCATTTGCCCCGCTGCAGTTACCCGCGGTCAGACCGGTGTAGCCATCCACCGCGCGATAGATGCCGCCGTCATTGGCGAAATACATCACCGCCTTGGCCGGACTGCCAGCCAGCATGAAATCCAGCGCATGTTGGTCCGGGTGCACGTGCGCCAGCGACGACAAGGGCGAGCATCCGTACACGTGAGTCAGGTTCATGAACGCGCAACTCGGCGACGCCGCCGTCGGAGTCGTAATCGTGCACTTGTAGATATTGATCGCTCCGGGATAGAGATCAGTCGCCGTGGAGCCGTTGGGCACGGCCGCCAGTTCCAGATTGTACGAGCCCTGTTGCACGCCGCAACCATCCGTGGTGCCGCTCTCGCAAGCCGTGATGCCACCGTCGGTGATCTGCGCCCAGTTGCCGGTGCCTGCATTTCTCGACCAGATACCTCCGTCGACTTCATTCCCTGTCATATCCAAAGCAACCACCCAGGTGTACAACTCATTCCGGCCCGGCACTACCGCCATCTCGGCACGGTAAATGGGACAATTCGAGGAATGGGGGGTGGGACACGCCCCCGTCGTTAGGCCAGCCGGTTGGCTTGCCAGCCGGCTCCAGGTAATCCCGTCCGTCGAAGAATAAAATCCGTGATAGCGCAGCGCGGCAAAGAACATTCCCGCCGCCTGGTTGTAGACCACCGACGTGGCCGAACCCGGATCCACCGTGACCCCTGAGTCCTGCACGGTCGCGTAATTCCAGGTCACCCCGCTGTCCAGCGAATAGTAGAGACCGCGGTTGGCGCCAGTTGTCTCCAGCCCAAAGGTGATTCCAGTTTCTGCCGCCGCCGCCGCAGCGACCGCCACGTTGGTCTTTCCCGGAGTGCTGTTGAACGCAATCTTGCTGAACCCCATCCCCGCGAACGGTCGCGCGCCTCCGTTCGCCGACTGAATCAGCGTCCACGTCTGTCCGCCATCTGCCGATCGCAGGATGCCCAACCCGTAGTAGGAATCGGCCGAACTGTTGGGCTCGCCGGTGCCCACCAGGATCACGCTCTTGGTGGGATCAGTGTTTCCCGGCTGAATCGCGATCGCGCCCACTGCCAGTGTCGATTCGTAATCGAGAACCGGCGTCCATGTCACGCTTGCTGCGCTCGCGCTCGCCGGACCTGCATTGCTCGACTTCCACACCCCACCGTGTGCGCCGCCGATGTAGACGGTATTTCCAGTCGTGTCCGCTGGATCGATAGCGACTGCGGTCGCTCTCCCCGAAACCTGGTGATAATCCTGGAAGCCGCCACCGGTGGCATCGGATGCCAACGGAGCCGGACCCAACGCGTTCCAGCCGGTTGACGTTACATGCGGCACGGCAACAATCGCGCGCGCGGCAAATTGTTGCCGCCGCAGTTGCAACTTCTGCTGATACGCCTGATAACGCAGCAGGGCCGCGGATTCGCCATTCGGTGCCGTCCGGCCCCGCATGAACCACTGGTCGCGCGCCCGGGGATTGTCGCGATCTTGATCTTTGATGGGTTCGTACTCTGAAGTCTGCTTGGACCCTTGGCCCAGCGACAAATTGACCGCGGCACAAACGAAAAACAACAGCCACAGGGCACTTGCAAGGCAGGGCCAGGAAGATTTCATAACACTCGCCAGGTTTTGCTGATTTTGTCTTAACCACCACACCCGCTTGGGCTTAGGGACAACGTTACTGCAGCCGCTACGCCGCAACCAGTTACTTTTGACATAGCACCACACTCGGAAGGGCAACACTTCTTCGCCGCCCGATGGTCCCCGCCTCGGTCATTTCAGCACGCCCCAGATTTTTTGTGATGTTTGGCCGTCACCGAACCAGAAATTTTGGTTCAGATCGGGAATTTCTGAGGCCCCGGCAGCGGCGTAGCCGACTCACCGGAGGTTTCTGATTTTTTTCACTCTATTCTTCTAGAATACCAACTTCGAAAGGGAAACCCGCCAACTCTGGCAGAAATATTTCCGCCGCAGATCGAGCACGTTACAACGATTCGTTCAAGTAAAAGGCCCTGACAACTTTTTCCCGAAACTGAACCAGAACCCTCCTGCGGGCATCGCGGCCGAGTTAGAATCGCTAACTTCATAAATTCAGTATGTGCGGAGACTGTGAACAGTGAATTCCGGCGAGATCACTGAAAACCTGGTCGCGGCTGCGGCCGTGGATCGCGCTGCAGGCCCGCGCGCTGGGTTATCCGCGCGAATCCGCAAGGTTTACAAGAGCGAGCAAGACTTCGTTCTCGACGTGGATTTCTCTGCGCCCTCTGGTTTCACGATCCTGTTCGGGCCGTCGGGATCAGGCAAGACCACGTTGCTCGATTGCATTGCCGGGTTAACGAAACCTGATTCCGGAGCGATCACGCTCGGACAGCAAGTTTTCTATGATGCGCAAACGGGCGCCGATTTACCCGTCCCCAAGCGGAATATGGGCTACGTTTTTCAGGACCTTGCGCTGTTTCCTCATCTGACGGTTGAAGGCAACCTGGCCTACGGTTTGGATCGTCTCTCGGCGAGTGAGCGCGAACAGCGCATCACGTCGATCCTGCAGACGTTTCGCATCCTCCACCTTCGCAAGCGCCGTCCGCGTGAGATTTCCGGAGGCGAACGCCAGCGCGTGGCGCTGGCCCGATCGCTGGTCACCGATCCTTGCATCCTGTTGCTCGACGAGCCTTTGGCTGCGCTCGACACTGCAACCAAGTCGCGGATTCTTGATGACCTGCGCACCTGGAATGAAGCTCACCGCATCCCGATTCTTCACGTCACCCACAGCCGCGAAGAAGTTGTTGCGTTGGGGGAGCGAGCGATCGTTCTCGACCGCGGACGCATTGTGGCCCAGGGCAGTCCGCATGAAGTGATCGGCGCGCCCAGACAAGAAACCGTCGCGCAACTCGCTGGATTTGAAAACATTTTCGATGCGACCGTCGAGTCCGCGCACGAAGACCGCGGCACGATGACGTGCCACCTGAGTCGCACTGAGGTGCTGCTGGAGACGCCGCTGGTTCGCGCTGATGTGGGCTCGTCGATGCGGATTGGCATTCGCGCCGGAGACATCCTGCTGGCCACCATCCGGCCAGAGGGACTCAGCGCCCGCAACCTGCTGCCGGGAAAGATTGTGTCGCTTGCGCGCCGTGACGTGATCATCGCTGCCCGCGTCGACGTCGGCGTCGAGATGGAGGTGCACCTGACGCTGGCCGCCCGGGATGCGCTCGGCCTCGCTCCCGGCCGTGACGTGTGGCTCGTGGTGAAGACCCACTCCTGCCACCTGATGGCCGCGTGAAGTTCAGCGACGCCGCAAGCGCGCGTCCTCCACGCGCTCCAGCTCAATCACAGCCACCCACTGACCTTGACGCTGCTCGCTGAAGACTACGTTTCCATCGAGCACCTGGGCAATAAACGCCGGCGGCAGATCGCGATGGTATCCAAAGAAGCGCGCCTTCAGACGCTCCCACCAGCGCGGGCTCTCCACCAGTGGATGCGGCGGCTCGTACTTCGTGGAAAAGGCGAGAACTACGTCGAATCTCGCGCGCTCCTGTGCCGCGGCCAGGACCTCGTCGGGCGAGAAGTCTTCGATGCGAACAACGCGCAGGGGCTGGCGGACGTAGCCGAGAAACGGCTGCGTGATCTCACCCGAAGCCGGCCACGCCGTCAGCACAATTGCTTTCGGATATCGCGCCTCCAGGAATCTCTCTGCGTTTTCATGCATCACGATGAAGTCACGGTAGGCGAGGTTGTCTTCCGGTGAGAAACCGTACGGAGGATTCAGGAAGAGAGCCGCGATAAAAGCGGCACAAGCCAGCCCGACCAACCACCGCCATGCCTGCACACGGCGCCGCAGAGTTGACACCGCCAGAATCACAACCAGGGGCACAACCGTCAGCATGTAGCGCGCCAGGACCGCGCCACCGATGATCGAAAGCGCCACCACGTAGGTCAGAATCACTACGCCGAAGGCGCATTGGACAGGCAATTCAATCCGGAGGCGCTCCACATTACCGTCGCGAATCGCGGGCCGGATCATGGCCCATCCCATCAAGAGAGTCAGCACCCATAGATGCAGGTATCCGAAGACCTGCCAGAGACGCATGAGCAGCGCTAACAGAATTCGCAGCGGGCTCATGGTGGCCTGCACGTTGTAGCGGAAGAATTCCGGGTTGCCAAACACGTATCCGCTGCGCGCGTAGTGGTACGCGTACCAAACCGCGAGCACGCCAACCGGAGTAAGCAGCGAGGCCACGACCGGCCAGCACCGATCGCCAAGGCAAATGGGTGGCTTCAAGAACTGGCTCACCCACGGGCAGATGAGTTCCCACGTAAGCAACGCGAGGGGAGCGAGAATCGCCGTCTCTTTTGCCAGAGCCGACAGCGAAAACCACAGAGCCGCACTGCGCGTGCGGCGACCGAGGTACGAGTCCAGGCCCCAGATGGTCAGCCCCGCTGTGGCCAGATCGACGTGGGCCATCGTGCTCTGCGCGAAAAAGACGGGATAGACGGCGGTACAGGCCGTGGCGGCAATGGCGACTTCGAGGTTCGCGGCCCGGCGCGCGATCCGAAACACGCCGAGCAACGCGAACGCCGCTGTTAACAGCATCGCGCTCCGGGTGACCGCCGGGGTCGAACCCAGCACCTTCCACCATAGTGCCACGTACGCCATGACCAGAGGCGGATGCGCGTTGGAGGGGGTGGAGAGCGGAATCAGGCTCCCCTTCAAGAGCAGATCGCGCGCCGCGGGAATGTAGTATCCGGCCTCATCCCAGAAATAGGGCAGGCGCAAGAGCGAAATGTGCAGCAGAAAAATCCCAACGGAAATCAGGACAAACATCAGACCCGAGGAAGGGAACTCGGCTTTCGGGTTGGGGGATGCTGGTGAGGTCATCAAGTGAGGAAGGCGGGAGTCGCGGGTCGTCCGGACTCGAGACCGCAGGCCGCATGCGATAGGACAATGGCTGTCAAGATTGCCCGTCCATTGGACAGTCCTGCCTTCAGTGAACCGGACCGGGGTTCATCATGCGCGGGTCGAGTTTGATCTCGCCGAACGCGCTCTCATATCCCCCGACATTCTGCTGCAGGACGCCGAGCAGCGCCTTGGCCTGCTGCGGGCTCAGATAAATTCCCTGAAAGTTCTGGATTTCGACTTGGGTTTCGCTCTGCTGCAACAGGGTTCCGAAGACCAGGAAGAAGTCCCATACGTTCACGCGAATCTGAACACTGTTCGCGTAGTTCTCGCGATAGTCGACGGTATTGGTCAACTTCACATTGGGCTGAATTGGGTTCGCCATAGGGCTGACAGTGTAGCGGTTTTGGCGGCCGGGGAGAAAGTGAGTGGACGTCGAAATCGCACGGGAGCCGCGATTTCAGCGGCTGGCGCGTCACTTTGTCCACGATTCTTCAGAGCGGTGCGCCGGGTAACGCGGTCGTCCCGGCCGTTCGGTCATACCCTCTGTGTACCAGCGGAGGGGGCCCATTGTACTCCGGTGCCGTTGCCCGTGTCCCAAATTGGATGTGGAATGGCAGCTGAAGGAACAAACCCTGACTGCGATGGACCTGTATCCCGTCGCTGAGACAAGCGGAGAGGCTGCGGGCCTGGTCAGGATGATCCCCGAAAGAGAGGCTCCCCATGATTTTGGAACGACTGACTGCCTGGACGCTGGTTGTTGTCTACTACACGGTAACCTGCGGCGCGATTCTGCTTGGCCTACGTGGCGCGCTGTAGACAACCCGTTTCCCGAGCCCAAATCCGCTGAACGCGAGGCGCGGCATGCCAGGCCCGGTCGACGACCGCCTCGGGCATGCGTCTCTTCGAGCTTCGCTACTGGTGTCATGTGGGAAAACCCGCCCCCCAACGGGTTTCCCCACCGAGTTCTGCCGAGCACGTTGGTAACCTCCCTGCCCATCCAAGCTAGCTGGCTTCGAAAATGAGTGTGTGACAATCGACCCGAGTGCAAGCGGAGGCGTGTGCGTTGAGCACTGGCACGGTTCAGGTTCGGACATCGGTCTCACCAGGGACTGAAGGCTCGCACAGCGCCGGCAAAACCGCGCGGCCGCTGAACCTTTTCGCCGCCATCACTCTGCTGAGCGCCTTTCTCCTGTTTCAGACCGAGCTCATCGTGGCCAAGTACATTCTGCCCTGGTTTGGCGGAACGCCCGCGGTGTGGAACACGTGCATGCTGTTCTACCAGTCGGTGCTGCTGGTGGGCTATCTCTACAGCCACTGGCTGTGCTCGCGTTTCGACGGGAAGACGCAGGCACGGATTCATCGTCGAACTTTGCTGATCGTGCTGGCGACGCTCGCGGCCGCCGTGCTGCTGTCGGGATCTCCCCTGACGCCGGCCGCTCACTGGAAATACGTTCTGCCTGAAAACCCGGTCTTGCACATTCTGGCTCTGCTGGCGCTGGCGGTTGGAGTTCCGTTCTTCCTGCTCTCGACCACGGGCCCGCTGCTGCAACACTGGTTCAGCCAGCTTTCTCCTGATCGGTCGCCCTACCGGCTGTATGCCATTTCCAATCTTGGTTCTTTGCTGGGGCTGCTGGGATACCCGTTCCTGCTGGAGTGGCTGCTGCCCATCCGAAAGCAAGCATCTTTGTGGACGGTACTGTTTACAGTATTTCTCGGCTTGTACTGGTGGCAGAGCAGGGTCGTCGGAGCGCGGGCGATCGATCCACGATGCGGCGATCGAGCGGAGAAGGGCAGAACGATTCGCGCTGGAAGAATCGTCGAGTGGGTCGCGCTGTCCGCTTGCGCTTCGGTCATGCTGCTGGCGACCACGAATCTCATTTGCCAGAAGCTTTCCTCCAGCCCCTTCTTGTGGGTGGTGCCGCTGTGCGTCTACCTGCTGACCTTCACCATCTGTTTCGAGAGCAGCCGCTGGTACAAGCGTGCGTTTTTCTTCCCGCTGTACTTCTTGTCCGTGGGCCTGATTGCTCGCATGGCGATGTATCCGGAAGCCGAGGTGGATGCGATCCGGCAGATGAGCGTCTACTGTCTTCTGCTGTTTGCGGTCTGCATGGTGTGCAACGGCGAATTGGAGCGGTTGAAGCCCCCGGCCCTGCAGGCGACGCCTTTCTATTTGACCATCGGGCTAGGCGGAGCCCTGGGCGGGGTGTTCGTGGTGCTGGTGGCGCCGCACCTCTTTCAAGGTTTCTACGAATTCCACCTGGCGGTGCTTGCGGCGGGGCTGGTGATCCTGAAGGCCGCATGGTCGGATCGCCCCCGCACTTCACGGGACTGGCTGAACTTCAATCGACGTGGTGAAACGGTTGGCCATCTTGCCGCGGCCATGGGAGCCGTGGCCGCGTTGGCAATCGTGCTCGGCGTGATGCGGGCGAATGTCGCGCAGGAAGCTCACGATGTCGCACACCTGCGCAATTTTTTTGGCGTGAAGCGCGTCTACGAGAAAGACGGCGTCCGCTACCTGCAGCACGGCGCGATCACGCATGGCGGCCAATATTTGCCGGACTCGCTGCGCATGCAGCCGATCCTGTATTACTCGCCCTACACGGGCGCTGGCGTCCTGTTAAAGAACTACCGCCGCATCGCCGGCAAAGGCGAGTCGGAGCCGCTGCGCCTCGGTGTGATTGGGCTCGGCGCGGGCGATCTCGCTGCCTACGCCGCGCCAGGCGACACCATGCGCTTCTACGAAATCGATCCGCAGGTGATTCAACTGTCTGCGCTCAACCGCCCGGCATTCACGTTTCTGCAGAACAGCCGCGGCCACATCGAGACGGTGCTTGGAGATGCCCGCCTGAACCTGGAAGCGGAAGCGGCTCGTCACGAACTGCAACGCTTCGACGTGCTGGTGGTGGATGCTTTCGGCGGCGATGCAATCCCAGTGCACCTCCTGACAAGCGAGGCGATGGGCGTTTACCTCGAGCACCTGAAGGGGCCGGATTCGGTGATCGCGGTACACATCTCGAACCGCGTGCTGGATCTCACCCCGGTTCTGCGTGCGCTCGCCGCGAAGTGGCAGTTGACGTTCAATCACGTGGGCAGCTTCGGCGGCGTCGACTGGGTGCTGCTGTCGCGGAACGGGAAGATTCTGCAGGATCCGATGCTTTACCGGCCGTTTCAGTTCAGCGACGCGCCAGTGCTGTGGACTGATGACTACAGCAATCTGCTGAGCGTGCTGAAGAAGTAGCGGAAGGAACCCCTTTATCGCGTGCTAAGAAAAACTCTGCACAGTCGTGGTAGAGAATTATTGGGGGCCGGTGGTGCCGCAAGCAAACACGGGGTCCCTCGACTCCGTTCGGCGGCCTCACTGCGCTCGGGATGACAGATCCAAAAAGATTGACAGATCGAGAAAGATTGACAGAGCGACAAAGATTGACAGATCGAGAAAACACTCCGCTACTTCTTCGAGAGCTCAACCACCGTCACGCTCTCGTGCCGGAAGGTGTAGGCAACGCTGGATGAGGTCAGGTCCAGTGTGCTCTCGTGCGGGTGAATGTGGTCAGGCTCGACTTCGTCGTTTTTCTCGAGAATGCTGTCGGCAAAGAGAGAGTGCGCGACGGCACGCCCCGGCTTGAAGCCATCGATACGGATTTGCGCAGGTAGGTCTCTCGTCAGATCGCGATTCACACAGAACAACGTCAGGCGATCGCCGCTGTCATTGAGGGCGGCGACGACGTCGAGGTAGGGAACGGCTTTGATGTTCGGGAGGCGAGTGGAGCCGTTCTCGACGTCATAAGTTTCGCCATCGCTGTGAACCTGAACGGGTCGCGTTGCGTCCACCGTCGAATACATCCGGAACGCCCAGTAGGCAGGCACTCCGAACGAGCGCCCGCGTTTTTTCCAGATGCCGCCAAACTCGATGATGCCGGTCATGTCGGCGACCGGGACGATGTCGGCGTTGCGCAGCAGCATGTTCAGAAAACCTGCGGTCCCGATGGCGCCCCCCATGTTGTCGTAGCGGGGAACGGTGTCGTTCGGTCCCCAGTAGAGCCATTCGGTGAAGGCGGTGGTGACGTGGTCGCGGCCGGGTGAGTCCTGAAATTGCTGGTGCATTTCGCGCAGGCGCCGCTCCAGTTCGATCGGTAGAGCGAAGGTCGCTCGCGCAACTTGATCGGGCGAAGAATTGCGCGTGACTAACGAGTTCGTAGTAACGACAAAATGCGTCGACAGATAGTTGAAGGCCTGCGGCGCGTTCGCCAGCTGCGCCGCGTTCCATTCTCGAAAGTGGTCGGGATCGGCGCCTGTGCCAATCAGACGCGCCTTGGGGTCGACTTTGCGCACCGCGTCACTGAACGCTTTGGTGCGGTCGGCAACCCTCTCCAGCGTGGGATATCCCACTTGAAAATCTCCCCATAGTTCGTTGCCAAGCTCCCAGAGCAGGCCGCCGGATTTGTCGCCCCAGTGCTCGTTGACGTAGCGCACCCAATCGCCGGCTTCTTCCGGAGTGCCAGTCCCGAGGTTGAGGGCGATCTGTGGCTCGGCGCCCACGAGCTGACAGAAGCGAAGGAACTCATCGGTGCCGAACTGGTTATATTCCGGGATACCCCAGGCGATGTTCAGCATGCTGACGCGTTTTTCGCGCGGGCCGACGCCGTCGCGCCAGTGGTAGGCCGAAGTGAAGTTGCCGCCGAAGCGCATGATGGGCGTGCGCAGGTCACGAGCCATAGCGACCATTTCGGGATCCATGCCGTCGACCGCGTCGGCGGGGAACAGGGAAGCCTGATCCAGCAGAACTCGCGTTTCATTGCCGGCGGCGATGACGAAGTCGGCGGCCTGCAGCGGTAGCAAACGCTCGGAGTCGACCGCGAAGGCGAAGTTGTACTCGCGCCAGCCATCGCCGGTGAGAGCCAACTTCTGCGAGGCCAGGACGTGGTCGGAGTGATTGCGCTCGCGGAGCGAGATTTCGACTTCCGGCGGCCCGCTCAGGTGCTTGACGAAAACGCTCCCCGTGTACCGCAACTCGCGATGAACCGGCAAGTAGACTTTCTGGCGCACGCCGGACTGCTTTCCGGGGAGGGACATGAGGAGCAAGGAGCGATGCGAGTTCGCGGCATTCCCCCACTGGGGTGCGTAGCGAGCGCCCTGACTGTAGTCGAGCGGTTCCCAGGGAAGAGGCAGCGAGAGTTCGGAAGCCCGCGCGAGCGCGGGTTCCTCGGCGATCATCGCGGCAACTTTTTTCGCGTCCCAGAGGCCGTCTTCGAAGCTGGGATTTTGCAGAATCTCCGCCCACAGGCCGTTGTAGGTGGAGTTGCCGATCGGCTCGAGGAACGTTCCGAAGATCGAGCGTGGGATGCGGTAGCTCGCAAGCTTCGAGGCATCGACCTGAATCGTAACCGTGCTATGAGATGCGGGTGAGTTCTGCGCGAGGACGAGTTGCGCCGAGAGCGAGACGACCAGCCAAAAACCTAGGAGTGCGTTTCTTCGCGACATGCTGCTCCCTCATGTGTGCTGAAGCGCGAATACTATACCTGTAATCGTTTACAGGGTCATCGCATTTGTAGATAATGCGTCGCGGTCGAAACAGCTTTATGACGCGGCACTAACGGGAGGTCTTATGCGTTTATCCAAGTGGAGCCTGCTGTTCGTTATTTTTTTCGCGAGTTGTGTGCAGGTGGTCGCGCAGTCAGGGCGGTGGTCGGAAGAGAAAGCCAACTCCTGGTACCAGGAACAGCCCTGGCTAGTGGGAAGCAATTTTATTCCGGCGAACGCCATCAACGAACTTGAGATGTGGCAGGCGAGCACCTTTGATCCGAACGAGATCGACAAGGAATTGGGCTGGGCGGAAGGCGTGGGCATGAAGACGATGCGCGTCTTCCTCCACGATCTGCTGTGGCAGCAGGATTCGGCAGGATTTACTCAGCGGATCGATCGGTTTCTTGCGATCTCATCGAAACACCACATCCGGCCGATCTTCGTGCTGTTCGACTCCTGCTGGGATCCGAGCCCACAACTGGGGCCGCAACGCCCTCCGATCCCCGGAGTGCACAACTCGGGATGGATGCAGAGTCCAGGCGCTGCCGCGCTGTCAGACCCCTCACAATACCCGCGACTGAAGGCTTACGTGCAGGGAGTGGTGGGAGCGTTCGCGAAAGATACCCGCATCCTCGCCTGGGACCTGTGGAATGAACCGGACAACATGAACGGTCCGCCGTATCGGCAACGCGATCCGAAGAACAAGGTCGAACTTGTGACAGCGTTGCTGCCGCAGGTGTTCACCTGGGCCCGTTCGACCGATCCCGTTCAACCTCTGACGAGCGGTGTGTGGGAAGGAGACTACTCTTCACCAGAGAAGTTAAACCCCATGCAGCGCGTTCAGCTGGAACAGTCGGATGTGATCTCGTTTCACAGCTACGAGTGGCCCGAGGAGTTCGAGAAGCACGTCGAGTGGCTGGAGCGTTACCATCGCCCCATCATCTGCACCGAGTTCATGGCGCGGCCGGTGGGGAGCACGTTCGACGCGATCCTTCCCATCGCTAAGAAGTATCACGTCGCTGCTATCAACTGGGGACTGGTTGTGGGCAAGACGCAGACCAATCTCCCCTGGGAGTCGTGGGAACACCCGTATGTGTTTCAACCCCCGCCGGTGTGGTTCCACGAAGTGTTCTACGCGGACGGGAAGCCGTACCGGGAACGGGAAGCGGCGATTCTGCGGGAGTTGACTGGGACGAAACCGTAGCGGACCGTGCGCGGAAGTCGCCAGGCAGTTTGCCTAGTCGTGCTGGCTGCTCGGTTGCGGCGGGGTTGGGGAGCGATGGGCGACGCTCTGCCGCTTTTCTTCCATCTCGTTGGATTCCTTTTCGAGACGCTGGAACGACTCCAGCGCCTGGCGGCGCTCTTCCGTTTTCCCCAGACGCTTATAAATGTTGGCCAGGACGTAGTAATAAGAGGCGGCTCGCGAGTTGAGCGAAACGGCTCGATTCAGCGCATCCACCGCATCGTTCAACTGCCCCTGGGCCTCCAGGGCTTTGGCCTGCTGGAACCAGGCGCCGTCTGACTTCGGATCAATTTTCAGCGCGGCACGCGCGTATTCAAGGGCCTTGGCTGAATCGCCTTTGCGATTGTAGTGCGCGCTCAGGTTCACATGGGACGATACGAAGCTCCCTTGCCGCGACTCGTTGATGGCGATCGCTTTCTCGTAACTGGCAACGGCTCCGTCATCGTCACCGAGCGCGTCCTGGGCAAATCCCAGACCGTCCAGCCCTTCCACGTAGTTCGGATCGATGCGAACCGCGGCTTCAAATTCCTTGCGCGCGAGCGCCCAATTGTCCCGGATAGAGAAGAGTTTACCGAGGTTGAAATGCATCTCGGCCGAGCGCGGGTTGTAGCGGATGCCTTGTTCGAACTCCGCCTGGGCGGCCTCGAACCGGCCAATCACCATCAGATCGCGGCCGAGAATCTTGTGTGCTTCGGCGTTCTGGATGTCCCGTTGGAGCGATTGTGCCAGCGACTGAATGGACTCCCCAATTTTCTTTTGCGCGAACTGGCTGTACCCTAACGCGTACCACCCCCACGACGACTTGGGATGGTCTTTGACGTACGCCGCCAGGAGAGGCTCCACCTCCTGATACTTGCCGGCCTGGATGTAGTTGGTGAATTCAGCGACACGCGCGGGATCGTCCAAGCCTTTTTCGCCAGAAAGGGCCTCAACCCTTTCTCGTGCGGACACGTCTCCAGGGTTGAGTTCCAGCGTCTTGCGATAGGCAGCTAGTGCGCCTTCAGTATCGCCCTGCTTCTCCAGCACGACGGCCAGGAAATGTTCAGCGTCGGAGGACTTGGGCTCCAGCAAAAGCGCGTGCTTGAATTTTGTGGTGGCTTCGTTCAAATCGCCCTTGTCGAGCGCAGCCCGGCCCTCGGCGATATCCAGGTCGGAATTCTGCTTGTGGTCGTCGGCCGACGCCAACTCACGGCTCTTCTGCAGTTCTGTCGCAGCTTCCTCTTTGCGTCCGACTCGCGCCAGCGCCAGCCCCAACTGGTAGTGCGCCCGCGTGCCCTGCGGATCCAAACGCACCGCTTCCTGCAGCGCGCTCACCGACTCCTCCACCTTGCCTTCACCTAGCAGAGCTTTCCCCAGCGCCAGCTGCGCGCCGGGAAAATTCGGATCGGTGGCGACTACCTTACGCAATTGCTCGATTTCCTTCGGACGGCCATAGCTCGGGTCGGCGCTGTAGGCTTCCGCCAAGTTGAACTGCGCCTTCATCGAGGTGGGCGCAAGCGCGGCAGCTTTCTCAAGTACGCGAACCGCCTCCCCGGTATCGGCGGAGGTGGAGATCAACGCAGCACCGAGATTTGTCAGAGCATCGACATAATTGGGCTGGATCCGCACCGCTTCGCGAAACTCTTTTATTGCCCCTTCGCCATCGTCAGCCTGGGCTAGCACGAGTCCGATATTGTTGTGCGCCTCGGCGAAGTCCGGGCGAAGTCGAACCGCCTCACCAAACTCGGCGAGCACCTCTTTGCTGTCAGCGCCCTTGTGCCCAAGGAGAAGTCCGAGCAGGTTGTGAGCTTCGGCGCGGTCCGGCTTTGCCGCCAGCGCCTGACGAAGACCTGCGACCGCGGCGTCCCAATCAGGCACCGGCCCCGCCGAAGCCGCTGAGAAATTCAGCCCGGTCTCAAATTGCCCACCCGCTCGGTCCAGATCACCCGCGCGCAGGTAGACAAGTCCAAGATCGACATAGGAAGCCGCAAACGACGGCTGCAGCGCGATAGCACGTTGCAGGCAACGTCGAGCATCTTCCAGTTGACCCGTTTCGCGCAGTGCCATTCCGAGAAAAGCAACGCTCGCCCCCGCGGAAGGATCAAGCCGCACTGCTTCGCGCAGCTCGGAAATCGCCTTGGACTTCGAGCCGCTGTACCACAGCGCCACGCCAAGGTTGTAGTGCCCGTCAGAGAGATCCGGGCGGAGCGCCACCGCTTTCTCCAGGTGCGGCAGCGCGGAAATTAAGTCGCCCTGCTGGCCCAACGTGAAGCCCAGCAGGTTTTGCGCGTCGGCGTAGGTTTCATCCTTACTGACGGCTTCCTCGAGCAAGCGCTGGCTTTCTTTGAGATCGCCCTGCGCTGCCGCTTCTTCGCCGCGCTTGTAGAGGTCGGCCGCCGGACTCGGCGCAGGCGGATTCGGTTTCGACATTGCAGCCGATTGCTGCTTTAAGGCCGACCCCAGCGCATAGTAAGCCTCGCGAAATTCGGGATCGATCTTCAACGTCTTCTCGAATGCCTCGATAGCTCCAGCGCGATCTCCGCCTTGCTGCAATGTCTGGCCCAGCATGAAGCGGGCGTTGGCGTCGTTCGGTTCGTGCTCCGCCACGAAGCGCAAATGAACCAGTGCGCTCTTGGCATCGCCCTGCGCCCGCAGAGCGACGCCCAGGTTCATGTGAGCGATGGGACTGTTGGGCTCGAGGGCAACCGCTTTTCGAAAGACCTTCACCGCTTCCGCCAACTCGCCGTTCTTGTTGAGCGCCGATCCCAGGTTCGCGTAGGCCCGCGTATATTTGGGGTCGAGAGCAATGGCCTTGCGAAATTCGGCGATGGCGCCGGTGAAATCGCCGTTCTCCAGGGTGGCGACCCCAAGCCAGTTGTGGGCGTCGGCGGAGTTAGGACCTAACTTCACGGCATGTTGAAAAGCGTCGAGGGCGTGCGGAAAGTCGTTCTGCCGCCACAAGGCCAGGCCCAGCACGACGTAGAGCTTGGAGCTGTCCGGATGCTGCCGGATCTGGTCTTCGATCTGGCTGACGGATGCCGGAGGGCTCTTCTTCGCCTCTACTTGGCCGAACAGCATGGGCCCCGCAATTACAGCGACAATGGCAAGGGTCTGAGGGATTTTCCTGCAAGAAAGCATGGAGATCAGAAGTTTCCTCGACGAACGCCGGGCAAGCGCCGCAACGATCATAGCGCACCCTTCCAATTGCGCCGAAGCAAAATCCCCCATCGTCCAGCCAGGCCGCTTGCCAGCCCTGCGGGCACATCGGTAAACGATCTACTGGTTTTCCGGGCCCTCGTGGCGGGCAAAATCTTCTGCGTTGCGAAACGTTTGTGGGGCTGTAGATGCCTCCCCAAGCGCCCTCAATCACACCGAATTCGTAGGGGTTTCGACGCCATTTTGTCATGTATTTACAGCAAGATGCACGGCAGCGGTCCAGCCCACGAAAGAATCAGCTAGTTCCGTTTTGGGAACGCGCTCTAGTTCTTTTCTACTAGAATCTTCTTGACTTCGTTCTAGGACATTTAGTAAACACGGTACCCATCAGGCGAGAAAAGGTTTACCGGAAATGTGCCGGAGCTTTCTCGCAGGGTTCAACTCTAGGGACGTGCCAATTCTTTCGTGAGATTTCCGAAACTGGGTGAGGAGAACGGCGACTCAGACCTTTCGTTAAGAGGGGGTCGTCGGTCCGCGCCCGCGATTCGTTTCACGCTGGAGCGAGCTAGCAAACTAGCTGGTGGGAGGGGTGGATATGAAACGGCCGATGTCTTCCTGCGTATTTCTGCTTTGTCTTTTCGTTGCCTTCAGCGCGCTCGGAGCGTATGCCCAGTTTGCTGACCGCGCGGTGATTACAGGCATCGTCACGGACGCTACCGGGGCCGCCGTTCCCGATGCTCAGGTCAAGATCGTCAATCAGGAAACCGGCGTGATTACCCAGGTCGGCACCAACAATGCCGGCAACTTCAGCACCCCGCCGCTCCAGATCGGACTCTACACGGTCGAGGTGCTGAAAGAAGGTTTCAAGGCCTTCTCCCAGACAAGCATTCGGCTCACCGGCGGCCAGACCTGGCGGCAGGACGTGAAGCTCGAAGTCGGCGCGGTCACGCAGAGCGTCGAGGTCATGGCCACGGCCACGCAGATCAACACGGAAAACCCCACCGTGACCCACACCGTTAGCGAAACCTACTATCGCGACATGCCTGCCGTGATGGGCGCCGACATTCGTCTGGCCGAATCCCTGCTCCAGTTGCAGCCTGGCTTCGTGCCCATGCAGCCCAACGGCGACGCGATCTTCCGCGGCAGCCAGTTCACCTCGCGCATCAACGGCGGCCAGACCATGGCCACAGCGAATTGGTTTGACGGCGCCGAATTCGGTTACGCCGAAGGCCACCAGGGCACGCAGGAAAGTTCGATCCCGTATCCGTCAGTGCAGGAAATGACGGTAGTCGAGAACACCTTCTCCGCCCAGTATGGCCACACCAGCGGCGGGTTCATTACCTACACCACCAAGTCGGGCACGGAGAAGTATCACGGCAATTTGTACGATTTCTACGGCACCAATAAATTCGACGCCTCGAACTATTTCGTCGGGCCACAGCTCAAGGCTCAGGGCTTGAGCAACACACTGCCCCTTGGCCAGAATAACTGGGGCTTTGCCGTGGGCGGGCCGATTCCCAAACTCGCCAAGACGTTCTGGTTCTTCAACCTTGACGGCATGGACTATCACAGCACCGTCAACACCGGCTTTGTGAATACCCTCGCCACCCCCCTGCAGAAGACGGGTGACTTCTCGGAGTTTCTTGACACGACAAAAGTCGTGGGAACCGACAAGTTGGGCCGCCCGATCTATCAGGGCGAAATCTTCAACCCTGCCACCACGCGAAACGTCGGCGGAACCCCGGTGCGCGACGGTTATGGCTTTGATCCCACAACGGGTCTCCCCATCGCGGGTAAGGCGAATATCATTCCAACCACCGACCCCCTGTGGAGCCCCCTGGCGACTGCTGTTCTTCCGCTCATGCCGAAACTTGATCGCAACACTTTGCGGGCGAACGGTTTCGGCGGGAACTCAGACGACAACAATAAGATCAACGTCAGAACCTGGTTGTTGCGATTCGACCATACCTTCAATAACAAGTTCTCGATCAGCAACACGTATTATGAAAACATCAGGCCGCGCACAGCGCACTGCGGCGGGCCGCAGGGTTGCACCACCTCGCACAATGGACAAACGGACCCGCAGGCTAACAGCGATTACATTGGCCAGGGGTTCTTCCAGCGCATCACGAACCACTTTGATCACGTCCAGATCAACTACGTGATCCGGCCGAACCTGTTTAACCACACCACAATCGCTTACGACCGCTGGCTCATGCGAGGCCACATGCTGTCGGGAGGCGTAGGCTGGAACCAGAAGCTCGGCTTGGGGTTGCCGGATCAAGGGGTATTCAACAACGCCGGTTTCCCACAGTTGAACTTTAACGGCCCGGTCGGATACACCCACTACGGCACCCCGTGGGCAAGCGACGGAGCGGACATCAACAATCGTTACCAGTTCCTTGATGACGTCTCCTGGGTTACCGGCAAGCACACGATCAAGGCGGGTTTCGAATTCCGTTATATGACCTTCCCGCAGACCGGCTGGGCGGTGAACACTGGCGGCAATTTCAATTTCAACGCCAACGAGACGGCTGCTTACGACGCAACCGGCAACAACTTGAACAGTTCGACTGGAAACGAGCTGGCCTCATTTATCCTTGGCCAAGTGGACAGCTCCAATTTCTCGGTGCCGTTCAAGTACATGCCCAAGATGAGATATTCCGCTCCCTGGGTCAACGACGATATCAAGCTGACCAAGAAGCTGAACGTAACTCTAGGGATACGCTTCGATTGGACATCGGGCCTCTCGGAGGAGTTCAACCGTTTCTCCACCTTCGACCCCTCTGCCCAGAATCCGGTCGGCCATTTGGGTGCGACCGTATTTAACGCCTCGAAAGCGACCGGTGAAAGCAGTTGGAGCGTCGGGCCCCGCCTCGGGTTTGCCTATGCCCTGAATGATAAGACAGCCATCCGCGGCGGCTATGGCATCTACTACGCCGGCGTGCAGGCCGACTCGTGGGATCCGTACCCGGTGGACGGCTACCAGACCAATCCAGTTGCCCCGAACACCACCAACGGACTAGTGCCAGCATATTATTTCAACGGGACCGGAACATGCCCGACTGCGACCCTCAACACGGTGAATACCGCTCTCGGCCAGAGCGTGGGTTGTGGCTGGCCAGCGGGCTCGATCGTCCTCCCGCCCCAGTTGAACGCGGGCGTGTCGAACGGTGGGAATCCCGTCGGCGTTTACCCGAAGACCTACACCATGCCCCGATACCAGAACTGGTCGATCTCGGTGCAGCGCCAGATCGGGAACAATATGATGCTTGACATTGCGTACGTGGGCAACCACGGTACGCGGTTGATCGACGGTCGAAGCTCTGCTGGCGTGTATGACAACATGAACCCTGCCAGCGTGCTAAGTCTGGGATCTACCGTGCTCAACGCTGAAATCAAAAACGGAGTCCCTGACGCCGTCGCGGCGGCAGCTGGAATCACAAGTCCCTATCCTACCTTCAGCGGATCGGTGGCTCAGTCCTTGCGGCCATGGCCGCAGTACCAGATTATCAACTGGCGCTTCTTCAACTACGGGTCGAGTCGCTACGATGCGCTCCAGGCCGCGTTCGAAAAGCGCATGAGTCACGGTCTGCAGGCCAAGGTTGCATACACATACTCCCATTTGATGAACAACGGCGCCGAGACTGGACTGGGATCCGGTGGACCTCCCATCCAGAACCCCAGCAACTTCAGCAACCTCTACACGGTCAGCTCGGACGATGTTCCGCAGATCCTGTCGTTGGGATGGGTCTACCAGTTGCCCTTCGGGAAGGGTAAAGCACTCGCAGGGGGTGCCACCGGAGCTGTGGACAAGGTGATCGGCAACTGGCAGATCTCCGTGATGCAGTCTTACTCCTCGGGTCGGCCCCTCTCCATCACCATGCCTAACAACATGGGCGGTCTGCTGTTCACCAACGCCAAGTTCCCCGACAAAGCCGGAAGCGGGAAGAGCGGGCATTTCAGCAACCCGTACACGGACACCTACCTTAACCAATCTGGATGGTCGGCGCCGGGCGGAAGCGGCGACGCTCTTGCCTTCGGAAATGCTCCGAGACAGGACTCGAGCGCGCGCGGCTTTAAGTACTTCAACGAAGACTTCTCCATCATCAAGGACACCTATTTCGGAGAAGGCAAGTACTTACGTTTCGAAGCCGATGCTGGCAATATCTTTAACCGGGTCTTCTTCTGCCCCGTGGATACGAACTGGGTCGCCAACAATGGCAACGGTAACTTTGGCCACACCGGCAGCCAGTGCAACATCCCGAGGCGTATGCAACTCGGCCTGCAACTCTTCTTCTAAACTCACCTTCTTCTCGACCGACCCGCCCGCCGCGTGTAAAAACGCGGCGGGTGTTGTATTTTCTGATCGCTTGTTACTTGTTAAGGGAGTTTTGTGGCGGCGGTCTCGACGGGGATAAGCAGCGCCGCCGTCCCGGCGGCTGTCCGGCGGGCGCCCTCGCCCGCCGCGGCCTGGAAGCGAGAAAACGTTCGGGTTAGCCTGGGAAGACGCAGTCGCCACTTCTCCCCACTACCTTCCCAGCTTCGCCTTCTGCACGATCCCGTGTCCTTCCTGCACCACGAGCAGTTGATTCGCCTCGACGTTCTTGAACGACTCGACCAACCCCAGCGGCCAGCGAACTTCTACTAGGTCCACCTGCGTCGCCCGTCCGAGCCCGAAGTGCAGGCGCAGATCGTTCTGCGACATAAAGCTGGAACCGCTCATCACCTCGTTGATCTGGGAATGCCGTCCCGTCACCACTCTCACCCGCGCCCCGATCGCGCTGCGATTGGACTTGGTGCCGATGCATTTCACCTTCAGCCAGTTGTTCTTTATGGGGCAATCCGTGCGCAACAGCGACGGCGGCTCATTCATGTTGATCACCACCACGTCTACATCGCCGTCGTTGTCAAAGTCCCCAAATGCGGTGCCGCGGCTGCTGCGGAGTTGATTCGTCGCTGGCCCGGTGCTGGCGGTGACGTCGGTAAAGCGTCCGTTCCCCAGGTTCTTGTACACGATCTTCTTCTCTTTGAAGGTGACGTGCAGCCTGCGCGTGTCGACCTCCGGAAACACGTGGCCGTTCGACATGAAGATATCGGGCCAGCCATCGTTGTCGAAGTCGAATAGCCCCACGCCCCATCCCAGATACTTGGTGTTGCCGCCCATCCCCGCCTGGTATACGGCGTCGTAAAAGGTGCCGTCTCCATTGTTGTGGTAGAGATTCGCGGTCTGGTCCGAGTAGTTGGTCTTGACGATATCGAGCCAGCCGTCGCAGTCGTAATCGCCCACGCCGACTCCCATGCCTCCCTGGGAGGCCCCGTTCTCGTTGAGGGCGCAACCGATGTCGCTGCCAATCTCCTCGAATGTCCCGTTCTGTTTGTTGTGATAGAAGCGGCTGGGAACCGAGTCGCAGGCGACATAGATGTCGGGCCATCCATCGTTGTCGAAGTCCGCCGCACACACGCCGAGGCCATAGGAGCCAACGGGAAGCCACTGCACCCGGTCGACCGTGGGCGTAGATGGACCTCGCGGAACCGCGATACCAGATCGCTCCGAAACATCCTCGAACGTCCCATCGCCTCGATTGTGGTACAGAATGTTGGTCCCGCCGCTCAACCCCTGCGGTCCGCACCCTACCGACAGGCCATAGTAGCGGCAGTACTGCGTATCACCCGGTTGCGGGACTGTCTGAAGATCGAAATTTACGTAGTTCGCGACAAACAGGTCTAAATAGCCGTCCCGGTCGTAATCTACAAAACAGCACCCTGAATTCCATCGTGGCCGGGGCGTCTTCTGTAATAGACCCGCTTTCTCGGTAACATCCGTAAAGGTCCCATCCCCGTTGTTATGGTATAAGACGAGGCCACCCCAATAAGTCACGAACAAGTCATCATGTCCGTCGTTGTCATAGTCACCAATGCAACATCCCTGGCCCCATCCAGATCGACCTAGTCCAGTCTTGTCCGTTACGTTTGTAAATGTCCCATCACGGTTATTATGAAATAGGAAGTTAGAAGGTTGATGTTCCAGGGAGATACCGTCGAACCGGGTTCCATTTATGAAGAAGATGTCGAGCCAGCCATCGTTGTCGTAGTCGAAGAGAGCGACACCACAGCCGATCTCCTCCAGCAGGTACCGCTTGCGCTCAACCCCGCCGAAAACGTTGACCGCTCCGCTCAAGCCGGCTTCAGCCGCAATGTCCGTGAATGAAAACCCGGCTGCAGGGCCGACCACTTTCGCGGCCTTCCTGACGGCAGCGGAAGCCGCATGTTTTTGAAGGGCGGATGCCCACGACCCTGGCACCAGAAATGACGCCGGCACGACCGTGCCCAACCTCCCCAACTGGCGGAGCAACTCACGTCGTGAGAAACGGCTGAAGTCCATGGATTGGCCTGTTCCTCCACCCGGGCAAGGGATTCCCGAAAGCCCTGTTGATCACTCCGGCAGCAGCAATCGCAGATGCATATCGGTTTGTGCACGGTGCTCTTCTTCCAGTTTGCGTGACTGTGCGAGTTCCTGGTCAGACTCTGCGGTCTTTCCCAGGCGTCGAAGCAGCAATCCCATTTGATAGTGCGCCTCGATCGATCCCGGATCGAGAGCCACCGCGCGTTCGAGATCTTGTTTCGCCTCATCATACTGATGCTGTCGCAGCAGAATGCCTCCCAGCTTCACACGGGAAGGCGCATGCTCGGGATAGCGCCTAATCAGATCACGAAAGACGGCGACCGCCTGATCGTCCTGCCCGTCAGAGCTGTAAGTGAGGCCTAGGTAGTAGGCCGCCGCCACCTGTTCGGGCTGCAGGCGAAGGCTCTCTTTCAGCGCAGCCTCCGCCTCCGGGTACTTACCCTGTAAGTAATACACCGCTCCCACTGAATAGTTCAGGACGGCATCTTGCGGATGCTTCCGTAGAAGTTGGCCGAAGATCGACGCTGCCTTAAATAAGTCGTGGCGAGCAACATAGGAGGAGCCGAGAACATACACATAAGACTCCTGATCGGGTTTCAACGCGACTGCCTTGGTAAGCGCTGGCACGGCATCGTCCAGCAGATTGCGTTGCAGGCACACCCGTCCGAACTCGAACAGGACTTCAGGATTCTCCGGATCCTTCTGTTTGGCGGCGATCAGTTGGGCCAGCGCCTTCTCAGTATTTCCTTGCCGCTGGGCAACCTCAGCAAGACCCTGCAGACAGACAACGCATTGGGGGTCTTCGTTGAGAGCAAGCTGTAAGTTGGTCTCCGCCCGATCGAGCGCGCCCAGAGCTAAGAAACTTCTCCCGAGCCTGTAAGCAAGAGTCGAAGACTGCTGTGTGGCGATCTTGGTTTCCTGGCTCTCGTAAATCTCCTTCGCCTCGACCGTCATTCCAGACGTCGCCAACAAATCGCCAAAGTCCAACGACGCTTCAGGGGACGCGGTGGGCATCCGCTTCCAATCCTCCACCAGGCCCTTCAACTTTTCCTTTTTACCGAGCGCCCCGTAGTCGGTTGCGAGCAGCAGCAGACCGTCCTCCGTCCCCTTCAACTGCGGCACGATCGGCCCGGCTGCGTCCAAAGATTGCTGAAAGTTATGGAGGGACGCCTCCACTTTGGCCAGACTCAGCCGTGCATTGACGTTCGCCGGATCAATCCGCAAGACCTCCCGGAAACTCTTCCTCGCCAAGTCGAGCTTGCCCTGCAGGAGGTAGGCGCTTCCCAAACTCGTCCGAGCGCCGGGCAGACGAGGATTCAGTGTCAACGCCTGGGTTAGGAAGCCGACGCTCTCATCGTACTTGCTTTCCTGCAACCGGATCGTTCCCAGCATCGCGAGCGCCAACGGCCGGGAGTCGGGATTTCCCAAAGCCTTGCGTGCTTCCGTCTCCGCTTGGTCCAATTGCCCCTGGCTGAGCAATCGGGCCGCCACCTCGACGTGAGTGATTTGCGCAAAAGTGACGCTCGATAGGATTATTATGGTGAAGAGTCGTGCCGGGCGCAGAGCGCGTTGGAAGAGTGCCGACTGAGCCCCATATCGGCCAAGAGTGATGCGCTCGCCAAAGCAACCCATGTGTGCTTTTTATAGCACGCCACCGGCCTGCCGGCACAACTTCCGGTAGCACTGAAGCGGTTGTGAGCGCATCGGTGCGAGGGCTTGTTCTTGGCCAACTGCGCTCGCCGCATCACGTTGAACTTGCGCAGCTCTAACCGAGGGCTATACAGCTTGAGGGTCACGAAAACAGGGGCGGACATCAGTTCGCGCCGCACCTTCCTGAAGGGCCTGGTCGGTGGAATCCTCGCCGGCCCGTGGTTAGCCTCCCCTTTATCTTCTGGCCTCGTTCTTCCGCAAGCTCCAACCCAGTTTCCCTTTGAACTAGTCCCCCCAGAGGTCAGCGGTATTTCGTGGATACACAGCAACGGGCGCTCACCCGAGATGTATCTGCCCGAAACCGTGGGCGCCGGTTGCGCGTTCATCGACTACGACAACGATGGCTGGATGGACCTCTACTTCGTCAACAGCGGCAAGTGCGATTTCTTCGACCCGCACCCGCCACTCCGCAACGCGCTCTACAGGAACAATCGCGACGGCACATTCACGGATGTGACCGGGAAGGCCGGGGTCGCAGGCGGCGGATATGGGATGGGCGTAGCGGCGGGCGATTACGACGGCGACGGCCTTCCGGACCTGCTCGTCACCCAATACAACGGCATGATCCTCTACCACAACAATGGCAACGGCACGTTCACCGATGTGACGAAAAAAGCTGGACTGCCCACGGAAGGTTGGGCATCGAGCGCGGTTTGGTTTGACTACGACAACGACGGGAAACTCGACCTCTTCATCTGCCGCTTCGTGGACTTCGACAAGTCAAAGAACAAGTTCTGCGGCAATCGTCAAACCGGTGCTCGCTACTATTGCATTCCGCGTGTGTACGAGCCGATGCCAAGCTGGCTATTCCACAACAATGGCGACGGTACCTTCACTGACGCTAGCCGCGAATCTGGAATCGCGAAGTCCCTCGGTAAAGCGTGGGGTGTCGTCGCTTGCGATATCAACAACGACGGTCGCATGGATCTGTTCGTGGCGAACGACACGGTGGAAAATTTCTTGTTCGTCAATCGCGGCAACGGGAAATTTGAGGAGGTGGGTCTGCAGGCCAACGTGGGCTTCAGCACCGAGGGACGGGCGCGCTCGGGGATGGGAGTCGACGCCGCCGACTACGATCAGGACGGCTGGACGGACCTGTTCGTCACCAACGTCGACCAGGAGATGTATTCTCTCTACCACAACAACCACGACGAGACCTTCGACGATATGGCCGTCCCCTTCGGCATCGGCAAGGTCACACGACTGATGAGCGGTTGGGGTGTGAAATTTTTCGACTACGACAACGACGGCAATCTCGATCTCTTCCTCGCGGATGGCCACCCGGACGAAAAAATTGAGGAGCACGCCAGCGAGGTCAAATATCGCGAGCCGATGTTGCTGTTTCATGGAACGGGTAAAGGATTCGAAGACGTGACTGCCTCCAGCGGTCCTGTTTTTGCAACCCCATATGCCGCGCGCGGCATGGCCATTGGCGATTTCAACAATGACGGGGGACTCGACGTCCTCGTGGCGGTCAACAACGCCTCGCCCCTGCTGCTCAAGAACCAGGTGGGGCGGCTCAACCACTGGTTGGGCGTGAAACTCGTGGCGAAGAAGGCCAATCCCGACGCCGTGGGAGCTGTGGTCACATGGCAGGCGGGAGACCTCAAGCGTTCCCGCTGCAAAACCGGGGCGGGAAGCTATCTGGCCTCGCACGATCCGCGCCTGGTCCTGGGCATTGGCAAGCGCACCCAAATCGACTGGGTCGAAGTGAAGTGGCCGCTGCCGAGCGGGCGAGTGGAACGCTTCAGCAATCTCCCTATCGATCAGTACATCACTCTCGTCGAAGGGCAGGGAAGCGCTGTGTCGCAACCATGAACATTCTTTCACGCGCCGAATGCAAGCTGAACGTCAAACCACCGATCAACTGGTTGGAATCCGAAGAAGGCCGGACATCAAAGTGGCTGAAAGCGACCGAGCCAACTCAATGATCACACGCCGCCAACTGATCGCAGGCGTGGCCGCAACCGCCGGCACTGCCCTGACGGGCGCGACTGCTGCTTTCGGCCAGGGCATCTCCTCGCGGGGCGTCAAGCCGCAGCCGCGCAGCAAGCCTTCCGGCCGTCCGTTCTTTTCGCATCTCACAGACGTCGCCCACCAGGCCGGCCTCACCCAGCCCGTGATCTACGGCGGCATCAACACCAAGAACTACATCATCGAGGTCGTTGGCTGTGGCGTAGCATTCATCGACTACGACAACGACGGCTGGATGGACCTGTTCATTCTCAGCGGCACGCGACTCGACGGCGCGCCGCCCGGCACCACCAATCGCCTCTACAAGAACAATCGTGATGGCACCTTTACCGACGTTACTGCCAAAGCCGGGCTGCAACGGACCGGGTGGGCGTCGGCGGTAACGGTGGGCGACTGCGACAACGACGGCTTCGACGACCTCTTCATCACCTACTACGGCCAGAACGTGCTCTATCACAACAACGGAGACGGCACGTTCTCTGACGTAACCGATAAAGCCGGACTCCACCAGGCCGCGGTTCGGTACGGCTCTGGCTGCACCTGGGTGGACTACGATCGCGATGGGCACCTGGATCTGTTTGTCGCCAACTACCTCAACACAACGCTCGAGAAGCTGCCTAAGCCGGGCTCGAACGCCGACTGCAACTGGAAAGGGGTTCCAGTAAACTGCGGCCCCCGCGGTCTGCCTCCTGGCTACGTGCAGCTGTTCCACAACAATGGTGACGGAACTTTTTCCGATGTCAGCAAAGTGTCGGGCGTCGCTGCGGCCTCGGGAGCATATCCCATGAGCGTTGTTGCCGCTGATTTCGACAACGACGGCTGGCCCGACATCTACGTCGCCTGCGACTCCACCCCCAGCTGGATGTTTCGCAACCAGCACGACGGCACATTTCGTGAGGAGGGTCTGGAGCGTGGCGTCGCCCTCAGCGAGGACGGAATGGAGCAAGCCGGCATGGGAGTCGGGGTGGGCGACTACGATTGCGACGGCAGCCTCGACATTTTCAAAACCCACTTTGCCGACGACACCAACGTCCTCTACCACAACGATGGCAAAGGGAATTTCGACGACGTCACCATCCACGCCGGCGTGGCCGTCGAGACCCGCTACGTGGCTTGGGGCACCGGCGTCGTCGATCTGGACAACGATGGCTTCCCCGATCTCTTCGTCGCCACCGGCAGCGTTTATCCCGAGGTGGAACGAAAATTGCCCGCCTATCCGTTCCGCACTCCACGTCTTGTCTTCCGCAACCTCGGCGACGGAAGGTTCGAAGAGTTGATCGAAGAGGCCGGAAGCGGCGTCACCGATCCGCACGCCAGTCGCGGCTGCGCCTTTGGCGATTTCGACAACGACGGCGACCTCGATGTTCTCATCATGAACATGAACGAGCCGCCGTCCCTGTTGCGCAACGACGTCATCGGCGGCCACCACTGGCTCAAAGTGCAGTTGGTCGGGGTGCAAACCAATCGCAGCGCTATTGGAGCGCGCGTCACTGCCGAGTACGCCGGCCGGCGCCAGGCGCAGGAGGTCACCGCCCAAGCGAGCTTCTACTCCGCCAACGACCGCCGCCTGCATTTTGGGCTCGGCACGGATACCTCCGCGAACCTGGTTGTTCGCTGGACGAACGGCGCCATCGAAAAGATTCCCAACGTCGCCGCCGATCAACTGGTTGTCATTCGAGAGGGCGCCGGAGTCATTCGCAAGCAAAAATTCCGCTGAGAAGTCGCCAGAAGATCGCCGTCCAAAGGCAGAAAAACAGCGTCCAGCCCAGTTCGAAACCGCCCCGGTTCCTCGATCCGGAAACGCTCGGAAAATCCTTGACAGGTGCGAAAGGGCAGGACTATAACCCTTTCCGGACCAATAGAGAAATCGTTTACTCGCACCCGCCTTTTGGAGGCTCATTGGGGGTCGCTTTGACCGTTTTCGGCCATCCTCTTTGCTCACCCTGTTTGTCCCTGATCCTTTTCCTGAAAGGGCGTTTATGACCAAGTTTTCCCCTTCGCGACGCGGTTTCCTTAAGCAGGCTTCCACCGCAGGTATGGCGTGGTCCGCCACCGTAGTGTTCGGCGGTTCCATGGTGGGCAAGATGTTCGCCCAGACCAAGGCTTCCTCCGACAGCGCCGTCCGTGTCTACGTCGATTCGAGGCGTACGATTTCCCCGATCGACCGTAATCTGTGGGGCTCTTTCCTCGAGCAACTCGGCCGCGCCATCTACGAAGGCATCTACGATCCCGCCTCGAAGCTCTCCGACTCCAACGGATTCCGCAAAGACGTGCTCGCCGAAATCAAACAGCTCGGCGTCCCCATCATCCGCTACCCCGGCGGAAACTTCGTCTCCGGCTATAACTGGCTTCACGGTGTTGGCCCCAAGGACAAACGTCCCCGCGAACTCGACAAGGCCTGGAATTCCATAAACAGCAATCAATTCGGCATCAATGAATTTATGGCCTGGTGCAAGCTCGCCGGCACCGAGCCCCTCATGGGACTCAACCTCGGCACCGGCACGGCGGAAGAAGCCGCCGCGCTGGTCGAGTACTGCAACGTTGAAAAGGGGACCAAGTGGAGTGATTTGCGGCGCGAGCACGGCATCGCCGACCCCTACAAGGTCAAGCGCTGGTGCCTGGGCAACGAGATGGACGGCCCCTGGCAAATCGGCCACATGTCGGCGGTCGAGTACGGAATGAAGGCCGATGACGCTGCCCGCCAGATGAGCTATGTCGATCCCGACTCCTCCCTGCAGTTCATCGCCTGCGGTTCCAGCGGCCCCTTTATGCCTACCTACCTCGAGTGGGACCGCCAGGTGCTCGAACAATGCTACGACCGCGTGAACGGCCTTTCCCTGCATCGTTACTTCGACAATGACGAGTCCACTGGCGGCAACAGTTCCAAGTACCTCGCTATGAACCTCACCATGGAGCGCCAGATCGCTGAAACCGTCGCGGTCTGCGACTTGGTTCGCGGCCACAAGCGCTCCCCCAAAAAACTCTGGCTCTCGTTCGACGAATGGAATGTCTGGTACCGCGCCCGCAGCGGCGACGCCGTCGACGGCCACAAGAAAGAGGCGCCGCATCTATTAGAAGAACCTTACAACCTGGAAGATGCGCTGCTCGTCGGCGGTCTGGTGAACACGCTTTTGCGTAACGCCGACCGCGTCAAGCTGGCGTGCCTGGCGCAGTTGGTCAACGTGATAGCGCCCATCACCACAAACTCCGACGGCCTCTTCCGCCAGACCATCTACTATCCCTACAGCTGGGCTTTGCAGTACGGTCGCGGCTCCGTGCTTAGCCTGCTGGTGGAATCTCCCACCTACGACGTGCCCCAACTCGATCAAGTCCCATACCTCGACGTGGCCGGTACGCTGTCGGAAGGGAAGGTGTCTCTGTTCCTCCTCAACCGCGACCTGGCGAAGGCCCGCGAGATCGAACTTGTATGGGAAGACAAGGCTCCAGCGAACGCGGTGTCGGCCTGGGTGCTCACCGGCGACGACTTGAAAGCCAACAACACGTTTGCGGCCCCCAAGCGCGTGACGCCGCAATCGTTCGATAAGCCGTCCACCAGCGGCTCGCGCACGAAATTCGAAGTGCCGGCCCGCTCGTACACCGTGATTCAGTGGGGGTTGTGAATTAGGCCTTGCACAACTTCGGGGCTCGCGGAAAGACTTGGGGTGAGCGCCGTTTCCCTCTCACTGTCATCCCGAGCGGAGTGAGGCGTAGCCGAACGCAGTCGAGGGACCTTGCGTTTTTACATCCGTGTGATGAGCTGAAGGTGGGAACGGCCGCGGCTTCGGAAACAACGGGAAGCCACACCTGGTTTCAACAGTTGATTTTCAACGGTTGACGTGAAAACGGCTAAAATCGTGCGCGTCCCGCATCTTGGATCTTTTCAGGGAAAACGCATCCAATCCAAGCTACGCGTGGCTGAACGGGCCTCCTCCTGAACTCTTGCCGAAATTCCGCTGGATTGGCACGTGGGACGTCAGAAGGCTATTACTATGAATTCTTCACAGATTGATTCAGCAGCTGAGCAAGGACTGCAGAAGCTGATGGAGGGGAATCAGCGATTCATGCGAGGCGAGGCACGTTTTCCCACCGTCTGCAAGGAAACACTCGCTGACCTAGCCAAGGGCCAGCAGCCTTTCGCTACGATTTTAGGATGCAGTGACTCTCGGGTTCCACCCGAACTGATCTTCGACGCTAACTTTGGAGAATTGTTCATCGTGCGTGTCGCCGGAAACGTGATCTCGCCCGAGGTGATGGGCAGTCTTCAGTACGCAGGAACGCATCTCCGCACTCCTCTCTTTGTTGTACTCGGTCATGAGGGCTGCGGGGCCGTAAAAGCTGCCCTGCAAACGAAGCGGGATGGCCACGAGCATCGCTCTCGTATCCAAGCTCTGGTCAACAATATTCTGCCTGGACTCCCAGAGGTAAGCTTGCGGGTTTCGCTGGAGGAGCACTTGACCGCGGCCGTCGAAGCCAATGTTCGCTGGTCGATACATCAGATTTTGGAGACTGAAGAGGGCCAGAGTGCGGCGAAGGCTGGCGCCAAATTGGTGGGAGCCGTTTACGAAATCGCGTCGGGGTACGTGCGCCTGCTCTCTTAACTCTCCCGCGCTCGGCATGGCGACGCCACGCATAGTTGGCACTCACTGACCCGAATCGGCCAATTTCTCAATTAGCACGTGGAGTTTCTCAACGAGGGCAGGGCCAAAGCAGAGCAGCGTCACCCAAGGCGGAGTATGATCGGGGACTATGGCGATACCGGTCGCTCGCCCTGTTCTGGCTCGCAAACGCGGCAACCCCAATTGGGGGCGTCCCATTCCGCCCTCTCCCGCGCTCGCCACTGAATTCGAACTGCGGGTCAGGCAATTGCAACTCACACCGGAGATGTATACCTCGTCGGCGGAACTGCGAACCTGGTGCAAGCAAAACAGGAATCGTGTCTACATCCCAGAATGGCTACTTGCGGAGTGGTGCATCACTGTAGATCCAACCTTCAGCGACGCCGCGTGACCACTTCGGCGATAGACGGTTGGGAGCAGGACGTCCCGGTTTCTGTTTGCAAAATCTCTCTCTCCAGGAACTTAGTCCTCTATCGACAAGTGCGCCGGCGCCGAGCGTTGGAGTGGAGCGGAGAGTTTCCCGCCGGGGCACTTGCGATAGGGGGATTTGGACGAAGTCGCTGGCGTTTGCGGCGGACGCGGAGGAGCTTATCTTTCTCTATGGGTTTTCAATGGCCGTTTCGCCAAACCGCAAGTCTTGTAGCGGATAAAAAAATAGTCGCCCCACGAGCACGCGATAGCGTCCGTCGCGCCAGCGACTTCCTCCAAATCGCCTTATCACTCGCTGACCAGCGGTCAAAACGTGTAATCTGATTGCACAAGTGTGCGCTTTTTCTTCGCCTTTTTGCGTGCCAACGAGTGAAATGGCGATATTTCAACAGTTGACTGTTTTGCGCAGGGCACGCTTGGCAGAAAGCTCAAACTAGTTCGGTCTGCCCGACCACGTGTACTGCCATGAGACTGCCAAGCTATCGAAATTGCCACCGATGCGAACATAGTCTCCCTTACTAAAGCTCGCTTTGATCGACTGGTGGCGGCTCACCGGAATGGCTGCTGTGACTCCAATGCGCGAAGCCGTCTGCCTGGTAGCGGGGTTCGATTTGCCGTCCATACTCGTTGTCCCCCCGAACCAGAAATTGCCATCCAGCGAGAACCAAAGGGTCGGCTTCCCGCGGTAATGCTTCACGTCATAACTCAAGTGACCTTCGAATGAACCGTATGGGCTTTTCGTCTGCGGCTGGGGTGTAGGAATCGAATAGAATTCCTGATTGGTGGTGAAGAAGACTGCCCCAGCGTAGCCATCGAGAATCCATTTCTCGCGAAAGCGCTGGGAATAACCAAACTCCGGTTTGAAGGCCCAGCGGTTAATCCCCCAGTTGATCAGTTTCGTGGGATCGTACTGGCCGGTCGGGGTGATCACTTTCAGGCTGACACCCAACACCACCGTTTGCTTCCACTTCGCGAACTGCGAGATGGGCATCGCGGGCCCACCCTTGAGATTCACGGAAAGGCGAAATCCTGAATCGAACAGACCGGAGCGGTAAATCTGCTTGTCCGTGCCGAGCACCGATCCCTGAAATGTTCCGACGCCGTAGGGCAGCCACGCTGCGATGTTGGCGGAGCGGTCAAAGAAGCTGAAGGAATGATAAAGGCTGAAAATCGGCACACTGTAAGTGCCGGTGGCACCTGTAACGGGAACCACCCCGTTGAAATCCAGGCCGCCGTGGTAAAAGGAGTACGTTAGGTTGATCGCGTTGGAATGAAGCGGGGTGATCAGGTAGGCGCGAGGCGCGAGATCCTGTGCCCAGCAGGAATGCAGGAACATCTGGGGGAGAATCGTAAGAAACAACAGTCTTATGATGCAACTGCGGCTCTTTGCGATCTTGCACTCACTCCTTCCGCGACGGGAGCACCGTGCTTGGCGTGTGCCCCGAGGCACTCACAATCTATAGGCACCATGCCGCCCCGATCACTGGCAGAACTGACAGCCCGCCCGAAAATCGTCGGGGCTTGCGGAATTGTTCCCGAGTCACGCTAGTGCTCACCAAGCAGGAAGTAAACCCACAGCCGAGCCGGGAGAGGAGCTGGATAGTTTACGAAACCAGGCGTTCTCACCAGCTTGCGCCGTTTGTTCGCCAAAATCCGGCCCATTGACTGCAAGGCGATTTATCACCAACTGAGGCCGCAAACGACGCTTCCCAGAAGTGGTGTTCACGGAATTGGCAAGTGCTCCCATGTGGTCGCCCATGAAGAAGCTGGTCCTAGCGACTGCTCTGTTCCTCTGCAGCCTCTCCCCGGTGGTTGGCGCTACCGACCCCGCTGCACAGCAATTACTCGTCACGGCCAAGCAGCAGGCAAGTCTCTTTCACGATCAAGCTAGTCCATTTCAAATTGATGTCGATTTCGTTGCGCAGATAAACGCTCGTACCCAAGGGCATCTGACCCTCAAATGGGAAGCAAAAGACCGCTGGTTGCGCAAGATCGTCATGGACCGTTTCGAGCAAATCCAAATTCGGAATGGTGACAGGCGGCTCTACACCAGCCGCAATTTAGTTTTCACCCCAGTACGAATTGGAGAACTCATCAGTTTGCTTCAGTTCGCGGAGGGCTCTGCAGGGCTTCTAGTAAAGAAACAGAAACAACGCGTAGAAAATGGCGTCGAGATCACCTGTCTACAAGTCGAACAAGAAAACGTCAAGGCCAAACCGCATGAAGTCTGCGTGAATCCTGCCTCGCACGAGATCTTAAGAGATGAATGGCAGGAACCACCAGATGAGCGGCGCAAAGAGCAGTGCTCGGACTACTTCGACTTTGGAAGCCACCATTATCCACGCAAACTTCAACTCTTAGTAAACGGGAGCGTGGTTATTACAGCGAACGTCCAAGATCTGACAAAGACCGTCTTCGACCTGGCGTTGCTCCTTCCTTCGAAAGGGGCGATTGAGCGTCCTGACTGACGGATCCGTCACCGACATCCGGCTCATCGGCACCGCACGCAAACGCGGGGAACCTGAGGCTGGCTGGGTTTTCCCGTCCTCGTCTCGCGAGGGTCACTTCAACAAGGACACGGCAAAGGATCAGCACGCAAAGGCGATCCAGAGGGCGAACTGCGTAGCGAGGAAGAACGGCACGCGGGAGTTGGTTTCCTTTCAGCCCTACGTCCTCCGCCACGCCGCTCTAACGCAATTGGCGCAAGCTGGGTGCGATGCCTTCACGCTAGCCCGTATCGCGGGGCACAGTTCAATCACGATCACGCAGCGATACATCCACCCGCAGGCGGATGCGATAGAACGGGCGTTTGCGCCTCTAGCCGCTGCATCGGTGACCAGTGCTGAGACGCAAAAATCCGAGCAGGTGGGCACAAATTTGGGCACAGTCAGCTGGGGTGAACCCCTGGGTTGAGACAAACTATGTAGGCACACCTGCTGTAGCTTCGTTTTCTGAACCCTTCCATTGAGACAATCTATCGTTGGCACATTTGGCATTCATCGATTCGTCTCACTGATTTTCTTCAGCAGGG
>CAZXKO010000114.1:0-110679 GCA_964641665.1 uncultured Acidobacteriaceae bacterium
TATGCGACCCTCTACACCGGAGGCTCCGGCGGCTTTGTTGCCTCCACCGCCGCTCCGATTGCTACCGGGTGGAGCGATCCAGTTCCCGGGCGGGTCTTTCTCCCGCTGTGGACCAGCGCCTTTTCACGGCGCACCAGAACCGTTTGGTCATGAGTGAAATGGGGATGTTGCGCCGTCAGTCGCGGCTCTTCTCGGTGCGTCTATTCCAAACGAGGGTTCGGAAGCGAAAGGGGTGCGCTACCGCCGTAAGATGTTATTTACCCGCTCGCGCAGATTCCGGTTTCTGAGCGACTACCCGCTCCCACTCACGAGCTTCTGAGAAACCCACCTGGCTCTCCAGCCGCATACGCCCGGAAGTCATAATCCAGTTCTGCAGAACTCCTAGGCTTCGGTCTGCAAACATTCCATTGACCAAGCCCCAGGCCACGAGAAACTGGGAATGTGTAGTCTTTTTCCGCCAGAAATGGCGCAACAAGCCCAAGTTCCTCGTCAACATCAAAGGCTATTATTTGAATGTCCGACCGTTGTTTCGGTTGCTCATAGAGCTTTTCGAGGTGCGGCAATTCATCCCGGCAGAACCCGCAACTCTTCCCAGCGACCAACAACCGATAGTCGGTCTACTGCGAGAGCTCCGCAACCTGGACATGGTAAGGCTGCAGCAGGCCCCCGGTGGCGTGATCAACCGCCGCGACGGCGATCTGATACGTGATCTGGGCCTGCAATAGGTTTGACTCGGCCTGTGCCAGTCTGGTCTGTGCATCAAGGACAAAAAAGATGGTCTGGGCGCCGAGTTCGTACTTCCGCTGTTCGGCGGTCAGCGTCTTCTGCGCGAGATCGAGCGCCGTCTTACCTGCTGCCAGCGTGAGTTTAGCCAGCTCGAGCTGGTGAATGCTATTGGTAACGTCGAGCATTACCTGCTCCTGAACCTGCTGCGCCGAATACATATCGCGATGACGTGAGACCAGCGCACTCCCTAAGTCCGCTTGGGCGGCTCGATTCTTGATCGGCAAGTTCAAAGCGAGTGTCGCTCCATAGCCTGGGAACCCGAAACCAAAGAGTTGGTTGAACGACGAGCCCAGGCCTCCTCGGGAGACCAACTGTCCCGTGGTAAGGCTGAACTCGTTGCCGCCCAAGCCGCTACTCTGGTAAAAGCCGCTCAGAGACAGATCGGGTTTGAGATGATTGCGGGCTAGACGAACACTGGTGTCGTCATTCTCCAGCGCGTAGCGCGCTGCCAGAAACTCCGGACGCTGCGCCTCTGCCTGTTGCAACGCGGTCGCGGCGTCAATGCTTTTTAGTTCGCCTTCAGGATCCGGTTTCTCGGTCAGTTCCAGATCAAGCGCGCGGAAATACGGGTCCTGGTCGGCTCCAATCGTCAAGCGCAAAGCATCCTCCGTCCGCTTCAACGCGTATTCACCCTGGATCATCTGCACCCGGCGAGACGCGACTTCGGACTCCGAACGGTAGATGTCGAGTGGCGGCAGAGCCCCTAGTTCCAAAGCACGCTTGTCGTGCTGGTAGCTCGCGTCCGCAGCTTCGAGGGATTTACGTTCCACTTCCAGATCGCCACGCGACTGGACCACCGCCCAATACTGCGTCACTGCCTGCAGGACGGCATCGCTCACCTGGGCCTCGAAGTTGGCCAGCGACTGCTGGACCACCCGGCGTGCAATGACCAAAGGGGCGCGGTTCGCAAACCGCCAGCCGTTGCGGAGCAGCGGCTGCGTAAACTGCAGTCGCAGGTTGGAACTGAAATAGGGGTTGAAAAAGTAGAACGCACTGTTGGTGGAATTCTTCGTGCTGGCGAGACCCACCACTAGGTTCGTGCCGGTCTGGAAGCTTTGGCTGTAGTTTATTTGTGCCGACTGGGTCAATGAGTTCAGCGTACCGCTGCCTGAAGTTCCCACCCCTTGAAGTTGGTTTGTTCCGGCATACGAATAGCGGCTTACGTCAACGACGGTTTGCAGTTGCGGATCGAAGGGCTGATAGGTGCGGAGCAGGGCGAATTTGTCAGTCTCTACCTGGGATTCTTGCACCCGCACGATGCTGTTGTTTTCGAGCGTCAGGACGACCGCATCGCGCAAGCTGAGACGCAACTTGCCGTCGGCTACATAGTCACGCAGACGTTGCGGGCCGGGAAGCTTGTCGGATGCAACCTGCGGAGTCAACAGTCCCCGGTAGTTTTCGCGCTTCTGCGCCCTTCCCGGAACAATCGAGAGCAGCAAGAAAAGGCAGCAGGTCACGACGTAACAGAGGTTCATCCCCATTCCTCCAGAGTGAGTTGGGCGATGCGAGGGTCCACCGGCTCTGTGGCAGAGTGCGGTTCACTCGTAACGAATAGCCTCGACCGGATCCAGACGCGCCGCCTTAACCGCCGGATAAATGCCGAAGACCAGCCCTACTGTGATCGACACAAGAAATGCCAGGAGGATGGAAGTCGCGGTCACAATCGTGGACCACCCCGCCAGCCACGCGATCAGGCGAGACATCACGAAGCCGAACACAATTCCGAAGCTTCCTCCTACAAACGAAATCATGACCGCTTCCACCACGAATTGGCGTACCACATCAGACTGACGTGCGCCCACCGCCCGCCGCAACCCGATCTCTCGCGTCCGTTCCAGGATGCTGGCCAGCATGATGTTCATGATCCCGATGCCGCCCACCAGCAACGAAATAGACGCGATCGCGACCATTACAGCATTAAATAACCGCTCCGTGCGCTTCTGTTCGGCAAGCAATTCCGCCGGCACAATCACGCTGTAGTCGGCTGCGCCGTGGTGCGAAGAACCCAGCACCGCGCGGACCACCTGCGCCGCCACCGACATGTCCGTCTTTTCGTGCAGGTTCAGGTAGATTCCATCGATGTCGTCTCTAAGATCACTGTAAGTGTTCTCCAGGCGAAGGACCACCGCGTTCAGGGGAGCATAGATGACGTTGTTGAGGTCTTGTGAAGGGAGGCCCGCGCTATCGGTCTGCGCGCTAAGTTGAGGTCGCGCAACTCCGATGACGCGAAACCATTGCTCATCGACCTTCACGTACTGGTCGATCGGATCCGCCACTCCAAACAGGTTCGACCGTGCTCCAGCACCCAAAACGCAGACGGGGTCCGCGCGCAGTTCCTCACTAGGGTCAAAGAAGCGCCCTTCCAGGAGGCGCAGGCCCGCAATCTCCTTATAAATCGGTTTGACACCGTAAACCGATGGCACATCCTGCTGCGATTTCGGAATGGTCTTGGTAGGAGTGAATCGTTTGCGTGGTGTGGAAGCAACGATGCCGTCAACGTCATCCGCGATCACACGGTAATCCTGCAGCGTGAGACCCGGCGAAATTCTGCGGATCTTCTGATGGGCCTGCCACTCGGTCGTTTCCTTTGCTTCCACGATCAGGTTCCGCACGCCCATCTGCTCGATGAAGGCCATTACCTTCTGACGGGCTCCCGCGCCGATGGAGAGCATGGACACCACTGCGGCAACTCCGAAGATCATTCCCAGCATGGTCAGTAAGGAGCGCAACCGATGTACCAGCAGGTTCTGTAACCCCAACTGGAGGTCCGGGATCCATTGCTGCACGCCGTAGACTCTTCGTCGATCGTCAGCCGATTCCACCGCGGCCATTAGTGTGTTATCTCCGGTGTCGCGTTCGAGCCGGCTCTAGGCGCGGTTGGGTCCAGCAGAGCAACCCTGTCGTCCACGGTCAACCCTTCAATGGCGGCACGGCTTTCATTTTCACACACGATCTTAACTTCGCGTTGTTCGAAGCCTCTGCCACTCTTCACATAGACAAGCCGCTTTCCATCCTTCATGAACAAAGCCTGCCGCGGGACATAGAACACGTTCTTCTTCTTGTCGCCAAGCACGACGATTTGGGCGGTAAGGCCAGGACGTAAACGCGGGTCTTCGTTCAAGAGCTGGACGGTAATGTCAAACTTCCCCCCAACATTCGCTTCCCAGAACTGTCGCGTGGACATGCCGCCCACCGCTTTTACGGTCCCGCTGAAAATCTGGCCCGGGAGCGCATCGAAATCCACCTCGGCCGCTTGGCCCAGATGAACATTGCTGCGTTCTTCCTCACCGATCTTGGAAGTCAACTCCATTTGACCCGCATCGATGACCTGCGCAATGGCGCTTCCCGGCTGCACCTGGTCCCCTGCCCGATAGTCGGGGATCGACATCCCTTGCCACATCATCCCTCCCAATGTCCCGGTGTTCCTTTCAATAGAAACCAGGCCGTCCATGGGCGCAGCGACCAGCATCTTCTCGATGTTTTGTTGCGCCTGGTCCATTGCCAGCTTCGCTTTGTTCTTCTTCTCCTGCGCCAGCTGGATAGTGGCCTTGCCGGAGGCGGTATGCGATTCGATGTCTTTCTGGAGCTTTGCCAGTGAACTCTTTGCCTGTTCCAGAGCGAGCTGGTTCTTCTTGGCGTCAATCACGCTGACCAGTTCATTCTTCTGTGCCTCTAACTCGGCCCGCCTCAGGGCAAAGTGGGCCTTTAGCAGCGCCACCTTGTCCTGTGCCGCCTCAACCGCTGCATCGGCCATCGCTTTTGCGATTTCCTGGTCGGCTTGCAGCAGCTCGGAACGGCTCTGTTCAAGTTTGTAGCGCTGTTCGGCGGGGTCAAACTCAAAGACAATCTCGCCTTTCTTGACTGTGGCCCCCCCGTGCAGCAGCCGCGTGATCTGCAAGGCGCCACCCCCAACCGGAGGCGCAGTCAGGACCATGGAGTGGTTGGCTCGCAGCTCGCCCGTGGCATAGACTTTCAGGTCCAGATCCCCACGCTGGACCGGTGCGATTGGGACTTCGTCATCCCCAGCTCTAAGGGTCCGCCTTGTGGTCGCAAGGACGCCGGCCACGGCAATGAAGACGATCGCAACCACTCCCCACACGATGACACGCCGCCCCTTCATCTGCCCTGCATCACTCCTTTGCTGTCGGATCAGTGAGAGCCACACGGTCATCCTCGCTCAAGCCTTTCACCACGAGGATCCGATCGCCACTCCTCCGCCCAACCTCAATCACGCGTTCCTGAAACCTCGATCCCTCCCACACGTAAGCCACGGTCTCGCCGGATTTCTGAAAGGACGCTTGTACCGGGATGGTAAGCGCATTGGGGATCTTGTTTACAATCACCGTCAATTGCGCCGACATGCCCGGCTTTAGCCGCGCGTCGGTCTGGTCCAGCGCAATACCAAGATCAAAATTGCGGGGAAACGGCCATCCGCCGGAGAAGTCGGAAGTGGCAATAGTACTGATCTGTGCTATTTTCCCACTGAACTCGCGGTCAGCGATCGCGTCCATATGCACCGCGACCTTTTGCTGGCCGGCCAGCCGGCCCCGTTCAGTCTCTTCCACTCGCGCAGAAATCTGGAGGGTAGAAACATCGGGCAATTCCGCAATCGGTGCACCGGGCCAGGCTCTATCCCCGGGCTTAAAAGGCGACTCTCCCTGGGGGTGCCAGACGGATACGAGACCGATCATTCCGGCTAAAGGCGCTAGCAGCGTCATTTTGGTCAGCGCGCGTTCTGCGCGTTGCACGTCATAGGCTGCTTTCGCCTTGGCCAGCTCCTTGCTCTGTATGGTCGCCTGGCTTTGCGTTCGGTCCGATTTCAACTTCTCTTCCAACTCGCGTACCTTCTGCTCCGCATCCGCCAACTTCAATTTTGCCTCGGCGCCTTCGAGCTTTGAGACCACCTCCTGCTTGCTGCTGTCGAGTTTCGCCCCTTCTACGTCGTAGCGGGCTTTCATTACCGCGGTCAGATCCTCTTCCTCAGTCAGGCGCGCCTGTGCGCTCGCCTGGTCGATCTCGGCCTGCGCGGTCTTCAGTGCGGACTTGTACTGCGCAAGGTCTTGCTCGGTCCTTGTCTTGTCAAACTCGACGACAACATCACCCCGCTTTACCGCAGTGCCATCGGCCACGATCTTGAGGATCTGGAAGTCACCGGCCTCGGCAGGGGATACGATGGTCACCGACTTCAGGGCCTTTACCTCGCCACGAAATTGAACAGAATCGATGAAGTCTCCGCGCTTCACGAAGAGAGTTGGAACCGAAGGAGATCGGTCGGCATAGCGAACCGCCCCAAAAAGAACACCACTCGCCACTACGACAGGCACAATGAAGCGCGCCTTCCGCTCCATCCATAACTGGAGAAGACGTTCAATCATCGCGGCCCCTGCGCGGTGATGCTTTGATCTGTACGGTCCACGTCAACCGCGGCGGAAAGGTCGGGCATCAATCCAGGGTTCTGGCCCGTGATTGAGAACACAACTGTGAAGGTACGGAGTCGGGAAGAAAAGTCTCCCCCTCTGCCGATGGGCGCCATCTCTTCTAGCTTGCCCGGAAACACCAACTCCGGATATGCATCCAGGTGTATGTGGGCGGACTGTCCCACGTGCAAGCTCAAGAAATCCTCTTGGTTCGCAAGAACGCGTACCTCCATCATGGAGGGGTCGACGACCTGCATGAAAGGAATGCCGGGCCTGAGTTGGTCCCCCTCCTGCACTTCTCCCATCTTTCCCTCCTTCCAAATCGTGTTCAGGACGACGACGCCGTCGAGGGGAGCCCGGATCTGCATCAGGTCGGCATCGGCTCGGGCGTGCAACATGATTTGTTGGGTACGGTCCCGCTGGATCTCGAGGATATGGATGGCTGCCTGCGCCGCCTTACGCTTCAGGGCAAATGTTTCACGGAGTTGCGCCAACGTGGCCTGCGCCTCTTCGAGGTCCTCCTGGGCTTTTTCGGCGTCGATGCGCGACACAATTTCGGTCTTCTGCATCTCGAGTTGCGCTTTACTCAGGCTGTCTTCCGCTTCCTTGATCTCGGTCTCATCCTTGGCGCGGGCAGCGTCCTCTTTCGCCTGTTCCCCCACCACTTGGCTGACCAATTTGTCGCGCTCGGCTTGCTTGTCGATGGAATCTCGTATCTGCACCTGGCGGTCGAATTCTGCAAGCAAGTCTCCCCGCTTCACCTTTGTCCCAGCGGCAGTCAACCTTGTAACGGTGAGCGTGGCTACAAACTGGCCGGCCAGCACCGGCGCGAGGATCGCGCGCATCCGAACCGCCTCGGTGATGCCTTTGAGACGCAGGGTTCGGCTGGAATTGAGATCCGTCGTTGCGGCCTGGCTGGGTCTTCCTCTGGACGCCGTCTTCGAGCGAAGAACAGCGAATGGCAAAGTACCAAGAGCCAGGGCCACGGCCACTGTAATCGCGATTGTGCGAGTCGATCGCTTCGACGGCTCATCCGGCGGGGGACTCGCCGTTGGCCCACCTTCCTGCTTCGAAGAAAGGGAGCGCTCGGGACTTCCTTCAGCAGTAGAAAGGTGCATGCGTACTACGTTGCTCACAATAAGCGTTTCTACGCGTGTCAGATCTGCTGGGCCGGCTGCAACGACATATTATCCACCAAGAGGGCGCTTTCGCCGGGGGATCATTACGACTCGATCCGCACCTCCATTTAGATCGCAATTGGCTTGCGCCCTTGCGCTTGGTTTGTGGGACTGCCAATCTAGAACGCCCAGCGCCGCTTGAGGTTGCCTGCCCGGCGGAAAAATCAGATCCTCATCCGACCCCTCCCGATGGTACTCGCCTTTCAGCGACCCCTCGCCTCGGCTAGCGGAGGTGTGGGATGCATACGGTCTATGATATGAATGCGATCCTGAGGCAACTTTGACCGCGGTGCAGGAAGACTCGCTTGACGCTGGCACAGGCGAAAGTGCCTTTCAGGCGGCCCAGACGGTTCCAGCCAGCTTGGGTATCGGCAAACGCCGGGATTCTGAGCGCAAACGCCTGTGGAACGCCAGTCACTTCGCGCAGTCCGTCATCCGCCGGGCTCAGCGTCCAATCGTTAAAGTCACGCGATCTTGGGTTTCCGCAGATCTGGCGAGGTAGGTGAGAACGCGAGCGCCGAAATCGCTGCTCCCATCGCCAATCCCGCTGCGGGCATGACCACATCCCACAACAAAGCCCAGAGCAGAGAGACCGCAACTCCGCTGATTGTTCCCGGCAAGCGGTACTGACTGCCCTGGATCAATTGTACCGGGGTGACTAGGAGACACATGACGCACCAAACGGCAGTGGGCAACGAGACCACGAACATCCCAGCCCATCGCCGATGCGATTCATTTCCACCGAGTTCGCGTGACAGAGAGGAAGCACAAAATCCTAGCGCGACACCGATCAGGACGATACTCGCTTCGCGCCACAGGAATGGATGTTCCCAGTAGAAATCCACGAGTAGGGTGCGACAAGCTTCATAGAAGGAAGACAGGATGAGTCCAGGCAGCACGACTGCTCGCAGCCAGGTTCTCGGTCCGCCTTCGCGCTGCCATCGAAGTCTGCGGACAGTGGGTCCGAGGTTCTTGCCCATCGCTGAAACCAGGGCAAATGCTTGGTCTTCTGACGTGCCAGTGCGGAGGAGATCCAGATAGATTTCTTCGAGATGACCCGCCAATTCACTCACGATCTCCTGTTCACACGGGTCTTCCTTGCGGCGGGGCCCAACGAGTTCCCGGAAATTATGCATTTTGCAGCCTCGCAATGCGGTGTAACGCCCCGAAAAACTGCTGCCAACCCTTGCGGAGTGGAACCAATTGGCGGCGGCCCTTCTTTGTCAACCGATAATAGCGCCGCTTCCGCCCGGCTGGGGACGTCTCCCAGTAGGTTTGCAGCCAGCCCTTGTGCAGCATCCGGTAAAGCGCGGGATACAGCGACGCCATTTCAAACCGCAGAACACCGCCTGACATTTCCTCGACTTGTTTTCCAATCTCGTAGCCGTGCATGTCGCGCTGGCTCAGAAGCGTGAGGATGATCACTTCCGAGCTGCCCTGCTTCACTTTCGGATCTATCCGATTCATATATAGACAGCCTATATATTATAGCTGCACAATAACACCGTCAAGATAGGAAGTCTCGGGGACCTGGGTCCAATGGGCTCCCGCGAGTCGTGGGAAGAATGCAATCTCCCAATCGCCCCTTCGCGGATGTCGGCTTCCGCGAAACACTCAGGAAGATAGTTGACGAAACATCGCGATTTCACTTTGACCGCCCAGCTCTCCCGGCGAAGGTCTGACCGCCCTCTGCAATAGTGGAACGGGCTCGATCTACCGACACTGGTGCCCCGCCGCCGGGGTGCCTGCCTGAACCTCTCCCCAGCCCGCTACGCCTTCACCAGGTGCTGTTGTTGTTCAGGAACCTACCGAACGAAGTTTGAGAGCAGCCCCATCACGATCGAGCCGATCATGGCTGCCGCAAGAATGTAGAGCGCTGCGCGCGCTTCGGAACTCTGGATCGCAGAATCAGACATGCCGTTCACCCCGGGACTAGATTTGAGGACTCCGCCTGCTTCCTCGAAACAGCGCGGGATTATGCAACTTCACCCTGCGCGCGCAAGTGAACCCTTAACTTACCCAGTCCAAGAACTTGTAGTACGCCCCCGCGAACGGCAAGAACCACGGCCACCCGTTATACAAACCCAGCGGCGCTCCCGGGAAAGGAATCCCGTCAAACGGATTGTCCGGCTTCTCCCCCGCGATCCGCAGCCCCATCAGTTGCCCCTGGTAAGTCGCCATCGCCACGCCGTGCCCGGCGTAGCCCAGCGCGTAGTACATGCCGTCCATCTCGCCCGCGTGCGGCATGATGTCGAACGCGAAATCCAGCGTCCCGCCCCAAACGAACTCCACCTTCGTGTTGCGCAACTGCGGGTAAACCTCGACCATCCCCAGCCGCAGGATCTCCGCGCTCCTGCGGATCGAATCTCTGCTCTCCGGGAAGAACGCTGCCCGACCGCCGAACAACATGCGATTGTCGGGCGTGAGCCGGTAGTAGTAGATGTAGTTCTTGGAGTCGTAAATCATCCGGTTGCGCGGGCTCAACTCGCGCGCCAGCGCCTCGGGCAAAACTTCCGTCGTGATGATGTACGACCCAATCGGAATGATCTTCTTCTGCAGCCCCGGCGTCGTGCCGCTGGTATACCCGCTCGTCCCGACAAAAACATCCCGCGCCCATAATGCGCCGCGCGACGTACTCACCTTCCACCCCTGCACGCCCTGCCTCCCTTCCCTCTCGATCTTTTGCACGCGCGTCTGCTCGAACACCGCGGCCCCAGCCTTCATCGCCGCCGCACCCAGCCCCGCAACATACCGCGCCGGATTCACGCCGACGCTGATCCCATCCACCATGCCCCCGTAATAAATCTCCGAGCCAATCTCCGCTCGCAGCTCGCTCTTTGGCACAATCTTTAGAGTGTGGTTGAACTCCCGCGCGACCACCTCCACCTGCCGAGCGTAGTCGTCGAAGTGCGCCTGCTTGCACGCCACTTCCAGGTGCCCGCACCGCGAGAAGTCACAGGCGATCTTTTCCTCGCGCACGAGCTGCTCGACGCAATCAATCGAGGCCAGCGACGCCGCGTACATCTTCTGCGTCCGCTCGCGCCCGTACATGGAAATCAGCTTGTTGACGCCCAGCTTCATCCCGGTGAGCACCATCCCGCCGTTGCGCGAACTCGCGCCCCAGCCGATGCTCTCCGCTTCGAGCACGGCAACCTTCGCACCCTTTTTCGCCAGCGTCCGCGCCGCCGAAAACCCGGTGAAGCCTGCCCCGATCACGGCCACATCAGCCGCCTCCGGCAAGGCTCGCCCCGGTTCAGTCTTTGGCATTTCCACGGTCGTCAGCCAGTAGTTTTGTTCGCGCACGCTCATTGGTGTCCCCGTCGCTATCTCGTGAAATAGGACGTGCTCTCTACTCCGCCGTTTCCAATCAGTCCTTCGTGCAACCTTCGTGCCCTTCGTGGTAAAGCTTTTGTGAGGATCTCGACCAGCGACCGAGCATTGTAGAGCAAAAGCGTCCCTTCCCCCGCCGACCGCTGCCGAACTCCGCCTTGAAGCCTTCCTCCCGCCCCCGTAAACTTGAGGAACATGCACGTGCACGCCAGCACCGGCAGCGGAGAGAAGACCTCCAAAGTCCTGCGCATCTCCTTGTTCGTTACCCTGGCCTACATCGTGCTCCTGGTCATCGCCGGACTGCACGCCCACTCTCTGGCGTTGTTGTCCGAAGCCGGGCACAATCTTTCCGATTTCCTCGCCCTTCTGCTCTCGCTGGTCGCCGTCTACCTGCAGTCCCGTCCGCCCAGCGCCACCAAGACCTACGGCTACCACCGCGCCGGAGTCCTCGCCGCGCTCATCAACGCCGGGTCCCTGGTCGTCATATCGTTCTTCATCTTTTACGAAGCTTTCCGCCGCATCCAGAATCCCGAGCACGTCCACGCCGGCACCATGATGACCGTAGCCGCGGCCGGTGTGGTCATGAACGGCGCCATCGCATTCCTGCTCTACCGTTCCGGCGTCGACATCAACATCCGCAGCGCCCTGCTCCACGAGGTCGGCGACACTCTTTCCACCGCTGCCGTCATCGCCGGCGGTTGGGCCATCATGCTTACCGGCCAGTACTGGATCGACTCCGCCCTTTCGTGTGGCATCGGCGCCCTCATCCTCTGGTCCTCGTTCGGCATTCTTCGCGAGACCATGAACATCCTGCTCGAAGGCACGCCCCGCGGCGTGAAACTCGATCAACTCGAAGCCGCCATCCGCAAGGTCGAAGGTGTCAACGACGTACATGATCTCCACGTCTGGAGCATCGGCTCGGAGAGCCATGCCCTCTCCTGCCACATTGCCATCGCCGACATCCCGCCGTCGGTCAGCGAGCGCATCCTGCGCGACGTAAAAGAAATCCTGCACCACGATTTCCGCGTCGATCACACCACCATCCAGTTCGAGCACGTCGAATGCGAGGTCGCCCACGGCTGCATCATCCCCGTGGCCGAGACCGAGTCGCACCACCATCACTGATTACCGCGATTACTTCGGTGTGAACCGCCGTAATCCCTGATAGCCCATCGGTGCCATTCCCAGATTCCTCGCCCCCCAGTAGTCTTGTTCTCGAGCAGCACTTGGGGGAGGGCTGTTCGGGCGAGCGTCCCGTGACTCTTTGAGTCTGGGACGTTTCGTTTTTTGCCCCAGTCTTCCGCGAGCTGGAATTTCGCTTACTCGATGGGAAGCAAACCGCGGATCTTAGCTGCGAAGCGGCGATAGGATGAAGCCCACGGCGCAAGCCGTGGGAAAGCGCGAGAATAAAGACTAGCCCCAACGGGGCGAAAGAGAAGTCCCCTCACACTCGCAAGGCTAACAGTTGAGCCTAGGCCTGAATCTCCTCGGTCCCGCCGTAACCTGCGTAAGCGCAAACCCTTTACTTCCCGCACAAACGAGCGTGACGCCGATCACTAACCCGTAGGACTACACGCGCTACCCTGTCATCTCCGGCCCCGTTCGCGCCAGTAGAACTCGAAATCTCGTAGGTGGCTTCACGAACGCATCCAATAACGACCGCGCCCGCTGGCTCCAAGGCCCTTCGGCAGAATGCGCCGACGCGGCCGAACCCGCTCGCTCTTGGCGTCTCGTCCTGCTGGGCGCCCCCGGCGTCGGCAAGGGTACCCAGGCCGATCTCCTCCATCAGCGGCTGGGCGCGTGTCATCTCTCGACGGGCGACGTCTTCCGCGCCGCCACCCGCAATGCCTGCGCCCCCTCTCCAGCCATGGCCGCAGCCCTCGACCACATGCGCCGTGGCGCCCTCGTCCCCGATGCCACCGTCTGGGAGATGGTGCGCGAGCGGGCCGCCTGCCTGCGCTGCGGCGGCGGCTTCATTCTCGACGGCTTTCCCCGCACCCTCGTCCAGGCCGAGTCCCTCAAGGAGCTCATGGAACAGGAGAACATTCCGCTAAGCGCTGTCGTGAACTATGAACCACCCTTGCCGGAAATCGTCGAGCGCCTGAGTGGCCGCCGCACCTGCGAAAATTGCAAGGCGGTCTACCACGTGACCCGACAACCCTCGCGAGCCGACGGTGTCTGCGACCGCTGCAACGGCCGCCTCTATCAACGCGAAGACGATCGCCCCGAGTCGTTCACCGTTCGCATGCAGGCCTATCAGCGCAGCACCGCCCCCCTGATCGATTTCTACCGGAATCTCGGCTTGCTCTTGCCTATCCTGGCGGAGGGATCCCCCGCCGAAATCTGTGATCGCACAGTCGCTCTGCTGGAAAGTCGCCTGCAAAGGAGGCGGGAAGAATCAGCGGATCAGCAATCTATTTCGGTGTAAGCGGGGGCAATTCGCTGGAGGGTATGGGCGGATGCGGTCCGGAGTCACCGGGCAACAGTCCGATGGCCGCGCCTTGCCCTGGGGCTTCTCCGCCGGGCGCATCTTTCGCCAACGTGGGCTCTTTGATTTTTTCCACAGTATCCACGGAAAACAACTGGAAATCGCTAAACTGGTGCGTCCGCGCGTACCGGCGCCCGTGGAAGTCGACATATAATGTTGCACTCTGCGGCAACCACAGCCGTAGATTCCGCCGGTGAAATTCCACCGGGGCGTACTCGATCACCAGGTGCTCCTTCTGCAGCTCGATAGCCGGGATCGGCTCCATCAAATCCGCTTCCAGCCGTACCACTTCGTAGTTATCCGCAGCCACCCAAGCGCGCCCTTTCAGGCTCGCGCGATACAACTGGCCCCTCACCCGGTACGCGTGGAAGTCATTCTTGCGGTCCGGACGCTGCGCAAAACGTACCAGCCACGCGGGACGCCCTCCCACATCCGCCAGCCCCTCGCACGTCATCGCGAACTCATCGATGTGCCGGGGATGAAAGATGAGCGCGAACGCCGCTGTTCCCGTATCGACCAGCGGCGACGTCGACTCCGGTGCGCCGCTGACACCCGAGCGGTACTCCTCGATATACGTGGTCCCCGCGTCCACCTGGTGGATCTCCGCGACGTAGTTGAAATTACCGGTGGTCGGGCTGCGCACCTTCCCGTTCTTGCCGACCTCGCGGTGCTCAATGCGTTCCTTGGCGCTGAACTTCTGCAGATTGTCGCTCAACTCCAGTGCGCGACGGCTGGTCTTTTCCAGCATCGTGGGCAGTGAACACGGAGCGTCCCCGCGAACCGTCGGGATTGCCTGGTCGATATCCGGTGGCGCCCAGTTGTCCGGCACCGTGCTCGCCGCCTCTTCAACATCGCAATGCGCACTCTTCCCTTCCAACACCGCTCCTTTGTCGTCAGCCAGCAAGCGGAAGCCGCACTTCTCGGTCTTTTGCTCCAGAGACAGGTTGTAAGTATTCCCCTCGGCAGGCACATCGAGCCCGAGCACAAAGCCGGGAACCGGCTCCGACTCTGACTTGAGATTCAGCGCGAAAAAAGCCCTGAGGTTTTCCGGGGCATCCGTGGCGGTTTTCCCTAATTGTCCTGACTTCACCAGCTCGGCGAACGTCGCGTAATGGCTGTTCCGGTGAAAATAGTCGGCCTCTGCCATCGTCACCAGCCGTACCACGCCCAGGGCATTACTTCGCTCCAGCGACGCATTCGTCGTGTCGCCCGCTACCGGCGTGACGAATGCCGCCACCACCAGCCATGAAGCGATTGTGCCGAAGTTGCTGCGCATGGTTTTCCCACTACGGCCAGGATGTGCTTAAACCCGGAAAAGCCCTAAGGTTCGGCCCTGGGGAAGAGCGGTCAAATCAAGAAGAAACGCCGCCTCGTGTCGAACCCCACTACCGAAGCACGAGCGCACCCTCTGATTCCGCCATTTTAGTCCAAAAAACGGAACAAAGACCGCCAATTTCGCGGGAAAATCGAAAGAAATCGCGCCCCAGCGGCACCCACATACCAGGATTGTGTTTGTTAGGTGCTCGCCCTTTCCACAAATGCGCATTCCGAAAATGTCTGTCATCCCGAGCGCAGTGAGGCGCCAGCCGAACGAAGTCGAGGGACCTTGTGTTTTGCGTGCGGCACTGGTGGCCCAGTGCTTTCTCTAACCACTGCTGGTGCCCCCTTTCACTCCCCTTGCCGCCGGTAAATCTCCTCCACCGTCTCGATCGTATCCGCCTCCGCCGCGCTCTTTTCCGGCCGCAACCGCACGATCCGCGGAAACCGCAACGCATACCCGCTCTCGTGCCGGTCCGAGCGCATGATGTTGTTAAACGCCACCTCCAGCACAATCTTCGGCTCGACCTCCCGCCGGAATCCCTGATCGTCCCAGGTGTGCGCCAGAAACCACTGCGTCATCTCCGCGATCTCCGCATCAGTCAATCCCGAGTATGCCTTTCCGATGTTCACCAGCCGCTCCCCATGGCGCACCGCAAAGGTGTAATCGCTCAACACCCCGATCCGCTTCCCGTGGCCGTATTCCACCGCGGTCACCACCACGTCCAGAGTGGCCAGCTCCCGCTTCATCTTCAGCCACGACTTTCCCCGCCGCCCAGGCGTGTACGGCGACACGAGGTCCTTAATCATCAGCCCTTCGTTCCCCCGGGCCTGCGCCGCCGCAAACAGTTCTTCCAGTTCTTCTGGCTTTGAAGCCTGAGCCGAAGGTGCGCGAATCAAGCGCACGACGGAGGTCGTGTCCTCGTCGCCAAACACCAACCTCCCCTGGGCTCCCGCTTTTCTCCGTGACTCAGTGTCTCCGGGTTGAGTTCGCCGTTCCGCCGCCAACAACTCATCCAACACCCGCATCCGTTCTCTCAAGGGCCGCTCCAGCAGCAACTTGCCCCCGGCATACAGCACGTCGAACACGAGATACGCCACCGGCACCCGCCGCAGAAGTTCCTCGCTGACCTTCTTCCGCCCCAGCCGTTGCTGCAGCGCGCTGAACGGCAGGGCTCGCCCCGTGCCCTCTTCGCTGTAACTCCACGCCAGAATTTCTCCATCGAGGATCGCATCCTGCGGTAGTCCCGCCAGCGCGTCCGGCAATTCTGGAAACGACTCGGTGATCTCGTCACGCGTACGCGAAAAGAACCGTACCTCGCCCTCGGAAACGTGCGCCTGCGCCCGGATCCCGTCGTACTTGTCCTCCACCGACGCCTGCTCGAAGTAACTCAGCCCCTCCTCCGCCGACTCCACCGGACTCGCCAGCATGAACCCCAGCGGATGAAACATCCGCATCTTCGCTTCGCCCAGCGCACCACGCGACGCCAACCGCACCGTCTCGCCGATGTCGCCGACCAGCATGTTCGCGCGCTGCACCTCCGCCAGCGTCGCTCCATACGCGCGCGCCATCGCCTCCTCCACCAGGCTCTCTTTCAACCCGATCCGCAGGTCCCCCGTCATGATCTTTACAAGGTATTTCGCTTCAAGCGCAGTCGCGCGCCTGAGCAACTCACGCACCAGCACACTCTTCGCCGCCGGCCCTCGCGCCCCCGCAATCCGCCGGAAGTAGGCCTCTACCTCGAGCACACTAAGTTCAGGCGATGCCCGCGTGGGGACGGCCGCCCCCGGCCGTTCTCGCGTAGGGGCAGGCGCCCCCGTCTGCCCATGCCGAGCAAAGCTCGGCTCGTTTTCTTTCGATCCCGCGGCACGGTTCCCCAACACCTCCCCCGCCACGGCCCCCAAATCCCCCAACCTGCGATAGGCCGCGGTCAACTCCTCTTCGCTCTTCCCCGACATTTCACTGACCGCCTGCCACAACATCCGCCCGCCCACCTGCAGCGTCGTCTCCTCGAATGCCGGAAACGGCCTGCCCGACAAAAACACCGCCGAGACAGACGCCTCCTCCACGGTGCGCGACTTCAAATACTCCGCCACGATTCCCGTCTTCAGAAGTTTCTTGGTCGTCGAAGCAATCGCCTCGCAAGTCTCCGCAAATTTCCGCATACAGTTCGCGTAGGGGCAGACGCCCTCGTCTGCCCCGCCGAGCGAAGCTCGGCTCAGGTTTCTTCTCAAGCTCCGAACAGGAGTGCCCTAACTCGCACAAAAGTAATTACTTACCATTTCTCCCGATCCCGAATCACAACGCCCTGTGATATCCTTAACCTCTGCTACTTCCCCTCCGGAAGTATCATCTAACGGACATGGATTCCTTGCGCAAAATGTGGCGTTTTCTGGTGGCCTTGCAGCTTCTACCAGCGCTCGAGAGCGGTGAAGAGACGCTGGTCGGCGGCCAGGCTGTCCTTGAAGGCGTCATGATGCGGTCGCCCCACGCTTGGGCCATCGCCGTGCGCAAGCCTTCCGGCGAAGTCGCCACCCACAGCGAGCCCATGGAGCGCCCCTCGGAAATACATAAATGGATGGGTTGGCCCATCATCCGCGGCGTCATGACACTCGGCTACGCCATGACCCTTGGCTTCCGCGCCCTGCGGTTCTCCGCAAACGTTGCTCTCGATCAGATGCCCGCCGATGAGCAGGGCAAGAAAGTCGAAATCAGCGGCTGGGTCGCTGCCGTCAACATCCTTCTCTCGCTCGGCTTCTTCATTTTCATGTACAAGTTCCTGCCCCTGGCCGCGGCCACGGAGCTGAAGCGCGTCAACGCCATCTTCGCCAATCCCATCGTCTTCAACCTGGTCGACGGCGTCATCCGCATCGCGCTCTTCCTACTGTTCATCTGGGGCGTCTCGCTCATGAAAGACATTCACCGCGTCTACGAGTATCACGGCGCCGAGCACAAAACAGTTTTCGCTTTCGAAAACGGCGACCCGCTGAACGAAGCCGCTGTGCAGAAGTATTCGACCTTTCATCCTCGCTGCGGCACCAGTTTCCTGATGACGGTCATGATCTTCTCGATCCTGGTTTACATCGTGGCCAACGCAATCTTCCCGGTCACCACCTTCTGGGCCCGCTTCGCGACGCGTATCGTTCTGCTCCCGGTAATCGCCGGGCTGTCGTACGAAATCATCCGGTTCGCCGCCAAGCATCGCGGATCGCTCTTCGCTCTTATGACCGCCCCCGGCCTCTGGCTGCAGCGCATCACCACCCAACCGCCATCCGACGACCAGGTCCAATGCGCGATCATCGCCCTCGACCAAGCCATGGACCTCGAAAAGCAACGCGGCGGCGAGCTGGTGATTGCGTAGGGGGGCTCCCCCCTTAGTCGTTGGTCGCTGGTCCTTGGTCGTTGGCTCAAGCAAAATCCCATCACACATGAAGATGGTCACCCAACCTTGGTGAAGGATCGGGGAATCGTTAAGTTCGCCCACGGGAGGCGAATCATGTCATCATCATTCAGGGATTTGCGGGTTTGGCAGGGCGCGATGAAACTGGCCAGTAACACCTACCGCTTGACTGCTAATTTTCCGAAGCACGAACTGTACGGCTTGAGCCAGCAAATGCGTCGGGCTGCGGTATCAGTTCCCCCCAACATTGCGGAAGGTAAGGGCCATCATTCCAACCCGGGACTCGCGAACTTTCTTTTTCACGCGAGAGGTTCATTACTGGAATTGGAGACACAGATCGAAATTGCCGAGGACTTGAAGTACCTTCCCGAACACGACGCTCGATTTCTACTAGACGAAGCCACCGCCGTTGGTAAGAGTTTGAGTGGACTAATTAATTCGCTGGGCGCTGGATCTGCCAACGACCAACGACCAAGGACCAACGACCGAGTGTCAACGACTACCGACTAACTACCCATGTTCGAAAGATTGTCCCAACTCGAAGCCCGCTACGAGGAAATGAACCGGGCCCTCGCTTCGCCGGAGATCGTCAACGATTCGGCGAAATACCAGAAGACCGCCAAGGCCCATAGCGAAATCGCCCCGGTCGTCGAAAAGTACCGCGAGTACAAAGACCTCACCCGCGGCATCGCCGAGAGCAAGGCCGTCCTCGCCGACGAAAAAGATCCCGACATGCGCGCCTACGCCCAGGAAGAACTCACCCAGCTCGAGTCCCGCGTCGCCCAGGTCGAAGCCGACTTGAAAGTCCTCCTCCTGCCCAAAGATCCCAACGACGAAAAGGACATCATCCTCGAAATCCGCGCCGGCACTGGCGGCGATGAAGCCACGCTCTTCGCCGACGAAATGTTCCGCATGTACTCCCGCTACGCCGAAACCCAGGGCTGGAAAGTGGAAGTACTCTCGACATCGGAGTCTTCCGTCGGCGGCCTGAAAGAAGTCATCGCCATCATCGAAGGCAAACGCGTCTACTCGCAGCTCAAATACGAAAGCGGCGTCCACCGCGTACAGCGCGTTCCGGCCACCGAACAGCAAGGCCGCGTCCACACTTCCGCCGTGACCGTCGCCGTTCTGCCCGAAGCCGAAGACGTCGACATCAAGATCGAGGCCAAAGACCTCCGCATCGACACCTTCTGCTCGTCCGGCCCGGGTGGTCAGTCCGTCAATACGACATATTCTGCCGTCCGCATCACGCACATTCCCACGAACACTGTCGTCAGCTGCCAGGACGAAAAATCCCAGATCAAGAACCGCGAGAAAGGCATGCGCGTCCTGCGCTCCCGCCTCTACGAAATCGAAATGCAGAAACAGCAGGAGGCCCTCGCGAAAGAGCGCAAAGCCATGGTGGGCTCGGGCGACCGCAGCGAGAAGATTCGCACCTACAACTTCCCGCAAAACCGCGTCACCGACCACCGCATCGGCCTCACCATCCACCAACTCACCGAAGTGATGGACGGCAAACTGCAGCCCATCGTCGACGCCCTCATCACCCACTACCAGGCCGAGAAGCTGAAACAGGAAACGACGTCAGTAGCCTGAGACACTCCAAACACGAGGGATGAGCACGACCCGCAAGGACAAGCACGGCACACGTAGGGACGGCCGCCCCCGGCCGTCCAGGCCGAGCGAAGCTCGGCAAGCCTTTTCGCAGCGGATGCAACCCGGAGCTCCAGAATCCCTGATGTCCCAAGAATCCCTCCGTGCCTCCGCGTCTCCGTGTTGAAATAGACCCAATGCCCCTCCGCGACTCCCTCCAATCCGCGATCGCCCGCCTCACCGCCGACCACGTCCCCTCGCCCCGCCTGAACGCCGAACTGCTCCTGATGTTCACGCTCACCTGCGACCGAGCTCACCTCTACGCCCACCCCGAGCGCGAACTCACGCCCGCAGAACTCGCTCGCTACAGCGAAGCCCTCACCCAGCGCTCTAAAGGCGTCCCCACGCAATACATCACCGGCCACCAGGAATTCTGGGGACTCGACCTCATCGTCTCCCCCGCCGTCCTCATCCCGCGCCCTGAGACCGAGCACCTCATCGAAACCGTGCTCCCGCTCGCCCGCGCCATCCCGCGTCCCGAAATTGCCGACGTCGGCACCGGCTCCGGCGCCATCGCCCTCGCCCTCGCGAAAGAACTCCCAACCGCCGAAATTCACGCCACCGACAACTCCCCCGCCGCGCTCGAAATCGCCGAAGCCAACGCCGCTCGTCTTCAACTCGAATTCCGCACCGAGAATCAGCACGCCCCCGAGCGCCGCCTCTTCTTCCACGACACCGACCTGCTCACCGGCCTCGAAGCCGCCGCCTACGACTTCGTCGTCTCCAACCCGCCCTATGTCGGCGAAGCCGAAGAAGACACCGTTCAACTCGAAGTCCGCAAATTCGAACCCCGCACCGCCGTCTTCGCCGGTCCCACCGGACTCGAAGTCATCGCCAACCTGATCCCCGCCGCCCACGCCGCCCTCAAGCCCGGCGGTTCCCTCATCATGGAAATCAGCGGCACCATTGCGAGCGGCGTGCGCACGCTCCTCGACGGCTGGGAAAACATAACACTGACAAATGACTTGCAAGGAATTCCGCGCGTCGTCTCTGCCCGCAAACCGCAGCCATAAACTAAAATCATCCGCAGCCGAATCCGGGGAATCTGTAACCTTGACCGCGCGTGATTCGAGGTGGTCGTATGCACTTGAAACCTTTTCTGCTCGACGCCTGGCTCGACACCTACGAACACGGCATTGAATTCAATCTTGCCGCCAGCACTGGTCCTGTCTGGACTCCGAGCGAACTCCTCGAACTCGGCGGCAACGAAGCCCGTGAGCGTTACCTGAATCACAAAGTGGTCTACGGCCGCCCCGCAGGCGCCGACAGCCTGCGCGAAGCCATCGCAGAAATGCAGGGCGTCCCCTTCGACTCGGTGCAGGTCGTTACCGGCGCCTCAGAGGCATTGACCGTTTTGATGTGGCTGGCCGCCGAGCCCGGAGCCAACGTCATCGTGCCCCTCCCAGGTTTCACGACGTTCTCAGCGCTCCCGGAATCGCTTGGCCTCGAAACTCGTTTCTACCGCGTGCGCCGCGAGAACAACTTCCAGATCGATGTGGACGAAATCCAACACCTCGCCGACTCCGAGACCAAGCTGATCCTCGTCAACAGCCCGCACAATCCCACCGGTGCCACCATCAGCGATTCCGATATGGAGTCCCTGCACGAGTTCACTTCCCAGCGCGGCATCCAGCTGGTGAGCGACGAGGTCTTTCACCCCATCTATCACGGACGCGAAACAAAATCCGCCGTGCGCCTCCCGCACGCCACCGTGATCAGCGATCTGTCGAAGGCCTTCTCGCTCGCCGGAACGCGCACCGGATGGATGATTGAGCACGACGCTACGCGACGCGAACAATACTGGACCGCCCGCGCCTACTTCTCGGTCTGCAACAACACGTCCGGCGAAATCCTCTCCGAGGTCGCGATTCGCAACCGCGCCACCGTTCTCGAGAAAACGCAGGAAGCCGCCACCCGAAACCTTGCCCTGCTCGACCGCTTCATGGGAGACCATCGTGAAGTACTAGGCTGGATCCGTCCCCAAGGCGGCATGACGGCCTTCCCATGGCTGATGAGCGGAGAAGACGCCCGTCCCTTCTGTCAGGCCGCCACCGAGCACGGCCTCCTGTTCGTGCCGGGAGACTGTTTCGACGTCCCCTCCCACTTCCGCCTGGGATTCTCCGCCGCCGGCGAAGATTTCCCCCGAGGACTCGACTGCATGGGAGAGTTCGTTAGAAGTTGGTCCGGAAAAACCGTCGCCGCGGACTAAGAAGCGCGCCGTTTTCTGCTCGGACTCGTCAGCGAACCTCGTGCACTAAAGAGGCGAGTCCGCTTTTCTCTGCGTCCTCAGCGGCCTTGCTCCGCGCCCCCTGCGGTCAAAAGCTTTTCAATTCGCCAGTCGCCATTCGCCATTCCCTCAAAACCTAACCCTTTTCTGTCCGGACTTCTCACCGAACCTTGTGCACTAAAGTGGCGACTCCGCCGTTCTCTGCGCCCTCTGCGGTCAAAAGCTTTTCAGTCCCCGCTCGTCACTCGTCACTCGCCACTCGCCACTCGCCATTCGCCACTCGCCATTCCCTCAAAACCTAACCCTTTTCTGTCCGGACTCCTCAGCGAACCTTGTGCACTAAAGTGGCGACTCTGCTTTTCTCTGCGCCCGCAGCGGCCTTTCTCCGCGCGCCCTGCGGTCAAAAGCTTTTCATTCGCCACTCGCAATTCGTCACTCGCCATTGCCTCAAAACTTCACCCTCACCCCGATCTGCGCCGCAAACGGAATCCCCACCGTCGTCCCCGGCCCAAAAAAATCCCCCAGCGCCCCGGCCGCAAACTTCACCTGATCCACATTGGTAATCGGCCGGGTCGTCGAGCACGCAGCGTCCAGACAAAATGCCGTCGCGTTCGCAATGTCATTCACCGGCACTGGCAGCGCCCCGATATCGCCAACATAATTGTTCCCCGGATTATTCCGGTTGAACAAGTTGAAGAACTCCACAAACGGATTCACCTCCACCCGCTCCCTCACCCGAAACGGCCGCGCCACCCGCAGATCCACCTGCGCGAACGGAGTCCCCCGGAACTGATCCAGCGTCGTCTGCACCCCGTTCACCACCGCGCGATTGTTTCCGATATCTCCCAGCCCGTTGATATCCGCCTGCGTCGCAATCGTGAACGGACGCGCGCTCTCCGCCTGCGCCAGCATCGACAACTCGAACCCCAGCGGCGCGTGCACCACGCCCGCCAGCACAAACCGGTGCCGCACATCCTCGCCTGACGGCCCGTAATCCCCCGGCCCAAACGCGTTCAGCGGATTGCACACCCCGTTCACGTAGTCAAACAACTCGCCCACCGTGCAGCCCCACGTCTTCGCGGAAGCCAGCGTGTAGTTCGCAATCAGATTCGCGCGCGAACCCACTTTCCCCTGCAGATGCACCGACGTCGCGTCATACGTCGACCGGTTATCCGTCTTGTACAGCGTCACATTCGGCACCAGCGCCTGGTTCGCCGGGTCGGGCGCAAACAAATCCGTCCCCGCAATGAAGTTGTACGCTCGGTACGCGTGGTTCCCCTGCTCGTGCGTCCAATCAACGCTGAGCGTCCAGTGCTCGTTCAGAGCGCGCTGCACTCCGGCGCTCGCGTGCAACGCATACGGCGTCTTGTACTGCGAATCCACCAGCGCGCCCTGGCCTCCGCCCGGAATGCATCCCGCATCTCCCGGATGCACGCACGTTCCTGGCGCCGCATTCACCGCCTGCAACGCGCTCACCCAGCCGTTCTGGGCCAGGTCGTTGTAGTAGATCCCGATCCCCGCGCGAATCACCGTCTGCTCACTGCGCCCCGGCGAATACGCCACGCCCAGCCGCGGACCGGTCTGCTTGCGATAGTCGTGCGGCGTCCCATTCGCCAGCCCAATCCCCAGCGCCTTCAACGTCAGATACGCCGGATTTTCCGCCTGGGTCCGCCCCGATGCGGTCAGCAATCCAAACGTCGTGTCGTACCGCAGCCCGTAGTTCACCGTCAAGTGCGAACTCACGCGCCACGAGTCCTGCGCGTACAATCCCAGCCGCTCCACATGCTGCGAGAAACTGCCCTCACCCGCCGGAGCGTTCGTGCACCCGATATTCGGATCCGGCGTAACGTTCGCGCAAGTCGGATCGAAATAAAACTGCCCCGGATTCGCTACGTAGAAAGCCGGATTCTGCGGATACGTGATCAGCGTCTCTTCCGTCCCCGACAGCGCGCCGCTCAGCACCGGCTCGTGAATCCAGTTGATCCCGACCTTCGGCGCATGCCGCCCCGTCGCGTGGCTCACGTCGTAGCGCAGCTGATATTTCTCCTGGTTGCGCAGCACGGGAAACGCTGTGATCGGCGTCGCGAACTGGTTGTCGCCGAACGTTTCGAATCCCGAGATCGTATGGAACGTCTCGCTGAAGGGAAACGCCAGCGCAAACCCCAGGTACTGATTGCGCGACTCCGTATGATGCAACCCGCTCGCGCCGAACGTGAGCGACCCCAGCCATGTCGGACTGAATGTGTACTGGTTGCCCACCACCAGGTTCAGATAATTCGATCCCGAGGTCGCCCCCGTCGACGGCAGCGTCGCTTGCTGCACCAGATCATTCCGCGTCGTGTAGTTGTCCCCCGACCCGCGCAGGAACCACTGCGAGCGCGCCGATTGCGCCCAGTCCAGCCGCGCCGTTCCCATGTAATCGTGGAAGGGAACCGCCACGTGGTCGGGCACCGCAATCGAATTCACGCCGACCGCTTGCCCCTCGTTGTTCACGCCATGAATGAGTCCGGCCGATGCCAATGCGGCCAGCGCGTTGAACTGCGTCAGGCTGTCAGGACTGTAGCTGATGCTCGCGTCCTCATGCACCGCTTCAAACGAAGCGAAGAACCATAGCTTGTCGCGCTCGAGCGACCCGCCCAGCGTGGCCACGTAGTTCTGCCGCGAGAACGGCTGCTTCGGTTCCGGCGCCGGATTGTCAATCGGGAAGCGCGCATTCAAACTCGCCGCCCGCTCGTAAAATGCGCCCGTCCCATGCCAGTCGTTCGTTCCGTGCTTGGTCGTGATGACCACCGACCCGCCCACCGTCCGTCCCGTGTCCGCATCCTCCTGTGAAGTCCGCACGGCGAACTCCTGGATCGCGTCCGGCGAAAAGCTCTGAAGAAAGCCACCGATGTAATCGTCGGAGTTGTCGCCCCCGTCCACCGACAACTCCACGTTCAGCCCCGAACTGCCTCCGAACGAAACCGCCGTGATCCGCGCCTTGGTCGGATCCGAAGGCTCCACTGGCTCGGTCCCTGGCACCAGGTACGCGATGTTGGCAAAGCTCCGGCTCGCCAGCGGAATCGTTTCAAGATCCCGCGGCGTCACCGCCCCTTGATGGACTGCGCTCGCCGTGTCGATCGCTTCCGTCGTGATCGACGACGCCTGTCCCTGCACGCTCACGCGTTCCTGTGCCGCCGCCGGCTTCAGCGTCACCGTCACGTCGCGCACCGTGCTCACCACCACATCCACATCGGCATGCGCATCGGCAAAACCGCTCGCGCTGACCGTCACCCGGTAGGAACCAGGCAACAGCCCCTCGATCCGAAACTCTCCCCGAGCATTGCTGTTCCCCTCGCTGATCTGCGACGACCCTTTGGACTGCACCACGATCTTCGCACCCGCAATCCGTCCCCCGGTGAAATCCTGCACTTCCCCGCGCAAAGTCCCGCGTGGATTCTGCCCTACCGATGGAACTGGGAAAAAACCGGCCGCCAGCAAAATGAAAAAAGCTGTAGTGCGCCGCCGTGGGCGCGAACTCAATATGAAAATAGGCGTGGCAACGAGCGGCATCTGCGGATGGGCGCTCCCGAAAGATCTTCGCCGGGACCCTCGAATCCTAACTTTCCGCGTCGGCCTACTACCAGCCGTCGTTGGTCGCGAATCGGCGACAGAAAAAATTCAACTCCGCCGTCAGGGGCCTCCTTAGCGCCCTTGCGAACACTTTGCGACCTTTGCGGCTAAGAGCCTTTCCGTCTCGCCTGAAAAGAACGAGCGACCGAGGACAAGAATTCGGGAACTGCGGTGGGAATTAGCAGAGGGCCCAGTAAGTCCCGAGGCGAGACTTTGACACTTTGAAACCTTGAAACGCTGAAACTTTGAAACCAGAAACCCGAAACTCGAACCTATCTCTTCACTTCCGCCGCCTGGATCTCCTCCACATCCACCCAGTTCGTCGGATACTTCCCCGTATAGCATGCAGTGCAGTAAGTCGTCTTTTCACCCTCGCCGCAAGCCGCCTTCAATCCCTCGAGCGAGAGATAGGCGAGCGAATCCGCCCCCACATACTCACGAATTTCTTCGATCGTCTTATTCGCCGCAATTAGCTGCCGCTTCGACGGGGTGTCCACCCCGTAGAAACAAGGCGAAATCGTTGGTGGGCACGAAATCCGCATATGCACTTCTTTCGCCCCGGCATTGCGCACCATGCGTACGATTTTCTTGCTGGTCGTCCCGCGCACGATCGAGTCGTCGATCAGCACCACCCGCTTGCCTTCCAGTAACGAACGCACCGGGTTCAGTTTCAACTTCACCCCGAAATCGCGCACACTCTGCGTCGGTTCGATGAACGTCCGCCCCACGTAGTGGTTGCGAATAAGCCCGAAGCGAAAAGGAATCCCGCTCTCGGCTGCATATCCCACCGCCGCCGTGACGCCCGAATCCGGCACCGGCACCACCACGTCCGCATGCACAGGAGCTTCCTGAGCCAGTTGCCGCCCCAGGTTCTCCCGGCTGACCTGCACCGACCGTCCGAACACCGAACTGTCCGGCCGCGAAAAATACACATGCTCGAAGATGCAGCTCGACTGTGTCGCCGCGGGTGAGTAGAACCGCGACGTGATCCCCTCCGGTCCCACAATCACCAGTTCTCCGGGTTTCACCTCGCGCTCGTAAGTCGCGCCAATCAAATCGAATGCGCAGGTTTCGGAGGCGAACACGATCGTGTCCTGCTTCAACCCTTCCTGCGCCGGAATCCGCCCCAACGCCAGCGGCCGGAACCCGCGTGGATCGCGCGCCGCAAACACCCGGTCCGTCGACACCATCACCAGCGAAAACGCGCCTTCCACGCGCCGCAACGCATCCGCCATCGCTTCTGGCAACGTATGCTCGCGCGAAAGCGCGATCAGGTGCACGATCACCTCGGTGTCGCTGGTGGTCTGAAAAATCGACCCTTGCGCCTCCAGCCGCGATCGGATCTCCTGCGCATTCACCAGGTTGCCGTTATGCGCCAGGGCGATCGACCCCTTATTCGACTGCACCAGAATCGGCTGCGCATTCAGCAGCGCCGAATCTCCGGTGGTCGAGTAGCGCGTGTGCCCGATGGCCAGCGTTCCCCGCAACTTAGCCAACACTTCCTCGACAAAAATATCCGCCACCAGCCCCATCGACCGGTGCAGCCGCAAGTTCATCCCATCGGAGCTGACAATCCCCGCCGACTCCTGCCCGCGATGCTGCAATGCATGCAGCCCCAGGTAAGCAAGCTTCTCCGCCTCAGGATGCGCGTAGATCGCGACCACCCCACACTCTTCGCGAAATTTGTCAGATGCAGCCATTAGCAATTTGCCTTTAGCACTTAGCAAGCTGTCAGCTGTCAGCCGTCAGCTCTCAGCCTTCAGCAAAACCGTAAGCCATACCACGACCCACGTGGGGACGGCCGCCCCCGGCCGTCCATGCCGAGCGAAGCTCGGCTGTGTTTTTTCTTAGCGTTCTTAGCGGCTCTTTCTTCGCGACCTCTGCGGTTAAAGGCTTTTTTCAATCGTCAATCGCCATTCGTCAATCGCAAATCGCCCATGTCCCTCAGTCTGCCGCCACCGCCTCGGGCTCGGTCCTTAAAGCTTTTTCGAGCGCCGATTCATACACATCGCGCAGTTCCACGACCGATGCCGACACCACCACCCGTCCATCCAACTTGATTTCCACTTGTCCGGAAACAGTCTCTCCGAGCAGGTCCAGCGAGAGCCCATATTTTGCCGCTATCTCTTTGATTCCCGCCAGTTGCGCCGGGTCGCACGACATCACCACGCGGCTCGCATCTTCCCCAAACAAAGCAAATTCCGCCGGCAGCTCGTTCGAAGCAACATCGACTCGCAACCCGACTCCCTTTGCGAACGCCGGCTCGACCAAAGCGACCGCCAATCCGCCCGAAGAGCAATCGTGCGCGGATTCGACCCATCCAGCCTGGATCATCTCGATAAGCCCTTTTTGCAGAGCCGCTTCCCGCTCCAGTTCCAGCTCCGGCGGATAGCCCCACACCGCGCCCAGAATCTCTTTCGCGTACTCCGACGACCCAAATTCGGATTCTACGTCGGTGATATCGCCGGGTGCGGTTGCGCGCAATAGCACAATCGTGCGTCCCGCTTCGCGGAAATGCATCTTCGCGGTTTTGTGCACGTCCTCGAGCACGCCCACAATCCCAAGCACGGGCGTGGGATAGATGCCCTCGCCCAGCGTCTCGTTGTAGAAACTGACATTGCCGCCCGTGATCGGCACTTCGAGTTCTTCGCATGCCCTGGTGATGCCGTCGACGGTTTGCGAGAACTGCCACATGATGTGCGCTTTCTCGGGATTTCCAAAATTCAAACAATTGGTTGCGCCAATCGGAGTTGCGCCCGAGCAGGCCACATTGCGGCACGCTTCCGCGACCGCATGCATCGCACCCAACCGCGGATCGAGATAACACCAGCGGCCATTGCCATCGAGCGCCATCGCCAGCCCGCGCTGCGAGCCTTTAATGCGAATCACGCCCGCATCGCCCGCCCCCGGCCCATGCACCGTGTTGGTCTGCACCATGTGGTCGTACTGCTGCCACACCCAGCCCTTGCCGCAGATGTTTGGACTCGCCAGCAGTTGCTTGAAGTTAGCGGTCAGGTCGCCCGACTCGACGAGCTTGATGTGCGCCGGCATCTCGCGCTCGACCGGCGTTTCCCATCGCTCCAGCGGACGTTTGTAAACGGGTGCATCGTCGGTAAGTGCTTCATTCGGAATCTCGGTGACCAGTTCGCCGTGCTGGCGGACACGCATCACGTTGTCGCGAGTGACGTGTCCGACTTCAACCGCATCGAGTCCCCACTTCTCGAAGATGCGGAACACTTCCTGCTCGCGGCCTTTTTCGGCGACGAGCAGCATGCGCTCCTGCGACTCCGACAGCATGATCTCGTAGGCTGACATGCCGGTTTCGCGCTGCGGCACGCGGTCGAGTTCGATGTCGAGTCCCACCTTGCCGCGCGCGCCCATCTCGCAGGTCGAGCAGGTCAGCCCGGCCGCGCCCATGTCCTGGATGCCGACGATCGCGCCCGTCTGCATGGCTTCGAGACACGCTTCGAGCAACAGCTTTTCGAGGAACGGATCGCCCATCTGCACGTTGGGCCGTTTCGCCTCCGAAGCTTCGCTGAACTCTTCTGAGGCCATGGTGGCGCCATGAATGCCGTCGCGCCCGGTTTTCGCCCCGACGTAAATCACCGGGTTGCCTTCGCCGGCGGCCTTGGCGTAGAAAATCTGGTCGTGCCGCACCAGACCCAGCGCAAACGCGTTGACCAGGGGATTGCCCGAATAGCAAGGCTCGAATTTCGTCTCGCCGCCCAGGTTGGGCACGCCAAAACAGTTCCCGTAAGAGGCGACGCCGCTGACCACGCCCTCCATGATGGAGTGGTTCTTGTGAATTTCTTCTGTCGCCCGGACACTCTTGTCCGCGGCCTTTGACTCTTGAATCGGCCCGAAGCGCAGCGAATCCATCACCGCCGCGGGGCGCGCGCCCATGGTGAAAATATCGCGCAGGATGCCGCCCACTCCGGTTGTCGCCCCCTGGAACGGCTCGATGAACGACGGATGGTTGTGCGACTCGATCTTGAAGGCGCAGGCCCAGCCGTCGCCGATGTCGATGATGCCCGCGTTCTCGCCCGGCCCCTGCACGACCAGCTTGCTGCGTGTGGGCAGGCGCTTCAGGTGCACGCGCGACGATTTGTACGAGCAGTGCTCGCTCCACATCACGCTGAAGATGCCGAGTTCGGTCAGCGTTGGCGTCCGCCCGCCGAGCAACTGCTGGATCTTGGCGTACTCCTCGGGCGTCAGCCCGTGCTGCCGGATCAGCTCCGGAGTGATGGCAGGGTTCGGGGGGTGAGTCATGGGTGGAGGATTTATTGTAAACGAGTCGTGGGAGAGCAGTCGTTGGTTGTTGGTCGTTAGTCGTTGGCTGCCAGCTGATGGCTGATTGCCATTCCCTCGGCCGGCAGATTCCCTGGCGACGGCTTTGCTAGGCCCGGTTGCGTTCACTTTTGGGAAAACTCGTGTCGGGTCGCGGTAGCCACGCGCTAAGTACGCGAACATCTTTACGTTAGCTCTGTGATATTGCAGTGGGGCCCGATTTCGGAGACCTGACTCCGGAATTCCGGGGTGGGATCGCTCTCTAGAATGCCTGTTAATCGCGTTTAGGGCGCGTATAGGCGACGATCGCGGGTCGGGTGATGGTTTGGTGGGGGTCGTCCGGACGCCTGCGCGCGCGCAGATCGCGTTTAAACGCGGAATCTAAGCTGCAAGCTATCGCGGCTCACCGGCGCTTGCATCGCACCGCAAGTGTTGCAGCCGTCAGCTGGGAGCACGCGCCCTTTTTGGAAACACAAGGTACCGCGACTGCGTTCGGCTGCCGCCTCACTCCGCTCGGGATGACAGATCGATGGGGATTGGGTATAGCAACTCTCGGCTGTCAGAGTTGGTTATCGGCCTAAAGCCATCAGCAACCGCTGTCAGCCATCAGCCAAAGCCAACGACCGACGACCAACGGCCAACGGCCAACGACGGGGGCTTCAGCCCCTATACTGTTCCCGGCAATGAAGTCCGTCATCGTAGGCACGGCCGGGCATATCGATCATGGGAAGACGGCGCTGGTGAAGGCGCTCACCGGCATCGACGCCGACCGGCTCGAGGAGGAGAAGCGGCGCGGCATCACCATCGACATCGGGTTCGCTCACCTGGAGTTACCGGCGCCCAACGGTGAAAAGCTCCGGCTTGGCTTCGTCGATGTTCCGGGACACGAAAAGTTTGTGCGCAACATGCTTGCGGGGGTCGGCGGGATCGACCTGGTTTTGCTGGTGATTGCCGCTGACGAGTCCATCAAGCCGCAGACCCGCGAGCATTTCGACATCTGCCGGCTTCTGGCGGTGCGGCGCGGGATCACGGTGCTGACCAAATCGGACGCAGTCGATGCCGAAACGCTCGACGTGGTGCGTCTCGAAGTGGAAGAGTTTCTGCGCCGGTCATTCCTCGATCCGAACCGCGCGGGGGGCGGTGCATCCGGAAACAACGAGGACGCCGTTCAGCGTTCAGCGCTCAGCAGTCAGCACTCAGCAGCCAGCGATCCGCCATCGAACAAGTCAGCCGTGGCGACGAACCCACCCTACTCGCCAATCATCGCGGTGAGTTCCCTGACCGGCGCAGGCCTGCCTGAACTGAAGCAGGCGCTCGCGAAGGTCGCTGCTGAAGTTCCGGCGAAAGATGCGAACGCGCTGACCCGGTTGCCCATCGACCGCGTGTTCACCATGAAGGGCTTTGGCACGGTGGTCACGGGCACACTGGTTGCCGGGACGATTCGCAAGGAAGACGAACTGGAGGTGTTCCCGACGGGCAGGCGGGTGCGGGTGCGCGGGGTGCAGGTGCACGGCGAGTCCGCGGACCAGGCGATCGCGGGAGAGCGCACCGCGCTGAATCTCGCGGGCGTGACGGTCGAGGACCTGGCACGGGGGATGATGCTGGCAGCGCCGGAGACGTTTCATCCCACAACGCGAGTCGACACGCGGTTGGCTTTGCTGCCTTCGGCGAAACCACTCAAGCACGGCGCGCGGGTTCATTTTCACGCCTACACGATGGAGACGATCGCGGAGGCCCGCATGCTGGACAGCAAGCAACTGAAGCCGGGGGACGAGCAATTGGTGCATCTGAGGCTGGCCGAGCCCAGCCTGCTGCTACCCGGCGACCGTTTCATCCTGCGGCAGTTTTCGCCCGTGGTCACGATCGGCGGGGGAATCGTGCTGGACGCATCGCCTCTGCCGCGCAGGAAGCCGCAGCACGATGTGGCCGCGTTTCTGGCGAAGATGGCGTCGGGTTCGCCCCAAGAGGTCCTCACCGCGCGCGCGGCGCGGCGGGGGACGGCGGGGCTGCGGTTGACGGATGTGCCCGGCGAAATGAATATCCGAGTGGAGGAAGCCGCCCACCTGGCGGCAAGCGCTGCCCTGGTGCGCTGCGGTGCGGTGCTGGTTTCGGCCATGGCGTTTGTGATGGCGCAGGCGCAACTGCGCGAAACGGTGCAGGCGTTCCACGCCGCGAATCCCCTAGTTGGCGGCATCAGCCGGGAAGAGCTACGAGAGCAGGCCAGTCTTCCGGTCGAGGTATTCGAGCACGCGCTGAAGAGAATGAGCGAGGAGAAGAAGCTCGAGGTGAGCGGCGATCTGGTCCATCTGCCCGGCCGGGGCGTGGTCATGAAGGACGAAGAGGCCGAGTCGAAGAAGATCATCGAGCAGGCGTTTTCGTCAGCGGGGCTGCAGGTGCCGGCGCTGTACAACGTGCTGGCCGGCTTGAAATTGGACAAGACTCGGGCGCAGAAGATTGTCACGCTGCTTTTGCGCGATAAGGTGCTGGTGAAGGTGTCGGAGGAGCTGGTGTTCCACCAGTCGGCGCTGGCGGAGCTGCGCAAGCAACTGGCGGCTTACAAGACGAAAGCGACGGTCGCGGGCGTGGCGAAGATCGATGTGGGTAAATTCAAGGAGCTGACGGGTGTGAGCCGGAAGTATGCGATTCCGCTACTCGAGTATCTGGACCGTGAGCGGGTGACATGGCGCGTGGGGGATCAGCGGGTGATTCTTTAGCCCGACGCGCAAGTGAGCCGCTCGAAAAGCCGCCTCGACTACTTCAGCCCCTCTACCAAATACAGTCTTGGCCCTCAGTATCCGGCAAGGGCCTTGCGCATAAGGCCCTCGCGCCCTCGTGCTTATCCCCATTCGCACCCGCTGCACAACTTCCGTGTCGGTGTAAACGCCGGTCGGCGTATCTATCTCAACGAACTCCCCAAGCTGTACGCCTGAAAGAAGTTCGTGGGCATCACCGGAACCTTGGTGATTACACCATCATGTTCTAGGGTGAAGTAGCGTTCGTGCGGTGGGTTGGCATAATTGGTGGTAGCCCTGAAAGATACCTCCGTACGTTATTTCATTGTGGCACTGCGCGGGGGCGAGCGCGGCGGTCAGAGGCGGAGCGGCAGCATAGAGTTTCTTGGCAAACCATAGCAACACCTTGGACTCCACCGCCTTGATCGCCGCCCCGCTCACTTCTGAAACCGCTTTGTGTTTCAACGAGCCCACAGGGCCACACCGACCAAGACGGCAAAGCCGATTGCTTTTGCCACGAGCGGAAGCGCGAGGATGTGTTTCACATGCTGCTCACTTCGCCGGTGCCGGATTCTTTTGATCTTGTGCGGCAGGTGACGCGGGCGGTGGTTGGTGTACTCGCGCAGTTTGGCCCGGTGCACAACTCAACGTCACAGCGTAAAATTTTTCGCCCCATGTATCAGGCACAAGCTTGCCTTGCGCGTCACAGCAATCAACAGCAATCCCGCCAAGCGAAGTCGGTCCGGTCGTACGGTGACCGACCACAAATCCAATCACAAACCCAGCGAACAAGAGTAGCGCCGGGCGGAGCCAACCTTTTATAAAGGCTCTTCTCCTTTGCCACTATCGTACCACGATGCGGAACGCAGGCACATCGCGAAACCTCGTATTTGACACGGGTTGAATGCATGCCATAGCGCTCAGAGCCGCATGAACACTGGGGAAAGCGAAATAGTATACCGACCCTCTTGGATCTCACCCCAACCCGCCCCCATGTCCACCGGCGCACCCGTCCGCCGCGCGCCCCCCCCCGCCACATTGACGCCCATCGATACGCGGTCCCACTGAACTGATCGACATTCGCATGGGGGTGGCCGGATTTTCCGCCCCTCTATAGCTATCCCCGTCAACGTAAGTCGGGGACAGTGAGATTCCTGTCCGGTCCGTTCCCGGATCGACTTCGCTGCCTATTTATGAGTAAAAACCCTCATTCCGCGCTCGCTAATTCACGGTTACTCTCGTCATCATCGCGCGGTACCTAAGTGAGCGCTTAGGCGTGAAACAACGCTACAATCGCGGGCTGTAAGGAGACTTCGATGAAGAAGCCTCGGTTTGTCGTCGCTCTGATCACCCAAGACAACGATTACCAGATCGAACAGGCCACGTCCGCCGAGGAAACAGCACGCCGCCTGGGCGTGGACGTGCAAATCGTCTTCGCCGACAACGATGCCATCCAGCAAAGCCAGCAGGTTCTGAAGATCGTGCAGTCCAGTTCCGACGCCCTCCCCGATGGCATCATCATCGAATCGGTAAGCGGCACGGCCCTGCCCCAGGTGGCGCGCGCCGCCGCGGCTGCCGGGATCGGCTGGGTCGTCCTGAATCGCGGCGCCGAATATATCTCCCAGTTGCGCCGCACTTACAAGGTTCCGATTTTTTCTGTTACCGCCGACAACCAGGAAGTCGGCCGCATCCAGGGCCGCCAACTCGAAGTCCTTCTGCCCAAGGGCGGGGCTGCTCTCTGCATCCAGGGGCCCTCCGACAACACGACAGCCATGCTGCGTACGGAGGGCATGGAACAGACCAAGCCCATTGGCGTGCAAATAAAGAACGTGCGCGGGCAATGGACCGAAGCCAGCGCCTACAAAGCGCTCTCCGCCTGGCTGCGTCTGTCGACTTCGCAGCAGGCCCATATGGATGTGATCATGGCCCAGAATGACGGCATGGCGATGGGCGCCCGCAAGGCATTTCACGAATTGCAGGACACCAATGCCCGCGACCGCTGGCTCAAGTTGCCTTACCTCGGGTGCGACGGCGTGCCCAAGACGGGACAAGCGTGGGTGAAGAGCGGGGCGCTCGCCGCGACCGTGGTGATCCCACCTCTCGCCGGTCAGGCTCTTGGAATGCTGAACGCAGCGCTGCAGACGGGCGTGATGCCCTCCGATCTCACGCTGGTAGCGCCGAGTTCATTGCCGGCGCTGGAGTCGCTGGCCAAGACGCACGCATCCGCTGCGGCGAGAAGCTGAGCAAAAGAAACAAGAAGGCGGCCCACGGGCCGCCCTCCATCCACTGGGAGCTTAAGAACCGAGAATTACTCTTCCTCTTCCTTCACCTCGCCCCGCTCGGCTTTTGCCTTCTCGACGATCTTCTCCTGCAGCTGTGCCGGCACGATGTCGTAGTGATTCATTTCCATGTTGAAGCTGCCGCGCCCCTGGGTCATCGAGGTGAGGTCGGCGCCGTAGGTGAGCATCTCGGCCATGGGCACTTCGGCTTTGACCACGGTGTTGCCGGCCTTGTTGTCCATGCCCTGGATGCGCCCACGCCGGCTGTTCAAGTCGCCCATAATCGAGCCCGCGAACTCGTCGGGTACGGTGATTTCCGCTTGCATGATCGGTTCGAGCAGCGTCGGCTTGGCGACTTCCATGGCTTTCTTGAACGCAATCCGTCCGGCCATCTGGAACGACAGATCGTTGGAGTCAACGTCGTGGTAGGAGCCGTCATACAGAATCACGCGGAAATCCACGACCGGAAAGCCCGCCAGATATCCGCGGGCGGCCGCGTCGCGAATGCCTTTCTCGACCGCCGGAATAAAGTTTCTGGGAATCGCGCCGCCGAAGATGTCATTGACGAATTCGAAATCCCCGCCGCGCGGCAGCGGCTCCATCTTGATCTTGCAATCGCCATACTGTCCGTGGCCGCCGGTCTGCTTTTTGTGCCGGCCCTGCACGTCGGCCTTGCCGCGGATGGTCTCGCGGTAAGGAACCTTGGGCGCCTTGAGGTTTACTTCGGTGTGGTAGCGCTTCTTCAGCTTCGAGACGATGACCTCGATGTGTTGCTGGCCGGTTCCCGCGATCAGGAACTCCTTGGTCTGCGGATCGCGGAAGAAGCGCAACATGGCGTCTTCTTCCATGAGCTTGTGGATGCCGGGGCCGAGCTTGTCTTCGTCGGCGCGGCTTTTGGGTTCAATGGCAAATGTAATGGCAGGCTCGGGCAGGGTGACCTTCGGATACTGGATTGGGGCTGATTTATCCCCCAAAGTGTCGCCGGTGAGGGTGTCGCGCAGCTTCGCCACGGCGCCGATGTCCCCGGCGTGCAGTTCGTTGACGGCCACGGAATTTTTGCCCTGCATCGCCGAGATGTGAGCCAGCTTCTCCTGCGAGTTGCGGGTGAAGTTCTGCACCGAAGCCTCGTTCTTCAGCACTCCGCTATAGACCTTGAAGTAGGAGATGCGTCCGGCAAAGGGATCGGACACCGTCTTGAACACGAACAGGGAGAGTGCGTCAGAATCGGCCACATGACGTTCCGGCCCTTGCCCATTGCTGCCCGCCGCGCCGTGAAGCACCGTGTGTTCGGTGCCCGCTGGCGTGTAGTCGACCAGGAAGTCCATCAGCTTGTCGACACCGACGTTGCCCAGGCCTGAAGTAAACAGCACCGGAAAAATCTTGTCCTCGCGGATTGCGTCGTGCAGCGCCGGAATCAGGTGCTCCTCCGGGATGGTGCCCTTCTCGAAAAATTCCTCCATCAGCTTGTCGTCGCCCTCGGCAACCAGCTCGACCAGTTTCTCGTGGGCTTCCTGCGCCGCCGCCGCCAGATCAGCCGGAATCTCGCCTTCCTTTCCCTTGCCGTTGCCACCCAGCTCGTAGGTGTATGCCTTCATCTTCACCAGGTCGACGACGCCGGTAAAATTCTTCTCCTTGCCAATGGGAAACTGAAGCGGAACCACGGCGCGGCCGAATGCAGTGTTCAGCGATTCCAGGACGCGCTCGGCATCAGCGCGGTCGCGATCCATGCGGTTCACCACGATCACACGGGGCAGGTTGATTTCTTCCGCATAGCCCCAGACGCGTTGCGTGACAACTTCCACGCCCGCAACGCCGTCGACTACCACCAGCGCCGCCTCCACCGTGGGCATCACGGTCTTGGCCTCGTGCACGAACATGCTGAACCCGGGGGTGTCGAGCAGGTTGATCTTGGTCTTGCCCCATTCGGCAAATGCAATGCCCGTCCCAATCGACATCTTGCGGGCGATTTCCTCCTCGTCGTAGTCGGTGGGGGCGGTTCCGTCATCCACGCGGCCCAAGCGCTGGGTTGTGCCCGAGGTGAAGAGGGCGGCCGAGACTAACGAGGTTTTGCCTGCATGCCCGTGACCCACCAGGGCCACGTTACGGACATTTGCACCTTCGTAAACTTTCACGGGTTCACTCCTTCAGCAGGCTTGGGGAAGAGAGAAGACTTCGGCCCGAAAATGAGGATAAGGACACGATACAGGCCAACCCAACGTCACCTGCCAAAACTCAGGATGCTACCACGCCGGAAGTTAGCGTCTCAACCGCGTCGGCGGGGAAAATCAGCGACCAGGGGACCGAAAGTCGTGGAAGCAGTTCTCGGGAAGAGCACGACTTCACAGCCTGCGGATTCGGGTCCTTCCGGATCGCCCGGGCCATGCCCATCATGTGGTCATTCCGACACGCGAGCGAAGCCAGGCAGGAGGAATCTGCGGTTCATCGCGGGCCGCAAGTAACCGTCGCAGGGGACCATTAACCAGGAAGGGCCTTTCGCACCGCCATGGAGTAGATCAAAAAGGGCTCCCGTCACTTGCCACCCCGACTGCAAGATCATTTGCTTTCAGCGATTTACTGAAACGCCAAGGCTCCTCCGCCTAGCGCCTGACCGGGGGATTGTACGAACCCGAAATCTGCCCTCTGCTTACGACACGCAAGCGCTCCGGCTTGCGGAGTGTGGGGATTACCAAACAGTAATTGCCGAATATGCGCCGGCTCATCGCCAGTTTCTCGCTGTTGGTCCTGCTTGCGGGGACGTTTGCCCCGATGGCGGCAGCGATGCCGATGCCCATGCAGGCCTCAGGCGCGCACTGCGCCCGCAAGTCATTGCCCGCAGCCCAGGCAGACGCAACGCCCGCGTGCCATCACCATCACGCCACGCAAGAAGTCGCGAAGGTCGAGTCCGTTCCCTCCGACCAGATACTCGATTCCAGCCAGTGCTGCTGTGACCACGAGTGCTGCCGCTCGCTGGCCCGCTCGCAATGGGCGCAGGTGTCGGGCCAGGCAGGCACGCGATCGCAACAAGCGGCGGCCCCGCTGGTTGTCACGTCCCACGACCTGGTGCGCTCGCTTGAACTCGCGCTTTTCCGCCCGGTTCGCGCTCCTCCCGTCCTCTAAGACCCAGTCATCCTGAGCGATCTCCCCCCGAGGGATTTTGGCTGCTGGTATCGCGAAAGACGAATCCTCGTCCCGCTGCACCGCACCACCTCCTCGAGTCGCGAAGCTATCGGAGTCGCTTTCAGACTAGCTATTTGAGGACTTATGAGACGGAACCTGATTCAAGAGGCGTTAGTTGCCGGCGTGCTTTTGTTCTCAGTCGCCGCCAGCGCGAGCATATTCGGCTCGGTGCACGGGTTGATCCACGATCCCCAGCACCGGCCGGTGCAGGACGCCAAGGCCACGCTGCGCTCGAGCACCTCAGAGTGGGTCCAATCCGCCGTCAGCAACGAAGCCGGAGAGTTCGTTTTCGAGAACGTGCCGCTCGGAGAATATCGCGTCATAGTGGAAGTCCAGGGTTTCGCCACCGAAGAACAGACCCTGGTGATCACCGCCGGACGCGATGCCAAACCGCATTTTTCGCTCACCGTTGCCCACGCAGCGGAGACGATCGAAGTGCAGGACGTTGCCCCCACCATCAATCCCGAGTCGTCCACCAGCACCAACATCGTGAACCGCGCTGCGATCAATGAAACGCCCGGCGCCGACCAGGCCAACAGCCTGGCCATGGTCACCGACTATACGCCCGGCGCCTACATGGTCCACGACCAGTTGCACCTCCGCGGCGGCCACCAGGTTTCCTGGCTGCTCGACGGCGTGCCCGTGCCGAACACCAATATCGCTTCCAACGTCGGGCCGCAGTTCGATCCCAAGGACATCGACTATCTCGAAGTGCAGCGCGGCGGCTACAACGCCGAGTACGGCGACCGCACCTACGGCGTCTTCAACGTCGTAACCCGGTCCGGCTTCGAACGCAACCGACAGGGTGAGGCGGTGCTTGGCTACGGCAGCTACAACGCAACCAACCCGCAGATCAGCCTCGGGGACCACACCGATCGATTCGCCTGGTACGGAAGCCTCTCCGGATATCGCACGGATCTGGGCCTGGAGACGCCCGCATCGGAGAATCTTCATAATCTGGCGGACGGCCTGAGCGGCTTCGGATCGCTCATCTTCAACCAGTCGCCTTCCGACCAGTTGCGCCTGATCACGTCAGTGCGCGGCGATCACTATCAAGTCCCGAACACTCCGGATTCCGAAACCCAGGGATTCCGCGACGTCGAAAACGAGCGCGATACCTTCGTTAATTTTTCCTGGCTGCATACGGCAGGAACCGGCGTCGTGCTCACTGTCTCGCCCTTCTATCATTTCAATCGCGCCCACTATATTGGTGATTACACGGGCACGCCCGACCCGAACCTCCTGATCCCGCAGGATGACCGCGGTTCCAACTACATTGGCGGCGTGGTGTCGCTAGCGGTTACGCGCGGACACCACAACTTACACACCGGATTCCAGGTGTTCGGCCAGCGCGACAACCAGCTGCTTGGGATTGTGACCAGCGATGGCAGCAATCCGCCGGTCAGCCAGCGCGAGACTCTCTGGGGCAGCGTGAGCGCCTTGTTCCTCGAAGACCAATACAAGCTCACCCGCTGGCTGACGTTGAACGGCGGGGTGCGGCTCACCCACTACGGCGGAACCGGCACGAACACGCTACTGGGAGGCAATCATCCGATCAGCGAAAATGCGGCGGATCCGCGCCTAGGCGCTGCCCTCCAGATTCCCAAACTCCACTGGGTGGCGCGCGCGTTCTGGGGGCGGTACTACCAGGCCCCGCCGCTGCTTACCGTTTCGGGCACGATCCTGGCGCAGTGCAACAGCGCGGACTGCGGTTTTCTCCCACTCCACGGCGAGCGTGATGAGCAGCGGGAGTTCGGCCTCACCATTCCCCTGGCGGGCTGGACCTTCGACGTGGCAAACTTCCGCACCGCCGCGAACAACTTCTTCGATCACGACGTGCTCGGCAACTCGAACATCTTCTTTCCGCTGACCATCGATCGCGCGCGCATTCGTGGCTGGGAAGCCACCGCGCACTCGCCGCGCATCGCGGGCCGCGCCCAGTTCCACCTTGCTTACTCGCACCAGTACGCGGAAGGGGCTGGGGCGATCACGGGAGGACTCACCGACTTCTCGCCGCCCGACGATGGCTACTTCTTTCTCGACCACGATCAGCGCGACACGGTGAGCACCGGACTCAACGTCACCCTGCCGCGGCTCGCCTGGACGGCTGTGAACGTCAACTACGGTTCGGGGTTCCTGGACGGGAATGGCCCCGGACACCTGCCGGCGCATACCACGGTCGATCTGTCCCTGGGCAAATCGTTCGGGGAGAACTGGACCCTGCGCCTGAGCGCGCTCAACGTGGGCAACAACCACTACATGCTCGACAACAGCAACACCTTCGGGGGATCGCACTTCACCAATCCACGCGAACTGGCGTTTCAGCTGAAGTGCCGCTTCCATTTTTAGAGGAGGAATGGGCCTGATCGCCCTGGCTGAACTGATTTCAGAGCTGCCTATTGAAAGGTGATCACGACCGGCGGGCCGTCTCCGATCAAGGCGCGTCCAAAGCAGCTTAGTGAAAGATGATGGTGACCGGTCCGGTTGTGGTTTGCGCGGCTGTGTCGAACTGCCAGTTCTTCACCGCTCTGCCCGCGCAATCGACCAGCAGCGGATGTCCGCCGAGCGGCTTGACCGATGAAACTTTTCCGTTGGGAGCGATTTCGACCTCGAGCTTCACGGTGCCCTTGAGATCCATTGTTCTGGCAAGATCGGGCAAGGTCGGCTGCACGTAGCGACGCAAGTGCCGCGGGCCCACGGTCACGTCGTCGGCGCCAATTGCAGACTGCGCAAACAAGAACCCCATGAGCACAGCCGCCAAGAGACCTGTCTTTTTCATCGGGAGAGTCCCGCCCCCAGTATCCGGCGGGCTGGGAATCACAGAAAGTTACGACAGTAATTTTTCGTAATCGCGGCAAAACCCGCCCTCCCGAAATCCCTGCGGCTCATATCATTAGGGGATTCCCGATTTGAACGAGGTAGCCGACTCCGTCCCTACCCCTTCATTACCTTCTCGATCGCCGCGCGCAGCTCTTCATAGGGCAGAGCTCCGGGATGGTAGAAGGCGATCTTTCCGCTGCGATCGACCAGCACCAGCGTCGGCGTCGTGCTCGCACCGTAGACGTTGAAATTCTGCTTGCTCACAGGTACTGAAATTCCCTGCAACCCTGCGTAATACTGCTGCCACACGGTATTGGCGTACGCTAGTTCGGCCTGGGGCGTGGCATCCTCGCCGCGGGCTGCGTATCCGTAGAGCTGCGTCGGGGCGACGATGGTGAGACCCTGGAACTCGGAGTGCAACCGCGCCAGGATCGGCGACTCGCCTTTGCAGTCTCCACACCAGTGCGCCCAGAAGAACAGCAGTACCGGCTTGCCTTTGAGTTGCGCCAGCGACACCGGCGGCATCCCCAGATACTCGCCGCTGCGCAGCGCCGGCGCGGGTTGGCCCACGAACGTAAGCAGGTTCAGGTTCTTGTGCAGACGCGGCGCAATCGATGTGTCGCCGTAGGCGCGCAGCGCGCTTCGCAGCAGCGCGATTCCCTGAGCCTTCTGGCCACGCGCCGCCAGCGCCCTGGCCTGCACCTCGAGCGCCGCCCCGAGCGCGATCGGCAACTGCGGTTCGGCATCGAGTTTTCGATTCTTCAGTTGCTGGAGAGCCAACGTCTCGGTCTGCTTCGCATAACTTTCCGCCTGCGAATACTGCTGCATGTCGAGCGCGGCCCGGCCCATCCAGGAAAGGGCCTCCAGGTACTCGGGAGTCGCCCCGCGCTGCGCCTTGTAAGAATTCAATTCCTTATCGGCAGCAGTGAACTGATTCTGGGCAAGCGCAATCCGGACGTCGTCGACGATCCCCGCGAAAGCGTGAATGTTTAGCAGAATAACGAGACTGGCCAGCCGAAGCGACATGATCAATTAATGATGAATGGAACGTGCAGAAGTCGCAAGCGGAGGGAGTCGCAAGTCGTCAGTCGCAAGTCGCAAGGAAAAACATGGCCTTTCCTGACGACTGACGGCTGACGACTGCTTTCCTGACGACGAGCGACTGAAGACTTGCGACTGTTCTTCCAAATACAAAGGGCGGCCTCGCGGCCGCCCCTCGATTCAATTTTCAGAGAAAGTGGTTAGACAGCCTTCACGTTCTCGGCCTGCCAGCCCTTGGGGCCTTTGACCACGTCGAACTGAACCTGTTGGCCTTCCTGCAAGCTGCGGAATCCTCCCGACTGGATGGCGGAGAAATGTACGAATACATCCTCACCATTCTGGCGGCTGATGAAACCATAACCCTTGGCGTCGTTGAACCACTTTACTGTTCCTGTTTCCATGGTGTTGCTTTGTTTCCTTTACTGGTAGATGTTGCGCTGAAACTCGCAGGACTGGTGCAGGCAGGTCACGCCGGTAAGCGGAGAAACTGCAGAGTGCATAGAACCGCAAAGATCAAACGCACTCGTATTGTACGTGATATCCCCTAGAAATAGCTACGGGTTTCCCGCGGCTGGAGGCTAACCGGCACCCCATCAATGAGTTACGAAAGTCTCCCCGAGCAGCCCGGCCGCCCCTGCCCTAACTATTCCTTTTTCATCGTGTCGATCAGCTGGAACAGCTGGCTGCGGTCCACCACCTCGACAAACGGCGTTCCTGCGTGCTTGTTGCTCACCACATACAGGGTGGGGGTGTGCTGCAATTCCAACGTCTTGCCCAGATCCCGGTCAGCGTTGACCAGCGCGGCCAGCTTGCCTTCCGGGTCGACCACGAATGGCAGGTCAATCTTGTGCGACGCTGCGTACTTCTCGGCAAAGGACCGCAGCGTGTCCTTGGTGATCTCCAGCTGGTGGCGGAACACGGTGTCGCGGAAGTCGTTGCCCAGCACCTTGGAATGCGTATCGAAGTAGCGGGCCAGGATCGCCGCATCCCACGCCCAGGGATGCATGGGCAGCGGGAAGTCGTGCCGCACAACGGGGATCTTGTAAGTGCGCGCCGCTTCTTCGACCAGCGGCGCCGCCCGCGCGCAGTCGGGACACTCCAGGTCCTCGAAGATCACGATGGCGACGGAGGCGCCCTTGGGCGGTTTCAGGATCGAGGCCTTATCCTGCGCCGGGGCGAACGACGCGGCCAGCGCAAGAATCGCAATGAAAATCAGCTTTTTCGTCATAAATGGATTGGATGCGGGGGATGCCCGGGGGAATCGCCCGGGACTTGTTTCCTATGGTAACCGAACCTTGGTACAGGTGTCAGGTGGCAGAAAAAGCGCTCGGGCAACGGCAAAGGGCGGCCGCCCCTGCTTGTTGAGATTTCTGCTCTATCGAGACACTACCGCTTTCTGCTGCTCCATCATCGAAGCGATGGTCTCGAGAATCGACTCGATGCTCCGCCCCGTGTCGGTGGCCGTGTCCACGTAAGGATGCCGTCCGCCGTCGGCGTGCATGACTAGCACGCGCGTGCCCCGGTGCGACTTCTTCACCATGTAGGGCAAGTGGTGACGGTCGTTGCGGGTAAGCGTCGGTCCGAGCATCACCAGGTCGAAGGCATCTTTCTTGAGCGCCTCTTCCACGCCCTTGCGGCCGACTGTTGTGGTCACCTGATGGCCGGCTTTCTGCACCGACTCCGCCTGTGCCGCCAATACTTCCGCATCGCCTTCACCATACAGAATCTTCAGCTTGAACGAGGATTTCGCCATAGAAAAGCCAAACCTGTCCTTTCTGTCCTGCTGGCCTCAACGGTAGCAACCGGGGGCAGGGGCGAGTAGGTCACCGAAGACGTAGCCCGACTGAGACCCGGGAAGGGTTCAGGGGACTATCTCAAGATTGCGTGGGTGATCGTGTGCCACCAGGGAGGATTGATACGCCACAGGTATAACGCAAGGCTTTGGCCAACGATCAATGCGGGTAGGGCGTAGAGATACATCTTGTGTACGCGCCGATCTACGACAAGATCGCGCGTGACGCCGAGTGCGATCAGAAGGTCTAGGCAATGAAGGAAGAGATTGTGGTCGAACAAAAAGTCAAAGCGGGCAAGGGGCGCGTCCATGAGCCCGCAGGTCCCGACAAACATGAGCCGCCGGTGGATTTCGGGCCTCCTCTTCCAATAGATGGCAAGCGCAATGATCACGGCAAAGGCGATCATGTCGTAGAACGGGATCGCCAGAAAAGCATCTGCGCCGCTTTGATGGAGTTGAACAGTGTCAAATCGTGCCATGACAATGGCTATGGCGGTGCCCAGCGGCACCATCACCGCGGCGAGCCCGGCTCCAAACCATCCCAAGAAGCGATGCCAGCTCACTTTGTGTACGCGTACCAACGTGGACTGTGCGATGAAGAATGCCACCCAACCCGCGAATGCCGCCCCATGAATCCACAGCAGGAAGGGCCTCGGAGGGGTGGCGTGAAAGAGACTGTCGATGACCGTACGGCTGAAGCCCCACGTCACGAGCGTCGCGAACAGCAGCGACATCACGAAATAGAAATATCTGTTCACGAACCCTTTGAGCTGGGGCATCGTGCTCGTTCCTTTTTCTGGAAACGCTGCCGATCCGACTTGGTCCGCTTTGACGAGGGGCACAGGCATAAGGAGATTCTTTACTGGAGCCTCACTGAGCCGGAATGCGATACACCGTCACGGAGTACGGCCGCAACACCACCGCATTCGTTCCGGCTTTCACTTCAAGGGTGGAGGATTCCGGCGCTACGGCCGTGGGGTGATCGAAACTGTTTTCGGCGTTCAGGTCTGCGCTCGCCAGAGTTGTGACCTTCGCTGCACCGGACACATGGATCCCGTTCAACCGGATCTCTGCCGGCCTCGGAGTGGGCCAGTAGTTGATGGCCTTCACGATCAGTTCGTGATTGCGCTCGTCGAGCGATGCGCTGGTGTAGAGGCCGGCTTCGGCCTGCGGTGTGACTGGGACGATGCGCGTCCCAACGTTGTTGGCGAACACTTTTTGCACGTAGTAATCCGGAGTGCCGTAGGAATGCAGATTGTCGAACCAGATCTCGTCCGGCTTCCACTGCCAGGCATCGGCGTGCGCCATCAACGGCGCATAGGAGGCCATCTGCACAACGTCCCCGTTGCGCTCCAGACCGGTCATGAAAGCGGCTTCGGTAATTGCGGACTTCCAGTTATTGCGGTTGTCACCACTCGTCACGCCCACGGTTTGCGCGGCATACTCACCGGCGAAGACCTTCGGTCCCGACCGGTCATAGCGGTCGTAGCGCCCGCTGTTCGCGAGGAACCACTCGGGAGCCATATAGTAGTGTTCGTCCACAATATCGGCCTTGAGCGTTCGCCAGGTTGCCCACATGCTGTCGAACGGCTCGCCCGTCGGAAACGGTCCGGCGGCGACGACGAGCTTGATCTCCGGATGCTGCGCTTTCAAAGCGGCCGCGAACACTTTGTAGCGGTCCACGTAGCGCGATCCCCACTGCTCGTTGCCTACGCCCATCATGGTGAGATGAAACGGCTCGGGGTGCCCCATCTGCGCCCGCAACTTGCCCCAGGGCGAGGTGACCGGGCCGTTTGCAAATTCAATGAGGTCGAGCGCGTCGCGCACATATTCGTCGAGCTGGTCGACCGCGGCCGTCTCACTGGAATTGAACTGGCAGGCCATGCCGCAGTTCAGGATGGGCAACGGCGCGGCGCCAATGTCCTCGGCCAGTTGGAAGTATTCATAAAAACCCAGGCCGAATGACTGGAAGTAGTCCGGAGCGGGCCGAAAGTCGAATTCATCGTTCCAGCGATTGATGAGGGTTCGTCTTTCCGCGATGTCGCCCACCGTGGTCTTCCAGCGATAGCGCGTCGCCAACAGGCGGCCTTCGACGATGCAACCTCCGGGGAAGCGAAGGAATCCGGGGTGCATATCGTAGAGCAGTTGCACCAGGTCTTTGCGTAATCCGTTCGGGCGGTGTTTCCACGTGTCCACGGGGAACAGCGATACCATGTCGAGATCGAGTTGCCCCGCTTCGTCAACGAAGAAGGTTATTCGTGCGCGCTGCACGGTAGCGTTCGTGCGAATGACGGTCTCATATCGCTTCCACAACCCGTCGAAGCCTTCGAGTTTCCCGCTTCCGATTTCGTGACCGCCCTCATCCGTGAGGGTGGCGCGGATGGCTTTCGGTCCGCCGCTGCGAACATAAGCGGAGAACCGGTATTCGCTGCCGCCTTCCACTCCGATGCCACGATAGCCGGTGTTCCAGAATGCGTACCCTGGCTCGTAGACGCGCACCCTGAGATAGTGCGGGTTGGACTGGTTGAGAGGCTCCTCGGTACGAATGCTGAGTTCACCCTTTGGACGATCGAGGCCTTTAGTGCTGAAACCCATCACCTCATGCCAGCCGGTCAGGGGTTCCTGGAACTCGAATGACCGGTTCTTGACGAGCTCAGGATAGAGTCCGCCGTCAGCGCCGAAGTTGATGTCTTCAAAAAAAATGCCGAACATCGCCGGAGAGATTGCGGCCCCGGCGTGCGCAGCATCGACGGAGATGACGGCAGCATCTTTCTCGTCTCGACTGAACAACCAAACCGGGAGGAATGTAAGCAACAAGACCGTAAGCCAGTATCTTCTGGGCATGAGACTCGCGACCTTTCATTTCAGGACTGTCCAGCTACAACCCAGTCCGTATCGAGAAGCGTTTCGGCTAGCCTACATCATCTCCATCGATAGTCCACCCCACGCGCGCTCCTCGCGGAAGAAATGGCGGAATGCTAGACTGCGCTACCGAGGCGGCCCATGTCGATGAGCCACTTTCAAATTGTCCTCACCATCGCCCTCCTGTCGCCGTTCCCGACCATTTCCTTCGTCCCGACTCCACGCCAAGGCGTCAAGCAGGACTCCGCCTCCGTAACCATCAATCCGCCAGAGGCAACTGTCCACGTTGGACAAACGCAGACGTTTGAAGCCGTCGTTCGAGGCACTGAAAGCACTGGAATACGATGGGCGGTTGCAGAGCGCAATGGCGGGCGCATCACCGAAGATGGAATTTATACAGCTCCCCGACATGTGGGCCTTTATCACGTGGCTGCGACTAGTGAGGAAAATCCCGCCGCAAAAGCCGTCGCTAAGGTAACGGTAGTGACGGAGTATGACGTTCCGGATTCGCAAAAGCTAAGGTGAGCTCGAAGGAACCGACACAGAGGCCGGCGGCATGGTCGACGAAATCCTGTGCGCATTGACCCTCCCCCCTCCCTCCTTTAAACTCAAAGGTTTCAGCACACCACGAGCAGCAAAATCATGGCAGACATTCATATCAAGCTTCCCGACGGCAGCGACAAAGAATTCCCCAAGGGCACGACCGCGCTCGACGTCGCCAAGTCGATCAGCCCCCGGCTGGCCGACGCGGCCCTGGTCGCCAAGACCAACGGCGACCTCATCGACCTGACCCGGCCGCTGGAAAAAGACACCGAACTCCGCATTCTCACCGAACGCGACCCGGAAGCGTTGCAGGTTTACCGGCACTCGTCCGCGCACCTGCTCGCCGCTGCCGTCCTCGAGCTTTTTCCGGAGGCCAAACTCGGCCACGGCCCCGCCACCGAGAACGGCTTCTTCTACGACTTCTACCGCCCCACGCCCTTCACGCCCGAGGATCTCGAGAAGATCGAAAAAAAGATGCGGGAGCTGGCGCAGCAGAACATTCCCTACGCGCGCGAATTCTTGCCCCGGCGCGAGGGCCTCGAAAAGTTTAAGGGCGAAGGCGACTTCATGAAGTGCCACTTCATCGAGCAGTTCACCCAGCCCGATGAAAAGATCTCCATTTATAAGACGGGCAAATTTCTCGACTTCTGCCGCGGACCGCACATTCCGTCGACCGGAAAAATCAAGGCCTTCAAGTTGCTGAACATCGCCGGCGCCTACTGGCTGGGCGACGAGAAGAATCCGCAGTTGCAGCGCATCTACGGCACGTCGTTTTTCTCGAAAAAAGATCTCGACGCCTACCTCAACAGCCTCGAGGAAGCCAAGAAGCGCGACCACCGCGTGCTCGGCCAGCAGCTCGACCTGTTCTCCATCCAGGAACTGGCCGGGCCTGGGCTGATCTTCTGGCATCCCAAGGGCGGCATCATCCGCAAAGAGATGGAAGACTGGATGCGCGACCAGTATGTGAAGCGTGGCTATTCGCTGGTATATACGCCGCACGTCATGCGGAGGCAGCTGTTCTTCACCTCCGGCCACGAGGGTTACTACGCGCAGAATTTTTTTGATTTCATGGAACTCGATGACGCGGAATACCGCCTGAAGCCCATGAACTGCCCGGGGCACATCCTGATTTACAAAGATGCGCTGCGCTCGTACCGTGATCTGCCCGTACGCCTGGGAGAATTGGGAACGGTGTATCGCTATGAGCGCTCGGGCGTGATGCACGGCCTGCTGCGCGTGCGCGGGTTCACCCAGGACGATGCGCACATCTTCTGCACTCCCGGCCAGATTGAAAAAGAGATTGCCGATTGCGTGGAGTTCGCGCGCGACGTCCTGAAAGATTTCGGCTTCGACCAGTTTCAGACCGAACTTTCCACCTGGGATCCAAACGACAAGAAGAGTTTCGTAGGCAGCGAAGACCAGTGGAACATGGCCATCCATTCGCTCGAAAAGGTTTTGCAGAGTCTGAAGATTGAATACAAAACGATACCCGGTGAGGCCGCCTTCTACGGCCCTAAAATCGACATCAAGCTGGTCGACGCGATCGGCCGCCTGTGGCAGCTTTCTACCGTCCAGTTCGACTTCAACTTGCCGCAACGCTTCGGCCTCGAATACGTCGCCGAAGACGGCACCCGCAAGCAACCGCTGATGGTGCATCGCGCTCTCTATGGGTCCGTGGAGCGTTTCTTTGGAGTCTTAATCGAACACTACGCGGGCGCGTTCCCGGTGTGGCTGTCGCCGGCACAGGTGGTGATGATCCCGATCTCTGAGCGCCACGCTGAGTACGCGAACAAAGTCGCGGCGCAACTCAAAGCTGCAGGAGTTCGCGTGGACGTCGACGCCCGCAACGAAAAGATGAACGCGAAGATCCGCGAACACGCGATGCAGAAAGTTCCGTTCCTGCTGGTTGTCGGAGATAAAGAAGCCGAGGCCGGCAAAGTGAACGTGCGTACCCGGGGGAAAGAAAAAACCGAAGACATGCCGGCCGCGGATTTCGTGGAGAAGATCAGGAAGCTGATCGCGGAGAAGAGTCCGGGGTTATAGATCTGGCATAGTTCACGTAGGCCCAGACGCCCTCGTCTGGGCGGCCGGGCGCCAGTCCGGCAGGGTTTTCGGTTTGAGTCCTCACTCGCTAATCCCAATCTGGCACGTCGAACGCGCTCTCTAGCTATTCTTCCGCTGTCGGTGGGTTTTGCCGTGCCAGAATCCGTAAGAGCGGAGCTTCGCTCCGCCGGGCAGACGAGGGCGTCTGCCCCCACGCGGTTGTTGCCGACCCACGAAAAAAGCCGGAGCTTCGCTCGGCCGGACGGCCGGGGGCGGCCGTCCCCACGTGGGTTGTACTATGTTCGCGTGCATTCCCTCGCACACAACGTTCTCACCCACGTCCGCCGCTTGGACCTGCTAAGAGCCGGCGACCGCTTGGGTCTGGCTGTCTCCGGCGGCGCGGATTCCGTGGCCCTGCTGCGTCTGTTCCTGGAACTGCGCGCTGAGCTCGGAATCGTCCTCTCCGTCGTCCACTTCAATCACAAACTCCGCGCAACCGAATCTGACGACGACGAAAAATTCGTCGCCGACCTCGCCCGCGAGCACAAACTGCACTTTCATCTCTCGAGCGGTGAAGTCGCCGCCAAAGCTGCCGCCCATCGTCTCAGTATCGAAGCAGCCGCTCGCGAAATGCGCTACGAGTTCTTTCGCGAACTCCAGCAACCCGATGCCGACGGCTTTTCCCGCCTCGGTAAAATCGCCACCGGCCATACTCTCGACGATCAGGCTGAAACCGTCCTGATGCGCGTCATCCGCGGAACGGGCACGCGCGGCCTGAGTGGAATTCATCCGGTCGTCGAACTGAAGGATGAATACGATGAGCCTTGCGGCGAAGTCATCCGCCCATTGCTCCCGATTCGCCGCCGCGAGATCGAGCACTATCTCAAAGACATCGGCCAGGCCTGGCGCGAGGATTCCAGCAACCGCGATCCGAAATTCACCCGCAACCGGGTACGCCACATTCTGCTGCCGCTGTTGGAGCGCGACTTTAACCCCTCCGCGCCCGAAAGACTCGCGGAACTTGCCGAAATTGCGCGGGGAGAAGAGGACTACTGGGAAAACGAGCTCTCCGGTTGGATCGGCACCGCCATCCACTGGTCAGAGCCCGAGTGGTCCCAACGCTACAGCAAGGAGCCCCACGGCCTGGTGCAATTGCACTCGTTCAACCCCGAACTCCAGAAGCGACTCGAAGAGCCCGGCCCGCTGGTAATGAACGCCTCCGTGGACCTGGTCTGGCTACTCTCCGAGCCGCTGGCCGTTCAACGCCGAGCCGTGAAGGCCGTCGGCGATCTGGCCGGGTTCCCGCTCGAATTCAAACACGTAGAGGAAATCCTCCGCTTCGCCGCCGAGGAGAAGAACAACAGCAAGCAACTGTCGCTTCCCCTGGGTTGGAAACTTCTCCGCGCGCCTGAAGCGCTGAACTTCCTCCCTCCCGATCTGCGCACCCAGGAACGTATCCCCACCGACTACGAATATCCACTCCCCCTCCCCGGCCGGGCTATGGTGCCTGAGGTCGGCATTGTGGTAGAAGCGGTGCAGGTGCAAACGGGGCCGGAAACGGCGGAATATAGTCCCGACGAGCTGCTGCACCCATCGTTGGTGTCGAAAGCATTAGCCGTGCGCAACTGGCGGCCGGGGGACCGATTCTGGCCGGTGCACACCAAGTCCCCCAAGAAGGTCAAGGAACTGCTGCAGGAGCGGCGCATCACCGGACCCGAGCGCAGACTCTGGCCGGTGGTGACTTGTGGCGATGAGATCGTCTGGGTTCGCGGATTTCCGGGATCGGCCTCGCTTCAGCCGAAGGGCGGGGATGGAATCCTGATTCGCGAGCTGCCGCTGGAAGAACAGTGAAGGGTAGTAGAGCCTTTTAGGAGGCGCGCGCCACAGCATGAACACCCCTTCGAAAGTGGAGCCCTTGCGTCCGGTCATTTCCGCCGAGCAGATCCAGAAGCGCGTGCGGGAAATGGGCCACCAGATCTCTGACGACTACCGCGGCAATACCATCCACGCCCTGGCCGTCCTCGAAAACAGCTTCATCTTCATGGCCGACCTGGTGCGCGCTCTGGAAGTGCCGGTGGCCTGCGCCTTCGTGAAGCCCAGCTACCGGAAGCAACCCGCCAGTGGCCCATCCGACATGCTGGAGATCCTTTTCAGCCACGAGCTCGATATCCGCGGCAAAGAGGTTCTGCTGGTGGAAGGGCTGGTGCACTCCGGCGTGACCAGCGAGTTTCTGATGAACGACCTGCGGGCGCGCGGTGCCGCCTCGGTGAAGCTCGCCACCCTGCTCGACCGCCAGTCGGCGCGCCGGGTCCAGTTGCAGCCCGATTATTTTGGTTTTCTCGTCGACGAGGCATTTCTGGTCGGTTACGGGTTAGGAGGCCCCGAACAGACCAGCCGCAACCTGTCCTACTTGGCGGCAACTTAAGCGGTACCTGTGACTTAAGTCATGGAAAGATGCAAGGTTTTTTTGGACGCGGAACGAGTAAAATAGCGGTCTCGGGAATTTGCATGGTCCAAGATCTCCGTGGCCGGCATCTAATCTGAAATAGAACAGCGTGCCGCGATCGTGTCTGTTCATCGTGGCAAGGGATTGTTTTCAGAGGAGTTCTAGTGAATTCGACAGTCAAAACGGTCGTTTTCTGGCTCGTAATCGTTATCTCCGCCATCCTGCTGTGGCAGGTAGTTCGGACCAGCAGCACCGGCCAGAAGGAAAAGCCCATCAATTTCTCTGAGTTCCTCACCGAGGTCGACCAGGGGAACGTCAGCGAAGTGACCATCACCGCGCAGGAAGTGCGCGGCAAGTTCAAGAACCAGACCACCTTCAATACCACGGCTCCGTCGAACTACCCGGAGATGATCAAGAACCTGCGTGACAAGGGCGTGAACATTAACATCCGCGATGTCACCAACGGCAGCTGGCCGCTGCAGTTGCTCGGAACCTGGGCCCCGCTGATCTTGCTGGCTGCCCTGTGGTTCTTCATGATCCGCCAGATGCAGACCGGCGGCAACAAGGCTCTATCGTTCGGCAAGAGCCGGGCGCGCCTGCTTTCCATGCAGCAGAAGAAAGTCACGTTCAAGGACGTGGCCGGCGTGGATGAAGCCAAGGAAGAGCTGCGCGAAATCATCGAGTTCCTGCGCGAAGCGCAGAAGTTCCAGAAGCTGGGCGGACGCATTCCCAAGGGCGTGCTGCTGGTTGGCCCTCCCGGAACCGGCAAAACCCTGCTGGCCCGTGCGGTTGCCGGCGAAGCCAACGTTCCGTTCTTCTCGATCTCGGGTTCCGACTTCGTCGAGATGTTCGTCGGCGTTGGCGCCAGCCGCGTGCGCGATCTCTTCGAGCAGGGCAAGAAGAACGCTCCCTGCATCATCTTCATCGACGAAATTGACGCTGTCGGCCGTCACCGTGGCGCGGGCTTGGGCGGCGGACACGACGAGCGCGAACAGACTCTGAACCAGTTGCTGGTCGAAATGGACGGCTTCGAATCGAACGAAGGCGTCATCTTGATGGCCGCCACCAACCGCCCGGATGTGCTCGATCCGGCCCTGCTCCGTCCTGGCCGCTTCGACCGCCGCGTGGTCGTGAGCCGTCCCGATGTGCGCGGACGCGAAGAAATCCTGCGCGTGCACACCCGCAAGATTCCGTTGGCGGAAGACGTCGATCTCAGCGTCCTGGCCCGCGGCACACCGGGATTCTCGGGAGCCGATCTGGCCAACATGGTGAACGAAGCGGCCCTGAGCGCAGCGCGCCAGAACCGCAAGGCCGTCCTGCAATACGACTTCGAACTGGCCAAGGACAAGGTCCTGATGGGCGTGGAACGCAAGTCCATGATCCTCTCCGACGAGGAGAAGAAAGTGACGGCGTACCACGAGGCTGGCCATGCTCTGATCGCGATGACCCTGCCGCTCTCAGATCCTGTGCACAAGGTCACGATCATTCCTCGCGGCATGGCGCTGGGCGTGACCATGCAGCTGCCCATTGACGACAAGCACAACTACACCAAGGACTATCTCGAGACCGAGATCGCGATCCTGATGGGCGGTCGCCTCGCCGAGGAACTCTTCCTCAACCAGATGAGCACCGGCGCGGGCAACGACATCGAACGGGCTACCGAAATGGCGCGCAAGATGGTCTGCGAGTGGGGCATGAGTACGCTCGGCCCGCTGACCTTCGGAAAGAAGGAAGAGCAGATCTTCCTGGGCCGCGAGATCGCGCAACATCGTGACTACAGCGAAGACACCGCCATCAAGATCGACCTGGAAGTCCGGCGCCTGGTCGACGAGGGCTACCGCAAAGCCAAGAGCATCCTCGCGGAGAACCGCGAAGTCTTGACCAAGATCGCCATGGCGCTGCTGGAGCGCGAAGTGCTCGACGCCAACGAAATCAAGCTGCTGGTCGACGGCAAGGAACTGCCGCCGGTCAAGCTGCCCTCGAAAGACGACGGCGTGCAGCAGGTCTTGAAACCCGAGCCTGGACGCCCGGGAATCGCCAAGGGCGGCGAAAGCCCGGCTCGAGCCTGACGAAAATTTCAGCGTAAGTTAAACGGGGCGGCCGAATTCGGTCGCCCCTTGTTCTTCATACCCCTCCTGCCTTCAGTCCGTTGCCGCAAAATTAGCTTGTCATCCTGAGCGAAGTGAGGCGCCAGCCGAACGCAGTCGAAGGACCCCGAGTCTGCAAGTCGGTTCCTCTGGCCCTTCTGATCTTTCTGCCACGGCCCGATTCCCTCACTGATTCACCAGCTTCATCACGTGCTTCGGGTAACGCTCTCCCGCCGCGGCTCCGGAAGGAAACACCTCGTTAATCCGTCGCAAATCGCCTTCGCTCAAATGCACATGCAGCGCTCCCACGTTGTCTTCCAGAAACTTCCGGCGCTTCGTCCCCGGGATCGGGACGATATCCTTTCCCTGCGCCAGCACCCAGGCTACCGCCAGCTGTGACGGCGTGCAGACCTTCTCTTCCGCCATCTGCTCCACGCGGTGCACCAGGTCCAGATTCTTCTGAAAGTTCTCCCCCTGAAAACGCGGTGAGATGCGGCGGTAGTCGTCGGCGGCGAAGTCTTCGAACCGTTTGAACTGGCCGGTTAGAAACCCGCGTCCGAGCGGGCTATAAGCGACAAACCCGATCCCAAGCTCCCGGCAGGCAGCAAGAATTCCATCTTCCGGATCGCGCGACCACAACGAATACTCCGTCTGCAGGGCCGCGATCGGATGCACTTTCGCCGCTCGCCGCATGGTTTGCGCTCCTGCCTCTGACAGCCCGATATAGCGGATCTTTCCTTCCTTCACCAGCTGCGCCATCGCGCCCACCGTCTGCTCGATCGGAGTGTTGAGATCAACGCGGTGCTGGTAGTAGAGATCGATGGTCTCCACGCCCAGCCGCCGCAAGCTTCCCTCGCACGACGAGCGCACGTAGTCCGGTTTGCCATTCACCTCGCGCACCAGCGGGTTCCTGGGATCGCGCACAATGCCGAACTTGGTGGCGATCACGACCTGGTGGCGTTTCCCCCGGATCGCCTTCCCCACCAGCTCTTCGTTCTTGTAAGGCCCATACATATCCGCTGTGTCGAGAAAGTTGACCCCCAGCTCGATCGCGCGATGAATGGTTGCAATCGATTCGGCATCGTCTCCCGGCCCATAAAATTCCGACATCCCCATGCACCCCAGGCCCAGCGCCGACACCTTCAGCCCGCTGCGGCCCAGTTCACGGATTTCCATAAAGTCCCTCCAGTAGATGAGTCGCTGAAAAAGCGCGGCCCGCCTGCTCAGACGAACGCCGGTCGCGCGGTTAGAAAAAATCTGAGAGTTACACTAGCAGGGAATTCAATTAGTAGAGATGTTTTAAGCCGAAAGCCGGATTCCGAGAAATTATCTACTTCTTTAAGCCTATCATCCTGAGCGAGTGAGGCGGAAGCCGAGTGCCGTCGGAAGGACCTCGTGTCTGCCGACTGATTCACCGGCCCTGACGATCTTCTCCACCACCTACCGCGGCTCGATTGGCGCGCCAGCCGGCGCCAGCGCTTGTCGTATCTTCTCCAGCACAGGGACCCCCTGCATGCCGTTATAGATCCTGAACAAGGCATAGGCATGGAACGCTACACCGGCGATGAAGAGGTTCACGATCAAACCGAGGGTCGACCCAGTCGTGCCCGACTGGCGTCCGATCACGTCCACAATCTGAGTGGTCCCAAGACCAATAATGAAGGAGAACTGGGTCCCGCTCATGGTGAGCACGGAGTTTAGGATCGAGAGACCGCCGCGGGCGAGGAACCATCCGGCACCATTCTTGACCATCTGCTCCGCACGCAGCTTCTGCTCGATGAGAGCCTGGGAGGGAGCACTACCCGTCGTCGAGCCAAACCCACCTGCTGCCATTCGATTACCTCACGCCGATCAACTATTGCGCTTGCGAGAGAGCGCCGCCCGAATATTGGCCGAGAAAGAAACACAGAGACGGGCAACGTCCAAGGGGAATCTGGAATGGAAGTTACTGTTGTCCAACTCCAATTTAGTAACCCGTTATTCAGACTGGGCCATGCCCACTTGTGCGCTCACGACAGGGACCATCCATGCCGCATAGCCGTGGGGGTTGCGGATGTTGGCGATCATCTCATCGAAATATGCGACTGCAGACTGGTGGGTGAAGGACGTCAGTTCGGCGATTGGCTCAGCGTAACCGTCGCGCCAGGCCTCGATGATCGCGGCGAATGTATCCCGGGGCACGCGCACCGTGTCGACGATGATGTAATCCACCGTGATGGGCTCGAGCTTCATCGCCGCCAGGATGCCGAAGATATCGCGCCCAATGAAGAGATCGACCCCAGTCGCCGCTTCGAAGCTCGGCGGGACCTGGTGCCAAAAATCGCGCGGATCGAGCGCACCACGCTGAAAGTGGAGCATACCGTAGTCCTCGGGAATGAGGTGCAGGTAGCCCCCGCGGCGCGTCACGCGGACAAGCTCGGCAATGACACGGTCCGGGTGCGGGATGGAATGAAGGACATGACGGCACACCGTGAGATCGAAGCTGCGATCAGCGGCCTTAAGGTCGAAACCGCTTTGGTGCTCGAATACCAGCCGGGGTGCGAAGTTCGCGTACCTTGACCGCGCCAGTTCCAGGTGCTGGTCGATGATGTCAATTCCGAGCACCTTGGCGCTGGGAAAGAGTTCGGCCAGGCGCGACGAGCCTTCGCCGGTGCCACATCCGGCGTCGAGTATGCAGGCCTCTGCCGGGAGCGCATAGCGACGAAGCAAGGGGACCTCTTGAGGCCAAATCGCGCGTGCCTGCGCCTCCAGGCCGCGTACCATCGACTCGTCGGCCATTTGTTTCGCCTGTGGATTGAGATCGGTCATTGCGGAATCCCGGCGCTGCAAAAGTGAGTGTTGACGTAGTTTAATCGAATCGGTTGTCGAAACCGGGGTCTCACCAACTAGGTGAGCGGCCATTAGAAGATCGCTTCGTTTCCAGGCCTCAGGGGGCGACAACGATCAGCGGCTTCGATCCGGCCACAACTTCGCCAATTTCGACCGTGCCCACTCCGGCCGCGGTCAGAGCCTGCCGGAGAGCGTCTGCCCCTTCCACCGCCACGGCAATCAGCAATCCACCTGCAGTCTGCGGATCGAACAGGAGAGTCTTGACCTCGTCGCTGACCCCGTCTTCGTAGCCGACCATGCACTCTGCGAATTCGCGATTCGCCTTGAGCCCTCCCGGAATATATCCGGCACGAACGCACTCAACCGCTCCCTCGAGCAGCGGGACTCGCCCCGCAAACAACCGCAAGCCGACAGTCGACGCCAGCGCCATCTCTCTGGCGTGCCCGATCAGCCCGAAGCCAGTCACATCCGTCATGGAATGCACAACCCACGTAGGCCCAGCTCGCGGAGGGACAGACGCCCCCGTCTGTCCAGCCGGGCGTAGCCCGGCATTAGTCCCAGTCGTGGAGCTTCGCTCCACGGGACTGACGAGGGCGTCTGTCCCTCCGCTAATCACCTCCGCCGCCCTCTTATTCAAAGTCGTCATCGACCCCACCGCCGCTTCGATCCACGCCGCTTTCGCAGTGCCCTTTTTGATCGCCGTAGAAATAACGCCCGTCCCCAGCGCCTTCGTGAACAGCAGCCTATCCCCCGGCACCGCGCCCGCGTTCGCCAGAACGTGTTGCGGATGGATCAACCCCGTCACCGAGTACCCGAACTTGATCTCATCATCGCGGATGCTGTGCCCGCCCACCACAGTGCATCCCGCTTCCATCATCTTCGAGAGCCCGCCCGCAAGAATCCGTTCCAGAATCTCCAAGTCCCCCTTTTCCGGGAAGCACACCATCGCGAGCGACGTGAGCGGCCGCCCGCCCATGGCGTACACATCGCTCAGCGAGTTGGTCGCGGCGATCTGCCCGAAGGTGTAAGGGTCATCGACAACCGGCGTGAAAAAGTCGACCGTCTGCACCAGCGCGAGGTCGGGCGCAATCTGATACACACCCGCGTCGTCGGCGTGATCGAAGCCGACCAGCACATTCGGGTCGTGTTGCCGGGCTAATTTCCCAAGCACCGAGTCCAGCGCCGCCGGACTAAGCTTGGACGCTCAACCCGCCGCTTTCACCGACTCCGTCAGACGGAATGGTTTGGTCTCTGGCACGAAGCAATTGTAAAGGAGGTTTGTCGTAGGGGCAGACGCCCTCGTCTGCCCAGGGCGAATTCGGATTTTCAGCCACGATGTGGGCGCAAAAATGAATCCCATGCGCGAGCCAGGAAAAGGGGGAGAGAGGGGCACATCCCGTCTCGACCACGGACAAGCCAGCCCCACCGGGGGCGAGCCGGTTTAGCCCTGCGCTTCAGCGCTGGGAAAGAGGAGGCAGGCATCGCAAAAGTCCCGGAGGGACGGCCCGCTTTTCACGCCGACAGACCGTCTACTTCACCGTCACATCCGTAACCTTCAACTCCGGATACTCGTGGTTCCACTGCTCCGAAATGCTCTCGAAGATGAGCCGGAACGGCTTGCTCTGTCCCGCCGCGAGCGGCGACACGTTCAGGTCCACCGCTTCCGGATACGGCCCAGTCGTCTGCAAAACCCGCAACGGCGTCGTTTCCCGCTGCGCCAGTTGGCCCATCGAATCCTTAAACGTCACTTCCACCACCGCGTGCGTAACCGTCTGGTTCCCCGCGTTCGTTACTGTCCCGTCGACGTAGGAAACCGTCGCGCCCACGAAATTCTCCGCTGCGCTCATCTTCAAATCTGAGAACTTGACGTTGACGGAATAAGGATGCGGATTGGCCGGCGACTTCTGCTCGGTGCGGGAGATCAGAAACAGGATCGCGACGATGGCAACCACGACCCCAACCGCAATCCCGATCGCGCGCCAATTGGTTTCGCGCTCATCCGCCCCGAGCGTCGGCTGGATCAGTCCGCCCATAAGTGGATTGTACTATCCGGAGGGGACACGAACTATCCACCACGGAGACACGGAGAGGCGATCAGTCAGAGTAACTCTTAAACTTGTTGTCATTTCGACGCCGAGCGCAGCGGAGGCGGAGAAACCTGCTTCAAAGAAAGCACCAGTAGATTCCTCGTCGCTCCGCTCCAACGGGACGACGAGAAGGAATGTCAAGAAGCGGTGGGATGTCGGCCGACCCAAAGCCTTTTCTCCGTGCCTCCGTGGTGAAAAGCCCCTACTCCCCGCCCACCATCAGCCCATCAATGCGAATGGTCGGAGATGCCACCGAGCCGCGGAACTCCAGATCGCTGCCAATCTCCGAAACATTGCGGAACATATCTTTCAAGTTTCCCGCGACCGTGATCTCCTCGACCGGGTACGTCAACTCGCCGCCCGAAATCCACAACCCTGACGCACCCCGCGAATAGTCGCCCGTCACCAGGTTCGCGCCGTGTCCGAGGAACTCCGTCACGTACAAGCCTTCCTTCACTTCGCCAATAATTTCCTTCGGCGTCTTCTTCCCCGGCTGCAAGAAATAATTCCCCGGCCCGATCCCCGGCGTCCCAGCGAGGCCGCGCGAAGCGTTCGCTGTCGTCTGCAACCCCAGCTTCTTCGCCGTGTAGGTATTCAGCAGGTAGGATTTCAACACGCCATTCTCGATCACCAACGTGCGTCGCGTTGGAATACCTTCCCCATCGAACGGGCAGGTACCAAATCCGCCGGGGATCGTTCCGTCGTCGATCACGGTCACGTTCTCCCCCGCGATTTTCTCGCCCAGCTTGCCCGCCAGAAACGACGCCCCGCGATACACCGAATCCCCATTCACGCCCTCGAAAATATGTTCGAGGATCGAAGTCGCCACCATCGGATCGAAGATCACCGGGACCTGCGCCGTCTTCGCCTTGCGCGCGCCCAAGCGGCGAATGGTGCGCTCGGCAGCGATCCGGCCAACCTGTTCCGGAGGATCCAGCCGTCCGAGGTTCCGCGCCACCGAGAACCAGTAGTCGCGCTGCATGCCGCCCTTTTCGTCCTGCGCGATTGGAATCACCGCCACCGAGCAGTACGAGCGCCGGTATTCTCCGACGAACCCGTGCGAGTTCGCCAGCACCTTGTGCCCGGTGGCCGCATCGAACGACCCGCCTTCGGAGTTCTTGATGCGCGGATCGAAATCCAGCGCCGCCTTCTCCGCCCGCCGCGCGCATTCGATGCGGTCCGCGCCCGGCAGGGAATACACGTCCTCGTGATACAGATCGAGGTTTCCGGACAACGAACCCAACTGCGACGCTTCTGGGATTCCGCCGAATGGATCTTCCGACGTAATCTTCGAAAGCTCGAGCGCCGACTTCAGCATGCGGTCCAGTCCCTCGCGCGAGAAGTCGCTCGAGTACGTGCTCGCGGCCCGTTTCCCCGAGAAGACACGAACCCCGATCGCGCGCGATCCGGATTCCTTGAGCGTCTCGACCTGGCCCATGCGAACGGTGGTGGAAAACTCATCGCCTTCGCGGACCACGGCCTCGGCAGCGGTTGCTCCGCCCGCCATGGCCCGGCGGACGATATCCTGCGCCAGTTCTCTGAGATCAGTTTCGAGTTTCGAGTTTCGAGTTTCGGGTTGCGATGAGGCTACGGTTTGAGTGTCAGACATGATCAATTCTTTTTCACTGTAGAGGCCCCAGGGGGCGAGAAGCATTTAGGAGCTCGAGGACTGAATTGTTGGGACTTTCCTCCGTGCCTCTGTGTCTCCGTGGTAGATTTGCGCGTTCTGCGGCACGCTAAGAGCTAGTAGCTAGAAGCCTGCGGCTGCCTTCACTGCATGAACCCGCCGGTATCTTTCCGCGCCGTTCCGCCCACAGTCAGCCGGTCCACCTTGATCGTCGGAATCCCCACGCCCACCGGCACGGCCTGCCCATCTTTTCCGCAAGTGCCCACGCCTTCATCGAGCTTCAGATCGTTGCCCACCATCGAAACCCGCGTCAGAACATCAGGCCCATTGCCAATGAGCGTCGCGCCCTTGATCGGCGCCGTGATCTGCCCGTCCTCGATCATGTAGGCTTCCGACGCCGAGAACACGAACTTGCCGTTGGTGATATCCACCTGCCCGCCGCCAAAATTCACCGGATACACGCCGTGCTTCACCGAGCGAATGATGTCTTCAGGATTGTCATCCCCGGGGAGCATGTAAGTGTTGGTCATGCGCGGCATGGGAATGTGCTCGTAGCTCTCCCGCCGGCCGTTGCCCGTGTCGGCGATCCCCATCAGCTTTGCCGAAAGCTTGTCGCTCAGGTAGCCCTTCAGAATGCCGTTCTCGATCAGCACCGTTTCCTGCGTCGGCTGGCCTTCGTCGTCCACGTTCAACGAACCACGCCGCCACGGCATGGTGCCGTTATCGACCACCGTGCACTTCTCGCTGGCCACGCGCCGCCCCACCAGCCCGGCAAACGCCGAAGTCTTTTTGCGGTTGAAGTCCGCCTCCAGTCCGTGGCCGACGGCTTCATGCAGCAGCACGCCCGGCCATCCCGGACCCAGCACGACTTCCATCTCGCCCGCCGGAGCTTCGCGCGCATCCAGTTGCAGGATCGCTTGCCGCGCCGCCTCCTTCGCGAAATACTCGGGCGTCTTTTCTCCAAAAAAGAAGTCGAGCGCAACCCGTCCGCCGCCGCCCGAGCCTGCCCGGCCCGACTGCTGATCCGTCTTCGCGATGCACGAAACATTCATGCGCGCCAGCGGCTGCGAGTCCTCGGCGAACGTCCCGTCCGAAGTCACAATCAAAATGTTGCGCAACTCGTCGGCGTAGCTGGCGCGAACTTCCTTGATGCGCGCATCGTATGCCCGGGCGGCCGCATCCGCCCGCATCACTAGCTCAACCTTCGCCGTAATCTCGGCGTCCACCGAGGGCAACGTCACCGGATACAAGCTCCGCGCCGCTTTTTGCTGAAAGCCGACCGACGGCGTCTTCGCCGGGCCGCTGGCAATCAGCGCCGCGGTGCGCGCCGCATGCAGAATGCGCTCCGGCGACAAGTCATCGGTGTAGGCATAACCCGTACGCTCGCCCGCTACCACCCGCACGCCGCATCCGGCCGAGATTCCCTGCGAGGCCGACTTCACCATCGACTCGTCCACCATCAACGAAGTCGACGACAGGTACTCGAAATAAAGGTCGGCGTAGTCTCCGCCGGCCGAGAGCGCAGCCGCCAGGTAGCGCTGCAGATCCGGCTGTGTAAGCCCGTAGTGCTGGAAAAAGAATTGTTCGTGAGTCACGTTCGTTAGATGCCCCAGGCCCGGACAGAGACTCCGGCTCTCTTTTATCTCCTGATTATCCCATACCTCGCAGCGCGACCCATAACCCCGAATGTTCATCGGTCACAGACAAATCCGCGCTCGGTCGTCGAACTCAAAGCCGACGAAGACATCCACCTGCCCCAGGGCCTCGACTACTGGTCCCGGGTGCAGTGGCATCACGCCCGTGGAGAGTTCCAGCAATTCGGCTACTTCCCCGGCTGCGAACTTCCCCCCGCCGATCCCCTCCTGTTCCTGGTCGCCCCAACCCTCCACATCCACCCTGCCACCGACACCGTCCTCCGTTACCTCGCCCCGGAGATCGACTGGACACTGGTCGGAATCGATGAGCGCTGGCGCGACGGCGTCCGCGCCATCTTCCGCAAGCGGGCAAAAAAGCTGGACCTACCACGGAGGCACCGAGACACGGAGGAGACCCCGACGCAAAGGTTGTGCGCGAGTGAGTAGCGAGCGTCTAGTAGCTGCGTGGCGCGAACTCCTAAGTGGTGAGATCAGCTCACTAATAACTCCGCAGAGCGCCCAACCCAGCCTTAGCCCGGCGCACACCGCCTCGTCGGCCCTCCGGGCAACTCTTCCATGTACCTGTTAGCTCCCTCCCGTGTACTTCCGGTGTTTGACTGTCTTCTGATTCAAAGGTAAGTTCTGCCCCACAAGCTTAACTTTCCACTTCCGCGAACAGCGGGTCGCCGGGGCAAGATTTCCTCCTCCGGCCGAAGCCTGTCCCGGGTCGCGCGCTACCGAAAAGCTGTCCACCATCGCGCGCCTTCGCGTCCTCTGGCTCGTGACTCAAAGATGTGCGTACCGCACGTCGTGGAGGTGTGTCATGACGCATTGGAAGAAGTTCGCCGCCATTGCGACCGTCTTATCCGCAGTTACACTCGCAACCTCGCAACGAGGACCTCGCGACTCGGGACCCGTTAATTCCGGACCGGGTAGCTCTGTGGCTGGTAACTCCGGCCCTCGCGATTCTGGTCCCAGACCCGGCCCCGCCGCCGCCGGCGCGGTGGCCGCGTCCGACGGAACCGTCAACGGTGGTTTCTATCCGACCTTGAACGCCGCCGAACAAGCCGCGTTCGCCAATGGTGTTGCCCAGTTCGCGGAAGAGGAGGGCGTTCCCGACCAGCCGCCCGGCACCGGAAATGGTGGACTCGGGCCCGGCTTTAACTCAACAAGTTGCAGTTCCTGTCACGCGCAACCCGCGATATTAGGCTCAAGTCCGGGTGTGACGAGCCCGCAGGTTCCTCAACCGAATCCGCAGATCGCGGCCGCGTCGGCCATGGGCGCTACCAACGTCCTCCCGCCGTTTATCACTGCAGGTGGGCCTGTTCGCGAAGCCAGATTCATCAGGAATCCCGATGGCACACCCGATGGCGGGGTCCATAATCTCTTTAACATCACGGGCAGAAGCGACGCGCCGGGATGCAATCTTGCCCAGCCCGATTTCAAGGGCCAGCTCGCCGCCAACAACGTGATCTTCCGGATTCCGACACCGCTCTTCGGCCTGGGTCTCGTCGACAACACTCCCGACCCGACCCTGAAAGCGAACCTGGCTCAAAACGCAGACCGGAAGGCCGAGCTGGGAATTCGCGGACGATTCAATTTCAGCGGCAACGATGGGACCATCTCCAAGTTCGGCTGGAAAGCACAGAACAAATCCCTCACCCTTTTTGGGGGCGAAGCTTACAACGTCGAGATGGGCATCACCAACGACGTCATGCCCAATGAAAGAAACGCCGTCACCGGCTGTGTATTCAACGCGACGCCAGAAGATACCCATTCGGAATCCCCGACCGGCATTTCCGACCTCGACGCATTTGTCGATGCCATGCGCCTCTCGGCTCCACCCACGCCCGCTCCGTCAACTCCCGACACCGTCGCAGGCCAGAACGCGTTCGAGAAGGTGGGATGTAACTTGTGTCATTCAGAGACACTTACTACGACTCAGTCGGTATTTACCGGAATGAGTAATGTGACCTATCACCCATTCTCCGACTTTGCCCTGCACCATATGGGGACGAACTTAGCCGATGGAGTTTCTCAGGGGACAGCCGGTCCAGACGAATTCAGGACCGCGCCTCTGTGGGGCGTCGGACAAAGACTGTATTTCCTGCACGACGGCAGAACCGCAGATTTGTTGAACGCCATCCAGCAACATCGCTCAGAGGGCTCCGAAGCGAACCGGGTGATAAGACGCTTCAACGAGCTATCCCCGGCCGACCAGCAATCGCTGCTGAACTTTCTGCGATCTTTGTAGGCGGACCTCAATACGCAGCAGGATTTCAATGCGCGCCTCAGTTCCTCCGGCCTGTCATCCTGAGCGAAGTGAGGCGTAGCCGAAGGGAGTCGAAGGCTTTTGGTGTAGTTGGTGGCAGAGCTCCATCTAGCGAAGTTTACAGCCTAATCGCCTATCTCAAGACGGTGTCCATGTGCCCGGTGATAGTCAAGGTAAGCCTCGAGCAACCATCTCCCTACTCCCCCCACGCCCCCAGCAATCTCCGCAACGTAACCAGCTGCCCCAGATGATACGCATTGTGATCGGCGACCAGCAGCGCCTCTCGCAACACCGTCTGCCCGTCCCCCCACGGAAGCGGAGCGTACAAGTCCGTCTTAGGATTCGCCACCAGCGCCTGCATCGCCTTCAGATCCTTCTGAAACCTCCGGATGCTCCCCGCCCAGGCCGCAGCGCTCGGCGGAGCGTCTCCCGCCGGCCAATATCCGGCAGGCCAGCCCGGCGAGACGTGCTTGCGATTGCGGCTGAACTCCAAGATGTCCCACTGCGCGATCCGCATATGCTCCAGCACCATCCACGCACTGTAAGGAAGCCCGGACACCTTCTTCCCCCGCAACTTCGCCGGGAAGTCTCCCACCACATCTTCGAACTTGGCATGCGCCCCGCCACCCTTCAGGACATAGAGCACATGCTCACGAAGCGTGCTGTCTCGACTGGTCTTCATCGTTCACTCCAAAGTAAGTCCCAAGATTCTCCAAGCTCTCGAGGAACTGTCATCCCGAGCGACGTGAGGCGCAAGCCGAACGAAGTCGAGGGACCCTGCGTTTGCTTGCGACATCCACAGCGCGGGATGAGTTCTTCCACCACCCCCCTCGCGTAGGGCAGACGCCCTCGTCTGCCCGGCCGGGCGTTAGCCCGGCAGAATTCCGGTGATCGGTGACGAAAGTGGAGCTGCGCTCCGCCGCCCAGACGAAGGCCCCTCCACCCCATCAAGCCAAAACCGGGCTTGCTGGGGACCCCGGCGGCTGGGCCTACGCAAGCCCGCGCGGCGTTGGCTCCTAAGTAGATCGCACCTCAATCTCCGCCTTCTCCCCCCGATACACTCGCGAAATCCCCCGCACTACCCGCCGCATCGGCAGCACGCCCTTCTCATCGGCAAAGAAAATCTCCCCCACCCGCGTGCCCCGGTAATACCAGCGCTTCAGAATCGCCAGATGCTCCATCGCCTCGAGAGCAGTGCCAGCCTGGGGAACCGGCGCCTCGTCGAGCGTCTGCTCGACCCGCGACTCCATCGACTGCGACTTGGTATGCTCCGGCGACTGAATCGAAAACACGATCGGCCCTGCGATCGCGCCCGCCTCCACGCGAAACAGCGCCACCGATTCCTTCGCCGCGCACGGTTGCACCATGACTCCCGTCAGCCGATCGATGCGACGCACCACCTCCGGCTGCTGTCCCATCACCGGCTTCAGCTTGTCGAGCCGCGCGTGCTGCGCCGCCGCGCCTTCAAAATCCAGCACGCCCGACGCCTCATCGCGCAGGTGAGAGATCTCCCGCACCAGCGACTCGCCGCCTGTATCCAGATACGCCCGCACCCGTCCAACCTCCACCCGATACTCTTCGTCGCTGCAGCCCTTGAAACAAGGCGCCAGGCACATCTTCATCTCGGAGTAAATGCACCCCGGAAACGCCGGATCCGGGTGCAAATCATCAACACACCGCCGCATCTTGAAGAAGTCGAGCGAGTCGTTGGCAAACTTCTCCGCCGCCACCCGCGAGACGAACGGTCCGTAGTACAGCGATGTCCCGTTCCGCCGCCCCAGCCGCGTCGTGATCGACGCCCGCGGATACTCGTTCTCCAGGTGCAGCTTGACCATGGGCGCAAAGCGCAGCCGCAGGCGCGCGGCATAAGTCTTCGGAAAGGTGAAGCGCAGGAGTTGATAAAGCAGAAAGCCGGACTCGAAATCCGACCCCGTGGCCGAGTATTCGATCGACCGCACCCGGCCACGCAGGTTCAGGCGCTTGGTGCGCTCTTCCGGAACGGAGAGCAACCGGTGCAGCCGCCGCCGCAGGTTGGCGGTCTTGCTGACGTAAGGTTCCGTGCCCGCTTGTCCGCGCAGCAGGAAGACCGCGGCGCCCGCCGGAACCGCGGCGAACACCTCGTGGTCGCGGCCCGCGTCGAACTCAAGCCGGTTGGCCAGCACACTCAAATTCTAGACGGAATCGGCGCAGGAGGCACGGGAGCGCATCAGTTCCTTCGCCAACCTCGTGAGCCAAAGAGATCTGTCATCCTGAGCGCAGTGAGGCGCCAGCCGAACGCAGTCGAAGTTGAGGCGCTTAGCTGGCGTCTGAGCCGGCTGCCGAAATCCCGAGCGCAGTCGAGGGAGCTTACCCGCGTTCGCTTGCGGCACTGCCAGCCCGGGTAATTTCGTCACCCATACCGCTACGAGAAACCGAACTGCGCGTTGTCTCCGGTGCTGCCCACGCGACCGCCGCACTCTACCACCCGAACCGTTTCACAATTCCATGCCCAAGCTTGGAGAAGAACTCCACCGCCTCCCGATCCTGACGCAACGGCCCAACCACGTACTTCCCCAGCGCAGCCCCGCCCATCGCGTAGTGGCCGATGGCGAGACCTCCGATCGCAGCATACCCGACCGCCAGCCCGCCGAGCGCGAGATAGCCGAGCGCGAGCCCGCCAAAGGCGACCAGTCCCAACCCCAGTCCGCCCAGCGTCAAACCACCGAGGGCCACCCCGCCAATCGCGACCAGACCGCGCGCCACGCCTCCCACCGCGACTACCCCGGTGGCGATGTCTCCCAGGGCAATCACCCCCCGCGCATGCCCGCGGACTTCGCTATTCGCAGAATCCGGCCCCACGGCGATCGCAATCACTGGAAATTCCAGAAACGTAGCAGAGGATTTGTAACGGATAGGCATGACCGCCTCCTGAACCGACCACCTCTGGAACTACCTGGCAGGAGCTAGAAAAGATGCAGGACGTGTCTCGGTGACAGGGTGCAGCGCCCGCCGCATGCCCAGGTCACAATCGAAGCCGGAGGATGCCTCAACCCACCAACATCTTGTCATTCCGACGCCGAGCGTAGCGGGGGCGGAAAAATCTGCTCTCCCATCGATCACATCACTCTCCGCAACTCTTCCTTCGCGTCCTCAGCGGCCCTTCCCTGCGACCGGAGCGCCTGCCCAGAGCGCAGGCGAAGGGCGGTCCAAGGCTTTCGCGTTCTCTACGTCACCGGTAATTCGCGCTCCGGAACTTCTGCCGGAAGTCCAGCCCATCCAGCTTGATGATCCGGCACATCTCGTGCAACCGCGAGCGCATGCGCTCCCCGATGCGGTCGCCCAGAGTTTCCTCGCGCGCCGCCGCCCGCGCCGCCGACAGCGTCCCGTTCGCGCCCCCGGCCGACTGGTCATCAAAGTTCGTGGTGATGATCGTCGTCCGATTGTTGTTGTAGCGCGTGTTCAGGATCAGGCTCACCGTATCCCACACCCACTCCGTCGGCTTCACCGCGCCCAGTTCATCCAGAACCAGCACTTCCGCGTCGAACACCGGCCGCAGCACATCCAGTTCCGTCGTCTGCACCGAGGCGTTGTAGGAGTTCTGGATCTGCTTCAACAGCTCGCGATAGTCACAGAACAGGCAGCCGACTCCTCGCTCCAGGATCAACTCCTTCACGATCCCCACTGCCAGGTGCGTCTTTCCCGTGCCGATCTTGCCAATCAGCAGCAGCCCGGTTCCATCGTGCGGATCAAACTCCTGCACAAACTTCGACGCCGCAATGTGCGCCATCGCCAGCGACGCGTGCGCCCCTGGAAAATCCGTCGTGTAGCTCGACAGCACGCAGTGCTCGTAGCGTTTCGGAATCCTCGCCGCCGCCAGCAGCGTCTCAGCCCGCGCCTTTAGCCGGCAGTCGCAGCGCGTCACCCGCCGCTCCCCGCCGTTCCCAACATTCTTCCACCCGGTCCCTTCGCACAGCGGACAAACTCCTGCAGCCACTTTCATCCATGCCTTCCTTATTCCGACTCTGCACCCGCCACCAATTTCACGCAAGTCCAAATCCGCGAACCACTGTGTACAACCTGTGGAGCAATGCACCGCGTTGTGGAGACCCGAGGAAAAACCTTCCCGCCTCATCGCCATGTAGTTTGTACCCGGTTTCGTGAACCACTGAGTACCGTCGGACTCAACATCAGCAATGCTCTGCTAAACACCGCGCCCAGCAAGGGTTTGCGGTGAACTCCAACCTCCTGCCCTCATCTCATGCACGAATCATGCGCCTTTTCCGAGTTTTTCACAGTTGACAACGCACCAACTCGGCGGAAAATAGCGCTATCAGGATTCCGCCTCAACTTTGGCTCCCCCTCCCCCAGGCTTCGTTGGGGCAGACACGGAATTCTGCCAGGAGAAACGATGAACAAAGCTGATCTCGTGGACCGTATCGCGGGAGCCTGTGACGTGAGCAAAACACTGGCGACCACAGCGATCGACACCGCTGTGGACAGCATTACCGCTTCCCTCAAAAAGGGAGACCGGGTAGCTTTGATCGGTTTTGGCACATTCTCTGTCTCGCAGAGAAAGGCCCGCAATGGTCGTAATCCGCAAACCGGTGCCACCATCAAAATCGCGGCCCGCCGGGTCGCGAAGTTCACCCCAGGTGCTGAACTGAAGAAAGCAGTTAATAAAAAGTAAGAGTTCGCTCCAGGCTAGTCGTTAACGGCAGGAGGTCGGTCCTGCCGTTCTTTTTTTTGCGCGAGGAAGTCCGCCCTTGTCTGCGCGGCGCACCAACGCGATAAGTCCAGCAAGAAAGTAGCGGGCGCCACAACCCGCGTGGGGACAGACGCCCCGTCTGTCCGGCGGCCCAGGCGTATCGGGCCGCAATCTTAGGAACGACCACAAAAGGAGGGTCGGCTACGAAAAGGGGCAGGTCTCCTCGGGAGACCCGCCACCCTCAACCCCCTCCCCCTCAATCACTTGGATCGTTGCTGAATCCCGCGCGCTTCCTGTAGAATCAAAAGGCTCGAATCGAGGTTCCCACGGACATGAAGGCAGCTATCCATCCCGCATATAACGAAATCCGCGTGGTTTGCGCCTGCGGCAACAATTTCACCACCCGCTCCACCCACAAGGGCGATCTGCACGTCGAAATCTGCTCCGCCTGCCACCCCTTCTTCACCGGCAAGCAGAAGTTGCTGGACACCGCCGGCCGGGTCGAGCGCTTCCGTCGCAAGTACGCGAAAAGCGACGCCGCGAAATCCGAAGCCGCGAAGAAAGACGCCGCCAAGAACTAACGCGGTTTTTCGCAGAAGATCAAAGCCCTCGCCGATGGCGGGGGCTTTCTCTTGCCCGGCCAGCTAAAATAACCACGTGCGCAAGTATTGGGACAATTCGGGATCTCCCGCGATCGGTGCCGAGCCAGCCGGCCCATCTCTTCGCCCGGTCCCATCACGCCTCACTTTGGGCGGCGTCCAGCTTTCTCCCGCCACCGTGCTGGCTCCCATGGCCGGGGTCACCGACACGGTCTTCCGCCGCTTCATCCGCAACCTCACTGGCTGCGGCCTGATCATGACCGAATTCACCTCGGCCGACGGCGTCCTCCGCGCCGAGGACCGCAAGGCCAAGCGCTACCTGCATTTCTACGAAGACGAGCATCCCATCTCAGCGCAGCTTTTCGGCAGCAACCCGCAAGTGATGGCCGAAGCCGCTCGCATGGTCGAGGGCCTCGGCTTCGACCTGGTCGATTTGAATCTGGGCTGTCCCGCGAAGAAAGTCGTGAAGTGTAACGGCGGATCGGGCCTGCTGCGCGATCTGCCCGCCATCGGTAAGATTTTCGAGGCTGTCCGCGCCGCGGTGAAGATTCCCTTCACCGTGAAATTCCGCGCCGGATGGAGCGACCAGGAAATTGTCTGCGTCGAGCTCGCGAAACTCGCGGAAGCCTGCGGCCTGTGCGGCGTCGCGCTGCATGCACGCACCCGTGAGCAGGGTTACAGCGGCACCGCCCGCTGGGAGTGGATCGCGGCCGTCAAAGACGCGGTCAAGATTCCCGTGATCGGCAACGGCGACATCCGCACGCCCGAAGACGCCTGCGCCATGGTGACCCAGACCGGATGCGATGCCGTCATGATCGGCCGCTCTGCCTCATCTAATCCGTGGATCTTCCGCCAGATCGCGCAATACACGGCGACGGGCCGCTACGATCAGCCGGGCGAATCCGACCGTTACGCGATGATCCGGACGTATTTCAGCATGCTGATCGAAGAAGAATTTCCCGACGCTCCCGGCAAGATGAAGCAGTTCGCGTCGTGGTTCACGCACGGAGTCCCCGGCGGCGCCGCGTTACGAAAAGCCATCTATGAAGCGAGGGAAGCGCCCGACATCCTGAAGCGCGTAGAAGAATTCTTCGAAAGCCGTCTATGTCGCGCGGGCACTCCTGCCCGTGAACTCGGCGACGCAAGCACGCTGCCCGCTTCGCCCCTGCTCACATAGGCCCAGACGCCCCCGTCTGGGCGGCCGAGCAAAGCTCGGCAGGGTTTTTGGTGAACGCTCCAATGCACTAGGGATGAGATCCATAGCGGAGCTTCACTCCGCCGGGCAGACGAGGGCGTCTGCCCCTACGCGGGTCGTGCGAGCAACCTTCCCGCATCCTGCTCGATATACGCCCACGGCACATCCGCCCCGTGCGTAAACACCGTCAGCCACTTCTCCGGCAACGCCCTCTCGTAATAGCGCTTGCGGCTGTTGATCGTGTCGATGGGAAACAGATCAAACGCCATCACCCAGGTGAGATCGATATGCGCAGCCGTCGGGATCAGGTCCGAGATGTAGCAAGCCGTCTTCCCGCCGCTGGTCACGACGACCGCCTGCATGTGCGCCGTGTGCCCCGGAAAGACTTTGACGGAAACACCGGGCACAATTTCCTGGTCGCCGCGCAGCAGTTGCATCTGCCCACTGCGAATCAGCGGGTCGTAGTTGTCGCTGATGTAGCTGATTGAATCGCGGATGTGTTGCTCGCGCCCGTGCTGCCATTCGCCTTCCTGCACGTAGTACTTGGCTTTCGGAAACGTCGCCACGACCTGATCGTCCCGTCGCACGGTATTCCAGCCACAGTGATCGAAGTGCAGGTGCGTGTTGATGACGATGTCGACGTCTTCAGGCGTCAGGCCGCTGCTCGCCAGGTTTTCGAGCAACTGTGCCGGCTGCCCGTAAATCTTCACCATCTTCTCCGACAGCTTGTTCCCGATCCCGGTCTCGACCAGCACCGTGTGCTTGCCGGTGCGCACGAGCAATGAATTCAATCCGGCCCGGACGAAGTTCCGCTCGTCCGCCACGACCTTCTTCGACCACATCACCTTTGGCACGACTCCAAAGAACGCCCCTCCATCGAGTGGGTAAGTCCCGTCGGAGAAGATGCCCAGTTCAAAATCACCGAGCTCGATGCGATGCAATTCAGCACACTCCTCTGCGTCCTCCGCGGCTTTTCTCAGCGCCCTCTGCGGTTAAAGGCTTTTCTCCCCGCCGGGGACCTGGAGTACGCGACGATCGTCTCCTACTTCAACTCCCGCTCAAAGTGCTCCTCGATCATCTGGAAAAGATGCAGCTGCGCCGCCTTCCCGTGAATGCTATGCGTTTTGCCGGGGTAGATCATCAGCCGGAACTCCTTGTCGGCCTTGATGAGCGCGTCAATCACCTGGATGCTGTTCTGAAAATGCACGTTGTCGTCGCTCGTTCCGTGCACCAGCAGGAGCGCCCCATGCAGTTTGTCGGCTGACTTCGCCATCACCGAGTCGTCGTAACCTTTCGGGTTGTCCTTGGGCAGACCCATGTAGCGCTCGATGTAGATGGTGTCGTAGTTGTGCTGGTCGGTCACGGGCGCCACGGAGACCCCGGCTTTGAAAGTATCCGAGTGCGTCATGGAATAAAACGTCATCGACCCGCCATTCGACCATCCCCAGATGGCGACGCGATCTTTGTCTAGCTGGGGGTATTGCGCTTCCAGTTGGCTCAACGCGGTCAGCTGGTCCTTCAGCTCGACGGCGCCGAACTGGTGGCGCAGGGCGGCGCTGAAAGTCCGGCCGCGATTCGGCGTGCCCCGGTTATCAACGCTGAAAATCGCAAACCCCTTCTGCAGAAGAATCTGGTGAAACTCGTTGATCACGTCGCCCCAGTCGTCGCGCACCACCTGGTCGCCGGGCCCGCCGTAGATGTAGACGATCAACGGGATCTTCCCCGCCGGCGCATCGGGCGGAAGCTGCAACTGCCCGTACAGCGTGGCCGTGCCGTCGTCAGCCTTGAACTCCATGTTCTTTGGCGCCACCAGTCCGTACTCGGCGACGCTGCGCGCTTCCCACACTTTGCTGCACGGCCCGCTCACCGCGCACAGCGACAGCCGGGGTGGGGTCAGACTCGCGGAGTAGTAGTCCATCCAGTGCTTGCCGTCTTCGGAGAATTGGGCGTGATGCGCGCCGTCCTCCGGAGTGAGGCGGCGGAAGTCGGAGCCGTCGAGCTTTACCGAAAACACCTGCTCCTGGCGTGGATCGCCGGCGTTCGCCGTGAAATACACCGCGTTCTCGTCGACGCCCTCGACGCCCAGCACCTCGTAATCACCTTTCTCCAACTGGCGTTCGAGTTTCGCGTCCGCCGAGAGCGGCTCCTGCTTGTCGAAGCTGTACAGATATAAATGCGTGTAGCCATCCCGCCAGCTTGACCAGATAAACCGGTCGCCTGATTTCAGGATGCGGAAGTCATCGTTCACATTGACCCAAGCATCGGGAATGTTTTCGGTCAGCACTTTGCGCGAGCGGCCGGACTTGGCTTCGATGAAGTACAAGTCGATGGTGTCCTGCGCCCGGTTCACCACCTGCGCCCAGAGCACGCCGTCGCGCACCCAGCCGAAGCGCGGGAGGTAGATGTCGGTGTCCTGGGTGAGCGAAATCCATTTAGGCTTGCCTCCCTTGGCCGCAATCACCCCGAGCCGTACAACGGGGTTGGGATCGCCCGCCTTTGGATATTTTTCCTCCTCCACCTTGGGGTGCGTCGGCAGCCAGTCGGTGATCGGATACGTCGGCACTTGCTTCTCGTTCATCTGCAGAAAGACGATCTGGCTGCTGTCGGGCGACCAGAAGTAATTGCTGCGCACGCTCAACTCCTCGGCGTACACCCAATCGACTTCCCCGTTCAAGATGTCGGCGTCGGTGTCGTTGGTGAGCTGCTTGCCGTCCTGCCCGGAGATCGGCTCGACGTGCAGGTTGTGTTTGCGAACGTAGGCGATGTGGTTGCCGTCGGGCGAGAATTTCGGGTCCCCGCTGGGTTCGGGCGAAGACGTGAACTGCACGGCCGTGCCGTTCTCGAGGTCATAGAGCCAGAGCTGGCCCTGGGAGTCAAACAGCAGATGCTTGGAATCGGGCGCCCACAGGTAAGCCGCAACCTGGTAGCGAGTGACCCGCTCTCTCTCACGTTCGTTCTTGATCTTGGTGGCATCTGGAGCCAGGCTAGCGAGCTTGGCCTCGCTGACCAGCAGCTTCTTCTCGCCGGTCGCGGCGTCCACGTACCAGAGTTCCCCGTGGTCGCCGGCATCGTCGCGCTGGACGTACGAGACTCGGGAGCTGTCGGGGGACCACTTGATCGCCTCCGGCCCACGCCCCGTGAGTCCGCCGTCGGCGAGAATCGCGTCGAGGGTCAGAGACTTCTTCGGGGAGCTTGAGGACTGGGCGAAGGCGGACGGAGCGATGAGGATCAACGGCAAAACCAGGGCCGCACAAATTCTCTTCAAGAGCAGACTCCGAGGATGGAAGATGGTCGGAAGCATAAAGCTGGAAAGTGTACACCGGCGGAAGCGGCCGATGCGGAGCAGACCGGATATCCGCGAGCCTTTCGACCCAACTTTGCGTCCTCCGCGGCCGTTCCTCCCTGACCTCTGCGGTTAAAAGCTTTTCTCGGCAGCGTCCGGGTTGCCCGCGGCCCGTGGCACCGCCTGGAAATGCAAGGTCCCTCGACTGCGTTCGGCTGGCGCCTTCACTGCGCTCGGGATGACAGAAGCGAAGGGAGCGGGCTCGCCGGCATCGGAACCCGCGCCCGAGCGGCTCAGTTCGATTCGCTTCGAGCTAAGTTATTGAAAACTCGTCGAGGCTTTCGCCAAGCTCGAAGCGCGGTTGCCAAGGTCGCCTACAATGCCCGTCAATTGCGTTTAAGAGCGATCTGAGAGCATCCTGAGAGTCGGTCCATGGTTTTTTCCCCTGGCAAAGGCTCTGCGCTGCGGCCTACGGACCTTTAAACGCGAAATCATATCTGCGAGATATTTCATTTCGGGAAGAATTCACAGGCCTGCCAAATTACGGGCACACCGGGACGCGAGGTGCTCGGCGTCCCGTGGCGGGGCGCAAAGGCCTCTCGGGGCGGGCGCAGGAACGCTTCGGCGGCCGGACCATTCGGCTCAGCGTGCTAAAATCAACCCAGTTGATTCATGCTTCCCGACCTCCAAAACCTGATGGAGTTGCAGGTTGCCGACAAGGAGATTGCGCGCCTGCGGGAAGATGTGGCCGCGCTGCCCAAGCGCGTGGCCGTGATCGAAGAAAAACTGGCCGCCACCAACGCCAAGCTGGAAAAGGCCAAAGCCGCCGCCAAGGCCGACGAAGCCTCTCGCAAGAAGTACGAAAGCACCATCCAGGACCTGCAGGGCAAGATCTCCAAGTACCGCGACCAGTCGCTCGACGTGAAGACCAACGAGCAGTACAAGGCGCTGCTGCACGAGATCCAGTTCGCCGAGCAGGAGATCCGGGCCAACGAAGACAAGATTCTCGACCTGATGGTCAACGCGGAAGCCCGCGACAAAGACGTCAAGGCCGCCGAAGCCGAACTGAAAGCCGAAACCGCGGAAATCGAGAAAGAGAAAAACGAAGCCCGCGATCGCACCGCCGAGGACGAAAAACAGCTGGCGGAGTGGAACGGCAAGCGTGACAAGCTGCGTGAAGGCGTCAGCCCGGACGTCCTGCGACGTTACGAACGGGTGCTGAAGTTTCGCGGCTCGGGGCTTTCCGAAGTGCGCGATCAGAAGTGCATGGCGTGCCGGGTGATGCTGCGCCCGCAGACTTACAACGAAGTGCGCACGGGCACGACCGTGATCGAGTGCGAATCCTGCCAGCGCATTCTCTATTTCAATCCGGAAAACGAAGCCACGATCGAGCGCACGAATTTCACCACCAAGCGGCGGGCGCGGCCAAAGGTCGATTCGCAGCAGGCCTGGTTCTACCACCCCGGCTACGGGGAAGCGGGCGAGGTCTTTCTGGCCTTCGTGAACGGCACAACCAGTTCCACACGGCGGGTTTACGAGCTGCACACCGGCCGTCAGGTGGGCGACATCCTGACGCGGGAAGAAAGCTTCCGGCTGGCGTTCCCCGAGGACCTGACGGGCGTGATCCGCCTGAACGGAACTTGGGAGGAAGAAGAGATCGACGGCTGGGGCGCCGAGCTTCCGATGGTGGTGCTGGACGCTCTGTTGAGCGACCTGGCGGCGGCCCGCGCCGAGTCGGCCCATTCCACACACGCGCATTCTGCGCACGCGCCGTCGTCGGAGCATCCGGCGGCGAGCTAGCGGTTTCCCTTCACATTTGAATCGTCGCCGCTGGGTTCGCCTGAGCGGTGGAACTTGCCCGCGGTATTCTTCTCTCGCCCCTCCGGGGCTTGACGTGTTGATTGCGTGCGTTTCCCACGGCTTGCGCCGTGGGCTCCATTCTTTCGCCGCTTCGCGGCTGAAAGCAGATTCCGTTCGACTTCGCGCAGGACGGTTTCCCGTCTCCGCTGCACTCTGCCTCGGAATGACAAGAAGGAATGGGGCTTGGCTGCAATCGGGGTTCGTGCGCAAACCTTGCGGCCCGATAAACCTGGGCCGCCGGACGGCCGGGGGCGGCCGTCCCCACGCGGGCTCGGGTGTGCTCCGGCAGGGGTGGCGCAGCGTTGATTCGGAGGTGGTGCAGGTAAGATTGGGCATGGCTGAAATTCGCGCGCGCGCGCCGCGGAAGGAATTCCGGAAAAGAGCTGACGTGCCGGCAGTGCCTGCGGGACCTCGCGTTGTCATCACGCAACGAGGCGCGGGGCGGCTGAAGGCGGGGCATGTCTGGGTGTATCGCTCGGACGTCATTTCCGCGGAAGGGGTTACGCCGGGATCGGTGGTCAGCGTGGCGGACGAACGCGGGCGGACGTTCGGGTCGGCGCTGTATTCGAGCAGCTCGCAGATCGCTGTGCGAATGATCTCGTCGGGTTCGGTGGCGAATTTTCCGGAGCTTCTGCGGGAGCGCGTGGGGCAGGCGATCGCTTACCGCGAACCTCTTGTGCGGCAAACAGATGCGTACCGGGTGGTGTTCAGCGAAGGGGATTTTCTTCCCGGCCTGATCGTCGATCGCTACAACGACATCGTTTCGCTCCAAATCCTGACCCAGGCGATGGATGCGGAGCCGGTGCGGGCGGCGCTGCTGGCGGAACTCTCGGAGCGGTTGCGGCCGGCGGCGATCGCAGAGCGGGTAGATGCGCACATTCGTGAACTGGAGCAGTTGCCGGCGAAAGAGTCGGGGCTGCTGCAGGGCGATAAGACCAGCACCATCTTCACCATGAACGGGGTGCGGTTTCACTTCGATGCGCGCGAGGGCCAGAAGACGGGAGCGTTCCTCGACCAGCGGGAAAACTATGCCGCGGCGGCCGAGTACGCTCGCGGCGAGGTGCTCGACGTGTTCTGCTACCAGGGCGCGTTTGCGCTGCATCTGGCGGTGCGCGGCTGCAAGGTGACCGGCGTAGACAGCTCGCGCCCGGCGCTCGAAATCGCGGACAAGAATGCTCTGCTCAACCAGCATGACGTGGAGTGGATCGAGGCGAACGGGTTCGATCTGCTGAAGGACTATTCCGCCGCAGGGCGGCAGTACGACACGATCGTGCTCGATCCGCCGGCCTTCGCCAAGACGAAGAAGAACCTGGAAACGGCGCTGCGCGGGTACAAGGAGCTGAATCTGCGGGCGCAGAAGATGCTGCGGCCGGGCGGGACGCTGGTGACCTGCTCCTGCTCGTATCACGTGAGCGAAGGGGAGTTCCTGCAGGTGGTGGCGGAGGCGGCTCGAGACGCGCATCGTACCCTGCGTCTGCTCGAGAAGCGGGGGCAGGCGAAGGACCATCCAGTGGTGCTCTCGATCCCGGAAACGAGCTATCTGAAGTGCCTGATATTTCATGTAAGTTGATGAAATATAAGCATATTAATAGTTGATAATAACACACTCAAGTTTTATGCTTCTTTCGTGCTAACCGCTCATCTAAGTGAGTGAAGGCAGCACCACTCAAACCAGATCAGCTACTTAGGAGGAATTCGAGTCATGACTGTGATTACACGTTGGGATCCCTTCCGTGAGTTTTCTACTTTGCAGGACCGGATGAACCGGTTGTTCCGTGAGTCCTATGGACCCGAGGGCGGCGAGGAAGCATTGGCAACCACCAGCTTTGCCCCGGCGGTCGATGTCTATGAGGACGAGCACAACGTCACCCTGAAGATCGAGGTTCCGGGGATCGACGAGAAGGACATCGATGTGCGCATCGAGAACAACGTGCTGACCGTGCACGGCGAGCGCAAGTTCGAGAAAGACGAGAAGGAAGAGAACTTTCGGCGCGTGGAGCGGCAGTACGGCAGCTTCACCCGGACGTTTACTTTACCCACGACCGTGGATGCGGAGAAGGTTTCGGCGCACTACGACAAGGGCATCCTGAAGATTGCCCTGCCCAAGAAGGCCGAAGCGAAGCCGAAGCAGATCAAGGTCAGTGTCGGCAGCGAGAAGACGCTGGAAGGCAAGGGGCCGAAGGCGGCGTAAGACCGTGGTTTCGTGGTAAGGGCGGGAGATAGGGTGACCCTGCTCCCGCTTTTTGTTTTAGCCATTAGCTCTTAGCCTTTAGCATTTAGCATTTAGCCAAGTGCGTGCGTCTAACTCTAGCGTGGGATCAGTCCGTGGTGGAAAAGTCGTCGGGGCCGGGGGTGCCGCACTCAAACACGGGGTCCCTTCGGCTGCGCTCAGGGCAGGCTCTTCGACTGCGTTCGGCTCGCGCCTCGCTCCGCTCAGGATGACAGGGATAAGGAAGTTCGCGGGGACTCTGCAAGAGACGTCGATGGCTAAATGCTAACGGCTAAGTGCTAGGAGCTTCTACAAACAAGTACCGAAAGAGCAGGGAGATTTACGAATGGCAATTCGTTGGGACAAATTTACGGTGAAGGCGCAGGAGGCGGTGCAGCGGGCGAACGAGCTGGCTTCCGAGCATGGCAACCCGGAGTTGTTGCCTTTGCACTTGATGGCGGCACTGATTGAGGACAAGGAAGGGATAGTGCCGCCGGTGCTCGAGAAAGTCGGCATCGGGGCGCAGACCGTTTTGAACGAAGTGTATGGGCAGATCGAACGGCTGCCCAAGGTTTCGGGGGAAGGGGCCACGCAGGCGACGATGTCGGCGGCGCTCAGCCAGCTGATTGAGCGTGCTTTCAAGGAAGCGGCCAACTTCAAGGATGAGTATGTCTCGACCGAGCACCTGCTGCTGGCGGCGACGCAGGCAAAGAAAGACGCGGCGCAGGAGATTCTTGCGCGGCATGGGGCGACGCACGAGGCGATCCTGAAGGCGCTGACTTCCGTGCGTGGAACGCAGAAGGTGACCGACCAGAATCCGGAGGCGAAGTACCAGGCACTGGAGCGCTATGCGCGCGATCTGACCGAGCAGGCGCGGCGGGGGAAGCTGGATCCGGTGATCGGTCGGGATGAAGAGATTCGGCGAGTGGTGCAGGTGCTGTCGCGGCGGACCAAGAACAATCCAGTGCTGATCGGCGAGCCGGGGGTGGGCAAGACGGCCATCGTCGAGGGATTGGCGCAGCGCATTATTTCCGGCGACGTGCCGGAAGTTCTGAAGAACAAGCGCGTAGTTGCGCTCGACTTGGGCGCGATGCTGGCGGGGGCGAAGTATCGCGGGGAATTTGAAGACCGGCTGAAGGCGGTGCTGAAGGAGATTGAGGAGTCGCAGGGGCAGGTGATCCTGTTCATCGATGAGCTGCACACGCTGGTGGGCGCGGGCGCGGCGGAGGGCGCGATTGACGCGTCGAACATGCTGAAGCCGGCGCTGGCGCGAGGAGAGTTGCGGGCGATCGGGGCGACCACGCTGAATGAGTACCGCAAGTACATCGAGAAAGACGCGGCGCTGGAGCGGCGATTCCAGATCGTGTTCGTAGGCGAGCCGAACGTGGAAGACACGATTGCGATCCTGCGCGGGCTGAAAGAGCGCTACGAGGTGCATCATGGCGTGCGCATCAAGGATTCGGCGATCGTGGCAGCGGCTACGCTGTCGCACCGGTATATCTCGGACCGGTTCCTCCCAGATAAGGCGATCGACCTGATCGACGAGGCGGCGGCTTCCCTGCGCATCCAGATCGATTCGTTGCCGACCGAGATCGACCAACTGGAGCGGCGGGCGACGCAGCTGGAGATCGAGAAGCAGGCGCTGAAGAAGGAAGACGATGCCAACTCGCGGGAACGTTTGTCGGTGCTCGAGAAAGAGCTGGCCGAAATCCACGAGAAATCGAACGCGCTCAAGGCGAACTGGAAAAAAGAGAAAGACCTGATTGCGCGGCAGCGCGCGCTGAAGGAAAAACTTGAGCAGCTGAAGATTGAAGAGCAAGCCGAAGAGCGCAAGGGGAACCTGCAGCGGGTGGCGGAGATCCGGTACGGGCTGATTCGGCAGACGGAAGAGGAGTTGAAGAAGCTGACTGCGCAGATGGAGAAATCCGGCGGCCACCGAATGCTGAAAGAAGAAGTGGACGAGGAAGACGTGGCCCGCATCGTGTCGAAGTGGACGGGGATTCCGGTGTCGAAGATGCTCGAAGGCGAGGTCAAGAAACTGGTCACCATGGAAGAGCGGCTGAGGCAGCGGGTGGTGGGGCAGGACGCGGCGCTGGAGCGGGTAGCGAATGCGATCCGGCGATCGCGCGCCGGGCTTAGCGATCCGAAGCGGCCGATCGGGTCGTTTATTTTCCTGGGGCCGACGGGTGTGGGCAAGACCGAGCTGGCGCGGGCGCTGGCCGAGTTCCTATTTGACGACGAGCGCTCGATGGTGCGCATCGACATGTCGGAGTACATGGAGAAGCACGCCGTGTCGCGGCTGATCGGGGCGCCCCCGGGATACGTGGGGTATGACGAGGGCGGGCAGCTGACGGAGGCGGTCAGGCGGCGTCCGTATGCGGTGGTGCTGTTCGACGAGATCGAGAAGGCTCACCCGGACGTGTTCAACGTGATGCTGCAGATCATGGACGACGGGCGGCTTACGGATGGCAAGGGGCGGCACGTTGATTTCCGGAACGCGGTCATCATCATGACGTCGAATATCGGGTCGTCGTACCTGGTGGCCGAGAATCTGAAGACGGAAGAGGAATTCGAGAAAGCGGCCGCGGAGGTGACGAACCTGTTGCACAGCCACTTCAAGCCGGAGTTCCTGAACCGCGTCGACGACATCATCGTGTTCCATCCGCTGGGCAAGGAGCAACTGGTAAAGATCGTGGAGCTGCGCCTGGAGGATTTGCGGCGGCTGCTGGCGGAGCGCAAGATTTCGCTGGAGCTGACCGATGCCGCGAAGGAGCTGCTGTTTACGGAAGGGTATGATCCGAACTTCGGAGCGCGTCCGCTGAAGCGGGCGATTCAGAAGCTGGTGCAGGATCCGCTGGCGCTGAAGATTCTGGATGGCGAGGTGCTGCACGGGGATCACGTGGTGGTGGACGCGGACAAGAAGGCCGGGAAGATGACGTTCAAGGTGAGCAAGCGGGTGGGGGAGAAGGTGGGGGCGGGGAGGTAGGGGTGATATGAAAGAAAGTTAGACGATGATCGTTCGTTCGGCATATGCCTACGAACAAACACAAGGTCCCTCGACTGGGTTCGGCCTTCGCTTCACTTCGCTCGGGATGACAGGGTTGAGCGGTCAATGGGGAGAAGCAGACTCCTCCACCTCGGCTGGCGCTCGGTGTCGGAATGACAAGGTTTATGGGTGGCTTGGGAGAAAATCAAAAATGAGCGGTGCTGCGGAAATCCCACCTTTCCGACAACCAAGTGCGGGGGCAGCCGCGGGTCTGTGGTCGATGACGCCCCGGAGTCTTCGCCGAGCGCGGTGGTAGAAATGTTCGCAGGGTTCGTGGGTCACGTCACGGGACATGGGGTCCCTCGACTGCGTTCGGCTAGCGCCTCTCTTCGCTCGGGATGACAAGGTTGGTTGATTCCGGGGAACAGCAGATTCCTCCGCCACCGCTGGCGCTCGGCGTGGGAATGACAAGGTTGCAGGTGAGGGCGCAGAGAATCCCAGGTGCGGCGTGGAACTGGCTGCGTGCGGGTTGCGTATACCCTCGTGACCCGAGGAGGGATGATCCGTGCGAGTGCGATATTCCATTCTTTTTCTTTTCTTCAGTGCTCTATTTCCGCTCATTTGCTTCGGTGGAGCTGCGCAGCAAGCGGCCAAACCAGCCAGCCCTGCCAACCATTCCCATCCGGCCAACCCACTTACGACCGCGTTTCTTCATGTGAACGTGATTCCGATGGATCGCGAACGGGTGCTCGAGGATCACACGGTGGTGGTGGTCGGGGATCGCATTCAGCGGATTGGGCCGGCGGCGGCGGTGAAGGTGGACGCGAAGGCGCGGCGGATCGATGCGACGGGAAAGTACCTGATCCCGGGGCTCGTGGATGCGCATGTGCATCTCGAATCGCAGACGGAGTTCGCGCTCTACCTGGCGAACGGCGTGACGACGGTGTTCAATCTGGATGGGCGTCCGGCGCATTTGCTTTGGCGCAAGGAAGTCGCGAGCGGCCAGCTGTTGGGACCGACGATTTTCACCACGGGACCGATTTTTCATCAGAAGCGCACGCCGGAAGAAGACGTGCGGCTCGTCGATGAGCAGGCGGCGGCTGGCTACGATGCCATCAAGGTCTACAACGAGGTGTCGAAGGAGGAGTATCCGGCGCTGATCGCCGAGGCGAAGCGGAAGAACCTGTTGCTGATGGGGCACGTGGCGCGCGGGCCGGGCTTTGCCACGACGCTGCAGTCGGGGCAGTCGATCGCGCACCTGGAAGAGATCCTCTATACGAATTTCAATCCGAAGAACGACGACGACTGGGATCACCTCGTGTTTGAGGAGTCGAGAATTCCGGAGACGGCAAAGCAGGTGAAGGACGCGAACGTCTTCGTGACGGCAACGCTGAACAACTTTTCGTTGATCGTACAGCAGGCGACCGACCTGGATGCATTCCTGAAGAATCCGGAGCTGCATTACCTGGCACCCTGGGTGCTGGACAACTTTGAGCCGGAGAACGACCGCTACAAGAACCGCTTCGAGCCGCGGCAGTATCCGATTTTGCGCAACCTGCTGGCCATTCAGCGGAAGCTGCTGAAAGCTTTGAGCGACGAGGGCGTGTCGCTGATGGCAGGGACGGATGCGACTGAGGTCGGTCCGGTGGCGGGGTTCGGGCTGCCGCATGAACTGGAGGAGTTCGTGGCGGACGGGATGACGCCGTACCAGGCGCTGGTGACGGCGACGACGAATCCGGCGCGATATTTGCTGCAGGCGGCGGAGTTCGGAACGGTCGAGGAGGGGAAACGCGCGGACCTGGTGCTGCTCGAGGGGAATCCGCTGCAGGAGATTTCGCAGACGGAGAAAGTGGCAGGGGTGATGGTGCGGGGGCGGTGGCTAGATGCAGCCGAGTTGAAGGCGCGGCTGGATTCGGTTCCGGCGGCGTATCAGGCGGAGCAGCAGAAGGTGGAGACGATGCTGCGGGAGAATCCGGCGGGGGCAGAGACGTATTTGGCGGAGCACGATCCGCTGAATCACCTGGCGGCGTTTGCCATCGCGAATGTGGCGGCGAAGGAGAGCACGGAGGATCTGCTGACGATGCTCGAGGCGCTGCGGAAGGCGAATCCGAGTGCGGACCTGGTGTCGGAAGAGAGCGTCAACCAGCTGGGGTACGCGCTGATGAACAAAAAGATGTATCCGCAGGCGGTGGCGGTATTGGCGACGAATACCGAGCGCTTTGCGAAGTCGGCGAATACGTGGGACAGCCTGGCGGATGCCTACTCACATTCGGGAGACGTGCCGAGCGCGGTGAAGAACTACCAGAAGGCACTGGCGACGGATGCGGGCTATGCGAACGCGGATTCCGCGAAAAAGTTTGTGGCGGAGCACGCGCAGAAGTAGATGGGACGGTTCTCTGCGCGGGTCGGGTATGTATGCCCCAACACCAAAGCCGACCGTGGTAGAAAAGTTATCCTGGGCCGCGGGTGTCGCATATGGGCATGGGGTCCCCTTCGACTACGCTCAGGGCAGGCTCTCGACTTCGTTCGGCTGACGCCTCACTGCGCTCGGGATGACAGGGTTGAAAGTACGTGAAAATTCGCAGCGCATGCGTAGCAGTGGATGGGAGCGATTTTCTCGCCTAAAATTCTGGGCCGGGGAGAAAAGTCATGACTTCCAGGCGCGTTTTTTGGCTGATGGTGCTGGTTGTGGTGAGCGGCGGTTGGGTTTTGTCATCGCGCGGGCTGAGCGAACGCGCGCACGCGGCCTCGGCTTCGACTTCGGCGGCGGATCGGCAGGCGATCGAAAAACTCCATCAGCAGGACATCGACGCCACACTGGCCCATGATCCTAAGGCGCTTGCCGACCTCTTTACCGAGGACGCCGTTCTGCTAGAACCCGGCTCCGCGGCTGTAATCGGGAAGCGGGCGATCCTCGCCGAGAACCAGAAGGATCAGGCCGAACATCCCACCGCCAAGGTTGTCAGCTACAAGCCAGACGTCAAGGACGTGCAGGTGGTCGACGGTTGGGCTTTCGAGTGGGACTACTTTGACGGCAGCTATAAGGAATCCGAGAAAGCGGAGGTCAAGAGTTTTCACGCCAAAGCCCTTCGAGTCTTGAAGCGGCAGCCGGATGGATCGTGGAAATTTGCGCGGGTGATGTGGAATGTGGTGGAGTGAGGGAAGGTTTCAGAGTTTCGAAGGTTTCAAGGTTTCAGAGTGGGGCGCGCTTTCGCTGCTTCCTGAAGATGTTCTCGACGGCTGCGCAGGGCGGCCTATCGAGCCAGGGTAGAGAAGTTATCCGGAGCCAGGGGCGCCGCACGCGAACGTGGGGTCCTTCGACTGCGTTCGGCTTTCGCCTCACTCCGCTCAGGATGACAGTTTTGATCTCTCTCCAGACTGTGGAAGCGTCACCTTACTACGCATCGAAATTTTTTGGGCGCAAGCCTCGCGAGCCCCCGTACAACCTTGAAACCCTGAAACTTTGAAGCCTGCTTCTTGACTCTTGTCTTCCTTACGCCAGGTCGAACAAGAGGACTTCGCTGTCGGCGGCGGCTTTGATGGTTAGTGCTTTCTCGTCACTGATGGCGGCGCCATCGCCCTGGGCGAGCCTTTTAACCGTTGAGTTCGACGCTGCCTTTGGCGACTTGCAGCCAGCCGTGGCGCCCCGGGGCGAAGGCGTGCGCGACTTCCTCGCCCGGTTTCAGCAGGGTGACGTAGAGGCGCGCGTCCTGGTTGATTTTCACCGAGCCATCTTTGGCGTCGGGCGAGGCGACGAGGCGGAGCTTTCCCTGCTTCTCGTCGCCGGGAAAACTCTTCTGCTCGTAGCTGGGCTCGAGACCTTTCTTATCCGGCAGAATCCAAATCTGGTAGAGGTGGACCCTGTCGGCCTGGGACGGGTTGAACTCGCTGTGGCGGATGCCGCGGCCGGCGGTCATGCGCTGGCCGTCGCCGGGGAGAATGACGGAACCGGTGCCGAGGCTGTCCTTGTGCTCGAGCTTGCCCTCGAGGACGTTGGTGATGATCTCCATGTCGCTGTGCGGGTGAGTGGGAAAGCCGGAGGCCGGGGCGTGGTCCTCGTTGATGACGCGCAGGGAGCGGAAGCCCATCCAGCGCGGGTCCCAGTAGTCGCTGAAGCTGAAGGTGTGCTTGGTGTTGAGCCAGCCGTAGTCGCCTCCACCGCGTTCGTTACTGCGGCGCAGGGTGATCATGGGAGCCTCCTTGGTCGGATAAAAATCGAGAGATACTTGACTAGTCAAGTGATTGGATGTGGGGAGAGCGAGAAAGGATTCGGAGGGGCGGGGCGATCCGGTAAAGACTGTGCGTAAGCAATTCCCGATGAGTGCAATTGCCTGCTTGTCGATCAGCCGCAGCAGATGGTTTTCGGGAACCTGATGTTCCAGGCGAACGTAATAGAACAGCGCTTCGGAGCGGTCGTGTTGCCCCATCATGATCAGCAGGCCTCCGACGATGAGAATCCCGCAGAGCATGGGCAGAATCACTTTCTTCTAACATGCTTGTGCTGAATTCCACCTGCCAATTCCTAGCTGGAAATTAGGGACCTCGACCGGTGGTCAACACCAGTCGGGCGTCTGGACGTCCTCCGGCGTCATTCACAGGACTACAGCAACCCGCCAGTCTTTATCGTCAGAATATTCAGTGCCATTTCCAGTTTCAGAATGGCCGCGCCGAGTTCGGGATGCTCTCCGATCTCCTCTTGCAGGGCCTTCAGAATCCGGTGAGCACTTGCAATATGCGCGGCTGCTTGGGCGGGATGATCTTGCTCGGGATTTGGTTCGCTCCGTTTTTCCATCGCCACTCGCTCCCCGTACCTCTCAATTCTACGCAGCTATCTCCCGATTGGTTTGCGCATTTCGATCGCAGCGTAGTGTGTGCCTCCAGCGCGGGGTAGCGGCCAGCGCAGGAATTCTGTGCGTCAGTTCTCACCCTCACGCCTCGAAACTTGGGTCCCAGCCCTTCCAAAACCCCTTCAGCACGCCGCCCAACGTCCCCTCAGCGGTGCGTCTATCCGATCTCTTTGTCGAGTCTATGACCCCGCGCCCAGATGGTCCTGGCCGGCGCGATTTTCATTGCTAACGCAGAGTGTCTCCGTGTCGCATCAGTTGCAAAATTGGTATTCGCTTCGTGATGCCACGGGATGTTGCGGCGCCAGCTCGTTCGGGCGGCAGCACTACGGACGGCAGGTTGTCAGCAGTGGCCGGGTCTCCGTTCCCCACAGGCACGCCCATCGATAACAATCTGCTGGCGCCCTTCTCGGGCAGCGTCACGACCGACCAGGCTGGGAGCTTCGTGTGGATCGGGGCACCGCAATCGGCAAGCCTGGCGTCGTTCAGCATCAACTCGAGCACGGGAGCGCTCACGCCGCTCGGAGTCACGACCCTGCCCACGCCGCCGGTGCCGGGGCAAGTCAGCGTGGCGTACCACCAGTCGGATCGCAGTTCGATTGGGGGTTGATCGGTCGGGAGACAACGGACATCTGGCTTTGCGGTAAAATATTTGCCGTTTGACCAAAGGAGGTGGACCATGCGGTTCACTACCACCTTCCTTGCCGTCCTCCTGACCGTGGGTTGCGGAACGGGTGACCCACACACGATGTTCGGCACCAGTTTCTCCCCGCCTGCACTCCTGCAACTTTCTCCGAACACGGTACCGGTGAACAGCACTCAGTTCGCGATGACCGTTACGGGAACGAACTTTGGCGCTGATGCGGTCGTTTACTGGAACGGCCTACCCCAGAGCACAAGGTTCGTCAGTTCGACGCAGCTCCTGGTTAAGATTACGGACACCGACCTCACGCAATTCGGCCTGGCGCAAGTGTTCGTCCGCACCGGAGGGCTGACTTCGAACACCATGGACTTTGACGTAACTGCCCAGTGATGAAGAGCGCAGGGGCAGCTTTGTCGTGGCACTTGACTCGAGCACGTAAAGATAGCCAGCTCCCAAACCGGCCTGCGGTTCGGGAGCTCGGGCGATCTTACCAAGGACCGAATTTACGTCTCGATGCCCACGTAGCACACGCGTCCGACTAGGTAGTCGGCGGCGGTCTTGCCGTCCTCCATGGTCATGACTTCGATGGGATAGGCCTGGTTGTGCGGGCGCAAGATCAGATGCTGGCCGGCGACTTCCACGTACTTCACGGTGCAGTCGCCATCTTTGGCGACGGCGTACATGTTGAATTCGCCTTTGCGGTACGGCTTCAGCGAGTTGTAGTGACGGTCGACGAGCACGGTCGCGCCCGGTAAGAGGCGTGGATACATGCTCATACCTTCCCGGCCGTCGGCGCGGATCATCACGAAGCGCTCCCAGTTCTCGCGGTGTCCTTCCATTTCGGGCTTCATCTTGCGCAGAAAGCTTTTCTTGAACTTGAGGATCTCGCGCACGTTCATGCTCATCACCAGCGGCTCGCTGGCGGCGATGGGGCCATCGACCAGCAAGACATTGTCGAACTCGTCGTCGGTGGGAGGCAGGATGCTGGCCCGCTTGTTCACTTCGGTGGGCTCGATGAGGTCGAGCACCGAAAGGTGCTGCACATTCAGGACTTTATCCATGCCTTCCAGGCTGAGGCCGCGCTTGCGGTTGAGGAAGTTGGAGATGTGGGCCTGCTTGAATCCGGTTTGCTGCGCGAGGCGAAGTCCCGTCAGCCCGCCTTCTTCAATGCGATCCCAGAGAGTCTGGCGCAGATTTTCCTGCAGGGCTTTGAATTTCATGGGGAAAGTATAGCACGCGTCTATAGCACCCTGATATTTGTAACAGAAATGTAACATCTGTAAGGAAACAGAGTTCTTGACTTCCACAGGCCTAAAGCTATAGGCTCTGGAGCATTTATAACTCATACTCGGTATTGCTTGGAGTCATCATGGAATTCATGGCCTCCGAAGCCGAGGAAAGGAGCTTCGGGGAGTTTCCCCGCACGGTGCGCTCTTCGGAGTTGTTGTCCGCGGCAATGGAGAAACTTTTATCGTCGATTCGCTTTACGGGCCGGGTGAGCATCGTGGTGCAGAATGGCCGCGTGCTGAAATCGGGCTACGAGGAGGGCTACTTCCGGAATCAGGTGGCAGGTCTTGGGTCTTAGGTCTTGGGACAACAGGTCTTGAGAGTTGGGTTTAGGCGTTGCTTACGGAAGGAAGTCTGGCACTTTTAACTAAATAGCTGAACAGGTCGTCGTAAGAGAAACGAGCCCCGTGTCCGGGCAACCGGCGCAGGGCTTTCTTGTTGGAGTCGCTAGTCGCTAGTCTTTAGTCGTCAGCCAAGAACGTTTGGTCGATAAGGGTCGTTGGCTTTTGCCTAGAGCTGAGAGCTGATCACTGACAGCTAGAAGTCATTCATACCAAATTCGAAATTCATAGCAAGCGTCAGGAGGCAATCATGGAAGTTCATAACGATGCGATGGTTCCGGTCGAATTGAAGTATTGCGAGCGGTGTGGCGGGTTATGGGTGCGGTCGCAGGACGAGGGGGAAGTCTACTGTCCGGCGTGCGTGCCGAAGATGGCGGAATTTCCTCCGCCGCTGCGAAAGCCGCGGGTGGTGGTCGTGGCAGTGAATTCCGTCGATGAAATCGAAGCGTGCCTGGCAGAGTTGACCGGGAGCTGCGTAGAAGGGGGGAACGCATGACGGCCGCCGCGATTGCAACATTAGCGGCGCAGGTCGATCCGAGAGAAAGCGACTTCGACCCGTGGCCGTGGGACGACGGCGCGAATCCGGACCTGTGGATGTAGCGGACCCGCACGCTGGGCCTGTTGAGACGCTACATGTGGCTTTCGGTAGAAGTGAGACGGCTTCCCTCGGCTTTGGGACGAGAGTTCTTCCGCGCGCGGGTGTCTTCGTATCACGTTGCGACGTTTGAGGATACGGTGATTTTCGTGCACGACATGGAACGGACCATCGGGAGGCTGGACCCGTTCTCGCAGAAACTGATCGCGAAGATCGTGCTGCAGGAATACACCCAGGCGGAAACGGCGTGCCTGCTGGGATGTTCGTTGCGGAATATCGAGCGCTTCTACGTGGAAGCGCTGGACCGGTTGAGCGAAGAACTTCTGCGCGGAGGTCTGCTGCGGCCGATTCCCGGACTGACTCCGCTCGCTTCCCAAAAAAGTTGTCGAGAGGCAAGAATCGACGAAAATTTCGTAAGCTGTTGCAACGAAGGCAAAAATGTTTTTTTGAAAAGTTGGCCGGTTACCCCCCTCCAAAATGCTATTCTAGATTTAGAGAGTGAGAAAAGAGAACTCACTCGTAAGGGCGCGCTGCGAAGCGCGCCTTTTCTTTTTTACGCGGAGTCTGGGCGGCTGCCTTGTGAGACGCCGACGGTCCGGGGGAGCTAGGTTCCGGCATGACGAAGGGGAAAACGAAGGCCAAGAGCAGGGGCGACAAGGCAACGGGGTCTGTGGCGGGGTCGGGAAAGCAGGTCGACCCGGACGCTTTGCGGCGGAAGATCGCGAACTATGTGGGGGGCAAGGCGCTGCTGATGGTGAAGACCTCGACTGATGAAGCGGTGAAGGTGGGCGACTTGTCGGCGATGAAGTATCTGTTCGAGCTGATCGGACTGCACCCGGTGTCCGCGGACGCAACCGGCCATAAGGAGAGTGACGACGGCAACGACATCGCCGCGGCGCTTCTGGCAGAGCTTGGGATTTCCGCGAAATCCGAGGGAGGAACCGGCCGATGACGGTGAGGTTGCGGCCTCTGTGGAAAGCGATTCGGTAGAATGAGCAATCGAGGTTTCGGGTCTCAGGTGTCAGGGTTCAGGTTTCGCCAAGGCCCGAGTTCCGCAGAACTGAGGTCGAGATTTGGCTCAGGCTTGGCGATGACGTTTCGCTCCATGAGATTCTGGAATGAAAACTTTTCCGACGGGGAGAGGAACGTTGGGATGGACATAACCTGGGTGACGGGCCGGATCGCAGTCGGCGGCGGGATCTGGAACGCGGACAACATGGAGGCGGTGGCGCGGGCGGGGATTTCGCACATCATCGACATGCAGATCGAGTTCGACGACACGGCGCTGGCGGAACCACACGGGATCGAAGTGCTGTGGAATCCGATCGACGATGACTTTCAGCCGAAGCCGGCGGCTGTGTTTCAGCGGGGAGTGGATTTTGCGATCGAGGCGCTGGACCAACCGGGGACTAAGGTGTTCATCCATTGCGCGGCGGGAGTACACCGCGCGCCGATGATGGCGCTGGCATTGTTGTGCGCTCTGGGATGGAAGTTGAGCGATGCGCTGCGACTGATCGAGACGCGGCGGCCGCGGGCCGATTTTGCGGATGTGTACGTGCAGAGCGTGGAGAGATTTCTGCCAGGGTATGCGGCTTCGCGAAAGTAGCGAGCGGCCTACGTGTCACGCGGTAAACGCATAGGTCCTTCGCTTCGCTCAGGACGACAGCGTGGATTCATCCCGTGCCCTGCGGACTGTGCACCCGGGGCAGAGCTGACGATTTGAGAGCTGGGTTACAGGAGGACAGCATGTTGGATGCGCGGCGCCGCCCGAGGGGGCGGTTTTTTTATTGGCTGCTTTCGGTGTTGTGGGTTTGGGGTATCGCGCATGCGCCTGTGGCTACGGCGCAAACGGCACCAGCGACGACTCGAGTGAGCGACGTGGTTTACCGCGCGGATTCGACTCCGGCGTCGGGCGTGGTGCTGATTTCGTGGCCAGCGTTCACGACGGCGCACGGGAAGCCGGTGGCTGCGGGCAGCACGACCGTAGCGCTGGGTACGGGCGGAGCGTTCAACGCGGACCTGGTGCCGAACGCGGGGGCGAACCCTGCGGGAGCGTACTACACGGTGGTGTTTCAGCTCGATGACGTCGTGCGGACGGAATACTGGCTGGTGGGTACGACATCGCCGACCACGATCGGGGCGGTGCGGGCCATGTGAGCGGTGCAGAGACGATTGCGGGCACGAAACTGTTTTCGGTGCCCCCCACGGCGCCAGCTCCGGTGGCCAGCTCGGATGCAGTCAATAAAGCATACGTGGATTCGGCGGTGGCTTCGGTGGGAGCTGGTTCCTTCGTTTCGAAAAACGGCGATGCCATGACGGGGCCTTTGAGCCTACCGGGCGAAAAAAATGATATTCGTCGGAGCGTCTACGACCGGCTGGTGAATGCCGTGATCGCGATGGTGATCGGTGCGGCGATTGCGTTGCATGACCATCTTGGGTTGAAGTAACGGGTGTCAGGTCCTAGGTCAGGTCCCTGGGTTCGCGTCGTTTCGCGGCTGCGACGATCTCATCCTTCCTAACAAGTTACAAGTCTGGGCGGCACGCAAGTGCCCGCCCCACTTGCACGTACCTTAACGAATACAACACACAACCTAAGGAGAAGCAGATGAACTTTTTGCAGAAACCGCTGCAGGGGATTGCTTTCGTCCCGGCAGTGGTCAATGGAATCGAAGGCTTGTTTGGAAATCGCACAGGACAGGAGAAGAAGGAGTCAGCCATTTCGTTCGTGGGCGCGGCGCTTCAACTGACCGAGGCCGTGGCGAATCGCGAAATCGTGGATGAGGTCAAGTTTAAGGAAGGGTTGAGCAAGGTGATCGACGGGACCCGTGGAATGCCTGAATGCCTCGAGCTGGGCCCCGAAACGGTAGAACCGGCACTTATTGAGAGAGAGAACAATTCAAGGAGATTGATATGTCTCAGTTCAGTTTCAAGAATATTGGGCATTTCTTCGCAACCGTTGCGAGCGACATTGTGAAGGGTGCCAAAGCCGTAGCGCTCGGCATGCAACAGGCGCAGAAGGCGGAGCCCGAGATCGAAGCACTCACCGGCCTGGTTTTTCCCCAAGCGGTTGAACTGGAGCGCGGCGCATTTGCCCTGTTGGGAATGGCGGCACAGGCGGTGGGCGAGACGGGTGACGCGGTGGCGGCCAACGGGGTGAACATTACTCTCGATGCTCAACTGGTGGCGGACATCAAGGGGTTGATCGCGGCGGTCGAGAAGTACGCTCAAACTGCCGGCGTGACCCAACCAGCAAAGTAGACGTTGCGGCTAGCCAAGAGAGAAGGGCAGCGGGTCGATCGCTGCCCTTTTCCGATTTCGAGATCGCGTGTTGCAGACAGCTCCGCGCTACCCGACCTCTTCGCTCCAGTTTTCCAGCGTCTTTTTCACCAGCGCCATGAACTGGTCCGCAACCGCGCCGTCGATCAGACGGTGATCATAACCGAGCGTGAGATGGACAACGGAACGAATCGCAATGGAATCGTTCCCGTCCTTGTCGGTGATGACGGCCGGCTGTTTAGTGATGCCACCCACTCCCATGATGGCGGAGTTGGGCTGGTTGATGATGGGCAGACCGAACACGGCGCCAAACTGACCAGGATTGGTGATAGTGAAGGTGGAACCTTCCACGTCCTGGGGCATGAGCTTCTTCGAACGGGCGCGCTCGCCGAGATCGGTAATGCCGCGTTGCAGTCCGAGGAAGTTCAGCTCGTCGGCATTCTTTAGCACGGGAACAATCAGTCCCCAATCGAGAGCTACCGCGATACCTGTATTCACGTGGCGGTGGTAACGGATGCTCTCTCCTTCGAGAGAGGCGTTGACGATGGGGTACTGCTGTAAGGCGATGATGGCAGCACGAACGAAGAACGGCATGAAGGTGAGGCGGGCGCCGTTGCGCTGCTCAAAGCCGGTCTTCAACTTGTTGCGAAGGTTGACGACTCGAGTCAGGTCCACTTCGAACATGCAATGGACGTGAGCGCTGGTGCGGCGCGATTCGATCATGCGCTGGGCAATGATCTTGCGCATCTGACTCATCGGAACCAGGTTTCCCGGAATCGCTGCGGGAGCGGGAGCGGGCGCAGGCGCGGGACGAGAAAGCGGAGCCGCAGGCGCGGGTGGCGGCGCTGCAGGAGCCTTCTCGATGAAGGCCATGATGTCTTGCTTGGTGATGCGGCCGCCGAGGCCGGTGCCGGCTATCTGGGCGAGATCCACGTTGTGTTCGCGGGCAATTTTACGAACAAGGGGAGAGGAGCGCACATCCTCATCGTGCGCTTCGGGTTCCGGATGGCTCTCGGCAGGGGGCGCATGCGGTTTCACTGATGCAACTTCTTTTTTCTCCGGAGCTGGGGCGGCCGCGGGCATCTTGGCAGAAGCCGCGGCTTCACTGTCGCCGGAAATTGTCCCGACCACAGTGTTTACCTGAACGGTGGTGCCTTCGCCAACCTTGATTTCCTGGAGAACACCGGAGGTGGGAGCGGGGATTTCGGCGTCCACCTTGTCGGTCGAGATTTCGAAAAGCGGCTCATCCCGTTGCACTTTGTCGCCAGGCTTTTTCAGCCACTTGGTGATGGTACCCTCAAAGATGGACTCACCCATCTGGGGCATGATGACGTCAGTCGGCATAATTCCCTTCCACGCGGCCCACTGGTATGAATTCCGGGCCAGACACAAACTCATATTATATCGGTGGTAGCCCGCAGGCGTCAGACCGGGGTCACCCACTTCGCCATGCACAGCCTTGCCTCGGAACAAGCGAAAATCCCGCAGGCTGCGCCCCCACGACTCCAGCCAGCCTCAGTGTTTCTCGTGCTCCTCGTGCTCAGCATCGTTGCTGGGTGGAGATACCCCAAACGCATTTTTCCAATAGTCCTCGGCTACTGCGGGAAGCTTCTCCATGTGCGACAGAAAGATCGTAACCTTCCAAATATCCCCTTCGCTCAGAGTCTTGTCCCACGCCGGCATGCCGGTGTAGCGGATCCCGTTTCGAATCACGTAGTAGTTGTGCCATTCGGGATCGTCCGGCGGATGCAGCACCAGCTGCGGCACCGGTGGGTAGAAAGAATCTGCCAGTGACGCCCGCTTTTTGTCCAACGTGCCGTGGCAGGTGGCACAGTTCATGGTGTAGATCTTCATGCCGTCGATCAAGTTCAGGTCAGTGGGGGGCACAGGGCTATTGACGTGGGCCGCGTGATGATCGGTGGAGGCGTCGACCGCGTTCATCGCCAAGTGCCGCTCAAAGTCAGGAGGCGCCGTGTTTGCGTTGGTCGGGATGAAACCGAGCAGGGCCACGCCCAGACCGCCAAGGATCAGAACCGCCAGCGTAACTAACACTCCGAGAATGAAATTGCGCATGCCCCCTCCCGATTTGTTCTCTGATCGTTTCTTAGGGTGCAACTTCACCGCAGTCACCGCGGGTGAAGTGCACGCCGAACAAGGCTCACGGAATGACCATGATAAACGAGAGGCGTGCGAGCGCAAGGGCGGTCTTTCCGACTGTTCTAATCGGCTCCTAATGCTAGTAAGCCAGGAGCTTTTTTGCCTCGCGGACAACGTCGCTGACCTGGGGAAGGAAGTACTCCTCCTGCGGCGGAGAAAAAGGGACGGGCGTGTCGGGGGCCGTCACGCGGACGATCGGTCCGTCGAGCGACTCGAACGCTTCTTCATTGATGATCGCGCTAATCTCGCCGGCGATTCCGCCGGTGCGAACATCCTCGTGCAGCACGATGACCTTGTTGGTGCGACGCACGGTCGCGGCAATCGCTTCGCGGTCTAGCGGCGAAAGCGTGCGCAGGTCGAGGATTTCGATCCCGATTCCCTCCTGGCTCAGCAGTTCCGCAGCTTCAAGCGCGACGTGCACCATGGCGGCATAAGTAATGATGCTGAGATCGCGACCCTCGCGGACGACCCGCGCTTTGCCCAGGGGCACCACGTAGTCGTCGGCCGGCACATCTTCTTTAATACGGCGATAGAGATACTTGTGCTCGAAGAAGATGACTGGGTTATTGTCGCGGATGGCCGCTTTAATCAGCCCCTTGGCGTCATAAGCCGTCGCTGGACACACGACCTTCAATCCGGGCGCATGCACGAAATACGCTTCCGGGTTCTGTGAGTGAAACGGCCCACCGTGCACATTGCCGCCGCTCGGTCCGCGAATGACCAGCGGCGCGGGCGCGCCCCAGCGGTAGTGGGACTTGGCCACCATGTTCGTGATCTGGTTGAAAGCACAGCCGATGAAATCCATGAACTGAAACTCCGCGACGGGACGCATGCCGGTAAGCGCCGCGCCAAACGCGGCACCGACAATAGCGGACTCGGCAATGGGCGTATCGATCACACGCTCGGGACCAAAGCGATCGATAAAGCCGTCAGTGACTTTGAATGCGCCGCCGTAGATGCCGATGTCCTCACCGATGCAGAAGACAGTTGGGTCGCGCTCCATCTCCTCCCAGATGCCCTGGCGGATGGCTTCGAGATAGGTGAGTTGGGGCATAAGTTCAGCTGCTAGCTCTTAACTCTTGATTCTTCGGTGCCCGTTCCTCCGCACCCTGATACAGTCCTGCAGAAATCCACGATATCTCACTTCAAGTGGACCGCCGCTTCGTTGCGTTGCGATACTGCCTTCCCGGCTTTCACTTTTGGCACTTCATACTTCGGCCTGATCTCGTGACACCCATTCTCGCAATATGCTCCGCCCGCCGCCGTCTCCGGCTCCGGCATGGGAGACGCGACGGCGAATTCACGATCCGCTTCCAGTTCGGCGTCTACGCCCGAGACTAACTTCTCGTGCTCTTCGCGCGTGAGCCACTTCTTTACAATCAGCAAGTAGTTCTCAAACCGCGCAATCGGATCGCGTTTCTTCCAATACTCAAACAGCGGCTTGGGTACGTACTCAGCTGCGTCGTGGATGGCGTGCCCCTTCATGCGCATCATCTTGGCTTCGATCAGCGAAGGCCCCTCGCCACGACGCGCGCGTTCACAAGCTTCGTGCGCCGCGTCGTAGACCTGGCACGCGTCAGTACCGTCCACGATCACGCCCGGAATTCCATACGCAATCGCCCGCTCCGCCAGATCTTCGATACGAAACTGCATGTCGGCCGGCGTCGAGTATCCCCACAAATTGTTCTCGACAAAAAGCACCAGCCCCAGGTTCTGCACCGCCGCGAAGTTCAAGCCTTCGTAGGTCACGCCCGTGGACTGACCTCCGTCACCGATGTAGGTCATCACCGCGATATTTTTCCCCTGCATGCGCGCGCCCAGCGCGACACCGGCCAACACTGGAATCAGATCACCGAGCGTCGAGATGGGCGCCACCACGTTTCGTTTCTGGATGTCGCCAACATGCGAAGATGCGTCCCGGCCCTTCGTCGGCGACCCGGCCTTCGCCATGTACTGCATCATGATGTCACGCGCCGAGAAGCCACGCACCAGGAGCGACCCCTGGTTGCGGATCATCGGCCCAAGCCACTCGTCAGGCTTGAGTGAATAGGCCGAGGCGCACGAGCAGGCCTCCTGCCCGAGGCCGAAGTAGACCCCGCCCACAACCTTGCCTTGCTTGTACAGATTCTCGAGAGCTGCTTCCATCTTGCGGTTGAGCAGCATCCAGCGATAGATTTCGACGCACTGCTGTTTGCTGAGGTATTTCGAATCGCGGATCGGCGGCACCGGCGCATTCAGCGTGCCGGTAAGTTCGTAGCGCACCGCATCTCCGTCGCGCACTTGTCGCAGCTCGAAAGTGGGCTTCTCGAGGCGGTAATCGACGATGGTGTAGGTGCGCTGCTGCGACAGGGAGGCTGGGGGACGGCCGTTGCGGGAGTTCTTTTGAGGAGCTTTCGATCGAGCCGCTTTTTGCTTCGTCTTCTTCGCCATGGCATCCGGCATCTGCGGCGCGTCCCGCGCAGCCATGCTAAACCGTCAGCCGACCCAAGACCAACTCGTCAGGCCCAGCGGGTTTCATCTTCTTTATGGAGTCTGCGCAACTCCTCGGGCGGCTGTGCCGGCACTCCGACCTTTTCGTTGAGCAGCGCGTCCAGGCTCTCGAGCCAAAGCACCTGGCTGCGAAAGACATTTCCGAAGTTGCGGGTAACCGAGTGTGCCACATCCTCTAGAGGCACCACCGCCGCGCTCAACTCCTTCTGCATCGACGTGACCGGCTTGTTTGTGATTCCGCACGGGACGATCAGGTCGAAAAAACTGAGATCGGTATTTACATTCAGCGCGAAGCCGTGCGACGTGACCGACCGCGATATGTGGACACCGATGGCCGCGACCTTCGCTTGCGCTGAGTCGCCCGCAGCTCTCCAAACACCCGTCAGGCCCGCCACCCGCTCCGCAGGTATCCGGAAATCGGCGCAGGTGCGGATCAGCACCTCCTCCAGACGCCGCACGTATTCGATGACGCCCAGCGTCTTGCGTCTGCCATCTTCCGCTGGAAATCTGCGCAGGTCAAAGATCGGGTAGCCGACCAGTTGCCCGGGCCCGTGAAAGGTAACATCGCCGCCGCGGTCGCATTCACAGACTTCCACACCGCGCTGTGCCAGCTTTTCCGGCGATGCCACCACATTCGCGGCCTTCGCGTTGCGCCCCAACGTGATGACCGGCGTGTGCTCCAGCAGCAGCAGGACATCGCCGATACGTCCTTCCTTGCGCAGATCAACGAGCTTCGCCTGCAGAAGGAGACCGGTCGAGTAGTCGATGGTGCCGAGTTGGATAACGGAAATCATTGGTTCTTCTCGTACGCGGACAACAGTCTCTTCTTGGTCACCTCTAGGCGTTCTGGGTGCCGTGTAGGCGAATTCATGCCCGGAGCACGTCCCACTGTCACGATTGTTGCAAGTTCGACCGCGCTCAAAGCGTCGGGCTGCTTACCGAAATAGAAGTTTGCGGCGTTAGTAAACCCACGACCACCTTCGTACGGCAAGTAGTGGCAACACAGCGCCAGCCTCTGCAACTTGCTGAAATGCCAGCGTATCATCCAGCCCAGATGAACGAATGATAGTGCCACGCAGACCTCCGCATGGACCCCCGCAGTTCGATCAGCAACCGGCTTGAACCGAAACCGTCCACGGTGTCGCCATCGACCTTCGAGACGAAGGTCCGCACATTGTCGGGCGGCTGCCTGTCTTCGGGATCCATGCTCGTGTAGATTGCTTCGATCCGCGGAAGGTATGGGCGAAAATCGTGCACCTCATAGAAAAGGAACAGCAGGGCTACAGCACCTCCGCCGAAAGCAATCACTGATACCGTGCCGCGAAGCGCAACCAACGCAAATTGCTTCATCTATCGGCCGCCTTCTACGCTCTACGTTGAGCACCTGCGCATCCTGCCGATGGCGGCGTCATCCATGGTTTCATTTGTGCTGCCTAAGTAGGAATCATGATAGTTGCCATAAAAGGGATTCTACGACAGGGGAAAGGACTCGCGAAAGCGGCTACCCAAGTCAGTCGAGTCTTAGAGAGCAGGAGAGAAAACGCAGGAGCATCTATGCGAGCAGCCGTGCAGCATCCTTCGCGTAGTACGTCAGAATGATACTGGCCCCGGCCCGCCGGATCGAAACCAGCGACTCCATCATCACGCGATCCCGGTCAATCCAGTTATTGCGCGCGGCCGCTTCGATCATGGCGTATTCGCCCGAAACCTGGTAGGCCGCCAGCGGAACATCAAACCGTTCGCGTGCCGCGGCAATCACATCGAGATATGGCATGGCGGGTTTCACCATGATCATATCGGCACCTTCTTCCAGGTCGAGTTCGATCTCGCGCATGGCTTCGCGGAAGTTCGCCGGGTCCATCTGGTAGGAGCGGCGATCCCCGAACTGGGGGGCGGAGTCGGCGGCTTCGCGAAACGGTCCATAGAATCCCGAGGCGAATTTCGCCGCATAAGAAAGGATTGGAGTGTTCGTGAGCCCGGCCTCGTCCAACCCTTTGCGGATGGCGGCGACGCGCCCGTCCATCATGTCCGAAGGCGCGATGATGTCGATTCCTGCCCGCGCCAGCGAAACCGAGGTCCGCGCCAGCAGCTCCAGGGTTGCGTCGTTTACGATTTCGTATTCCGTCGTCGCTGCCGGCCGAGCCGCCACCGCGGCTCCCAGCGATTGGGGGGCGGCCTTCACAATCCCACAATGTCCATGGGACATGTATTCGCACAGGCATACATCGCCCATCAGGATCGCGTCGGGGATGTCGCGCTTGATCGCTCGTGCGGCCTGCTGCACGATGCCGTTGTCGGACCACGCGCCGGTGGCAACCTCATCTTTCTTCTCGGGAAGCCCGAACAGGATCACCGAAGGCACACCCAGCGCGCGTACCTCACGCACTTCCTTGACCACCTCATCCACCGACAGGTTGAACACCCCCGGCATCGAGCGCACTTCCTTACGCACGCCCGTCCCCGGGCATACGAACAGCGGATAGACGAAGTTTTCCGGAGTGAGGCGTGTCTCGCGCACCATGGAGCGAAGCGGTTCGCTCTTGCGCAAACGACGGAGGCGCGTTACCGGGAACCCCATGTTTGGATTCTAGCAAAGGGCGGGGTGCCCCCGGGCCGAAAGTGGCGCCATGTCGGGCATCCGGGCAGTAACCTCCCTTTGTGACCAACATCACACTGACTGTTGTGTCTCCAAACGATAGTAGGAAAAGGATCAGCTTTCGCAGTGCCAACTAGCCCCCGGGTCAGGACAACACGCGAACACTTCGGTAATCTTCAAAGCGCCCATTGGAATCTTCGAGTTGAGCGCTGGAACCAATAAACTTGAGGGAAGCATGACGCTGGCTCGAAAACTCGGTGTAGCCAGTCTTACCATTGCGCTGGTGGCGGTCTCGTTATTCGCCCCGCGCGGGCTGGCCCTGACCGTCTACGGAGACTCCCTCTTTCTCGCGCTCCTGCTCACTGCGTCCCTGGCGATGCTGCGCAATGCCTTCAGCCAGGAGCGGGCACGCGCATTCTGGTGGTTGTTGAGCTTCGGCTGCATCCTCTGGGCAATCAGCGCCGGGTTCTGGATGTACTACGAAGTCATCCTTCGCCAGCCGGTACCAGAACCCTGCGCGGGCGACGTGATCCTGTTCATCCACATTGCGCCATTCATGGCCGCCGTCGCTTTGCGTCCGCACCGGCAGCGAAAAGACCGCAAGGTTCTGCTCGATAGCATCAATTTCCTGATGCTGCTGGTCTGGTGGGTGTTTCTCTACGCCTTCATTGTGTTCCCCGACCAATACGTCTCCCTGAATGCCCCTGTCTACAGCCGCAATTACGACCTGTTATATCTGCTTGAGAATCTAGTGCTGGTGTTGGTGCTGGGAATGATGGCCAGTTCCACCCAGGGAGCGTGGCGGAGAATCTATTGGAATCTGTTCGTCGCCAGCGCCCTCTACACTTTGGGCTCGGCAATTACCGACGCTGCCATCAATCGCAATCAGTACTACACGGGCAGCCTTTACGATCTACCACTCCTAATGTCGGCCGGCTGCATGATCTGGGTTGCGATATTAGCGCGCCGCACCGAACTTGATTCCTTCCACGACGTGGAACCCGCCAGCCGCTGGGTGGATCTGGCTCCGCGTCTCGCGATGGTCGCCATCCTCTCTTTGCCATTGCTGGGCCTGTGGACGCTCTACGCCGACAAAGGGCCTCCCCACCTGCGCAATTTCCGCTTGCTGGTGACGCTGGCGGCCACTCTAGTGCTTGGTTTGTTCGTCTTCTTGAAACAGTTCCTGCTCGACCGGCAGCTGATCAGCCTGCTTGACGAGTCTCGCCGCAGTTACGAGAACCTGCAGCGCCTTCAGACGCATCTCGTACAGAAGGAGAAGCTAGCCTCGCTCGGACAGCTGGTGGCCGGCGCCGCCCACGAGATCAATAATCCCCTAGCGGCAATTCTCGGATATTCCGAACTGCTCGCCTCGCAGACTTCGTTGAAGGGTGAACAAGCTTCCATGGCGCAAAGGATTGGCCAGCAGGCTCGCCGCACCCGTGATCTGGTTGCTGATCTGCTCAGTTTCTCGCAGCAGAGTCCTTCTGAGAAAGTCTTGGTGGACGTGACCGCCGTGGTACAACGCGCACTCCAGATGCACGAAGTGCAGGTGCGCGGGAAAAATATTCGGGTCGAGGCTCACCTCGACCTCGGGCTCCCCCGCATTTGGGGAAACACTAACCAACTCCTGCAGACCTTCCTGCACCTCACCGAGAATGCGATTGATGCCCTGAACGAGGTTGGCGGTGGATCCTTGCTGGTCTCCGCCCAAGGCGAGAACAATGAGGTCGTGGTGCAGTTTTCCGATTCCGGCCCCGGCATGACCGATCCGCAGCGCGTCTTCGATCCCTTCTACACCACCAAGCCCATTGGCAAGGGTGCGGGGCTGGGACTGAGCGCAACCTACGGCGTGGTCCAGGATCATCAGGGCCAGATCACCTGCCACAACAAACCCGAAGGTGGGGCTGTTTTCGTCCTGCGCTTCCCGGTCGCCTCCCAGGCGGCAGCGGCGGTGGAAGCCGGCCAGGCATAGCCTGTTGATTCCTTCGCCCCAAAAGGTGCCAGCCAATCAGGCCGCGCCGTTGTCCTGTAACATAAATCTGAATGTCGCCCGTCCCTCTAACGCATACCGGCGCCCGCGTCCTCGAGTTCGAGGCGCTGCGCGAGCTGCTGCGCGGCTGTACCGCCTCGCCGCTTGGCGCCGCGCGCGTATCTGCGCTCGCTCCCACCACCGACCAAGCCTGGATTGAGGACCAGCAACAGCTCACCACCGAGATCCGGGAGTTCCGCCGCGTCGGTGGCCGGTTCGAATTCGCCGGCCTCCTCAACATCAACGCCCTCATTGAAAAGTCCAGTATCGCCGGTGCTGCCCTCGAAACCACGGAGATCCGCGACGTCATCCTGGTCGTTGATCGCGCCGCCGAATGGCGCGAAATCGCCGCCGCCCCTCCGGCTGCCATGAAGTCGGAGTGGGGTGCGGTGCGCGCCCTCTCCGCAGGCATCGCCGACTTCACTGAATTCCTGCGCTCGTTCCGCAACAAAATTCAGCCCGACGGCACGCTGGAAGACCGAGCCTCGCTCGAATTGGCGCGCATCCGCCGCGAGATCGACAAGCAGAAACGCACCATCCAGGACTCCCTGCGCGGCTATCTCCGCCGCCTCGCCGAAGGCGGCACCGTGCAGGACGAACTCGTCACCATCCGCGGTGAGCGCTTCGTTATCCCTGTCAAAATCGAGCAAAAGCGACGGGTTCCAGGCGTTGTGCACGGCAGCAGTTCAAGCGGCCAGACCGTGTTCGTCGAGCCCATCGAGACCATCGAGCAGAACAACGACCTCGTCCGGCTCCTCGACGAAGAACAGGCCGAGATCCATCGCATCCTGCTCGAGATGACCCGCCGCATCGGGGAGCACGCCGACGCCATTCGCCAGGCCGCCGATGTCCTCGCCGAACTCGAGTTGCAGTTCGCCAAAGCCCGCTTCGCCGAGGACTATTTCTGTGTGCCCGTGACGTTGTGTGGGGCGGACACTCCTGTCCGCCAGCCCGGCGAAGCCGGGCAAGCTCGTCCAGGCCTCGTCCTCCACAACGCCCGCCATCCCCTCCTCGAGCGGAATCTGAAATCCAAAGGCGGCCGCGTCGTCCCCGTCACTGTCGAACTCGAAGGCGAACGCCGCGAACTCGTCATCACCGGCCCCAACACTGGAGGCAAGACCGTCACCCTGAAGACAGTCGGCCTGCTCGCGCTCATGGCGCAGTCCGGAATCCCCGTCCCTGCCGACCGCGCCGACCTCCCCGTCTTCGACGCCGTTCTCGCCGATATCGGCGACTATCAGTCCATCGAGCATAATCTCTCCACCTTCTCCGCCCATGTCACCAACATCGACTTCCTCTCGCGCATCGCGACTGCGCACTCTCTCGTTCTCCTCGACGAGCTCGGCTCCGCCACCGACCCCGAAGAAGGTGCCGCCCTGGCCGTCGCCATCGCCGACCACTTCCGCCGAATCGGCTGCATCGCCATCATCTCCACCCATCACACCTCGTTGAAGGTCTACGGCGTCAACACCCCCGGCGTGGTCAACGCCGCCGTTGGTTTCGACGAAGCCACCCTCCAGCCCACCTACGAGCTTCGCGTCGGTGTCCCCGGCGCCTCCGCCGGCATTAACATCGCGCAGCGCCTCGGCCTCAATCCGCAGATCATCGACGCCGCCCGCACCAAGATCGGCACCCAGACCCAGGACGTCGCCCGCTTCCTCGACCGCCTCCACACCCAGCTCCGCGAAGCCGAGGCCGAGCGCCTCCGCCTCCGTGCCCGCGAACAAGAGTTAGGAAAAGAGAAGTCCCGCCTCGCCGCCGAAGGCAAGAAAGAGCAGCAGGCCAAGGTCCGCGAGATGGAGAAGAAACTCGAAAGCCTCTTCAAGGACTTCGAGTACCACGCCCGAGAGACGGTGAACGCCATCCAGGATCGCGCCGCCGCGCAACAGCTCTCCAAAGACGCCGAGCGCCGTATCGCAAAAATGCGCCGCGAATTCCGCGAGCAGTTCGACTCCGCCGTCGTCGCCCACTCCACCGGAGCCGACCAGGGCGACCCCCAGGCCCAGCCTCAACTGGTCAAGCACGTCTCCGTCGGCGACACCGTGAAGCTCAAGTCCGTCGGCCGTCCCGGCATCGTCAGCCGCCGTATCGACGACCACCACTTCGAAGTCGAAATCGGCGCCATGAAAATGAAGATCGCCCGCGACGACATCGCCGAAGTCATCCTCCGCGCCGCCGACACACCCGTAAACGCCGCCCGCGCCAAAGGTATCTCCGTCACGCTTGAGCGCGACCACGCCACCACTCCCGCGGAAATCAACGTCATTGGCCGCACCGTCGACGAAGCCACCAGCGAAGTCGAAAAGTTCATCGACCGCGCCTTCCTCGCCGGCCGCTCCCACGTCCGCGTCGTCCACGGCAGCGGCATGGGCATCCTCCGCAAAGCCCTCCGCCAATATCTGCAGAAACATCCCCACGTCGCCTCCGTCACCGAGCCTCCGCAAAATGAAGGCGGAGGCGGGGCCACGGTGGTGGAACTCCGCGTCTAGTGTGGCGCGCACACTCCTGTGCGCGAAGCGGCCGGGTAGCTGCAGAAACTTCAGAGGCAGACAAGAGTGTTCCGTCCCACCCCTGCGCGTTCTCCACCTTATGCGAGCAAGATCGGCGCCTTACCCCGTCGCCGCTCAGCCGTCACAGACTCCTGGCTTGCCTCAATCCCACACTTGCAAGGTCAACTCTGTAGAGCGTCTGCACCGGATGATCACCCTTCGCCAAACTCCCTATGAATACCGCCGCCGACTGCCTCACTTTCAAAAGAGTGATCGGCCTCTGTTTGTGACTTTCCGCAACCTCTGCCGCGAACCTCTCCCGCCGCAAGCCCGCACTCTTGTACTCAAACACTGCCTCCACGACCATGGCAGCCGGATGCTGCTGCATGCTGCGGTCGCCATGCCCGAGCACGTCCACCTGCTGCTGACTCCCCTGCGCGACCATGCCGGCTGGCCGATTCCTCTGGCGAAGATTCTGCAGCTCATCAAGGGGACATCCGCGCACAGCGTCAATCAGGTTCTCGGCAAGAAAGGCCCGCTCTGGCAAGACGAGTCCTTCGACCATGTACTCCGTTCCGAGGAGAGTTTGGCCGAGAAGATCGAATACATCCGGCAGAACCCCGTCCGGAGAGGCTTGGCCCGAGCCCCGGAAGACTACGCCTGGCTCTGGCAGGAACCCGTAGCTGTGTGGCGCGCACACTCCTGTGCGCGAAACCGCGCGGCCGGTGCCGAGTCGGGGGTTCGAAACGAAATGACGGGGCGGCCAGCTCGGGACAGAAAAAACTAAGGCAGCGCACAGGAGTGAGCGCTCCACACGTGTCATCCCCTTCTCCACAGGCCTCCACACCCTTCCACAGCCAACCAGGCCATTTCCCTTCTTCCTCACCATGACACAATAGAAGCTTCACCCGATGCCCTCGTCCGACTTCAAAGACGCTCTCAAGCAGCAGGCCGACATCGTTCGCATCGTCGGCGATTACGTCAGGCTCAAGAAGTCGGGCGCGCAGAACTTCTCCGGGCTCTGCCCCTTTCATAACGAAAAAACGCCGTCGTTCTCCGTGCATGCCACCCGGCAGTTCTTCCACTGCTTTGGCTGCGGCGTCTCCGGCGACGTCTTCTCCTTCGTGCAGAAGGTCGAGAACATCACCTTCCCCGAAGCCGTCCGCCTGGTGGCGCAGAAGCTTGACGTGCCACTACCCAAGGTCGAATTCAGCAGCCCACAGGAGGCCCGCGAGGCCAAACTGCGTATGGCTCTGCTCGACGTCCACGAGCGCGCCTGTGCCTTCTTTCAGGGCTACCTCATGCGCCCCGAAGGCGCCTCCGCCCGCGCCTACCTTGCTGGACGGGGCCTCGACGACGAAACCATCGCCCGCTTCCGCATCGGCTACGCCCCCGACTCCGGCTTTCTCCTCCGCGACGCCCTGCGCCGCGATTTCGACGAGGAGTTGCTAAGAGAGAGCGGGCTGTTTTCCTGGAAAGAAGCCCCGAGCCCCGAGCCCCGAGCCCCGAGCAGGCAAGGTGATCAGGGCGCTGTATCTCGGGATGAAGCGAGTCCAGCGCATGGTGGGCCAACTGCCAACAGCCAAGACCTAAGATCTGAGGGCTCGCTCGAAGCTCGCAGCTCAAAGCTCGTAGCCTTCTATTCGAAATTTCGCAACCGCGTCACCTTCCCCATCACCAACGACGCGAGAAAAATCATTGCCTTCACCGGGCGCACGCTTTCGACCGACGAGAAGGCCGGGCCCAAGTACTTAAACTCGCCCGAGACCGCCATTTATTCAAAATCGCGCGTGTTGTTCAATCTGGACCAAGCCAAGGAGGCCATCCGCAAGCTCGACTATGCCATCCTGGTCGAGGGCCAGATGGACTGCATCTCGGTCTTCGCCGCCGGATTTCAGAACGTGATCGCCAGCTCCGGCACGGCGTTTACCGAGCTGCAGGCCCGCCTGCTCGGCCGTTTCAGCAAGAACGTGGTCGTCAACTTCGATCCCGACACAGCCGGTGCTAAGGCCACGGAACGAACCCTCGGCCTCCTGGTCGAGGAGGAATTCCAGATCAAGGTGCTCACCCTCGAACATGGCTTCGACCCAGACCTGTTCCTGCGCCGGAAGGGCAAAGACGCTTACGCAGAAGCTCTTCGCCACTCGCAGCGCTACTTCGACTACCTGATCGAGCGCGCCCGCAGTCAGTTTTCCGCGCGCACTCCCGAAAGCAAGGTGAAGGCGCTCAACCACCTCCTGCCTCATATCCAGCGCGTGCCCAGCCGGATCGTGCGCGACGAGTTGGCCCAGGAAATTGCCCAGAAGCTCGGGATCGATTCCGCCGTGCTGCGCCAGGAACTGAAGCACGTGGCCGCCAGCCGGTCCGCCACGGCGATCAAGGCCCCAGCGGAGGGCCAGATCACTGACGCCGAGCGCATCCTGATCCGCGCCCTCGCCTCCTCGAACGAAATCCAGATCGCCGAAGAGCACCTCTCCGCCCGCGACGGCGCCGAGGAGGAATTCGACCCGGCCCGACAGGCCCGGTTCGTGCTACAAAGTGAGCGCCTGCATGAAGGGCTGGCCTGCGAGTCTCTTATCGAAGCGCTTCTCGGCGCGGGGCCGGACATTACCGATGTGATGGGGCTGCCCCTGTCCGACTCCGACCGCGCGCTACTGGCGTCAATGCTTCTGAAAGACGCCGAGGAACTAAGCGCCGAGCGCCTCGAAGGCGCGGTCCGGGCGCTGAAGCGCAAGCACATCCGGCGGGAACTCGACGAGGTGCAGCGTGAATTGCAATCGCCAACGAGAAAAGATCCTGCACGCCTGCAAGAGCTTCTGCAGAAACGCGTTCGCCTCAAACGAGCCCTGATGGACCCGGGCCTAGCCGAGGAAGGCCCCGGGCCAAAGAAACGCCCAGCCTGAACCGGGCGGCCGGAGTAGGCAGGCCCGCGGTCCCACTGCCTTGGTCAGAAGGCCGTTCGCCTCAAGGACCCGCACTTAGAGGCGCAGAAATTCGTTTGGTTCGTATCAGGGTGCGCCTTCAGGCGCACCGTAGCAGGTTGCCTTAGGAGCGCCTTTAGGCGCTGGCATAGCCCGGTAGACGGGTTTCCGGGCGATCCGCCGTGAAAAGCCGTGGAACGAAACACCCTCGAAAAGCATCTAAATGATTAAGCTGGTTGGAGATGCGGACGGCGCCGTGCAGGGATTTTGGAAACGATTCAGAATGGCAGACACTCCCCCCGTCTGCTATAATCTGTAAGTTTGTGCTCCGGCACAATCCCGCAGTGCCACGTTCCCACCACTGGAAAGTAAACGCGTCCTCGCCGGACGCTTTGAGGATAATCTTTCTTGGCTCTAGACGACAAGTACGACGACATTAAAAAGCTGATCGACACAGGCAAAGAGAAGGGATACCTGACCTACGATCAGGTCAATGACCTGATCCCGCACGATGTGCACAGCCCCGAAGACCTGGACGATCTGCTGACCACCATCGGTACGCAGGGAATCGATGTGCTCGAAGGCCCCAAAATGCCTTCGTCCGCACTCGACAAAAAATTCGAAGAAGCCGAAGAAGGCGCCGAAGACGTCGAACTCGACCTCACCCCCGGCGCCCTGGAAAAAACCAACGACCCCGTCCGCATGTACCTCAGGGAGATGGGGACGGTGCCGCTGCTTACGCGCGAGGGCGAAGTGGAAATCGCCAAGCGCATCGAGCGGGGGCAATTGCGCGTGCTGAAGGCGCTTTCGCGCTCGCCGATTGTGATTCACGAACTGCTGGCGATGGGCGACGACCTGAAAAAGGGCGTGCGGTCCATCAAGGAAGTGGTCACGTTCGACGAGGAAGAGATCACCGATGACATACTGCAGAACCGTCTGAAAGAGTTCACCGGGAAAATCGACGAACTCGCCAAGCACTACAAGAAGGCCGGACAACTGCAGGAGAAGTTTGCGCTCGTCTCGCAAAAGAAGCGGCCCAAGGACCATCGCAAGTACCGCATGGCCCTGGGACGCGGCATCGTGCGGGTTTCGCTCGCGGTACGGAATCTCGGCTTCACCAACAACGAGCGCAAGCGCCTGATCGAGCGGGTCAACAAGACCGTCGACGGGATGCGATCGCTCGACCGCCAGGCGCAGAACCTGGAACGGAAAGCCGACGCCACCCGCAGCGAGGAACAGAAAAAAGAATATCGCCGCCAGGCTCGTTCGATCCGGGCGGAGATGGAGAAGCTGGAGCAGGAAGCGGGCGTGTTGTTCCTGGAGCTCAAGCGCACTCAGCGCGAGATCATCCAGGGCGACATGGACGCGGAGTACGCCAAGCGGGAGCTGATCGAAGCTAACCTGCGACTGGTGGTCTCCATCGCGAAGAAGTACACCAACCGAGGGTTGCAGTTCCTGGATCTGATCCAGGAAGGCAACATCGGCTTGATGAAGGCCGTGGACAAGTTCGAGTATCGCCGGGGCTACAAGTTCTCCACGTACGCCACGTGGTGGATCCGGCAGGCGATTACTCGTGCGATCGCGGATCAGGCGCGTACGATTCGTATCCCGGTGCACATGATCGAAACGATCAACAAGCTGATCCGCACCTCGCGGCAGCTGGTGCAGGAACTGGGACGCGAACCTACGTCGGAGGAAATCGCCAAGCGCATGGACATCCCGGTGGCCAAAGTGCGCAAGGTGCTGAAGATCGCGCAGGAACCGATCTCTCTCGAGACGCCCATCGGCGAAGAGGAAGATTCGCACCTGGGCGATTTCATCGAGGACCGGGGAGTCGTTTCACCTGCCGAGGCTGTCATCAACGTCAACCTGAAAGACCAGACTTCGCAGGTGTTGCGTACGCTGACGCCGCGCGAGGAGAAGGTCATCAAGATGCGCTTTGGGCTCGAGGATGGCAGCGAACACACGCTCGAGGAAGTCGGGCAATCGTTCGCGGTTACGCGCGAGCGTATTCGTCAGATCGAAGCCAAGGCGCTGCGGAAGCTGCGGCATCCGTCACGATCGAGGAAGCTGCGGGCATTTATGGACGGGGTGCGGGACTAGCAACATCTTCACCACGGAGACACAGCGGCACAGAAGCACCGAGGCACAGAGAAAGCATTGAAACGAGGGCACGGTTTCGGCCGTGCCTTTTTTGTTTGTCTTGAAGGGGGAAAGAGTGCTCCAGATCTTATCGCTCGGGGGCTGGCCCACCCTTTATGTCCCCACAACCCTTAGCCATGGTTGCCCCACCCTTCGCGCTTTCGAAGGGCGGGCACTCGGGACCCTTCATCCCACTCTGGTTCCGACATCCGGCGGGTGGCCCAGACAACCGAGGGTGCCCCAATCAATCGCGGTCTGTGCGATTGAGTGGGTAGCGAGGCGGCCTGCAATACCCGAGCGTGGTGTCCTCTCCTTGCACGTACCGCGAAGTTGCATCCCTTGCGGGCATTCCACTAAAGTGCTATTCAACCCCCCACTAAAGTGCCATAAACAGTGTTAAGGTGCTCTGATCGGCAGGCGAGACGAGCAATGGACTCCTTCATCAGAATTGTAATAGCGGACGACCATCCAGCTCTTACCGAGGGTTTGCAGCGTCTGCTTGAGATCGAGCCTGATCTCAAGGTCATCGGGCAAGCGAGCACTGCAGCGGATGTCGTGCATAGTGTGCTCGAGTTGAAACCAGACATTTTGCTGCTGGACCTTAAGATGCCGTCGCAGGAGAAGGCCCAGATATCAGGCCGAGGCGGTCTCGACGCCTGGGCGGCTGTCAAGGGATCAGGTTCCACGACTAGAGCGATCCTCTTTGCAGCTGAAATGGAGACACAAGAGATTGTTGAGGCCATCGAGCTTGGGGTCCGCGGTGTCCTTCTGAAGAGCGCCGGGACTCAACTGCTGATCAAGAGCATTCGGGCAGTGATGAGCGGCGCATGTTGGGAAGGAACCAAAACCGTTCCCACTTTCGACGCGCTCCTGACAACGATGGGCGAAGAACTGAACAAGCGAAAATTTGGGCTGACGCCAAGAGAGCTTGAGGTTGTCTCAGCGGTTGTAAGACATGGTATGGCGAACAAAGATATCGCTTATTTTTTCAAAATCGCTGAAGACACCGTTAAAAAGCACATGACGAGCATCTTCAACAAGCTTGGAGTCTCGAATCGTCTTGAGCTGGACCACTTCGCTCGCGAGCACAAACTTCCTTTGAAGGACCTCTTTTGAATTTGAGGGGGGCTGGCCCACCCTTTCCCCCTCCACACGCTAAATCTGGGTTGCCCCATCCTTGCGTTTTTTGCCAGGGTGGGCATGCGCTTTCACCCAGCTTTTCTCCCCGTGTCGGAGCCAAGGTTTGGATCCCTCCATGTCAACTCCGCTCTCTTGCAGCGAAGGCCGCAATTTCGTCTCTGGCGCGTTTCTGCCCGATAAAGGAGCATGGCTCCGGTACTGGCGAGTGTGTAGATGGTGGCGGCATTGTTCTGAAAAGAACAACGGCCCGACCCCGATGGAGAGACTGTGTAAGGGTCGCCGACGAGCCGAGTTGAATTCAGTGTGGGAAGTTAGCATGAAACCCAAGCGAGTAGAAAAAAACAAGAAAGCAAGCTGCCGCCCAACACCCAATAACTGGCACAAGATGAACCGCAAGCAACGACGGGAGATGACGCGGAAAATCCAGAGCGAAGATCTCAGTTTGGAAGTCGTGCATCCCGACGCCGCCGGCATTGATATCGGCAACGAATCCCACTATGTGGCCGTGCCGCCGACACGGGACAGCCAACCCGTACGTCGCTTTTCGGATGTACTACGTCGGAACTGAAGGAGATGTCGGTCTGGCTGAAAGCAGTGTGCGATTCGGACCATAGCCCTGCAATCGACTGGGGTGCACTGGATCGCGGTTTACGACATTCTCGAACAAGCCGGTTTCGAAGTGTATCTCGTGAATGCCAACCAGACGAAGAACTTACCAGGGCGCAAAAGCGATGTGCAGGAGAGTCAATGGCTGATGAAGCTGCACACCTATGGTCTGTTGCGGAACTCGTTTCGGCCCTCCCAAGAAATCCGCACGATGCGGACGTATTGGGGGCAGCGCAATGATCTGGTGCGCGCAGCCGGGCGGCATATTCAGCGAATGCAGAAGGCGCTCACGCAAATGAATATCCAGCTCGCCAATGTGTTAAGTGACGTGAGCGGAATG
>CAZXKO010000115.1:0-38471 GCA_964641665.1 uncultured Acidobacteriaceae bacterium
GGTCGCTAGCGCAGCTTTGTTCATCAGTCGGACTTCGCCCGGCTGGCGGGCGGCACGATTCCGTTCATCCGCAGATACTCCACCATCTGTCCGTAATGATCGAAGGCGTGCGCGACACCAAATGTGGCTAGGTGCAGACGCGTCGATTTGCTATGGTCGGGCGTCTGCAACATGTTTTCGGTGGTCAACGTGGCAGCTGCCCGGTGGCCCAAGGCGAAAGAATCCTTCAGGAACATCAAGATCTCGGCTTTTGTCTTGACGTCCTCCGGACCGTTCCCGTCCTTCAGGTTCGCGGGCAGCTTATCGCCGGTGATCCCCGACCAGATGAAATAGTTCGATGCAGCGATGTGCTTGACCTGCACGGCAAACGTGCGCACACCCTTGTATTCGCCGCCGGGAAGGTTCAAGCTCTCTGGAGAGAAGTTGAACTTGTCCTCGGGCATGGCCTCGGCCGCGTCCAGAACTTGCTTTTCGACCGCGCTGATCTCGCGGTCGATGGCGGAAGCTAGGGTTGGCGCAGCCTGCGACGCTTGCGCCTGGGGCGCGGTCGCGAGTGCGGTTTTTGTGCCCTGTCCAAGCGCGCTAACCGCCAGGATGAGCATTGCTGAGAGCAAGAAGACTCGGAGCGGTTTCATTCGAGAAGCCTCCTCTGGCTGCAAGGCAGGGGTTAGACGTGGCACCGCTCCCGAAGTTTGGGTAAAGTTCAGAACAATCTCAGGATCCAGAACTTTCCACTCGGTTATAACCGCAGTGCCTGTCACCCACCATCTTTCTCCAACCTGAATTTCAATTCGGCGCGGTCACGCCGACCTGTGACATCGGTTGTGCTTCTGTGCCCCGGTCACAGACCCGCGGACGCGTCCCAGCGCATACTACGCTGCTGCAATGCATCCGGAGGCGTGCCTCGATGGAAGTCACACGAAACGAGTTCCTGAAATGTTGTGCGGCCGGCGTTTGTTCCTGTGTGGCAATGGTCTCGCCTGAGCTCGCCCCGGCCGCAACGTCCACCCCCCAATCTTGAACAACTGCAGTGGCAGCTTGAGGCGTCGCGCATTCGCTATGACAAGCTGGTCAGCATCCTGGAGGAGAATCTCGAGCCTCGGCCGCGAGTGCGCCCGCCAGTTCCGCAGCCGTACTTTCGACAAGTACAAAGGCGATCTCCCTGGTTTCTTGAAGTCCGTGGAAGGCCCCGACGGTTGGGCGGTGAAGACCGAGTATGACGAGAAGGCCGGCATCATCCGCGTATTCGACCGCGGCCCCCACTGCACTTGTTCGCTGGTAAAAGAGGGCCTGACGTCCGGGCGCAGGTGATTGCACCCTCGGCTGGCAGCGCGAGACTTACTCGGCCATTCTTGGACGTCCCGTGGAAGGCGCGGTGGAGGTATCCATACTGCGCGGCGGCAAGAGATGTGTCTTCCGCATGACGGTGCTAGGGTAGGCGCCACCAAGCCGTAGTCCGGGGAGCGAGCGGGAAGCGAGAGCTGCGACTGCTCACGCCAGACCCCCGCGCGGCTTCCCTCACAGTTTCGCCCTGCCTGAAAACAACGAAAGGCCGGGCATCCGGAATTGCTTCCGGGCCCGGCCTTCGCTTCCTTCAACTTCGTGCTTGAGAGTTAGTTGGCTGGCTTGGTGTTGGCGGCCGTCGTCGACGCGCTGGGCGCGGTGTTGGCGGCGTTGCCACTGGTGTTGGTGCCGTCCGTGGTGCCCGTGCGGGTCAGGCGCGGGAAGAACGGGGTGACTTCAAACGGCATCTTGTCGCGCGCCGAGGTGATGGCCACGGGCTGCGACTTCACCAGGTCGACCTTGTCGTCCCAGGGGTTCAGCTTGACCCGTCCACCCAGGGGCAGGGCTGCGATCTGGTCCAGCTTGTTCCAATCGATCTGCGGCGCCGAGGTCATCAGACCCGTCATACGGGTGACGGCCGCGCCATCGGCCATGTTGTTGCCCAGGTGAGCGGTGAGCAGTGCGTTCAACGCCCCGGCGCGGGTGTTGAGTGCTTTCAGGAACAGGCCGGCGCCGTCGAGCTTCTGCGCATAAGGCGAGTTCTTGAGCATCTCGATGGCTTTCTTGTCGGCCGCGGCTTCTTCTTCGGGAATGTGCTTGAAGCCCAGGTTCTCGTAGGTGACTTCATCGGAGAAGAGCATGCGGTCGTTGAAGGCATACTTGCTGCCCAGGTTGTGGCCGAGAACGATGTGCGCGAGTTCGTGCGAGAGCGCCATCGCCAGACTGGACTCGTCGGGAAGGACGTCGACCAGGCCGCGGCTGATGACGATGGTGTTGCCCACACTGAAGGTTTCAAGCGGCGAGGTCAGAAGCACGCGCGTGCGGACCGGGCGGGGCAGGTCGATGTTGTTAGTGATTTCGATGTTGTTGACGACGGTCTGCAGAATCTTGTCGAGCTCGCCTTCGGGCGCCAGCAACCCGGCGCGGGTCAGGCGCTCGACCACGTTGTCTTCAGCCTGCTGTTGCCACTGCCGTTCGGCAGCCAGCGGGCTCGCGTCCTGCGCTGTAGGACTGTCGTCCTGCACGCTGTCGACGCGGATGTTGGTGAGTTCGTCGGACGCGCCATCCTTCTTCAGGTCATAGCCCCAGATGCGGGTTTGCGCCTTGAAGGCCAGTGCATTCTTCGCGCCTGCGCTGAAGTCGCCTTCCTCGCTGTAGATGAAGGCCGGGACCCAGTAACCGGGAATCAGGTTCAGGCGCCAGCTGTCCATGTGGAAGAAGTAGGCGTTACGCGGCCGGGGCGCGTAGGTGCCGTTGAGGCGAACGATGTTGTAGTCCTGATCTTCCACCCACACGCGGCCAAGGAAGCGGCCCTGGCCACTCTTGGGCTTGGGCGTCACATCGAACACCAGGCAGCGCACGTCGCCCAGGAATTCGCGGCGCACGTAGCGGAAGTCATAGTGCTGGCGGTCGAAGTCGTTGCGGTCGGCAAAGATCATCCAGGAGAAACCGAGCGGCTGGTACTGCACCTTGAACAGCTTGCTGAAGCCGCCGAGCAGGTGTTTCTCCATGCTCTGGTCGTCGTGGATGTAGTCCTTGCGATCGATGGTGGTGCTGAGGTCAATGCGGCCCAGGAAGTACTTGTCGTTCTGGGGAATCGGACCGAGCGCAGGATCGAGAGTCAGGTTCTGCAGGTAAGTCTCGATGACCGGCGTGCGGGTCTGCAGCATCTTGACCAGGCCCTTTTCGCGCAGGACGAAGCGATCGACCACCTGGTCCATCGTCGTGGGCTGAGGTCCGGCCTGCGGCGCAACCGGCTGTGCGTTTGGAGTGGGTGCCGCCGCGGGCTGCACGGGCGTTGCCTGCGGCTGGGCGGAAGTTTGCGTCGGGTCTGGCGTCGGCGCCTGAGTTGAGGTTGAGACCGTGGCCGGCTGCGATGTCGGCTGGTTATCGGCCGCATTCTGCGCTACCGCACTCAGCGAAAGCAGCAGGGTAGCAGTGACCATCCAATTCGAGGTACGCATGACTCTCATCTCCATGATTCTTCAGTACGCCAACTGAAACACTACGTGCACAATCGCGGTGGAATCCACCGGCTGACCGTTTCGCAGGGCAGGCTTGAAGCGCATCTTGTTGGCAGCAGCGATGGCGGCTTCATCCAGCCCATGACCCAGGCCGCGGACTACGCGATTGACGTGCAACTGTCCGTTGGCCCCAAACATGACTTCGAGCAGAACTTCCCCTTCCAGCCTGAGCTGGCGGGCTTCGTCGGTATAAACCGGATTCGGTTTGAAAGTGATTTCGACCGGGTTGGTGGGAGGACCGGAGTCCGCCTGAATTTTCGGTCCACCGTGCGAGAGTTCCTGCTGGCCGAAAGCGCCAGTGGCTACGTTGCCGCGGCCGTTGCTGCGGCCATCGCCGTTGCCGCCGGTGGCGACACCGTTGCCGAAACCTGCGCTAGCCACGGTGCCCTTCAGTCCCTTGGTCCCGCCAGTGCCGTTACCCGTGCCGCCGCCTGGAGGCAGATCGAATGACCCGGTCGCAGCCGCGACCAGGTGGGCGCCCGGTTTCCCTTCACCCTTGAGTCCATTGGGATCGCCGAAGCCTCCGGTCTGCACTTTCTGGACGGGGACATTCAGCGTGGGCGTGGCGGAACTTCCGGCAGAAAAATCTCCGGTATGAATCAGTTGCGGGCGAGCGCCGCCGGCGACCAATTTGAGCTGCGGCGGCTGAAAATTGTTCACGACAACTTTGGGCGCTTCCGGTTCGACCTCAGGCCTGGGCTGGGGCGCGCGAACCTCGCGCGGCACAACCAGGTGCGGCTCCGCGATCGGGGCGGGCGGCAGCAGCTTGGCATGCAGCACCGGCGTCTTGGGCCGGGGCAGCGGCTTGGGCTCGTGGCCGGGCAGCGGAATCAGCTCGGTGAGGTGATAGTTCTGCTTCAACTGCAGCTTGTCGGGAAACAGAAGTCCAATGTTCACCAGCAGAAGCAGGAAGAGGACTTCGATTCCGTAACTGGTCGCCAGCGTTTGCCAGCTGATCCGGCGCTCCGGAAGGAGCCCAAACTGCGGTCCACGATAGGGCGTAGCCATGCTCTGCTCCAAAGTTGGGAACCCGGGCCGGGGAGGGAGCGCGGGTGGAAGCTTCAAGGTACGGGAGATCGGACGAGGGGTAAACGTGTCCGCCGCCGGTGTACCTTGGTAACCCGCGCCGAGCCACCGTGGAACACGGGCCCAAAACGGGCGTCAATCCTTGGGTTTCAGGAGGGTTAGGCGAAGCCACGCCGGCGAAACCAGTAGAAAACCGGGACGCCCGCCGCAATCAGCAGGGATCCTGCGGCAGAGTTCCAGAGATTGTCGGTAAAGGTGTAGTAAAGCAGGACGGCGGATGCCAGAACAAACAAGACAGGAACCACAGGATATCCCCAGACGTGGTAGGGGCGTGGGGCATTCGGCTCGCGCCGACGGAAGACGAACAGCGTGCTGGCCGTGATCATGTAGAAAAGCCACTCGGCGAAAATGGCGAGTGTAAAGAGCTGTCGAAAGCTGCCGCCGAGCAACAGAAGCGTCGCCGCCAGGCCGAACTGAAGGACGAGCGCCGCCGACGGGGTCCGGAAGCGGGGGTGAACGCGCGCGACCGAAGGGAAGAAGTAGCCGTCGCGGGCGGCGGCGTAAGGGATGCGGCCTCCGCTCATCGTCGTGCCGTTGAGGGTGACCAGCATGGAAAGAGCCATGCCCGCGGAAACGACGCTGGCGCCGAGAGATCCGGCCACGAGAGCAATCGCCGCCGACGCGGGACGAGGGGAGACAGCAATCGCCGAGGCGGGGAGCACGTACTGCACGGCGGCGTTCATCAGAACGTAGACCGCGCCCACCATTGCGACGCCGACGATGAGCGCAATCGGGATATTGCGCCGCGGGTCGCTAACCTCTCCAGCGACCATGTTGAGGTCGTTCCAGCCGTCGTAGGCCCACAGGGCCGCGACCAGCGCGGCCATGAACCCGGCAATGCCCCCCTTCGCGCCGGTGAAGGTGGTGGCGAAGTTGGCCCAGCCGGCGCCACCGTGATATCCAAAACAAACTGCGACAGTTCCCAGAATGATGGCCACCTTAAGCAGGGTGAAGATGAGCTGGAATTCTCCGGCCTTCTTGACGCCGATGTAGTTGAGAAACGAGATGAGCGCGGCGGCGGCGATGGCCGCGAGTTGTCCGCAGGCGATAGTGAGGGGCCAAGTGAGAACGGGAGCCGCGAAGAAAGCAAACGGTGGGAACGTGCCCAGGATGCGGACGAAGCCCGTGGTCACGGTAGCGATGGATGCGGGCTTCGAGATGAGGACGGTGGTCCAGGCGTAGAGAAATCCGCCGAGGGGGCCGTAAGCGTCGCGCACGTAAATGTATTCGCCGCCGGCCTCGGGTTTCATCGCGCCCAGCTCGGCGTAGGTGAGCGCACCGAAGAACGACAGCAGGCCGCCGACAAACCACGCGAGGTATACGAGCTTGGCCGAGCCCACGGCCTGCATCATTTCCGATGGAACGAGGAAAATGCCGCTGCCGATGATGGTGCCGACAACGATCGCCGTGGCGTGGCTTACGCCGAGGTCGCGGGCGAGTTGGGGTGCGGCTGGCGATGGAGTGGCGCCGGGCATGGGGGAGTGCAGTATAGGGGAAAGGGCAAGGATTTTGTCGGACGAGGTGCGAGAAAGCCTTTAACCGCAAAGGTCGCAAAGGGGCGCAAAGGGTGCAAAGGAAATCGGGGATGACCAGCGGAGGGAACTGCAGGCGGAAAGATAGCTTTTGGATAACCAAAACGCATCAGGAGCCTCCAGGATGCACCGACGGCGCTCGGATGACCCAAGCCATCGCCCGGCCCTCAATGTCCTCCCAGATCGCTTCTAAACGCAAGGAATTGGCATTCTACGCGACAATCGCACCCCTATTTTCGGGGGTGCAGAAACGCTCGCGCGCGTTTTCAATAACTTAGCTAGAAGTGAATCAAAATGGGAACGAGCTGTGAGCGCTGAGCTTTGAGCTTCGAGCTTAGAGCCCTCGCCTTTCCAGCCGATCGCTGAGTAGAAGGCTGGCTGTGTATCCGATCCCGTATGTGATTACGGTGCCGATGGCAACGTACCAGGTCCAGGGAACCCTGGTTCCGAGCCACAGGTAGAGCTCGGTTCCGAAGCCGAAGAGCATGCCGATCATGGCGCCGGACTGGCTGGCGCGGCGGGTGAGGACGCCGAGCAGGAAAACACCTAACAACGCTCCATAGGCAACCGAAGCGATGGTGAGACCGACTTCGACCACGCGCGCGACTTTGTGGAGAGAGAGCACGGCGAGCGCGAACAGGAGTAGTGCCCAGAAGATCGTGGAGATGCGCGAGAGACGGAGTTGGCTGCGATCGTCGGTTTGGGGATGGCGGCGGAGGTAGAAGTCCATCATCGAGCTGGACGATAAAGAATTCAGCGCGGCGCTCAGGTTCGACATGGCAGCGGCAAGGATGGCTGCGATCAGCAGGCCGGAGATGCCGTGGGGAAGCCGTGTGACGATGAATTTGGGATAGATGTAGTCGGCCTTGCCGAAACTGGCGGAGGGTAGCTGATAGTAGGCCCAAAGCATCACGCCGAGGATGAGGAAGAGCGTGAACTGGAAGAAGATCGCGATGCCGCTCGAAAGGAGCGCCGTTACCGACTGGCGCTGGTTGCGGGCGGCAAGGAGTCGCTGCACGATCAGCTGATCGGTGCCGTGGCTGGCGGTGGTGAAGAACGCGCCGCCGATCAGGCCGGACCAGAAGGTGTAGAGCTTCCAGAAGTCAGGCGTGAAGTCGAAGACCTGGAATTTGCCGGCTTGGGAGGCGAGAGCATGAATCGCAGGCCAGCCGCCGGGGACCAGGTGCAGGATGGTGAACACGCCGACCAGAGTGCCGCCGACGTAGATGAAGGTCTGAACGACGTCGGTCCAGATGACCGCTGCCAGACCACCTTCGAAAGTGTAGATCAGGGTTAGCGCGGTGATGATGGCGATGGAAGTGATCTCTCCGGTGCCGAGGGCGATGGTCACCACGATGGATACCGCGTACACCCGCACGCCTTCAGCGGCGGCGCGCGTCAGCAGGAACAAAGACGCGGTCAGGGTGCGCAGGCCCTTTCCGAAGCGGCGTTCGATCAATTCGTAGGCGGTGTAGAGGTCGCCGCGAAAGTAGTGTGGGAGCAGGACGAAGCTGATGATGATGCGGCCGACGACGTATCCCATGATCACTTGCAGGAACTTCAGGTTCGAATCGTAGGCGAGGCCGGGAATGCTGATGATGGTGAGCGTGCTGGTTTCGGCGGCGACGATGGAGAGCGCGATGGCCCACCAGGGGATGTTGCGGTCGGCGAGGAAATAGTCGCGCAGCGAGCGCTGCCGCTTGCGGAAGCGCAGGCCGAAGAGCGTGATGCCCACCAGGTACAGGGCGATGATGGCGAGATCGAGGTGGTTAAGACCCATGCAATTGCGACGCTGGGTTATTCAAGCTCTATCGCTGCGCGATTGAATGCGACGGTTCTCCCGCCGTCGAACGATGGTCTGCCCGGTCCCCACAACCACGAAAAGGATTCCGACAATGATCAAAAAGAACGCCCAAAGCCCTAGCGGTCCGGCCGCGGGGCTAAGTCCCCACACGAGGTATGCAATCTCGAGTGCAAGGAAGAATGCAATCACCGATGCGCTGATCCCCGCGCCTGCCCGAATCGGCAGAGAATCCCGGAAGCGTATTTGAGTCGTCGTCAAAATACAACCACGTACGGGAACGCTCATTATCACCTGACGAGGAGCCGACGGGGGAGTGAGAGTCCAGAGACCCGTCACGGAACTCGCCGACTCGAGTTCATCGCCGACGTGCCTGAAGGGAACGCCTGATACCAAGTTTGAGTGGTAGAGAAAGTCGTCAAGGCCGCAGGCGTCGCACAGGGACACGGGGGTCCCTCGACTGCGTTCGGCTTCCGCCTCACTTCGCTCGGGATGACAGACGGGGAAGAAGTGGCAGAGGCCGAACAGAAACCCGCGATGTGCTCGGTGTCGTCACCTTGCGTTCTTTGAGCTGGTTTGCTCGGGTTACGGTCAAAAGCTTTTCGCGCCTTCCGCAAGTCCGCGGCGTTTGCTGCGGTTCTGCGCTGTGTTAGAACTAGCGCGTGGCGATCTATCTGGGAATTGATGGCGGGGGAACGAAGACGACCTGCGCGGTGGGGGACGAGCGTTCGGTGCTGGGCACGGCGACTTCGAGTGGAAGTAATGTGACGCGGGTGGGGGAGGCGCGGGCGCGGGAGGCGTTGCATGCGGCGGTGCGCGAGGCGTGCGTGCTGGCGAAGGTCGATCCGGCGCACGTCGAGAGCGCGTGCGTTGGTCTGTCTGGAGCTGGGCGACCCGAGGTTCGGGACGTGGTGGCTCGCATGATGGCTGACGTGATCGGCGGCCGGGTACAGGTAATCAGCGATCTGGAGACGACGCTCGAGGCCGCGTTTGGCGGGGAGCCTGGCGTGATCACGATCGCAGGGACCGGGTCGATTTCTTATGGTCGCGATGCGCGCGGACAGACGGCGCGGTCGGGTGGTTGGGGATGGGCGATCTCGGACGAAGGGTCGGGACAATGGGTGGGGCGGAGGGCCGTGAGCGCGGTGCTGGGTGCGAAGGATGCGGGCGAGGATCCGCCGCTGCTGGAGACGATCCTCAGTTTGTGGAAGCTGACCACCCTGGATGAGCTGGTGCGGTCGGCGAATGCGTCGCCGCCGTCGGATTTTTCGAGCTTGTTCCCATCGGTGCTGGCGGCCGGAAAGGCGGGGGAGCGTCTCGCTCTCGGGGTGTTGAACGAGGCGGGAATCGAACTGGCGGGTCTGGCGAAGAACGTGATCCAGCGGCTGTTTGCCGGGGCGGGCAACGTCCCAGTGGCCATGTCGGGGGGAGTCTTTCGTCAGTCGGAGGTGGTGCGGCAGGTTTTTTACAATGCTGTCATTGCGGAGTTCCCGCACGCGAGCGTGCGTCCTGACGTGGTGGAAGCGGTGCAAGGTGCGCTGGCGCTGGCGCGGAAGGCGGGCGCGAGTGTTTAGCATGTGTCGCGGAGGAAGGCACGGAAGGGGCGTAGCGATTGATCAGATTGGTGCATGCAGGGGTGTTCGCGGGGTTTTCGACGGTAGTGGTGGAAAGGATTATGCGATGAAGTTAACCGGGAAGTGATCGCGATTGATCCGGATCCCGATATGCAAGGGGCGTTGGCCGCGCTTTGACAGGGGTGGTGGAAAAGCGGGACGCGCCGTGGGCGTCGCCAGCAGACGCGGGGTCCTTCGACTACGTTCGGCTGACGCCTCACTTCGCTCAGGATGACAAAGTAACTTGAGACAGTTGCGCTTCGCAATTGGCAGGCTGAAGGTAGCGGGAATTGATGGGACACCACACCAGATCGACGTCGATTGCGTGAGCGATGGCAGCCGACCAAAGCAGCGGCGCGAAAATGGCTCCCGACCGTGCGGGGGCGGCGGCATCCCCATCGTCGCCTGTTTCCGATAGAAATCCTGAAAATCTGAAGGCCATGGCTGCGGACGCGGCGCTTACGGAAGACCTTGCTTTGAGCCTTCTGAAGCGGGCGGATGTAACGGTAGACACGCTCGAGCAACTTGGAAAGAACGGCAGCGTCTTGACGTCGCGGAAGGTGAAGCTGGGGCTGGTGGAGCATCCCAAGACGCCGCGGCATATTTCGGTGCCCCTGGTGCGGCAGTTGTACACGTTCGACCTCATGCAGGTCGCGCTGACTCCGGTGGTGCCCGCGGATATCAAAATGGCCGCAGACGAAGCGCTGTGTCACCGGATGGAGACGATTTCGGCGGGCGAGAAGTTGACGCTGGCGCACCGGGCTTCGGGGCGGGTTGCGGGGGAACTGCTGTTGGACCCGGAAGCGCGGGTGGTGCACGCGGCGCTGGAAAATTCGCGGCTGACGGAAGCGGCGATCGTCCGCGCGCTGACCCGGCACGAAGGGTCGGCAGCGTTCGTGGAGGCGGTGTGTCATCACCGGCAGTGGTCGTTGCGGCGCGAAGTGCGGGTGGCGTTGTTGCGGAATGAGAAGACACCGATGGCGCGTGCGGTGGAGTTTGCGCGGACGCTTCCGCCAGCGCAGGCGCGCGAGATCTTGCAGGGGTCGCGATTGCCGGGAAATGTGAAAGAGTTGTTGTTGAAAGAAACCGAGCGGAAAGGGGCGGGCCGACGTGGCAGGTGAGCAGGTGCCGGAAAGTCATGTGATTGCCGACAATGAACACTCAGCTGCTAGAGCCAATGAGAATTGGAACCTAACGCCTCCACCCGTCTAGATTCGAACCCGTAAGAGCCAGTTGCCCGCGTCATGCAACGAAGGACAGAGCGAATTGAGTCCGGCCGGCCAATTCTCATTCAGTGAAATCGCCCGATTTCGGCAATAGAGATACACCAGCTTCAAAAATCCAGGCCTTTTCAGCGGGGCACACCGTTACCCATTTCGGGGATAATCCTGAAATGACGGATCGACATAATCGGACACGGAGGAACGATTGGCAAAAGTAATCGTCGGGATGACCATCTCGCTTGACGGGTTTGTGGCCGATCAGAGTGGCAACGCAGGTCGCCTCTATCCCGACTTGGCGGGGCTCAGACACACCGTTTACATGAAGGAGCTTATCAAGCAGACTGGTGCAGTCGTCATGCGGAGAAGGACGTTCGAGATGGCGGATCCCCGACTCGTACGTCGGCAACTACGAATTCCAAGTGCCGATTTTCGTGCTGATCCATCACCCGCCGAGCGATGCACCGAAACAAGACGAGCATCTGACCTTCACGTTCGTAACCGACGGCGTGGAATCAGCAGTCGCCCAAGCAAAAGCTGCCGCCCGTGATAAGGCAGTTCAGGTGGTCGGCGGCGTCAGCATAGCCCGACAGCTCCTGGATGCGGGACTCGTCGACGAGCTTCATGTTGATATCATGCCGCTATTTTTAGGCATCGGTCTCCAGTCGTTTGAAAGCTGCAGCCTTGAGCGCGTCCGGCTCGAGAAAATCAAGGTGCAGGAAGTCGGCGCGAGAACAAGCCCCAGATTCCGCGTGAAGCAGGAATTGACCTTCTGGGCTGACTTCGCGGAGCGCGTCGGCGAAGGCGAGATCGACTTCGTAGTCGGCGAGGCGTTGAGCCTGACGGGCGAAATCCTGCTCTTCGGGAGTGGAGGCGAGGGCGGCCAACTTGCCCGCGGTTTGCAGCGGGCGTTGATCAACTGCGGGGGCGGGCTGGGAGGCGGCGTTCTTTTTGGGTCGGGCGGGCGCGCGGCCAGGTGCGAGCTATCAGTCAGGAACACGCCAAGGACGGTGGCGAGGACGAGCACCAGCAGTACGGCGACCGTGATCCATTGGCGAGCTTTCATAGGGTGGTCAGGAGTAGTGCCATCCTAAATGGGGTTTCAGCGAATGAGCAAAAGCAGGGTGAGTGAAAGAACGGACAGTGACGTATCGGAAGGGCAGGTAGCGCGAAAGGTAGCGCGGAAAGAAAAGAGGCGTCTGTTTCTGGCAGTCGCCTCGCGCTGGAAATGCACAAAGATACTGTGCGGCCAGCGACGAGCAAACCGGTCGACGTGAGAGACGCGAGAGTGGAAGCCGCGACGAAAATGCCTGGGCAACTCGGGTTCAGGCTGCTTCGGGTACTTCGTGCACGCGGTGGCGGGCCAGGACTTCAGCCTCGGCGCGGAACCAATCCTGTTCGGCGTAGCCGGGTTCGCGGCCGCGTTCTTCGTAGAGTTCGTGGGCGCGTTCCCGGATTTCTTCCTGGAGAGCTTCGGAGCGAGGGGATTCCATAGACACCTGCCTTATGAAGAGAGTTGGGGTTGCAGCGGGTATACCCGTCGAATGTTGCACCAGTGTTGCGGCGGGGTTAATTTCGGGTGAAAGCGGGGGCGGGGCGAACTGCATACAAAACTTCCGTAACTTAAATTGCGGGCCTGGCCATGCCTACAATCAGGCTGGCGGACGCTTCATGTTTGAGAACTGGGCCGTATTCCCCGATACCGAGTGGAGGCCGGTGCCGCGCTGGGCACTGGTGACGTGGGTGATATTTTACGCCTTGTTTCTGGGCTATGTCTTCCACAGCCACGGGGATTTTCTTTTCATCGACCTGGCGAACCTGGTGGTGCACGAAGGTGGACATCTGCTGTTCGGGTGGTTTGGAGCGACGCTGGGACTTTGGGGCGGGACACTGCTGCAGTGGCTGGTACCGTTTCTGCTGGCAGGGTATTTTTTCACGCAGAGACAGACTTCCGGATTTGCGTTCTGCTCGTTCTTCTTCTTCGAGAACTGGCTTTACACCGCGACTTACTTGGCGGACGCGCGGGCGATGGTATTGCCGCTCGTGACGACGGGCGATCCGGACCATGTGGAGCATGATTGGAACACGATCTTCTCGAGCCTGGGGGTCCTGCAGTACGACACGACGATCGCGGGTGTGATTCGATTTGTCGGGTGGTGCGGGATGATCGGGAGTGTGGTGTGGCTGGTGTGGCGAGGATGGAAAGCCCAACCATCGCTTGATGCGGAGGGACGGCGCTTTCGGGCTTTTCTGGGGAAGGGGAACTGAGGTCTGCGGCGTCCGGGAAGTTCTCAGCTGCAGTGGTCGCTCAGTTCGCGTGACGAAGAGCCTTTAACCGCAAAGGCCGCAAAGAAAAGCCGCTGAGGACGCGAAGAAAACCAGATTGTTCGGTCAGATTCTGTTGCTGCGGAGTGGTTGGGTGTTGTTGGCCGGGGACATGACACTGGCCATTAAGAAACGGAAAAAGAGGCAGAGCAGCGAAAAGGGACTTCAACGCACTCCTTCACTCTACCCAATCCGCAATAAACACATTCGTTTCGTGCGGGACCTTCCCGTTGCGGCCGGAGATCCAGACCAGCTTTTTGCCGTCGGGGCTGAACATGGGGAAGCCGTCGAAGCCATCGGTGTAGGTGATGCGTTCCAGATTTTTCCCCTCCAGATCGATGCCGTAGAGTTCGAAGTTGCCCATTCCACCGGTGGATCCTACGTTTGACGAAAAAATGATGTGCTCGCCGTCGGGGTAAAACGCCGGAGCGAAGCTGGCCGCGCCGAGGTCGGTGATCTGGCGCTTGTTGGTGCCGTCGGAGTTCATCAACCAGATTTCAAGGTACGTGGGGCGGATGAGGCTCTGCTTGAGCAGGTCTTTGTAGTCGGCGATTTCCTGCTCGGTTTTCGGATGGTGCGCGCGGTAGACGATGAGCTGGCCGTCGGGCGAGAAGGCGGGGCCGCCGTCGTAGCCGAGTTCGTGGGTAAGTTGTTTTACGTTCGAGCCGTCCGCGTCCATGGTGTAGATGTCGAGGTCGCCGTTGCGGATAGAAGTGAAGACGATCTTCTTGCCATCGGCGGAGATGACGGCCTCGGCGTCGTAGCCGGGAGTGGTGGTCAGCTGCTTGAGGTCGGAGCCGTCGGGATTGGCGGTGAAGATGTCGTAGCTGGGATAGATGCCCCAGACGTATCCCTTGGAATAGTCGGGCCGGGACGGGCAGTCGGGGCTGCCGAGATGGGTTGAGGAGTAGAGGATCTTCTTGCCGTCGGGATAGAAGAACGAGCAGGTGGTGCGGCCCTTGCCGGTGGAGATCATGTGCTGATCGCTGCCGTCGATGTTCATGACGAAGATCTGGTCGCACTTCAACGGGTCGCGGTTGGATTGGAAGATGAGCTTCTTGCCGTCGGCGGAGAAGTAGGCTTCGGCGTTCTGTCCGCCGAAGGTGAGTTGGCGGATGTGGCGGAGGTGCTTTTCGGGCTGGGCGGGGGCGGGCGCGCTTTGAGCGGACGCGGGTGCTGCATTGGTTGCACTTTGAGGCTGGGTGGCCGCGACTAGTGCGAGAGCACAGCTGACCAAGACCAAGAGGAAGATTGCCGGGTTCTTCATGGGTGACGGCTGTAGTTTAGCAGGATGGGGAGTCTTCTCAGGCACTCTCCAGGGCTGTGGTCTGTTCTTGTTCGTCCTATTTACTTGCTGAAGCAGGTCGCGCACAGGAGTGTGCGCGCCACACGGGTGCGATAAGATTTGAGGTGTTTGGAGGATCTATGAAGCCTTGGTCGATTCTGGTGGGGAAGTTCGTCGTGATCGGGGCGGCTACATTGGGGATGCACTCGTGCGCTCAGGATTCCAAGCCGGCGACGGCTGATACGCTACGTCAACTGGAAGGGGAATTCATGACGGCCTCGGTGGAGAAAGGCGCGGAGGGGTACATGTCGTACTACGCCGAGGATGCGGTGGAGGTGCCGAACGGCAAGGACGCGATCCAGGGGAAGGCAAACATCGCGAAGACGATGGGATTTCTGGATGACAAGAAGAATTCACTCGTGTGGACGCCGGTCGGGGCGGATATCTCTGCGTCGGACGATTTGGGGTACACGTGGGGCACGTACGAATTCCGGTCGCAGGACAAGGACGGGAAGCCGATTGTCGAACACGGCAAGTACACCAGCGTCTGGAAGAAGCAGAACGATGGAAGTTGGAAGGTGGTGCTGGATATGGGGAATGCGAGTCCGGCGAAGCAGTAGGAAAGCCTTTGACCGCTGAGATCGCAGAGGAATGCCGCGGAGCGCGCTGGGAATTCTTACCACAAAGGACACGAAGGTCGCACGAAGGGCACCAAGGAACGTGCCGGGACGTTCGAACCGGTTTCACTTCCTGAAATGAGTCATGATCGCATCGGCCTGGGTGCGCGTCACCACGGCCGACAACGCCGCGGCGTCGGCTTGCTTCACGGCTTGCACGCTGCCGAAGTGTTCGAGCAGGCGGCGAGTCGTGCTCGCCCCTACGCCGGGAATCTCCAGCAACTCGGTGGAGCGGTCGCGCATCTGGCGGCGCTTGCGGTGGAAGGTTACGGCGAAGCGGTGGGCTTCGTCGCGGATTTGCTGGACCAGGTGCAAGACGGGCGAGTGGTGGTCGAGGACGACAGGCTCGTCTTCTTGGCCGTAGACGTAGATGATTTCCTCGCGCTTGGCGATTGAGGCGAGCGGCTGGTTGATGATCTCGATCGATTCGAGCGCCTGTGCGGCGGCGTGCAATTGACCGAGGCCGCCGTCGATCAGGATCAGGCTGGGCAGCTTCTTTTTTTCTTCCTGCAGACGCTTGTAGCGGCGTGCGACCACCTCGCGCATGGAGGCGAAGTCGTCGACACCCTGGACTGTCTTGATGATGAACTTGCGGTAGTCGGATTTCTTCATGTGGCCGTCTTCCCAGACGACCATGGAGGCGACGGTTTCGGCGCCCTGGATGTGGGAGATGTCGAAGCACTCGATGCGCTCGGGGCGGTCGGCGAGCGTGAGGGCGTCCTGCAGGGCTTCCTGAATGGCGCGCGTGTTGGGCTTCATCACGCGGAAACGCTGATCATAGGATTGCTTGGCGTTGTTGCCGGCGAGGTCGATGAGCGAGCGCTTCTCGCCGCGAAGTGGGACTTCGATGTGGACGCGCGTGGCGCGCACCCCGCTGTTGGCAAGCTGCTCGGAGAGGAGTTCTTCGAGCAGGTCGCGGTCTTCGAAATCGGTGGGGACGTAGATGTTGCGGGGGACCCAGGGTTGGCCGAGGTAGAGCTGGCTGAGGAAGGCGGAGAAGAATTCGCGGGGCTGGAAGCAGGGGTTGTCCGGAGCCTTTGGTGCGTTGGCAGGGAAAACCTCTGCCGAGCTTTGCTCGGCTGGACGGCCGGGGGCGGCCGTCCCCACGTGGGCTGGGGCGGCCTCGGCGTTCGTCTCGAAGGTCGGCAGATCTTCCCAGAAAAATTCGCGGCGATCGAGGACCCGGCCGCCGCGCATGTGGAAGAGATTTACGGCCAGCATGCCGTTTTCGTAGTGGTAGCCGAAGACGTCGGCATCGTCGCCCTCCACCCCGGCCATGCGCTGCTTTTCCTGAAGCTGGTCAACAGTCGAGATCAGATCACGGCACTTTGCGGCTCGCTCGTATTCCTGGGCAGCGGCGGCTTCCTGCATGCGTTCGCGCAGGGAGCGGACCAGGTCGGTCTGGCGGCCTTCGAGGAACAACTTCACGTCGCGCACGGCTTCCTGGTAGACCTCGGGCGTGGTGAGGCCTTCGACGCAAGGGCCCTGGCAGCGCTTGATGTAGTACTGCAGACAGGGACGAGGGTGGTAGCGCGTGAGGTCGACCTTGCAGGACGGGACCAGGAAGTGGCGGTGAATCAGGTCGACGATGCGGTAGGCAAGGTTGGCAGGGAAGTAGGGGCCGTAGTAGGCGCTGCCGTCCTTGCGGAGACGGCGGGTTACGTAGACGCGCGGATAGCTCTCGCCGAGTGTGAGCTTCACATAGGGGTAGGTCTTGTCGTCGCGGAGCAGGATGTTGAAGCGCGGCTTCTTCTGCTTGATTAGGTTGTTCTCGAGCGCGAGGGCTTCTTTGTTGTTGGCGACAACGATGTAGTCGACGTCGACGGCCTCGCGAACGAGCGTGCCGGTTTTGGCATCCTGCCAGCGGCCTTCGTGGAAGTAGGAAGCCACGCGGCTGCGCAGGTTCTTGGCCTTGCCGACGTAGATGATCTCCCCTTCGGCGTTCTTGTAGAGATACACGCCGGGGTCAGTGGGGAGAGTACGGATTTTCTGGAGGAGGTTCATCCGGAGTCTCTATTTTATGCCGAACCGAATCAGTGACCGGTTGATGGATGTGTTACAATATCGGCAAATGAGTCATACAATCACAATACGTCTTACGGACGAACTGGTCGCTTGGTTGAAGGCGGTCTCTCGCCGAACGGGTTTGCCCATAGGGCGCCTTGTGCGGCAGCAACTGGAGTCAGCCAAGGCGAAGGGCGGACAGCAGGAGTTCTTGCGGCATGCTGGGGTATTGACGGGGCCGTCGAACCTGTCCTCTAGAAAAGGATTCTCTCGAAAATGAAGGGTATCGCGGACACGGGTTTAATAGTGGCTTTCGCCAATCGCGAGGATCGGCATCACGACTGGGCATTGGGATTGGCGAAGGAGATTACCGAGCCGCTGTTGACCTGTGAAGCGGTCCTGGCAGAGGCAGCCTTTCATCTCGGATCGAGTTCGTATGTTCTTTCCCTCGTCCGTGATGGCATGCTCAAGATCGCATTTGACTGCAACCAGAATCTAGATCAATTACGTGACTTGGCTCGGCGTTACGAAGACCGAAAACCGGACTTGGCCGATCTTTGCTTGGTCCGGATGAGCGAACTGCATCCCCGCCACACGATCATCACCGTCCATGAGACCGACTTCCGCGTATATCGGAGAAACAAGAGAGAGGCCATTGCTATGCTTTGCCCGCCCAAGCGATAACCTGGCTGGGTTGGCAACCGCGGCACCAACACACCGTATAAAATTTCTATTGCCGCGTGTTTCCTTTGCTCCCTGTTGGGCGGTGACAACTATTTGCAACATCGTGCAAGACATTGCGGTAGAATAGCTTAGCATCAGTTACCGAACTTCCGCGACTTGGCATACCCCGTGCACTAGAGGCAGGCGGAACGCGGTTGTTCATTGAACCCAGGGACTCAAAAGATCAAGAGTTGAAAGGCAGTACTAGAAGAAGAGAGGAAGGAGCCCTCCAAGATATGACTCGCACTTCGTTACTGATTCTCTTGGCGACCAGCATGGTCGCTTCTGTGGGATGCAGCAGCAAGAATTACGTCCGGCAGGAAACCACTCCGCTCATTAACAAGACCAATGAACTGGATGACCTGACGGCAAAGAACACCAAGGACATCAAGGACGTCGACGCCCGGGCACAGGCAGGGATTCAGGCTGTGCAGGCGAAAGCCGCCGAAATCGACCAGAAGGCACTGGCTGCCGGTCAGACTGCGGATCAGGCGCAGACCGTTGCCAACGCTGCTACCACGCGCGTGGACATTCTGACCAACACGGTCGCCAACCTCGACAACTATCGCCCGGTGGCCGAGACCTCGGTGCACTTCGGGTTCAACAAGGACAACCTGACCAAGAAGGCCAAGGAAGCGCTGGACCAGCTAGCGTCGGATGTCCCGAACACGAAGGGCTATATCGTGACGGTGGAAGGCGGAACGGATGCGATCGGGCCCGCCGACTACAACTACGATCTCAGCCAGCGGCGTGCGAATGCTGTGATTCAGTACCTGGCTTCGCAGCACAGTGTACCCGCGCACAAGATTTACTTGATCGGCCTCGGCAAGGATAAGCCGGTGGATTCGAACAAGACCTCGGATGGGCGCGCCAAGAACCGCCGTGTGGATGTTCGCCTGATGACGAACACCGCGGGCGACAACGCGAATCCGGCACAGCCGGCGCCCCCTGCGAGCACGCAGACGCCGCCGAGCATGTAATCGAATTTTCCCTCCTCCCCGGAGGACTTCGCCAACACAGGCCACTCACCCCCATGAGTGGCCTGCTTTTTTTGCTAGCTCGTTGTGAGCTGCGCGCGTGGCTTGAAATGCCGCTAGCGCCGACGCTTTGTCGTTCTTACAGTTGAAGCGAGATACCAGGTATCCGTTGTTGCTGTGGAAAATCGTTTTAAGCGATACAATCCCACCTCCCAAGTGGTGCCGGGAAGAGCTAACTCCACCGAACGCGAGGACTCCATGCGCCCTTATCTCGTTTCAACGAACATTTTGGCTGCCGTCACTCTCTTTAGCACATTCGCTCTCGCGCAAACCGTGCGACCGCCTGCGGTTCCGTTGGTTACGCACGATCCGTACTTCAGTATCTGGTCCATGAACGACGAGTTGAACGCGGGTCCGACTCGCCACTGGACGGGCAAGCCGCAACGTCTGACCGGGCTGGTCCGCATCGATGGGAACGTGTTTCGCTGGATGGGGGAAGCTCCGCGCAGTACAACGGCACTGTCGCAGACGGCTCTTAACGTGACGCCCACGCGTACCGTCTATCAATTTGCGGGTCAGGGAGTATCTCTGGAGGTTGATTTTCTGTCTCCCTTGCTGCCGGGCGACCCGGACGTGATGTCCCGGCCCGTGACCTACATCACCATGACGGTGCAGTCGAAGGACGCCGCGCCGCACAGCGTTCAGTTATTGTTCGCTGCGGACGCGTCACTAGCTGTCGACAGCGGTACGCAGGAGGTCACGTGGTCGCGATCCCGGCTCAAGGCGATGACGGTTTTGCGGGCATCCGACTTCGAACAGCCGGTGTTGCAGAAATCGGGTGACGACCTTCGCATCGACTGGGGATCCTTGTTGCTGGCCGTGCCGGATCAGGCGGGCGGGAGTGCATCCACGCAAGCGGGCGACGATGTCGGGTCGCAATTCGCAGAGGGCAAGGCATTGTCCTTCGACGACATGGACATGCCTCGGCGGGCCGATCGCAGAACTGTGCTAGCGTCGGTGTTCGACCTCGAACAGGTTAGTAATGTTGCGGCCTCGCGCCACGTTCTGCTGGCCTACGACGATATTTATTCCATCGAATTCCTGAAACAGTGGATGCGTCCTTACTGGCGCCGTAACGGAATGACGATCGGGCAGTTGCTGGAGAAGGCGGAGCAGGACTACAGCAGCCTGGATCAGAAAGCCCGACAGTTTGATGATGAACTTGTAGCGGATCTGCACCGCGTCGGAGGAGACGCGTACGCGGAAGTTGCGGGACTCGCGTTTCGTCAGACCATTGCGGCGCATAAGCTCGTGGCCGACGTGGAAGGACATCCGCTGCTTTTCCCCAAGGAAAATTTCAGCAACGGCTGCATTTCGACGGTCGACGTGATCTATCCGTCGTCGCCGTTTTTCCTGCTGTTTAACCCGGAACTCCTGAAAGCGCAGCTCGAGCCCTTAATGAAATACACCGAGACTGGGCGGTGGCGGTTCCCGTTTGCGCCCCACGATTTAGGTACATACCCCAAGGCGAATGGGCAAGTATACGGAGGCGGCGAAAGGACGATCGAGAATCAGATGCCGGTGGAGGAAAGCGGCAATATGCTGTTGATGTTCGCGGCGCTCGCGAAGATCGAGGGCAACGCCAGCTACGCGAACCGGTACTGGCCGCAATTGAAGCAGTGGGCGGAGTTTCTTCAGAAGGAAGGGATGGATCCGGGCAATCAGCTGTCGACCGATGACTTCGCCGGTCATCTGGCGCACAACGCGAACCTGTCGATCAAGGCGATTCTTGCGCTGGGCGGATATTCAGTTCTCGCGGAGATGACGGGACGAAAATCCGATGCGGCGACCTACCGTCAGTTGGCCCAGGATATGGCGGATCGGTGGACACAAATGGCGCAAGAGGGTGATCATTACCGGCTTGCGTTCGACCAGGCCGGCACGTGGAGCCAGAAATACAACCTGGTGTGGGATCGGATTCTGGGGCTTAACCTGTTTCCCCCCAAGGTTTCGCAAACCGAGATTCACTTCTATCAGACCCACCTGAATCGGTTCGGTCTGCCTCTCGACAACCGGCGCGACTACACCAAACTCGATTGGGAGGTCTGGACCGCGACCCTGACGGACAATCGCGAGGACTTCAACAGGTTGATCGCTCCGCTTCAGCGTTTCGTCAACGAGTCTCCGAGCCGCGTTCCTCTGACAGACTGGTATTCGACGGCGGATGGGACCCAGTCCGGCTTTCAAGCACGCTCAGTGGTCGGCGGCGTGTATATGCCGTTGCTCGCGGTTCCGGATCTTTGGAAGAAGTGGTCCTCCAAAGCACAAGTTCTTGCCGAACGATGAGATTTCTAGCGGCTGCCGGTTTCTGCAGTGAACGCGGAAGGAGCCGCGCCGTCTGGCGCTCGTGAGGCTGTGTCATCCGGCATGGGTGATGCGAGCGCGAGTGAAGAGTCGCGCGGAGTTCGGGGAACGTTACTTCTCGATTTCGCCGGTTCCCACGTGAACAACTGGTGTTCGAAGTCAAAGGCGACCTGTCGAAAACGCTGGGAGCCCAGGGCCAGGAGTCCCTCGTAAGGATAGCGCTCTGCATTTTTGCTGTCGGAAACGAAGACCTCGCGCGGTCCGAGGTTGGAGCCCGCCGCCTCGAGGCCGTTCAGTTTTACCTGGCGCAGGGTGAAGTGGCCTGCGAGGCCGGTGTTATCCCACACTGCTCCGGGTTTGCCCGCCAATCCCGCAATGCGCTGCGAGAACAACACAATGTCAGCGGCACCGGCGTCGAGCAGCAAGGAGACAGTTTGACCCTCGACGTTGGCGTCGATGCAGGCCTGGTGGCCCGTCCAGCGAATTGGCGCGGCGAAGGGTAGCGGGGGAACCGTGCCGAAGATCATCTTCTTTTCGTGGTAGTCGATGCGGAAGCTGCTGTGGGCGAGCACGTCGAGGCCGACCAGCGCGTCGAGGTGAAGGCCTAACTTCTTATCGAGTTCCGTCAGGTCCTGGACCAGGACTCTCAGGTTCTGCACCTGGATCGGACCGACCTGCAGGCTGGGTAGTGACACTACCTGGCTGTTCATGTTGTGGCCGACAGCCTGCAACTGCTCGCTCGAACCGGAAAGGTGCAGCTTCTTCGCGAGTTCGCGAGTGATCACGCTGGGATTTGCGCCGGTGTCGATGAGCAGGTTGCGTTTCCCAAGACCGCCAATCGATCCGCGCACGACGACCAGGTAGTCGTTGACCAGGTAGACGGGGAGGACGCGCTCGTTCAAGCCGGTTTCTTGTGCATTCATTGTGCAGATACACAACAACACGATAGACAGTGAAAACAAAACTGTGAATCGTCGCATGGCACTCCCCCACAGCTGGACTAGAGACGGAATGAGAAACGGAAAGGCGAGTTCGTGGCGTCTGAACTATTTCTGGATTGCGTGTGTCCTGCGAAAACGCAGGTCTGGAGAGAAATGTGTTGGGGAACGAAATAAGTCGAACCAAAGAGAGCTGCAATACGTCAATAGTTTTGAGCGGTCGCGATTATGGAAAAGTCGGAGCCAACGGCGGACGTATGGCGTTTCGGCGAATTCGAAGCCGATGTTCATGCCGGGGACTTGCGCAAGGACGGCGTCAAGCTGCATCTGCAGGATCAGCCTTTTCAGGTGTTGGCTGTTTTGTTGCGGCGTTCGGGGCAGTTAGTGCGGCGAGAGGAATTGCGCTCAGAAGTCTGGCCACAGGATACGTTCGTGGAGTTCGATCAGGCGCTGAATACGGCGATCAAGAAGATCCGTGTGGCACTGGGAGATGACGCCAACGCGCCGCGCTATGTCGAGACGATTCCGCGGAAAGGGTACCGGTTTATCGCGGAGGTGAGCGCACATGGCGAGATGTCAGGTGTGGGTGTTGCGGATGTTGTGTCTCGGGCGGAGAGTCGTTGGTCATTCTCTGGGCGGAGAGCGATCGCCGGGATGGCGGCGATCGGCGTCCTCTTATTGGGCGGCATCCTAGTTGTGCGCCGTAGTCCGACGGTGCAAGGACGCGCGCAGAAGAAGATCATGCTGGCGGTCTTGCCCTTCGAAAACTGGGGTGACGGCGCGCGGCAGAAATATCTTTGCGAAGGCATCACGCAGGAGCTCATTACGCAATTCGGACGGGTCGATCCTGGCCGACTGGAAGTGGCAGCGCACACGACCGTAGAAGCGTACGGGCATACTCCGAGAACGGTGGCAGAGATCGGTAGGGAGTTGCACGCGGACTACCTGGTGGAGGGAAGCGTGCGGAGCGACCAGCAACACCTGCGAGTGTCGGCGGAACTGATCCGGGTGAGTGACCAGGCGCGCATTTGGGGAGATGATTTCGACCGCGAGGACGGTGACTTGCTGACTCTGGAACGGGACGTCGCAGCGTCGATTGGGGCAAGCGTGAAGACGAAAATGTTGCCCGGGGTCAAAGAGTAACGTCGCGGCGGGCGCGGCACGAACTTGGCAATTTTGAGCTGATCGGGCCGCGCTGATGGCGGTAAAATAATGTGATGGTTCGCATTGTCGGCCTCGTTGTGTTGAGTTTCGCCCTGGCTGCGGTTGCGCAGCAGAGCGGGCAGTCTCGGAAGCCAGCACCCAACCAGCCTCCACCTCGTTCCGATCAGGCCGAAAATCAGAACGCAGAAAAAACGCCAGCGGGAGCGAGTTCGAGCAAAGACCTGCCGGTCGACCTGAGCCCTCCACCCGACGATGCCAAGAACCATCCCGACAGTACGACCGCTGTGCAGGAGGCCGAGGACGCTGCGGGGCTCTACTCGGACGATGAGATTGGCGGAATCCAGGAATTCAAGCCGTGGAATCCGCACAAAGCAGAGAAAAATGTAGAGGTCGGAGATTTCTACTTCAGGCGCAAGAATTATCGCGCCGCGCTCGATCGGTACCGCGAAGCTCTGTACTACAAGTATAACGACGCGGTCGCAACCTTCCGGATGGCGGTCTGCCAGGAGAAACTGGGCGACGCGGGCGAAGCGCGCAAAGAGTACCAGGATTATCTGAAGATACTGCCGGAGGGGCCGTTTGCCGAGGAAGCGCATCGCGCCCTGGAGAGGTTGAAGGTACCGGAGCGCGGGGATGCTGCGCCGGAGAAGAGTTCGGCAGGGAAGTAACGAGCTGTGGACGCCAATGCCTGAGGGCACAACAACCCCAACCCAAGGAAGAGATATTTCTCGCGGCCCGTGTAGCCACGACCAAACACAAGGTCCCTCGACTGCGTTCGGCTGGCGCCTCACTTCGCTCAGGATGACAATAAATGGAAGGTTGTGCCGCTGGCGACGGCGGTTACGATTTCTCGATGCGCAGGAATTCTCCTGAGGTAGCGCTCACCGCTACCTTAAGTTTAGCGACGTCGCGGCTGCCGTAGATCACGTGCCATATCAATTCGTTGGTGACGTGGTTCCACTCGAGGACATAGATGATGGGGGTATCGGGCGACTGCTGCAAGAGTTTCTCGCCACCGTGCTGCTGAGCGATTTCGAAGGCCTTATCGGAATCGATCTTGAGGAATGCGATATCGAACGTTTGGGTGGAAGCGTTGTTGGGATTGTAGGTATCTTCCACGCCGGCGTTGACGCCGCGATCGGGGCCGGGGCTGCCGGACCATTGGTAGGGCTTGGTCCCGCGCTGGACTACAGACGCGAAGCCGGCGTGCCAGAGGGCAGACTTGCCGTCGCGCCCGTTGGAGTCGGCGTTTGGCACGGATTCGAGATGGTAAGGCTTCGCGTCCTGACCCCAGGCATGCGCCGAGACGTAGAGCTTCTGGAAGGCGCTGCGGCCGGTCAAGGCTTCCGGGGGTTTGGGCGCAGGCGCGGTCTCGGTGGACTTCGTGGGCTCCGACGAGCAAGCCGTCAACAAGGCTAAGGCCAACAGCGGCATCAGCAGCTTCGTCATAGCTACCATCCTGTAGTAAGTTGTGACTGGATTGCTGCCTCATTCTAAACGAAGGGAAACAGGGTGCCATGGATTTCTATCTGGAGCGACTCCAGAAAGCCATCGCGTCGGAAACCGACGGCATGAGCGAAGAGGCGCTCCACTGGCACCCCGACGGGAAGTGGAGTGCGGCGGAAATCCTGGAGCATCTCTATCTGACCTATACCGGAACGACGAAGGGCTTTGAGCGCTGCCTGCAATCGGGGAAGCCGATGGCGCGACTGGTTACCTTGCAGGATCGATGCCGAACGTGGGTGGTGGTGGGACTCGGGTACCTGCCGGAGGGCCGCAAGGCTCCGAAGAATACCGTCCCGGGAGGATTGCCTCTGCCGCGAGTGCAGACTGAAGTTGCGGCGAAGATTGCTGCGATGGATGCGATCATCGCCAGGGCGGAAGAAAAGTACGGCAGCCAGACGCGCCTTCTGGATCACCCGATCCTGGGACCGTTGCGTGGGCGCGAATGGAGAAAGTTCCACTGGGTGCACGGTCAACATCACTTGCGTCAGATCCGGAGGCTGCGCGGGATGTTCGCGGGATAAGATCCCGGGTTGCTTTTCTCACCAGCGGTGATCCATCCTCGGGTAGGGAAATATTTTTCGTTATTGAGGGGAAGCCCGCCGATTTTGGCTGCCGGCGCGGCATCTGCGCGAAGTGCGCGTCCCATGTTAATGATCGTTCACATTCAAAACTGCAATTTGACATCACTGCGGTCGGCCGATACTTTAGAGCATGAGTACAAATATTTTCCACAGCGACGCAGATATCGATTTTCTGCACGACATCAGCAGTCGCATGGCGGCGGCTGATCCTCTTCATCAAGATCTCGAACAAATCATCGAATTCGTCTCCTCGGTTGTGAAATGTGATTCCTGCTTCGTGTACCTGCGTGAGGAAGATGAGCTGGTTCTGAAGGCATCGAAGAATCCCCACGAAGACGAAGTGATTGACCGGTTGAAGTTGCGCGTAGGCCAAGGCATCACCGGATGGGTTGCGGAACATCGCGAGCCGGTGGCGATTACGCAGGGAGCTTCCCAGGATGTGCGTTTTAAATTCTTTCACGAATTGCCGGAGGACTCCTACGAAGCATTTCTTTCGGTCCCCATCTTGTCGCGGGGGCGGGTGGTGGGCGTGATCAATGTGCAGCATAAACAGGCGCATACCTACACTCGCAGGCAGATCAAGCTTATTTCGACCATCGGGTTCCTGGTGGGCGCGGAGATCGAGATGGCGCGATTGGAAGGCGCGAATTCCCAACTGTTGCACCAACTGGAGACGCGCAAGCTGGTGGAGCGGGCGAAGGGAATCTTGCAGCGCGACCTGGGGCTGGATGAAGAGCAAGCCTATCTCACGTTGCAGCGGCAGAGCCGGCAGAAGCGGCGGTCACTGAAGGAAATTGCCGAGGCGGTGGTGCTGGGCGAGGAGATACGGCGGGGGTCGGGGGCCAACTGAGCGGGCGCGGCGAACGGGCGGCGTTTTCTGTGTTGTTTTCCTCAATTGCACCGAACCCCTTTTCACCCGCCTAGGAAATGAAACGCAAGGTCCCTCGTCTACGTTCGGCTGGCGCCTCACTCCGCTCGGGATGACAATTTTTCTTAAGCGTGGACTTTCGACATAACAAAGTCGGTTCTCGCAGCCGCTGACCGGCTGCGAGCGCGACGGAGACTTTCTCTCGCCCCCTTCGCAATCTCCCGTGCGGGGAATCCTTCCGCAAGCACCTAGAGCGCCGGCGCGGAGAATTCGGGCTGCTCGATCTTGCCTAGCGTCTTCAGCTGCCAGTGTCCGTCGACGGATTCCGGGGTAAGAGCGATTCGGATCAGCGAAGCGCTGTTCCGCTCAATTTGTGCCAAGAGGGACTTGGCGGCGGAATCGCCCACCGCCGTCAGTTGCTGGCGCGTGACTGGTGACACCGGCAGCAGAAACACGGCGGGAAGGTCGATGAAGACCATGGGCAGGGCGAGGGCCTGGGGCGGAGGCGTGTCGATGGTGATGATGCCGTCGACGCCACGCTGGAGCAGGCGTGCGGCTTGCAGTTCCGACAGTTCTGGAGTGCGGGCGCGGGTCGCCACCAGCAGACAGTAGCCCTTCGCAGCCAGGAGTTGTTCGATGCCCGAGGCCACACGCGCCACCATGGCGCTGCCGAGATCGGAGGCAAGCAAGACGACGGTCGAGGTGTGTCGGGTGCGCAGCGCGCGGGCGGCGAGGTTGGGACGGTAGTTGAGTTGGCGCGCCGCGCGCAGGACGCGCTCCTTGGTGTGTTGCGGAATCGATTGGGCGGCCGGGGAATTGTTGAGCACGGCCGAGATGGAGCAGGGTGCAAGCCCGACTTTGTTGGCTACGGTGCGCAAGGTAACCCGGGACTTGTCGGTCGACGTGGTGCGGGGATTCTTCAGCATGGCGAGCTCCTGTTTTTTCCGCGGGGCGGTCAAGCGGCGACCGCGGTTTGATGTTGAAAAAACCGGGAGCGACCAGGTTCGATCGCCCCCGCGCAAACCTCTCTGTTACGGCTGTGACAGGGAGGCGATCTTGTCGGGGCCGGCGCCCTTCTTGTGCGCCGACATGGAGCGCGTTTCCGGCGCCGCGAAGAAGAGTTCCTCTCCTACCGAGCCGACCACCATTTCGCGGACGAACCACTCGTCGCCATGTCGCTGCAGGACGAGCGAGTCGGATTCGGTGGCAACGCTATCGATGGTTCTGGCCATCACCAGAAAGCCGGGCTGGCCGCTGGCGGCACGCAGCAGCAATACCGGCGAACCACGCTGCTCCAGCGAGTAGGTGTAATCACCGGCAGGAAGGACAATGCTTCCCCAGTGCACTTCCCGGGTCAGAGTGAACTTTCCCGAGGCCTCGGATGCAACGGCGGACGCTGGAAACAGAGCAAGAACACCGATGACAGCGAACAGCCATTTGCTGAACGCGGAATTTGCAAAGAATCTCATTTCCTTACCTCCCAAAAGAGTGGTGCGCCAAGCACACGAGCCTTACGCTCGGGCATCGCGCGGGGTTGTCGTTGAGACGACGAGGTCAGGAAGGACTTACAGAACAACGAGGCAAAGAGCCCGAAAAACGCGGTTCACACGGTCCCACTGCTACAGCGCAGGAAGGATGTATTTACTCTGAAGCAAAGGGCAGCGGAAGTCCAATCGAAAAATCCTATGCGCTCGATCATATGGGCAAGATCGATATTCCAGGCCTGGAGCGTTTACCGAGCGCGGAACGTCGCGAGAGAGATGAAGGGCTGTGAGCAAAAGCAAAAAGCTTCCCGGCGACGTCGGGCCCGGAAGCTGATGTGACTTGAGATGGTGCGAGGTTAGTCCCGCATCTGCGAGGTTAGTCCCGCATCGAGGAAGGCACGCCGGCTTTGCGCGCTTGTTCCTGCATGTCTTCCAGTTGTTTCTTGGCGTCTTCGAGCTGCTTCTGCTTGGCGGCAATCTGATCCTTGAACTGGGAGTCTTCCTTGTCCCAGGCGGTCGAGTTGCGCAGGCGGTTGCCGGCGTCGGCGTAAAAGGAGGCGGCGCGGAGGCGATACTCACGGTCCTGGACGTCGAGTTCGCGGGCCAGAAGGTCACGCTGGCCCTTCTGATCTTCGATGCGCTTCTTCCAACCTTCCCACATCTGCTTCTTCTGAGCCTGCTCATCCTCGGAGGGACTTTTTGCGTCCGCCGTGCTACCGGGCTTTTGGTCGGAGTCGGCGCTGGTTGGGCTGGGCGCTGAGCCGTCGGCAGCAGTCGGCGTTGGTTTCGGCTGATTGATACCCTGAGGCGCTCCATCGTTGTTGGCTGCGGCGGCGGTCTCAGCAGCTGGCGGTTCCGGCGGAGCTTGTCCCACGACCGAGAGTTTGTCCTCGGCGGGAAGATTGTCGTTGTCGAACTTCTTCGCGGTCGGGGTTGCCTGTCCTTTTTGCTTTCGGACCTGGCGGGCAAGGTCGCCCAGAGATGCGTCCTGCGCGCTGGCCAAAGAGAGGCCCAGTGCGGCTACGAAAATGAGGCTGCTCGAAATCCAAGTAATGCGCTTCATGTTCTCCGTCCTATGCGGTGATCGCGCTACTGTCCGCGAGTTCCGCGATTCTGCTAATGACTCGTCCTCACGGCCCGGGCTTTTGTGTCTTCCGCCAGGAATCCGCCAATGGTGTGATCCAGATGTTTGGCTTCGGTGGCGATATCGGCCGCCAGTTGCCGGGCCAAGTCCGGATCGTGGTTCAAGGCCAACTGTTGCGCGTAGCCAGAAATTGTGACCAAAGAAGTGCGCAGCGCGAGGGCCATCTCGGCCGACATCTCGCCCCGCAAATCGATCTGGCGACGAATGTCGGAGATCTCGGTTTGATCGTTGATCAGGCAGGCGACTCCGAGCGCGGTTCCGTCGGCTGCGGGAACGCGGGACGCCGTGACCTCGATCATACGGTGATCGCCAGAGGGAGTAAGGTAGTCGACCGCGAGGCGTTTGAGGGGAATGCCTTCGTGCAGGGTGATGTTCACAGACTCGGCCACTGTCGAGGTCGTGCCGTCCAGTGAACTGGTGGGGCCGCATGCGCTGCGGAAGATGGCGGCCGCGTCCATACCGGAGGGCGAGGCGATGCCGAGAATGCTCTTCGCGGCCTGGTTCGCCTGACGAACCAATCCATTGGAGCCGAAAAACAGAACGCCGCTCGAAAGATTGGAGAGGACCGCGGCGCTGAGACTTTCTGAAGTCTTGGCTCGGCGCTGATCAGCCTGCTGCAGAGCGAGCAGTTCGTGCTTCTGCTGCTTGAGTTGTTGGATTACAGCGTGGTAGGTGTGCAGCGGGAGTTGGTCGGCCGAAGTCGAGGTCTCGGGGAGGGAAGCATCCTGGTCGAGACTCCTGCGCATGCGACGCATCATCAACACGGCCATGACAAAGGCGAAGCCGGAGGCGAACAGCACCAGCGCCATCTTGAGGAAGATCGGGTTGGTGAGCAGCTTCACAACAGCCTCCAGTACCACTCGAGGCAGCGGTTGCCGAAGAAAAAGGCGACCATGGCCATGCTGCCGAGGAAGACGCCGAACGGCATCTCGTAGTGGCGGTAGACGGCCTTGGCAGACTGCCAGGCGCGGCGGCGCGCTTCGCGCATGGTGGCGTGCTGACGCTGCGCAAACCGGCGCGTACGCTTGACCCATACCATCAGGATGGTGCTCACGCCGAAGATCGAGCCGGCAATGGACGCGGTGAAGATGGTGAGGGCGGTGAGCTTGACTCCGAGGAACGCGCCGACCATGGCCATCAACTTCACATCGCCAAAGCCCATGCCTTCCACCCCCCGCAGGCGCAAGTAGATCGCGCCTGGGCCGTAGATGAAAGCGGCGCCGCTGATCGCGCCGAGCAAAGAATCGACCAGCGAGAGCAGGTGGGCGCTGATGTCGGAACTCACGGGAAGAGAAACGACTCCGGGAAGGAACTGCGAGGCCAGGTCATTCACGGGAACGAACAAACTGAATCCGATTCCGAGTGCGATGCCGGGCAGGGTCATCCTGTCGGGTAGCAGTTTGGTTTCCGCATCCGTGAAAATGAGGCCGAGGAGCAGAAAGGCCAGAGCGCAATATTTCAACGTTGCCAGGGTGAAGCCGAATTGCCAGGAGCAGGCGAGAAAAAGCAGAGCAGTGAGCACCTCGACCAGCAGGTAGCGAGGCGAGATCGGAGCCTGGCAGCGGCGGCAACGGCCGCGCAAGATCAGCCAGCTGAGAACAGGGATGTTGTCGTAGGAGGCGATCTGTTCGTGGCAGTGGGGGCAGGCGGAACGGCGCGGCTTGAGGACCGACAAGTCCCTGGGCAAGCGATAGATGCACACGTTCAGGAAGCTGCCGAAAATCAGCCCGAAGACAACACTCGCCAATGCCAGAGAGAGATCCACCGTGTCCTTATCAGAACGCGTTCAGTTGCAATGGTTGTGCCTTGATTATACGGGCGATGCAGGGAGGAATGGCGGGTACCAAGGGCTCTGTCCTTCTGGAGGGATGGCGCTGTAACTGATTGCAGGACAGATACTTTTGTTGCAGGCGGAGATGGTTCGCGAGGACCCTTAGGGCGAGTTGGCCGTCAGCCGACGGTGGTGGCGACTGCGGGCAGGAATATCGAGAACACGGTGCCGCGATGGGCCGGGTGGGTGGAGCTGCGCACGCGGATCTGGCCGCCATGTTTGCGAACGATGCCTTCCGACAACCACAAGCCCAGGCCGGTGCCGGAGTCTTTCGTGGTGTAGAAGGGTTCGAAAACGCGGGCCCGGTCTTCAGGAAGGATGCCGCTGCCGTTGTCGGCGAAGATGACGCGTACGCCGGGGCGATGGTCTCCGGACCACTCGTGAACCGGAGCGACGCGCAGACGAAGGCATCCGCCTTCCTGCATGGCGTCGGCGGCGTTCACGATCAGGTTGGAGAAAAGCTGGCGCAACTCGCCGTCAAAGCCGAGGACTTCGCAGGCACCGTCGAACTCTTTCTTCGTCTGAATCTTCTTGCTATTCAGTTTCAGGGTGTAGAGCTGGAGGACCTCTTCCAGGGCAAGCGAGACCTTGACCGGGCGGGCATCGGAGAAATCGCGGACATAGCCGAGGGTCTGTTGGGCGATGTCGGCGATGCGCTCGACTTCGCGTTCAGCCATTTCGAGATGCTGGTCGGCGCGGGCGGGGTCGCGGCGAGCGAGGTAGAGCAGATTCGTGATGGCTTCGAGAGGGTTGTTGATCTCGTGCGCGATGGCGGCGGTGAGGCGTCCCGCGGTGGCCAGCTTCTCGCTGCGGCGCAGGGCGTCCTCGGCGCGCAACTGGGAGCTGATATCGCTGGCGATGGCCGAGGCGCCTATGACTGCTCCCTTGCGGTTGCGGAGCGGGGAGACCGACAGCATGATGTTCACGCGAGAGCCGTCCTTGCACCGGCGCTGGGTCTGGTAGGTCTCTACCCGCTCGCCGCGCCCCAACAGTTCGAGGTGAGACCGAGTCTCGTGCGCGAGTTCGGGTGGCACGGTGATCAGAACCGATTGGCCCAGGGCTTCCCCGGCGCTGTAGCCGTACAGTTTTTCGGCGCCCTGGTTCCAACTGGTGATCAGGCCATCGCGGGTGGAGCTGTAGATGGCGTCTTCGGAGGATTCGACGATGGCTACCATGCGCTCGTGCATCTGGTCGGCGCGCACCTCGGCCTGGGACCGCGCCCGGGCAATACTGGCAGCCAACACGGAAATGAAAACGAACAAGAGCAGGCGGGTGATGTCGGAGCCTTGAACAGAAAACGAAAAGTGAGGCTCGAAGGCGACGTAGTCGATGGCGGCGACAGAGAGAGCGGTGCCGAACAGGGCGGGACCAAACCCGAGAAAGCGCGCGCTGAACACAACCGCCAGAACAAATATGGAAAACGGATCATGATGCATCAGGGGAGAAATCCACCACAGGCCCAGAGCAGCGGCCACCGCCAACAGGGATCCCCCGTAACGCACGGGCCAGGGAAGCCACAGCGAGCGGACAGGCGAGAGCGCGTTTTCCGGTTCGTCAGCCATGGGATGGAAGTCTCTGCGTTCCGAGAAAGCAAGGGGCGTACCAACTTAGATGCCCGAACGTCTGAGAAAGGCTGTTCGACTCGGGCAACAATGTAGCAGGCGAGCGAGGGTCCCGCAATCGTGTGTTTTGACGGAGAGATCGAGATATGCGCGGGCGAGAGAGTGCGAGTTGCGGGGCAGCGCGCACTCTCTTCCGGTTCCGGCGGAGCGCGGCAATTCGACTCAAGTGAGTCGATCGGCCGCGGCGTCTACCTCTTCTGGACAGATTCGATGTATTGGTTGAGATTGGCGATGCGTTGCTGGACCTCGCCTTCGTTGCCCTGGCTGATGCGCCGGAAGAGCGGGCCCCACACCGGCATATCCTTGTTGCCGTGCGCGGGCAGGTCGGCTTCACCGCGAATCACGCTGGAGATATGCAGCGCGGGATACTTGCCGTTGTTTTTCTCGGCAAGTTCGGTGAGATTCGTTGGCGGGACCTTCAGGGCGGTCGCGGCGGGTCCGTTGCCGGTGCCATCGGTGCCGTGGCAAACCGCACAATAACTGGTGTACATCTCCAGGCCGGAAGCGGCGTTGGTGCGTTGTACGGGAACGTGCTTGATGGTCGCGGGTGGGGGAGCGGGTTGCTGCGCCTGTTGAGCCATGGCAAAAGTCGCGAAGGCGACAGCCACGGCCGTAATCCAATAGAGTTTACGTGCGGACATGGTATTCCTCCTGTCGATCTATTACTGCGGTACAAATTGCGTTACGACGTTCCAACAGCTCAGTGTAGGAGCGGGCGCCGCGCTCTACCGTGCGTCGCATCACAACGGGTTGTGACGAGGACCGGGCTATTACGGCCGGCGAAAGTGCAGCAGTTCGCCGGGCAAGACTTTTGCCTGCAGATGGTTGGCAGGAAGTAGTCCCTCCCAGCGGTGCCAGGTCCGAGGGATCAAGCGGGTGGCGGGATCGAAAGCGATCCAGCCATCACTGGTTTGCTAACGCACGGGAACGGAGAAGGCCGGGATTCCATCCAGGTCGGACGGTGAGGAAAGTTTCCATTCAAACAAGGCAGCTTCCAGAAGTTCACCGACGGATTCGGAAGGCTGCAGGACGAGAGCCCAGTCGTGGCGGGCAAAGTGGAGCAGGCTGCCCGGTGCTTGCTCAGTCGCGACGCGAATGCTGGCGGCGTACTGGCAAGCGATGCGCAGGGTGTTGTCGGTCGAGCCGTGATCGATGATCAGGATTTCGTCGCAGGGGAGGAGAGTCTGCAGGGCTCGCCCCAGGCGGGTTCGTCGTTATAGGTGTGCAGGATGGCGTGATCGGCGGCATCGAGGCGAGGTCATGGAAACACAGTTGAGGGGAAGCGGCAACCGGTGCAAACGAAAAAGGCGCGCGGTGGCGCGCCCTGATCGAATGAAGTTGTCGGTGCTACTGGTTGTTGGGGTCGCCGGATGAGTCCATCTTGTGACGATGGGAGTCCGGGCCTTGTGCCGGAATAACGGTCAGAGGGCTCTGTAGTGTGAAGTTGAGCACGGTTTCCGTGGGCAGCTTGATCTGCTGGCCCTTGGTCGCGGCTTGAACACCGCCGCCCAATCCACCACCAGCGGCCGCGCCAATCGCGGCCCCTTTGCCGCCGCCGGCAATGCCGCCAATGATGGCTCCGATGGCCGCGCCCGCGCCGACCTTCTCGGCGGTGTTTTTCCCGCGGGAGTTGCCCTGACGCTTGTATTCGTCCGTCTGGATGCTGTACGACTTGCCGCCCACGGAAATGCGATCCAGCTGGAGCACGAGCAGAGATTGCCCGGCGAACTTGCCGGCGCTTTTCACGTCGACGATGTGGCCTTCGACGTCGTAGCCGGCGGGAATCGCTACGTCGCCCTCAACCGACAAGGGTGAATTGAGCGTGGCCTTAAAGGTCTCGCCGGCCTGGTTCTTTTCCGAGTCAATGGTATCGACCAGGCGCACTGCGAGCGTGGTGCCGGCTGGAATGGTCACCTTCTGCGGCGAGGGTGGTGGCGGAGGCGGAGCCGGAGCTGCCGCTGGGGCTGGCGTCGGTGTGGAATCCTGGTGCACCATCGCCATCCCCATGCCGCCTGCACCCGCCCCAGCAGCGGCAACTTCGGTCGCTTCCTTTACGGCTGAACGCCTCTTGGGCTCCCGCCTTGTCGCTGGTGCCGGCTTGGGTGTCTCTACCGGAGCTTGCTGTTGGGGTGTCTCTTGCACGGCGGCCACAGGAGCGCCCACCTGCAGGTTGTTGACGACTTCCTTGACGCCGGGGATCGCCGCGGCATAACGCGCTGCTGCTTCGCGCTGGGCGTCGTTGTCGACGTTCCCGGAGAGGGTAACGACGCCTTTCGCGGCTTGCACGCTCAACTGCTTGCCCTGCAAACCGGAGTCTGCGTTGAGCTTGTCCTGAAGCTGGGTGCTGATCTGGGAGTCGTTGGGCGCCTGGTTACAGGCAGCCGTGACCCCTATCAGCGACACGAGCAGAATGACGGAGAGGTATACCGAGGCTCTCGCCTTCATAAAGTTACTCCTGAGATAAGCATTAGTAGCCGCGATAATACTAGTTTAGATGCAGGCAGGTTGTCTTCACCAGCCAATTTTGCGGCGGAGTAAGGGAACCGATCAACCTGACAGAGCGGCTGTCATTGCTAGACGCCGGCCGGTTGGGTTGGTTCGCTCTGGGATCTTAGCTCTGATGCAGGAACTTGTAGTCGAGAATGGAAGCAGCCAGCGCCGCGCTTTCGTCCTTGCCCCGGACTTCCTTCGACCGAATGACACGCCCCTGACAGAGTACGCTGCTGTTGCGCTGGCCCGAGATCTCTTCCGGCATCTCGAATACCATTTCCACGAGCGCGTTGACGGGAAGTTCGGTCGATCCCTGAAAGAGGACACCGGACTGGCTGATGTTCTCGATGGCGCCGACCGACCAGGTGTTCAGATTCTTGACCCGATAACGCACGGGCAAGTTCAGCTTGAGACGCCGCGCCCGCGGCACCCACGTGGGTTTCTTCTCGCGAGTTCGTCGCCGAGTACCTGGCTCGGTAACCGTGAGGGGCACGCGCTCGGTCCGGCGCATGGTAGCCCAGTCGTACTTATATTCAATGGCACACAATAGGCAAACCTGGTAGTAGTGGCCGTCGGCGGCGCGCCGGGGCCAGGAGAACTCGTGGGAACACCGCCCGAGTCTGAGGACGTCCATGAGTTTCTGCGGCATGATGAACTTTCGGGTGAACTGCCGGACAGGCTCATGATCTAACGGTTCGGACGAGTTGGATAGGTTACTTTCGTGTAGAAGACCCGGCAGAACCGCCCAAGGCGAGGGATGGCAAGCACTTGGCGGGTGGATGTTTTTCGGCAAAGCTGACTTGTGTATGATCGCGGCATGGCGGGAGTGAGCGCCTTCGTGCTGGCCGGGGGCAAGAGCAGCCGCATGGGCGCGGACAAGGCGTTCGTCGAACTCGGGGGGCGCCGGTTACTGGACCGGGCTCTGGAGCTGGCAGGGGCGGTCGCTTCCGACGTGCGCATCGTGGGGAGCGCGGAGAAATTCACGCGCTTCGGGCGGGTGGTGGAGGACGAATTTCCGGACTGTGGTCCGCTCGGTGGCATTCAAGCGGCTTTGCGGGCATCGCAGACAGAATTGAACCTCGTCCTGGCCGTGGATCTGCCTTTCGTGGAGGTGGGATTCCTGAAGTATCTGTTGAGCGAGGCGGGTGCAACGAAAGGTGTGGTTACGGTTCCGCGCGCTGGGGGAGGATGGCAGCCTTTGTGCGCTGTGTACCGAAGAGAGTTTGCGGCGGTTGCGGAAACAGCCCTGCGGCAGAGCAAGAACAAGATCGATCCGCTGTTCGGGCTGGTTGAAGTCCGAGCGGTAGATGAAGAAGAACTGAAGAAATGCGGATTCAGCGCCGACATGTTTCGGAATCTGAACACGCCTGAAGAACTCGGGGAAGCAAATCGAGCCTGACAGCGGATGTTGGACGGGCTTTCCGATTCCCGGCAGCCGAGATGAAGAAGCGAGAATCAGACCTACACCAAGATGCCTGACGATCCCCAACTCGCGACGCCTTACATCGAGTTCCAGCATGTGAGCAAGTCGTTCGGCGAGAAGCGCGTGCTCGACGACGTGAGCTTCGACGTGTGCTCGGGGGAAACACTGTGCATCCTGGGGCGTAGCGGTGTGGGGAAGTCGGTTTCGCTGCACCACATCATGGGATTCCTGAAGCCCGACTCGGGGCGGGTGATCGTGGCCCACGAGGATGTGACCGACTACGACGACGTGCAGATGGAGGCCATCCGCAAGAAGGTCACCATGGTCTTTCAGAACGGCGCCCTGTTTGATTCGCTGACGGTCGGGGAGAACATCGCATTCCCGCTGCGCGAGCGCGGCGACCTGACCGAAGACCAGATCTACCAGATCGTCGACGGGCTTCTCCAGATGGTTGGTGTTGCGCATATGCGGGACTTGCTGCCCTCGGACCTCTCGACCGGGATGAAACGTTCGGTGGCGATCGCGCGCGCATTGGCAGCGCAACCCGAGTGCGTGCTTTACGACGAGCCGACGACGATGGTGGATCCGCTGATGGCGCAGTTGCTGGGTGACCTCATCAAGCGGTTGAAGATCCAGCTGCATTTGACAAGCGTGGTGGTGACCCACGATATGCGGCTGGCCAAGAAACTCGCCGACCGGATTGTGTTCCTGCACGAGGCCAAGGCAATTTTCTTCGGGACTTACGCGCAGATGGAGAAGTCGCCGGAGCCGATCGTGCAGGAGTTCCTGGAGTTGGATGAGTTGAAAATCGAAGTCTAGAGCTCTGCGCTTCAGGTTCCAGCTCAACCCCGGACCCTCGAGCCCAGAGTCTGGAGGCCACAGTCTAGAGCCTGGTTCTAGAATCCTTGCTGGACCAACTTCTCCACCGTCAGCGTGCTGTTGGCGGATTCGCCTTTCATCATTTTCTCGACGTATTTCGCGATCATGTCGGTTTCCAGATTGACCGAGTCGCCGGGCTTCAGCGATCGCAGGTTGGTCACTTCCCAGGTGTGCGGGATGATGGCGACCGTCACTTCCGTGCCTTCGATCCGGGCGACGGTGAGGCTGATCCCCTCGATGGAGAGCGATCCCTTGAAGATGACGTAGCGCTCAAGTTCAGCGGGGATTCGGATATGCAGCCAGTAGTCCTCGGCTCCGGGAATGCGATCGAGCGCGAGGAACTGGCCCGTGCCGTCGACGTGGCCCTGAACGATATGGCCGCCGAAACGGCCGTCGGCGCGCATCGGCAACTCGAGGTTGACTAGTGCGCCCTCATGCATTCGCGAAAACGACGTGCGATTCCAGGTCTCTTCCGCGAGGTCGAAGGTGACCGAGTTCGGTGAGATCTGAATGGCGGTCAAGCAAACGCCGCTCACGGAGACGGAGTCTCCCTTCTTCAGTTCCTTGGTCAGGGCCGAGGTCGAGATGGTGAGGCGGCGCGTGCCCCGCTCTTCCTTGATGCTGCGAACGGTGCCGACTTCTTCGACGATGCCGGTAAACATGAAGGCCTCCGGACCTATGGTAAATCGGCAGGCAGACGGAGGCCAACATCAGTCCGGTTCGGTGCTTGTATCTCCGAATCGCTGCGCCAATATCCGGTGGAAGGATTTCTTCCGGCTTGCCGTTACTCGCGTACAAAATCGCCACAATGACCGAGAACATTGCATCCGGGTGACCTACTGTGAGAATGGGCGCTAGAACGACGGAATTTTCGTTTGATGCCTTCAGTCAGTCATAGACATCGCAGCTTCGTTTTCACCCGCTACTCGTCCATCAAACAGATGAATGCCGCGTTGGGCATGCCGAGCGAAGCGAGGATCGTGAGTGACCATGCAGATGGTCGCGCCGTCACGGTGCAATTCATGCAACAGATCCATGACGGAGTTCGCGTTGTGCGAGTCGAGATTGCCTGTCGGCTCGTCTGCCAACAGGATCGAGGGGCTTCCCGCGAGAGCCCGCGCCACTGCGACGCGCTGCTGCTGGCCGCCCGATAACTGCGATGGGTAGTGCTTGCCGCGGTGGCTCATTCCCACCCGCTCTAACGCCTGTTGCACTCGCCGCTTGCGCTCTCCGTCGCTCATCGAACGATAGGTGAGCGGCAACTCCACGTTTTCGTAAGCCGTCAGATCGCCGATGAGGTTAAAGCTCTGAAAGATGAAGCCAATCTCACGGTTGCGGATAACGGCGCGTTCCGAAATATCCAGGTTCTCGACTGGCTCCCGCTTGAACAAGTACTGTCCATGGGTC
>CAZXKO010000116.1:0-27390 GCA_964641665.1 uncultured Acidobacteriaceae bacterium
CGTCGGCCCATCGACTGGGTTGCCAACGCGCACCTCGCAGGGCGACATTCTCTCGACGGCGTTCCTGAGCCACGGCGACACCAAGAACATTCTGCTGATCCCGAACTCGGTATCCGAGTGTTTCGACATGGCCCTGGACGCCTTCAATCTCGCCGAGCAGTTCCAGACCCTGGTGTTCGTGATGTCGGACCTGGATCTGGGAATGAATAACTGGATGTCCGATCCGTTCAAGTACCCGGAAACACCGATCAATCGAGGCAAGGTCCTCAGTAAGGAAGATCTGGACCGGTTGGGCGGCTTTGCCCGGTACAAGGACGTAGATGGCGATGGCATCGGCTATCGCACGTTGCCGGGCACTGACCACCCGGCGGCGGCGTACTTCGTGCGCGGTAGCGGTCACAACGAAAAGTCGCAGTATAGCGAGCGGCCCGATGATTTCGAACGCAACATGGAACGGATCAACCGCAAGTTCGAGACGGCGCGCTCGTTTGTTCCGCGGCCGGAGGTGGTGTCGGCGGATAAGTCGAAGATCGGCATCATCGCCTACGGCACTTCACACTGGGCCATCGTCGAGAGCCGCGACCAGTTGAGCAAAGAATACAAATGCGAAACTGACTATCTGCGCCTCAAGGCGTACCCATTTACGCGCGAGGTGCACGAGTTCGTCGAAAAGCACGAACGCGTGTACCTGGTTGAGCAGAATCGTGACGCGCAGATGCTCAGCCTGTTGAAACTCGACCTCCGACCTGAGCTGACAACGCGCTTGCGCAGTATTAGCCACATTCACGGGTTGCCGCTCGATGCGCGGTCCGTGACCGACCAGATCATGACGATGGAGGGCAAGTAAGATGGCCACCACTCCCAGCACTCCGGCGCCGAAGCTGAATCGCATCGGCCTCTCGGTGCTCGAATACAAGGGCGGCAAAACGACTCTGTGTGCCGGTTGCGGACATAACGCGATCTCCGAACGCATTGTCGACGCGATGTATGAGATGGGCGTGAAGCCCGAGCGCGTGGCGAAAATAAGTGGAATCGGCTGCTCGTCGAAGAGTCCCGCCTATTTCATGAGCCGCTCGCACAGCTTCAACTCGGTACACGGGCGCATGCCGTCGGTGGCGACCGGAGCGATGCTGGCGAACCGGAACCTGCTGGCGCTGGGCGTGAGCGGGGACGGCGATTCGGCCTCGATCGGCATCGGGCAGTTCGTCCACTTGATGCGCCGCAATCTGCCGATGATCTACATCATCGAGGACAACGGCGTCTACGGCTTAACCAAAGGGCAGTTCTCGGCGACGGCGGATCTCGGGTCAAAATTGAAGACCGGGGTGGTGAACGATCTTCCAGCCATCGATACGTGCGCCCTGGCGATTGAGTTGGGAGCGACCTTTGTGGGGCGGTCGTTTTCCGGAGACAAGAGACAGTTGCACAGCATGCTAAAGGCGGCGATCGCGCACCAAGGGACGGTCATGCTCGACGTGATTTCGCCCTGCGTGACGTTCAACGACCACGACGGCTCGACGAAGTCGTACAAGTACATGAAGGACCACGAAGAGCCGCTGCAGGACATCAACTTCGTGCCCCATTTTGAAGAGATCGATGTGGAGTACGACGCCGGCACTACTATTGAAGTGACGATGCACGACGGTTCGCGGCTGCGGCTGCGGAAGCTGGAGGAAGGTTACGATCCCACGCACCGGATTGACGCCATCCACCGTTTGCTAGAGGCGCACGAGAAGCAGGAGGTGCTGACGGGAGTGTTTTATGTGGATCCGAATGCGCCGAGCTTCCTCGATCTGCTGAACATGACGGACCAGCCGCTGGCGACGCTGCCGGAGTCGGTGACGCGACCCAGCAGGGAAGTGCTAGAGCAATGCATGGAAGAGCTGCGCTAGCGTTTGCGAAATATACGAGAACGACAAGCCCTCCGAATCGGATGACTTCTTCTTTGGTGCGCTGTCAGAGGCGTGAGATTGGAATAAGCTAAGCCACCTCGTCGAAGTCGTGCTCGTTGATGACGTCCGCACCGCCGCTGTGTTCGGGGTTTTCACCTGGCTCGGGGAAGTCGCTGTCGGCGGCCTTGAGCATGGGGTCCTGGTCCCGGTGGCCTAGCTGGCCCTGCATGGACGTGTTGCCGGTTTGGGTGCGTTCGTCCTGCTCCACGGCTCCCTTTTCGCGGTCCTGATCCTTGATGTTCAACATGAATAAGTGCTCCCCTTTCGCGATGCAGAAGTGGGACCTTACTGATCTACAGGCCCAGAGTACTGCGGAAGATTTCCCGGGGCAAAGGGTTTATTCTGATGCAACCGATTTCGTTTGGTTATGGGAGATGGATATGTTCCGTTTTGGCGTATGGGCTGTTGTAACCGCGGTTCTTACCCCGAGCGTTTGGGGGCAGGGTTCCACCCAGGGAAGCCCGGCGCAGGGATCATCGACGCGGGCTACCTCTGCTCCGGCAGAATCCGGCAAGAAAACGGGTGGGAAGCACCACCATAAACATCATCACCACCATAAGAAACAGGCGGGCGCGACGCAGTAGAAACGGGACCGTGGAGTCGCAGGCAAACACCAGGTCCCCTTCGGCTTCGCTCAGGGCAGGCTCTCGACTCCGTTCGGCTAGCGCCTCACTGCGCTCGGGATGACAGGGCAACTGACCGCATCTAAGCTCCCGGCTTGGCGGCTGACGCGGAGACGCCGAGTTTCTTCAGGCGTTCTCGGGCCTGCACGGCTTCGCTGGTTTTGGGGTAGCGCTGGATGAGGTGTCGCAGTTCCTGTACTCCATCATCTTTTTGCCCTAATTCGATCAGAGCAAAGCCCTTTTTGAGTTGAGCGGAGGCGGCTTTCGTCCCGCTGGGGAAGTTCTGCAGCACCTGGTCATAATTGGTGACGGCCTGTTTGTAGTTGGCGGCGCGGAACTGCAACTCGGCCAGATAGAAGTAGGAATTCCCGGCGAGATCGGTATTGGGGTAGAACTTGATGTAGTCGGAAAACTCCTGCGTCGCAAGGTCGTTGTTCCCACCGTTGTAGTCGCGAAGCGCGTTGGCATAGAGGACGTCGGGCGGGGGAGCTTGAGCCTGGGCTTGTGCTTGCGCCTGCGTGGCCTGCTGCTGGGCCGCGAGGCTCTGCTGGGCGGACTGCATGTCTTCGAGTTGCTTGCTCACCTTGGCGAGACGGACTTTCAACTCGTCGAGCGTGTCGTTGAGGGCCTGCATCTGGCCGGAAAGCTGATCGACACGACTGGCCGAGTCCCCCTGCTGCTTCTGCAGCGTTGACTGCAAGCTTGTAATCGCGGCCGTGGTTTTGTTGGCAGCGTCGGTATTCTGCTCCACCAGGTTCTTCATTACGCCCATGCGCTCGTCGAAACTTTGCTTCATGGCCGCCATCTCTTCCTGAAGCTGCTGCACCTGGGTCTGGAGCTGGATGATCTCCTTGCTGGCGCCGAAGGCAGGCATCGTAGCCAGCCACAAAACGACACCTCCAGCGAGACCGTTCACGACCGCGCGGGTCATGGTGAAGCTTCTCATAGGCCCCTCCCTCTCATCGTGCCACCAGTATCCCACAGGGAACTCAGACAAGGCGGCTGGAATTCGGCAGGGCATGGATGCGCGCCGGAATGGACCGACACAGTCATAGATTCATGCCTTTGGTATCGCGCATCGATACCGGGTTTTCACGCGCACGAAGGAATCGGGCGCGCCGGACAAAATGCCCGAGGCGAAGGTGGGATGCCGTCGCCCCGGGCGGATGTTGCTCACTACTTCTGGTAGACGAAGTGGCCGCGGCGGTTCTGCTGCCAACAGCTTTCGTTCGACTCGGCACAGAAGGGCTTCTCCTTGCCGTAGCTGATGGTCTTGACGCGTCCGGTGGAGACTCCGGCCTGAACCAGAGCATTTTTGACAGCGCTGGCGCGACGATCGCCCAGGGCCAGGTTGTACTCGGTCGATCCGCGCTCGTCGCAGTGTCCTTCCACCGTGAACTGGATGTTGGGATGCTGGCTGAGGAACTGCGCATCGCCCTGCAGAGAGGACTGTTGATCGGGACGGATCGCGTCCGTGTCGTAGTCGAAGTAAATGTCCTTGACATGCTGGGCGAAGAGCTCCTCCTCGGACGGAGAAGGAGGAGGAGGCGGTGGCGGTGGCGGCGCGTTGACTGTCACGCGAGCCGTCGCTTCCTGAGTTCCGCCCGAGCCCTTGGCCACAAGATGATAGGTAGTGGAGTCGGACGGCGTTACCTGCTGCGAGCCGTTCGCCTGCACCGCACCAATACCGTCGATGCTGACATCGGTCGCGTTGGTGGTCTGCCACGACAAGGTGGCCGATTGTCCCTTATCAATCGAATTCGGACTCGCCGAGAGCGAAGCGGTAGGCGCCGGGGGCGGTGGCGGTGGCGGCGGTGGTGGCGGCGCTACCTTCTTCTTGCAGGCACCCAACATCATGATGGTGCCCAGGATGAATACGAGAGTGACCCACTTCGTGTTGCGGTGTTTCACATTCTCCTCCCTACGGAATCGCTGGCCCGGACATCGAGCGCGCGGCTAAAACCGGCCCCGCGGGGCAACATCTCCGCGATCGCCGGGAATGATGACGGTTTTTGCGAACTGTCATACTGACACTTTTTACCTTTACTTCCAACTCCAATTTGGTTGTGAGTTGCGGCCGCTGAAGGTGAGCTGTTGCACTTTGGTCCCGTCGGCCAGCATGGTCCAGATCTGCTCACTTCCTGAACGGCTGGACTGGAACACGATGTGGCGGCCGTCAGGGGACCAGGACGGGTAGTCGTTCTTGCCGCCGTCGTGGGTGAGCTGAACCCATTGCTTGCTGGCGATGTCCATGAGGTAGATGTCGTTGGCGCCGGGCGCTCCCGGCCCGTATTTCCGGAACCAGGAGAGAGTCAGAAACTGCCCGTTGGGCGACCACGACGGCGAAACGGCGTAGCCCTGGTCAGTCAAGCGCTGGACGTTCGTTCCGTCCGCTTCCATGGTGTAGACCTGGGGCAGGCCGGTGCGGCCGCTGACGAAGGCGATCTGCGCGCCAGTCTTGCGGTTCCAGGTGGGGCCGACGTCAGGGCCGCGGTCGCTGGTCAGGCGGTGGGAGTTGGTGCCGTTGGCGTCACCCACGTAAATGTTCGACTCTCCACCGCGGGAAGAGGCAAACGCCAGCTTGGTGCCATCGGGCGACCAGGAGGGCGACAGGTTCGTCCCGCCAAACTTGGGGAACGTCACCAGGCGGTTCAAATCGAGCGAGTACACCATGATTTCCCAACTTGTCTTGCCAAGGGAACTGAAGGCAAGGCGGGAGCCGTCGGGAGAAATGCGGGGAGACAGCGAGATCGAGCCCAGGTGCGTGATCTGGTGCTGGTTGGAGCCGTCGTAGTCCATAGCCCAGATTTCCTTGTGGCCGCTGCGATCGCTCACGAAGTAGATCTTGCTTTCGGCGATGCCGGGAACTCCGCCGCCCAGACGGAAGATGATCTCATCGGCGAACTTGTGGGCGATGAGGCGGGCGGCGTCGGGCGTGGCCGCGTCCGTGTACTGCTTCCCCAGAACTTGGGGCGAGCCGACATTCTTGACGTCGTAAAGCCAGCCGTGGACCAGGAGGTTGTTGCCCGTTGCACCCAGATCGCCGAAGGCCAGCATGGAAGCATTTGGCGGCGGCCCGCTCCACGCTTCAAAGCGTACTTCGGCCGGATTGCCGGGGACGTCGAGCGGATAAAAGCTCTTCGAGACCATGTCGAAGATGCCGGCGTTATCGAGGTCGTTCCAGAGTGTGTCGTTGAAGGTTTTCAGGAGGTCCGCGTTCTTGGGGTCCTGCGAACTGGGTTTGAAATCGGAGGCAGCGAGGCGAACCTTCTCTACGCCCAGACCGGTGCCGGTGCGGATCCAGTCCTGCGCGAAAGAAGGAAGGGCGAGCAGCACAGCGAGGGCGCCCATCCATATGGGGAGGGCGAGGATTCGCCTGGCTGTCGTCCAGACCTGTTGGCGCATACGCTCGGCAGGAATTCGAGGGACGTTTATCGTATTACGACACTTGGAAGCATTCAATATACCGTGGGACATAACTCTCTTTCTGACTCCAGTAGCACCGGATTACCGTCCACTTGGACGTCCTCGGTCCTGAGCAAATGGCCCGCGCCACTAGTGCTTGTAATCAAACCAGAATTCCACTGTCACCTTGCTCCCCGAGTAGTCGGAAGGCAACGGGCCGAACGTGTCGATGCGCTGAATGGCGCGTATAGCTGACTGATCGAGCGAAGGCACGCCGCTCGATTGCTCGATCTGCACGTTTCCCGGACGCCCGGATCGGTTGATGTCAAACTGAACGTACACTCGGTTAGCCTGGTGAATGTTGGGGTCGACTTCGTACTTCAGCCAGTTCTCCGATACTTTCTGCTGCACGACGCGGACATACCAGGCATAAGCGGTTCCGAAATCTCCGCCTCCACCCTGGAAACCGAAGCCACCTTTGGCTCCGGCGGCGCTGAACGTGCCATACGGGCCGCTCACCGGACCGCCTTGCCCAAAGGGCACCTCGTTGGTCTCTTCCACGGGTTGCGCGGGCGGCTTCTGATGGCTGGCTGTGGTCACAGGCTTGGGTTTGTTCTTGGCATTCTTGTCTGCAATCGGGATCGCGTCGAGCTCGGTGGTCTTCTCCTGTGGGAGGGACTTCGTGAGTCCCTTGGAGTCATTGGCTAACACGTTCTGGGTCTGCACGGCGCTGGCAGGCAAGGGCACGGTGCTCACGAGCGAGACACCGATGGCGTCGCCACCACCGCCGGCACCCCAGGCGCTGCCGTGGCCATGAAGAACGACTCCGAAGAGCACGATCACGCCCGTGATCGCGAGGTGCAGTGCGACCGACCAGGCCAGCGGCTTTCCCAGGCCGCTGTGCTCGAAGAAGATTTCAGCGTCGGCTTGCATTCTGGTCCAGCGGCTGCGTCACGATGCTGACATTGGTGATGCCGGCGCCTTTGACGGCGTCCATCACCGTGGCGAACGCGCCGAAGGGAACGTCTTCGTCCGCGCGGATGAAGACCGACTGATGCTGTGGATCGCGGATCTTCTGCCGCAGCTTGGTTTTGATTTCGTTGATGTTGATCGCGTCGTTGCCCAGAAAGACGCGTTGCTGCTTGTTGATGCTGATGACCATCCGCTCTTCGGTAATCTCCTTGACGGTGCGGGTCTTCGGCACGTTGACTTCGATCCCCGACTGGAGAACCGGGGCAGTGACCATGAAGATGATCAGCAGCACGAGCACTACGTCCACCAAGGGCGTGACGTTGATATCGGAGATCGAAGTTTGCGTTCGTCCGTTGGAAGCCGTGAAGGCCATTAGCGGCGTACCCCCACGGGGTCGGCTGGGGTCTGCATCTGGGGCTGGGCGCGTTCGACGGCGTTCAACATTTCAAGGGCGAAGTCGTCGCCGCGCGCGGCAAATTCGCGGATCGAGCTGCCGATAAGGTTGTAGGCAATGACGGCGGGAATTGCGGCGGCAAGGCCGGCGGCGGTGGTAATGAGGGCTTCGGAAATGCCCGGCGCGACGGCGCGCAGAGTAGCGGCGCCGGCGGTTCCGAGTCCGTGGAAGGCGTCGATGATGCCCCACACCGTCCCGAACAGGCCGACGAAAGGTGTAACCGCTCCGGTGATCGCGAGCCAGGGGACGTTGCGCTCGAAACGCGTCAACTCCTCGGAGTTGGCGATCTGCATGGCGCGCTGCACGGCGGTGGGATTCCGGATTATGCCGCTTGGATTTCCGACTTGGCGCTTGTACTCTTCGTAGCCGTTTTCAAAGACACCGACCAAAGGGCTGGGGCGAAACTGATCGGCGACGGCGGCCATATCCTGAAGGCGCTGTGCTTTGCGGAAAGCACGCACGAAGCGGCCGCTCTGGACGCGCGCGCGGCGCAACAGGCTCCATTTGGAAAGGATGATGGCCCAGGACAACAAACTGAAAGCCAACAGCAGGACGAGGACGGTCTTGGCGACGGCGCCGGTTTCACCAACCAAATCAATAATTTCGCCGCCGACTGCGAGGGCCAACCAGTGTGGATTCAGCATTGGGAATGTGAAAGACGCACGGAGCGCCCACGGACCTCCAGGTTAGGTTTTCGGGTGTGTGACCGTTCTCTAATTATAGTCCCTGAGATGTGACAGTTGGAGCAATGAGATGGGCAAGTTTCTGTACGAACCAAGGTGAGAAATAGTCGTCAGGCGTCAGCCACCGGTCGCCAGCAAAGCCCAGTTGAGATTTAGAGGGAGTCACAGCGAACGACAGATAAAGTGCAATTCAGAACGTGCGCGAGGGCGTCGGTACGCCGATCGACTACGAGCGCTCCCTGCCACCAATTTCGTCCCACCATTGTTGATCGGTGAAGTCAGGACAGGTTCGCGGCTTCGACACCATGTCCTCAAGCCTCTCTTCGGTAGGGTGTCCTTCGCAGAGCACGAGGATGCGAACTCTGTCAAAACATCGAGCAAGGTGGTTGCTCACTCGACTTCCGGAGCCGTCTCATCGCAAGCGAAAACAGATAAAAATGTGAAAGGCCACCTGCTGCGAAGGGTGGAGTCGAAACACCCAAGGACCGACCTCGAACGCTGAAGGGCAGGACTGACGACGGATGACTGGCGATTGGTTTGCTGCTATGCTGCGCTCAACTTCGTTCTTCCAGGATAACCGTTGCTCGTCGAACTACGGCTCGAAAACTACGCGGTCATCGATACTCTGGCGGTAGAGTTCGCGTCCGGTCTGAACCTGCTGACCGGCGAGACTGGCGCCGGCAAATCGATCCTCATTGATGCGCTGACTCTCCTGCTGGGCGATAAGGCTTCTGCCGACGTGATTCGCGCAGGCAGCGATCGCGCGGTCATCTCGGCCGTATTCGAGATCGAGAGCGGGGCCGCGAAAACGGTGAGTCGGATCCTCGAGGACAACGGCCTGGACGCAGAGAACGACTCCATCATTCTGCGACGTGAAATTGCAGCCGGCGGCAAAGGCCGGGTCTTCGTGAACAACCAGGCCGCAACGGTCGCGGTTCTGAAGCAGCTAGGACCTTACTTGTCGACTGTCCATGCGCAAAATGAAACGCTGGCCGCCTTCGATGGCCCGGCGCGACTGGCTTTGCTCGATACGTTCGCGGGCTCGCAGTTGGGCGGCGTTCAGGAGGGATTCGCGGCGGGGAAGGGAATTCAGAACCGGATTGCAGAGCTCGAGAGGGACGAACAGGATCGCTTGCGGTTGCTGGATCTGTGGACGTACCAGAGGCGCGAGATCGAGGATGCGAAACTCCAGCCTGGAGAAGATGAACGGTTGGAGAACGAAAAACGCGTGCTGGCCAACGCCGAGAAAATCTACAACGCGGCCATGAATGCGTTCGATCTGCTGTATGAAGGGAATGCGTCAACCGGGGCGTCGCTGCGGTCGGCACGAAAGCAGATCGAGGAGTTGGCTCGCTACGAGCCGAAGTTTCAGGAATGTTTAGCCGCCCTGGAGTCGGCGCTGATCAGCGTGGAAGACGTGGGTGCGACGGTTCGCGATTATGCGGGCGGCATTCACGCCTCGCCAGAGCACCTGGCTGAGGTGGAGGACCGGTTAGCCGCGATCGACCGTTTGAAGCGAAAGTACGGACCGGCGCTCGATGACGTGATCGGCTTTGGCGTTGAGGCGGCGCGCAAGCTGTCGGAGATGGAGAACAAAGACGAAGTTCTGCGGCAGTTGCGCGCAGATCTCGGCCGGGCCGCCGAGGCGTACCTTGCAGCGGCACGCCTTCTCTCGAAGAAGCGCTACGATTCGGCGCGTAAGCTGGAAAAATTGGTGGAGGTCGCGGTTAACGACCTGGCCATGAAGGCTACTTTCCGCATCGAGGTGACGGGCTCAGACGACGAGGCGAACTGGACTGCCAGCGGCTTCGATCAGGTCGTCTACATGATTTCAACCAACCCGGGTGAACCCTTGCGGCAGCTGGAACACATTGCCTCGGGGGGCGAGTTATCGCGAGTGATCCTGGCCCTGAAAGCCTGTGTCGAAGCTGGAGCCGGCGTTGCCGGCAAAAGGAAGGGTCCCGGTGTCCCCCGCACGCTGGTTTTTGACGAGATCGACACGGGAATCGGTGGTCGGGCGGCTGAGGCGGTGGGCAAGAAGCTGAAGGAGTTGGCCCGAACTAACCAGGTGCTCTGCGTGACGCACCTTCCTCAGATCGCCACCTTCGCGGACCATCACTACTTGATCGAGAAGAAGGAGTCGGGCGGGCGAACTCGGACGTCGGTGCGCAACATCACCGGCAGCGAGCGAACCGAGGAGGTAGCTCGCATGCTAAGTGGGACCAAAGTGACGGAAAGCTCACTGAAGCATGCCGAACAGATGATCAAGGCCAACGCTTGACGGGCGTGCGTCTCCATTCGCCCTTTGAATTTCCCCAATCACTATTAATCCTAGCCCTTTCTATGGCTTACGTTGACCAAAAGGGTACTCTCGGGTAGTCTATAAAGAACCTTCTCGGGGATAAGTGTACTCTGAATGAAAGTAGAGGACGGCAAGAAACTCATCGTGTCTACTCGTCAAGGCAAGACGCTGCAGTTACTGAAGCCCCGCGGTTTTTGCGCCGGGGTGGTCCGCGCTATCGACATTGTTCGCATTGCTCTTGAGGCCTTTGGGCCGCCCATCTATGTTCGCAAGGAGATCGTCCACAATCGTTTCGTTGTAGAAGATCTTCAGGAGAAGGGGGCGATTTTTGTCGACAGCGTCGAAGAAGTGCCTGAAGGCGAGCGGGTGATCTACAGCGCGCACGGCGTTTCGCCAGAGGTGCGCCAGGCGAGCGAGCAGCGCAAGCTGCGCGTCATCGATGCGACCTGTCCCCTGGTCACGAAGGTCCACGTCGAAGCGGTCAAGTTTGCCAAAGAGGGCTATTCGCTGGTCCTGATTGGCCACCGGGATCATGATGAGGTCATCGGCACACTAGGCGAGGCGCCAACGGTCACTCAGGTTGTGGGTTCACCGGCGCAGGTCGATTCGCTGACGGTACCCGACCCGAACCGTGTGGCCTACCTTACCCAGACCACTTTGAGCCTGGACGAGACGAAAGACATCATTGTGGCGTTGAAGAAGAAATTCCCGAATATCCAGGGCCCGCACGCGCAGGATATCTGTTATGCAACTGAAAACAGGCAGGTTGCGGTGAAGCAGGTGGCTTCTGACGCAGATCTCCTGCTGGTGGTGGGTTCAGAGAACAGTTCGAATTCCAATCGATTGGTCGAAGTCGCGCGTAATTTGGGGACGAATGCGCATCTAATAGACAGTTACAAGAACATTAAGGGCGAATGGCTGGAAGGCGTGGAAGCCATCTCGCTGACCGCCGGAGCCTCGGCTCCGGAGTGCCTGGTTGAGGAAGTCGTGAAGTTCCTGGCGACCAAAGGATTCGACAACGTGCAGGAACTGGAAGTGATGCCTGAAAACGTGCGCTTTGGCCTGCCCCCAGAGATTGTGGAGGCCATTGCCGCCGCCCCCGCGAGCGTCAGCGCGGACTAACGGAGTCAACAACTGCATGGAAGATTACTCCCCCCGGTTGTCCAGTTCGTCGGCACCCCAGCTTCGTTTCGGAAAAATTGATCATCTCGCCAGCCGCGTCGCAGCCGCTGTCGATGCGGCGCGCCGCTTGCTCTTTTCCGAGCAGCATGAAGACGGCTATTGGTGCGGGGAACTCGAAGCGGACACTACGCTCGAAGCGGACTACATCATCCTGCACACGATGCTAGGTACGGTGAACGCCGGGCGTTTCGCCAAGGCTGCTCGCTATATCCTCCAGCATCAGAACCAGGACGGAGGGTGGAGTATCTACGAGGGCGGTCCTTCGAATGTGAGCGCCTCGGTTAAGTGCTATTTTGGCCTGAAACTCGCGGGCTACTCCGCGAGCCATCCTGCCCTGCAGAGGGCGCGGACCAAGATCCTCGAGATGGGCGGCGTCACCGAGGTCAACACATTCACCAAGCTCTATCTGTGTTTCTTCGGGCAGTACGACTACGACGCATGTCCGGCGATCCCGCCTGAGATCGTGTTGTTTCCGAACTGGTTCTGGTTCAACATCTACGAAATCTCGTCCTGGTCACGCGCGATCCTGGTTCCGCTTTCCATCTGTTACGCCAAGAAACCATTTAAGAAGTTGCCCGACGAGATGGGGATCGAGGAACTGTTTGTCGGCGGGCGCGACAAGTCCCGGATGCATTTGCAGTGGTCGAAGAAACGCATTTCGTGGCGAAATTTCTTTCTGGTTCTTGACCGGATGATCCATGCCTTCGAGCGCGTCCACATCCGGCCGCTGCGGTCGATCGCGCTGAAGAAGGCGGAGAAATGGATGCTCGAGCGCTTCGAAATGAGCGATGGACTGGGGGCGATTTTTCCCTCCCTTATGAACTCGGTCATAGCCATGCGCTGTCTTGGTTACTCGGTGGACGATCCCCAGGTGATTCGCGCCATGGACGAGTTCGAAAAGCTTGGGATCGAAGAAGGCGACACCTTCCGGATGCAGCCCTGCGTCTCGCCGGTGTGGGATACGGCCTACGCGCTGTTTGCACTGGGCGAGGCGGGAATTCCAGCCAACGACCCTCGGTTGATCAAGTGCGCCGATTGGCTCCTGCAAAAGCAGGTGCGCAACCCGGGCGACTGGAAGGTCAAGAATCCGAAGGGCCTGCCCGGCGGCTGGTATTTCGAGTTCAACAACGAGTTCTACCCTGACGTCGATGATACGGCGCAGGTTTGCCTGGCACTGAGCCGCGTGGAGCACCCGAACGGGCGCTACCAGCGTGAATCCGTACAGCGGGCGATCGACTGGGTGTTGTCGATGCAGTGCCGCAACGGCGGGTGGGCGTCTTTCGACAAGGATAACGACCGGATGGTGTTCCAGCAGGTCCCGTTTGCCGACCACAACGCAATGCTCGACCCGGCGACGGTCGACATCACGGGCCGGATTCTCGAGATGCTGGCCACTTACGGCTACGACAAAAATCATAAGGCCGTGAAGAAGGCGATCGAATTCTTGCGCAACGAACAGGAATCAGACGGCTCCTGGTTTGGCCGCTGGGGCGTCAACTACATCTACGGCACGGCCCTGGTGCTGCGCGGGCTGGAGGCCATGGGGGTGGATCACCACGAACCCTACATCCAGCAAGCAGCGGAGTGGCTGCGCATGGTACAGAACGCCGACGGCGGGTGGGGTGAGAGCTGCGATTCCTACGACGACCCGAACAGCAAAGGCATCGGCGAAAGTACGGCGTCACAGACCGCCTGGGCTGTTCTGGGTTTGATGGCGGCCAATGACACGCGGAGTGATTCGGTGGCGCGGGGCATCGCTTACCTTCTCCGTACACAAAAGAAAGACGGGTCTTGGGACGAAGAATTTTTCACCGGGACCGGGTTCCCGCGCGTCTTCTACCTGAAGTATCACATGTACCGGCAATACTTCCCGCTGCTGGCACTGACGACCTATGCCAAAGTGGTGGCGGGAGAATCGGCCAACTCAGCTCGGAATGGCCGCTAGCCGTCGAGTGCTCGCGCGGGCGCGTGAGCGGATATCGAATGTCAGGCGTACCCGCGGAGTTCCATGTGGGTTTCCTGCTCCAAATGAGGACCGCCGACAGGTAGCTGGGAACTGGGTTTGAGAGCTTTCGTTACAGGCGCTACCGGGTTTCTGGGTGCGCACGTCACGCGCGTACTGGCCGAGCAGGGAGCTGAGTTGCGCTTGTTGGTGCGGCCGACGAGCGACTTGCGCAATGTGGAAGGTCTGCGCGCCGACCGGGTCACGGGCGACTTGCGATCGCCGGCTTCGCTCGAAAAAGCGATATCAGGGTGCGATACGGTTTTCCACGTGGCCGCCGAGTACCGTCTGTGGGTGCGCGATCCCGAGCAGATGTATCGGTCGAACGTGGAGGGGACGCGTGCCGTGCTCGATGCCGCCCGCAAGAACGGGGTGCGCCGAGTGGTCTACACCTCAAGCGTCGCAACCATGGGTTTTACCTCAAACGGCTCTCCCGCGGACGAAGGTTCGCCGGTCACGCTCGCCGAGATGATCGGCCACTACAAGCGCTCGAAGTTCATGGCGGAGCAGGTGGCCCTCGAGGCGGGACGAGGTGGGCAGGACGTGGTGGTGGTGAATCCCTCGACGCCGGTGGGCGAAATGGACATAAAACCGACGCCCACGGGGCGGATCATCGTGGATTTTCTGAAGAAGAAGTTTCCTGCATACGTGGATACCGGCTTGAATCTGGTGGACGCCACCGAATGTGCTCGCGGCCACGTGGCGGCGCTCGAAAAGGGCCGGAGCGGGGAGCGGTACATTCTGGGCGGCGAGAATCTGACCCTGAAGCAGATTCTCGACAAGCTAGGCGCGATTACGGGGTTGCCGTCGCCACGAGTGAAGGTGCCGTACTTCATGGCGCTGGCCACGGGGGTCGTCGACGAGGTGTTCACGGGACGCATTCGAGGAAAAGAGCCGCGGGCGACGATCGACGCGGTTCGGATGGGACGGAAGAAGATGTTCGTTTCGTCGGCGAAGGCCGAGCGCGAACTGGGTTGGCAGATCGTTCCCGTCGATGGCGCCTTAAGGCGCGCGGCCGCTTGGTTCCAAGCAAAGGGTTATGCCTGAAATCGCGATTGTTGCCGCGCTGGAACGCGAGATCTGGCCGCTAGTGAAGCACTGGCGCGTGACCGAGCGGGAATACGGAGGCAGGAAATTCCGCTTTTTTGAGAAGGACCTGCGGATAGCGGTTTGCGGCGGGATCGGGCACCAGGCCGCTAGGCGCGCCACGGAGGCCGTGATTTCGTTGTATCAGCCCCGAGCCGTGCAGTCGGTCGGGTTCGCGGGGGCGCTGGAGAGTCGGTTGCAAGTTGGTGAGGTGCTGGAGGTGCGGCACGTCATTGACGTCGCTGACGGCAGCAAAATCGACACCGGGCGAGGCTCCGCGGTCTTGGTAAGTTTTGCCTCGCTCGCAGGGAGCGAGCAGAAATCCAGGCTGGCGAAGGCGTACGATGCCACGGCGGTCGACATGGAGGCCGCAGCCGTTGCAAAGGGCGCGGAGGCGCACGGGTTACCCTTCGCCGCGATCAAGGTAATTTCGGACGAGATCGGTTTCCCGATGCCGCCCTTGGACCGGTTCACCACCCAGGATGGGGGGTTTCGGACCGCGGGATTCGTCGGGTTCGCGATTCTGCGGCCGTGGCTGTGGGCGGCTGTGATTCGCTTGGCGAGGAACAGCGCGAAGGCATCGCAGGCTTTGTGCGAACGGCTGGCGCGCGATACGGGCACCAGGCTGAACGGGGCGGTCGTGGAGGAATCGGCGGCCGTGGGCGGCGACGGAGCGCAATAGTCAGTCGAAAACATGGCAGGGCGCAAGGCGATGATCGTGAGTCTCTTGCTGGCAGCAAGCCTGTTTGCGCAGAGCAAGGCGTCATTCGTCTATGTAGAGAGTTTTCGGAAAGGGCCGGCCCGGGTTACGGAATCGTCGTACGAGATGGAGTTGGATCCGAAGAACCCATTTTGTCAGATTCGGGTGAGGGATCTGAGCGCACGGGAACGTTACCTGTTCGTTTGCGAACCGCAGCGGGTAGGTCACGGGGACGAACGGATCACGGCCTGGCAGGTGCGGCTGGCGGACCTTCATCACAAAACTTACGCGAACGTGCTGATGGCGACGCCGGACGTAACCCAGGATCAGGCGCAGATCGGATGGCTCGATCCCGGAACGTTTGCCAAGATTCCGCTGACGACCGAGCGTGTGATTAAAGTTGACGGTTTTTACTGCGTGGTGCAGGTGAAGGACCACCATTTCGTCACGCAGGAGCAGCCTTACCTGGATCGGATGACGGTGGAAGTGCGCTTCACAAATAGGCTTCCGCACAGCGAAGTGCGAGCCAAGGAAGAATAAGAAGCGACGATGAGCATCGCAGGGCAGATCGCAATGGAGGACCGGCTGGAGGCCATCCCGACCACCATGCTGGCCGCCGTCTATCGCGGGAAGAATGACGTCCGCATGGAGACGGTCCCGATTCCGGAGATTGGCGCCGGCGAGTTGCTGGTCCGGGTGCACACCTGCGGCATCTGCGGAACGGATCTGAAGAAGATTGCGAGCGGGTCTCACTCCAGTCCGCGCATCTTTGGCCACGAGACATCGGGGGTCGTGGCGGCGGTCGGTAAGGGAGTTTCGCGCTTCCGTCTGGGCGACCGGGTCATGGTCTTCCATCACATTCCTTGCCGCCAGTGCTACTACTGCCGGCACAAGACATTCGCGCAATGTGAGACCTACAAGCAAGTCGGCTGCACGGCGGGATTCGAGCCGAGCGGTGGAGGCTTTGCCGAGTACGTGCGCGTGATGGACTGGATTGTGCAGCGGGGAACCGTCAGGATTCCCGATGGAGTTTCCTTCGAGCAGGCCTGCTTTGTCGAACCGGTGAACACCTGCATGAAGGGGATCAAGGCCCTGCGGCTGGAGCCTGAAGAAACTGTATTGGTGATTGGCCAGGGACCTATCGGCCTGATTCTGAGCGTGTTGTCCCGGAGGACGGGGGCAAGGGTAATTACTTCCGATTTGTATCCGCAGAGGCTTACAATATCTGAAAGCTTCGGTTTGGGCCTCACAATTGATGCCTCACGCACGGACGTGATTCAGAAAGTGCGCGAGTTGACGGAAGGTCGTGGTGCTGACGCCGTGATTCTGGCGGTCGGTGGTACCGGCCTGATCCGGCCTGCCACGGATGCGACTCGTCCTGGCGGCCGGGTGTTGCTGTTTGCGCAGACCGTTCGGGGCGAAGTGGTTGTCGATCCAGCCGCGATCTGCGTGGACGAAAAGACATTGTTGGGGTCGTATAGCGCTTCTGTGGATCTGCAGGAAGACTCGGTGAGCTTTGTGATGGGCCGAGAGATGGATTTGGAGCGGCTCATCAGTCATCGTTTCCCCCTGTCTCGGGCATTGGAGGCGCTGGAACTGGCTGCCCATCCCCAACCCGATTCGATGAAAATCGTGATCCAGCCGGGCAGTTCTTGGGAAGGACACACCGAGTGAACGGAAAGATGACAGCCGCAGTCCTCTACGGTAAAGAGGACATTAAGATCGAGCAGGTACCCATTCCCCGGGTCGGGGAAGGGGAAGTGCTGATCAAGGTCCAGGTCGCGCTCACGTGTGGCACCGACCTTAAGGTGTACCAGCGCGGATACCACGCGCGCATGATCGTTCCGCCCGCCCTGTTCGGGCACGAACTCGCCGGTGTAGTCGAGGAAGTCGGGCCGGGGGTGCGCGGCTTCAAGAAGGGGATGCGCGTGGTGGCGCTGAACTCAGCGCCCTGCGGCATGTGTTTCTTCTGCTCCAAACACCAGGAGAATCTTTGCGAGGATCTGCTGTTCAATAACGGCGCCTACGCCGAATACATTCGCGTTCCGCGGCGCATCGTCGAGACCAACATGCTGGCGATCCCGCCGCATGTGTCGTTTGAAGATGCGGCAATGACCGAACCCCTGGCCTGCGTGCTCCGCGGACTGCACGAGACCAGGGTGGAGATTGGGGACACGGTCGCGGTGATTGGCGGCGGCCCTATCGGATTGATGTTTGTGCAGGTGGCCAAGGCGATCGGCTGCAACGTGATCGCGGTGGTGAAGCGTGATTCGCAGGTGACGCTCGCCAAGCGCAAGGGCGCGCATGAGGTGGTCCAGATTACGCAGGTGAAGGACGCGATCGAAGCCGTCCGGGAACTGACGCGCGAGAAGCGCGGCGCCGACGTGGTGGTCGAAGCTGTCGGGCGCCCGGAAGCGTGGGAATGGGCGGTACAGATGGTTCGCAAAGGCGGCACCGTGAATTTCTTTGGCGGGTGCGCCAGCGGCAGCAAAGTGCAGCTTGACACCAACCGGCTGCACTACTCGGAAATATCGTTGAAAGCAACGTTTCACCACACGCCCGAGACGGTGCGCCGGGCTTTTGCATTAATCGCGGAGAAGAAGGTCCGCGGCACCGATTACATCACCGGGGAAGCACCTCTGTCGCGGCTGCACGACGTACTGCGGCACATGCTGAACCGCAACGGTGATATCAAGACTGCCATTATTCCCGGACACTGATAAGGATTTCCGACCCGGGCAAAGACTCGCTATGACTTCCATCGCCAGCAGCGAATCCCGGCCAATGCCTGCCTCTACCCCGGAGACGGGCTGGCAGCATTTGCCGGCCGAATACGCGATTCCCCAGGTAGCGCCGTCGCTCGAAGAAGCGCGCGCTTACTGCCGGCGGCTGGCGACCACGCACTACGAAAATTTTTCCGTGGCCACGTGGTTCTTGCCCAAGCACCTGCGGCAGCACTTCTACAACGTGTATGCGTACTGCCGGATTTCGGATGATCTGGGGGACGAGATCGGGGACCCGAGCGCGTCGTTGCGGTTGTTGGATGAGTGGGAAACGGAATTGAGTGCCTGCTACGAAGGATCTCCGCGGCACCCCGTGTTTGTGGCTCTTGCCGAAACGGTGCGCACGGTCGATATTCCGCAGCACGAATTTTCCGATCTGCTGCGGGCTTTCCGTGCGGACCAGACGACAACGCGCTATCCCACGTTCGATGATGTGCTGGCTTATTGTCGGTATTCCGCGAATCCGGTGGGGCACCTCGTGCTCTACTTGTGCGGTTACCGCGATGCGGAGAAGCAGGCGTTATCGGACCGCACGTGTACGGCATTGCAGTTGGCGAACTTCTGGCAGGATGTTTCGGTCGATTACGCCAAGGGGCGAATCTACCTTCCGCTCGAGGACCTGCGCCGCTACGGAGTGAGCGAAGGCGACCTGGCCCAGAACCGCAACACGCCGACTTTCTGCGAGATGATGAAGTTCGAAGTGGAGCGGGCGCGGGACTGGTTTCGGGAAGGTTTGCCGCTGGTGGGAATGGTAAACAAGGAGCTGGCGGTGGACCTTGAGCTGTTCACCCGCGGTGGTCAGGAGATTTTGAACGCGATCGAGCGGCAGGGATTCGCGGTTCTGGGCAGGCGGCCGTCGATTTCGAAATCGCGCAAGCTGGCGCTGGTGGCGCGCGCTGCGCTGGGGAGGCTCTTTTGAGCACCGCCGTGCAGCCGGCTCCCATGCAATTCGCGCCGACCGAGACGCAACTGGCGATGGCGTACTCAGTATGTCGCGGCATCGCGCGCTCGGCGGCCAAGAACTTCTATTATGCGTTTCTCGTATTGCCACGGCGCAAGCGAGAGGCGCTGTGCGCGGTATACGCGTTCATGCGGCGCTGTGACGACCTTTCCGACGATGCCACGCTGGCATCGCGCGAGCGGCGTTCGCGGCTGGAAGCCTGGCTGGACGCATTTCACCACGCGCAGGCCGGCGAGCCTACCGACGATCCGGTGCTCCTCGCGCTGACGGACGCGCGCCGCCGCTATCAGATCCCTTCAGACTTGCTTGATCAGTTGGCGTTTGGCACGTTGATGGATGTGCCCGAAGGCGCGCCGGGGGATCCCTATCAGGAATCTCCTCAAGCGCCCGAGCCGAACGGCCCAGTCGTTCAATACCGTTCCTTCAAGGATCTTTACCTGTACTGCTACCACGTGGCATCGGTTGTGGGGCTGGTGTGCATCAAGATTTTTGGGTATCAGAATCCGGAAGCGGAGCGGCTGGCGGAACGCTGCGGGATCGCTTTTCAGTTGACCAACATTATCCGCGACGTGAAAGAGGATGCCGCTATGGGCAGGGTCTACCTTCCGCAGGAAGACCTGGAGCAGTTCGCTCTCAGCCCGGAGGATCTGCAGGACTCCCCCGATCGGTCGCGGCTGCGCTCGTTGCTCGAGGTGGAGGCGGAGCGGGCTCGTGATTTTTACCGTTCCGGGCATGACCTGATTCCGCTGGTGAGTGAGGACAGTCAGCCTGCCTTGTGGGTTCTGGTGACGATCTACCAGAAGCTGCTCGACAAAATCGCGAAACGCCAGTACGAGGTGTACGGGGAAAGAATCCGGCTGACCAGGTTCGAGAAATTCACCGTGCTGGGGAAGGGATTTCTGAAGCGTCTGACGTGATGCCCCAGTCCTGGACACAACCTCCCACAGTAGCCGTAGCCGGAGGCGGCCTGGCTGGTCTGGCCGCGGCTTGCGCGCTCGCCGCTACGGGATTTCGAGTGACACTGTTTGAGCGGCGCCCCTACCTCGGCGGGCGGGCCTCGTCGTATCAGCATCCTGGAACCGCAGAAGTCGTCGACAACTGCCAGCACGTGCTGTTTGGCTGCTGCACGAACCTGATTGAGTTCTATCGGCGGATCGGCGTCGAGGGGAAGATTCACTGGTTCGATTACATGACGTTTATTGAGCCGGGCGGGCGGGCGACGGTCATGGACGAGTCAGCCTTGCCAGCGCCCCTGCACACCGCACCGTCGTTCCTGAAGTTTCCATTCCTTGAGTTGACGGACAAGGTCGTGATTGCGCGGGCGCTGGCGGCGATGGTTCCTTTGCCGCTCCGGGATAACGGGCAGTCGTTTCTTTCCTGGCTGGAGAACCACGGGCAGACGGAGACAGCAATCCAGCGGTTCTGGAAGCCGATTCTGGTCAGCGCGCTGAATGAAGAGATCGACCGCGTGTCGCTCTCCTCGGCAGGGCAGGTGGTGCGCGAGTCTTTGAAGTCGCCGGATGCCCGGCACATGGGAATCCCGACGATCCCGCTTACGGATCTCTACGATGCGGCCCGCGACTACATCGAGAAGCACGGCGGCAAGGTGATCTTCCGCGCGTCCGTGGAATCGTTCCGGACGGAGTTGTCGCACGTGCAACTGGGCGTCGGTGGCAGGGAAGAGTCTTTTGATTATGTTGTGCTGGCGCTGCCATTCGAGAATCTGGCCACGATCCTGCCCGATTCCTCCGCGGCTCAACCTCTGCGCGATGCGTTGGCGCGGTTTGAGACCTCGCCCATCACTGGGATTCATCTCTGGTTCGATCGCGAGATCTCACCGCTCGAGCACGCGGTCCTACTCGATCGCACCATCCAGTGGATGTTCCACAAGTCGAAGCTGCAAAGGCGCGAGAACAACGGCCACGGCAGCTACGTAGAACTGGTGGTGAGTTCGTCAAAGACTCTGGTGGACAAATCGAAACAGGAGATCGTGGAGCTGGCTGTGAAAGAACTGGCTGAGTTTTTCCCGGAGGTTCGGGCCGCGAACTTGGTTAAATCCACGGTCATCAAGGAAGTGCACGCGACCTACTCGCCGAAGCCGGGCATCGACGTGAGCCGCCCGCGCCCCGAAACGGTTTGGCCACGGGTCTTTCTGGCAGGGGACTGGACGGCGACGGGCTGGCCGGCAACGATGGAGGGTGCGGTGCGAAGCGGCTATCTGGCCGCACAATCGCTGGCAAGAGTGGCGGGGCAGCGGGAGTCAACGTTTCTGGTTCCCGACCTGCCACCGACCGGATTTATGCGTCTCTTCGGGTAAGAGCCTCGACGAAGCGAGCAGCGACTGAGAGGCCGAGGCTCCCCAGCTGCCACGCCCGCTGGCGACCACGAGCTTGTATCCACGCTGAAGACGCCGGGCACGCTCGCCTGGACGCCGGCAATCTGTTTGTCCATCGCGTTGTCGACCACCCCCACAGAGCGTGACCTTGCCGTTGTCGACGACGATACGGATTGGTTTCTGTGGGTCCAGTTCGTAGCGCCGCAAGGAAGATTGGCCCTGGATGACACGATAGAGCTTCCGTCTGGAATTTGGAATGAACCGCTTGGGAGACCCCTTTGGAAGTGTACGGGGATCACCAAAATGCTGCCCGATGGGCAAACAGGTGAAGGTGTCAGAAGCGAGGAGCGAAACCTGTAGTTAGAGGGCCAGCAGGGCGACTCCACAAGCGACAAGAGCGGCCGCAATGCAGCGTCTACGGTCAACCCTTTCGTGCAGGAAGAGCTTGGCGGCAATTGCGTTGCCCACAAACGTAAGCGAGGCCGATGCGGGAGCCACCAGGCTGACGTCGCCCCACGACAACCCGAACAGCAGGCTGAAAAACGCGACCGCCATCGCGACGATCCCCAGAACGAAGAGAGGATGGCGCAGAATGCTTCCGACCACCGAGAACACACCTCGGTGACGCCACAGTTCTCCGACGTCCCCGACCTGCTTCATGGCGCGCGAGAGAAGAACGTCGCCGGTTACGGAGGCCGTGACCACTGCGGCGATGGCCGCCCAAGTGTATGCGTGTCTCATGAATGACCTCGGACATCGGCCACTTCCAGTTCGTTGTCCGCTTCGGATTGGGGTGGCGGCGTTGGCGTTAACGCCGGGCCGCCGGCGATAAATCCAACTCCCGCCGTAATCAACACGATTCCGAGCCAGCGTGCTGGTGTTACTTGTTCGTGAAGGACGAACTTGGCAATCAGCGCCAGCAGGACGTAGCCGATCGAGGTGGCGGGCAAAACATAGGTAAGATCCGCCCACGACAAGGCGGTCATATAGGCGGCGAAGAAGGCGAGCAGCAGAACGATTCCGCCGACGATCCAGGGATTCAGGACGGCAAGAATCAGTGTCTGAAGGTGCGTGACCGAAACGTTGCCGATCTCTTTCATCCCGCGCGAGAGTAGCGAATCACCGACCGATCCGAACAGCGCCACTCCAGCCAACACCAGGTATTTGCGAAAAGTCACTGTACGCCTAAGCTTTGGCCGGCTCCACTGCGGCGGAGGATTCCTCGGTATGTTTCGCCTGCACCCACTTGTGGCGCATCGCGCGAGTTTTCAGGAAGGCCTTGGCTTCTTTGTAGAGCCGCTTGCGGTCGTTGCCGTTGAAAGCCGCCTTCTTCAGGATGCGGAAGGCAGCCTTGGGACGGAAATAATATTCGTCGTAGAAGCGGTGCACCTGTTCGAGAATTTCCGCCGCAGGCAGACCGGGGTATTCGATGTGTGCCAACTGGTGGCCGCCTTCGTCCACCATCTTGGTGTCCGCGACCATGAAACCGTTCTTCACGGCGTAGTCGTAGAGTTCGGTTCCGGGGTAGGCGTGCGCCACTGAAACCTGGATGGTCTCAACGTCGAGTTCCTTGGCGAACTTGATTGTGTTGCGAATGGTCTCGCGAGTCTCGCCCGGCAGCCCAAGGATAAAGTCGCCGTGGATCACCAGTCCGAGCTTGTGGCAGTCCTTTGTGAACTGGCGCGCGCGTTCAACCGTGGCGCCCTTCTTGATGTTCTTGAGGATCTGCGCGTCGCCCGATTCATAGCCCACGATCAAGAGGCGGCAACCCGCTTCTTTCATCGCCTTGAGGGTTTCGTAGTCGGTAGTGACTCGTGAAGTGCACGACCAGGTAAGCCCAAGCGGCTTCAGTTTCGCGCAAAGTTCAATCGTGCGCGCTTTCTGGATGTTGAAGGTGTCGTCGTCGAAGAAAAATTCTCTGACGTCCGGCCAATATTCCTTGACCTTGGCCATCTCATTGGCCACGTCGTCGGTGGAACGCTTGCGCCACGGGTGCCCGCTCAGCGTTTGGGGCCAAAGGCAGAAGGTGCACTGCGCCGGACAGCCGCGCGTGGTGTACAGCGAAACGTACGGATTGAGCAGAAACGGTACGTTATAACGGGTGACGTCGAGGTCGCGCTTGTAGACGTCGGTGACGTGCGGCAGCGCGTCGAGATCCTGAATTTGCGGACGATCCGCCGTGTGCACCACCTGGCCATCTTTCAGGTAGGAGATGCCGAGGATATCTTCGAGGGGTTTGCCCTGCGCGTACTCGACCACGGTGTGGTCAAACTCCTTGCGCCCAACGAAATCGATGGCAGTGCACTCGCGCAGGGATTTCTCCGGCAGAACGGTGACATGGGGGCCGACGAAACAGATCTTGATGTTCGGGTTGGCGTCTTTGATCGCGCAGGCCAGGCGGATGTCGCCGGGGAAGCCCGGGGTGCTGGTGAATAGCACCAGGAACTCGTAGTCCTTGGCGATCTCGATGGTTTCCTGCCCGGTGATGTGATGTGGCGGCGCGTCCAGCAATCTCGCACCCTCCAGCATGCCAGCTGGATACGCCAGCCAGACCGGGTACCAGTAGGACTCGATTTCGCGCGTGGCGGGCCAGCGAGACCCGGCCCCTCCGTCGAAGTTTTCAAACGAGGGCGGGTTCAAAAACAATGTTTTTAAAGGCATAGGGGTGAATGATTTAATCTTAACATCCTCTCTCAGATTTCTCTCGGATTCCCGGGTACTTCCCTAGGTTCGCCGGGCTGGCGCAGCTGGTTTGGCTGTCCCGTATCCCCACTCGACCGGGTCGATGTTGGCTTAAGTGTAACGATAGCAAGGGCATCCGCTATTTCGAACTGGATTCAGTCGAATGGTCATTGGATGCATTAAGGAGGCGAAAAGCACCCGTCGAAAGGGCTTTATTCCATGGCTCTGGAGGGCTTTCAATTGCCGCCCCGGACCCAGTTCTCGAGATCCCCGGTTGACCGCAGCAGGCCGATGCGGGCGCGCTCGAGTTCGAACATTGTGTCCTGCAGCGTGATAAATCTCTCGCTGACTTGGGCCCTAGAATCTCCCAGGTCGCGGACGGTGGCGGTGCCGGCATCGACTCGAGATTGGAGGGCATCCAGATTGGCGCTTGCCACTTCGAGTTCGAGTTGAGCGACTTCCTGGGCCGCCTCCAGTTGGTGCACGTTGCGCTGCAGCTTGAGGGTTTCTTCCGACACTTGATTCCGGGCGGCGTCAACTTGTCGCTTGGCACGGACTGCGTCGGCATCGGCGGCGTCGGCACGGGCGCGTTGCGAGGCATTGAAGACCGGGAACCGGATTGCCACCCCAACCGTGGCGTTATTCGGCTGGAAGGAATGCGGCTGAAAGAATTGATCGTAGTTGTTGTAGGTCGCCAGCCTCGCATATTGAGCGGCGAAGTCGACGCTGGGCAAGGATGCTTTGTGCTCGCCCTGGGCCTTCAAGTACTGCGCCCGCGCGCGCTCTTCGGCGGCCTGGACCATCGGGCTGTTGTCCTCGGCCTGCTTTACCAAGGCGCCATCCTGGCTCACCGCAGGGAATGCCGGCCATGAGTCTGGAACGGGGTCAATGTAGCGGTGGGGCAGTCCGGTAAGCTTGGCCAGATGTTCCCGGAGGACATCTGCGGAGCTCTCCGCTTGAGCGATCCGCATCCGCAGGCGCGCCGCCGCCAGTCTCGCTTTCGTCCGTTCGAGCGGACTTTCGACGCCTTCCTTCACGCGTTCCGTCATCGCCTCTTCTAACTTCGCGGCGGCGGACTCTTCCTCTTGAAGCCGGCTCAGACGCTGTTGCCACATGTTGAGTTCGAGGTAGATCGTGACCGTGTCCTGGATGACCTCGTTCCGACGATCCTTACTCTGTAGGGTGCTAGCTTGCCATTCGCTGCGAGCCGCCTTGATGAACTGACGGAGCGACGGATTGAACAAGGCGGACTGGGAATTAAAGTTGAAAATCGACGGCGCTGAGCCCTCAAGGCTGAGGGGATAGCCCCAGGATTTTCCCAGCCCCGCTCCAAGGATGAACTGAGGGATGTACGCGGCTCGACGTTCACGGTAGGAAGCCAAAGCATGTCGCTCGTCGGCGGCCGCGATTTCTGTAGTGGTGGCGTGATTCAGGGCCAGTTCGACGGCGCGCTTCAAAGGGAGCGGTTCGGCCATGGCCTTCGCGGTCATCAGGCAGAGAAGCGCTACCAGAAGTCGCCGGTTGCGCGTATACACGCCAACACTCCAACGATTATCCATTGCGTCACCTTTGAGAACAGGGAAGTCAGAAAAGATAGAGAGCACGGGGAAGAACATGTCGGCAAAGGAAGCCAAGCGGACGGTCATCCCGGAAGAAAAATCCATTCCGCTTTCCGAATCACGCCGAGCGAGACACACGCTTTTAGGATTTCACTGAACAACCGATTGCCGGATCACTCGTTCTACCGGTTGACCCGATTCAGGGCTTCCCGGGCACGTCCAAAATCCTTCGCAAGAGCCAGAGCTATTTCATACTCTTTTGCGGCACCGGCCCGGTCCCCCTGCTTCTCGAGAATGCTACCCAGCATGTAGTGCGCCTTGAAGGGAGGAGCTTGTTCCACGGTAGTCGCGGAAAGGTACCGGCGCAGTAGCTCGGTGGCGAAGGGCAGATCGCGGTTGGCGCGCAGCAGATTGGATGCGGCGTCTACCAACACCTCGGGCTGGTCCAGCGGCGCGGCGGCCGCGTGCTTCAGGGCATCCTGCATCTCCCCCAGGCGGCCCGTCTTCCTGTAGAACGAGGCCAGGTTGAGCCACGCGTTTCCTCCGCCGTGGCTGGTGTCGACGGCCGCTCGATATTCCTTTTCTGCGCTGGCCGTGTCTTTGTTCTTCTCGGCAATTCTCCCCAATACCCAGTGCGCTTTGGCAGGACTTAGCTTCAGGAGCACGTCCGCCTGGGCGCGTGCCTTGTCCTGTCCGCCGCCAACGATGCCCGGCGCTTCCAGATAAAACTCGGCGAGATCGGTGCGCGCAACAGCGCTGTTCGGGTCGAGCGCGACGGACCGCTCGAACTCGGTACGCACTTTCTTGGCGAGTCCGGCAGCCGTGAAGAAGTTGGAGGCATCCGCCTTTTCGCCGTAGCTACGGCCCAGCCACAGGTGATATTCGCTATTGTTCGGCTCGAGCGCGACGGCCTTCTCGCAAGCCGAAATGGCGCGATCCCAGTTGTTCACTGCGAAATAAGCTCGGCACAGGAAATTGTGCGAGGCGGCGTCGTCGGGGGCGGAACCGATCCGCGAGCTCAAAGTTGTAATGGCGTCATCGACGCGGCCCGCCGCCAACAGCTCTGACGGGGCGTTGGCGTCCAAGGCGAGGGCCGGCACCGCGAGTGCTGCTACTGCAAGAAATCGTGCCTTCCACTTCATCACTTACTGCACCACCTTCACAGGACTTCCATCGTGGAGCGGTTTCGTGCTCAACATGGAGCTCAAGGCCACCAGGTCTTTATCGGAAAGCCCGTTGCTGACCTCAACCTTTGTCAGATTGGATGCCAAGACGGCCACGTCGCGTTTGCGCAATTTCTCGTCGACGACTTGGTACACGTAAGGCTTGGAGTCGTCCTGCCGCAGCGCCTCGCGCGGAATGGTCAGGACGTTGTCGTGCTGCGCCGTGACGATGGTCACGCTGACGTTGGTATTGGGCAGCAGCTTGAAGTCGCGGTTATCGAGCACCACGGTGGTTTCTCCGACGTTGCGAGTGCCGCGCAATTTCACCGCAGAGGGAAGTGTCGCCACCGAGCCATCCCAGACGCGCCCGGGCATGGCGTCCCAAGTCACTTCCGTTTTCTGGCCAGGAAGCAGGCGGCCAATATCGGGTTCGTCAACATAGGCGCGCACGATGACTTTCGAGAGATCCGCTTCCTGCAGAAGCAAGTCGCCTGCCTGCACGTAGCCGCCAAGTTTTACGGGAAGGGAATAGACGACGCCGTCGAA
>CAZXKO010000117.1:0-84811 GCA_964641665.1 uncultured Acidobacteriaceae bacterium
TTGCTCCACGCTTCTTTCAGGCCCCGCCTCGCGGCGGGTGTTATTTCACCCTTGCGCTTCACTAACCCTTCGTCTCCATCAGACTGGCTAGAGGGCTCTCACCTCCTAGCTGTTGAACCTGCTTGGCACACCAAAAAAAGGGCGGCCCGCAGGCCGCCCTCGTAAATTCCACGAACCTCACAGCATCTTCACGCTCATCACGTGAATGCCGTCTCCGGTGACGTGCCCGCTTACGGCGACGTGATGGCCTTCATGCCCCTTCAAAGCTTCCGGATTGTCGACGGTCAGAATCTTCTGATCGCCGTCGGTAACCACCACCATCTTCGCGCCTTTCTCCAGGCACTTCTTGGTGCAATCGGCAGCCCCGGCGTTGGCGCCCTTGACCCCGCAATTCGAGTCACTCACCCAGCCGTTCACAGTTTCAGATTTGTCGCCCGCCGACGCGAACGACACTACGAAGAAAACCATGCTGAGAAGCAGACATAGCGAAACCACTTTCCTCATGCCATCCTCCTTGGAAGGTTAAAAACAGAGCGTTGCGTGGACCCCACTCCCCGAGCCCGCAGACGTCGTTCCAGCCACATCACTCGTTTGAGCGGCACGAACTTTACCTTATTCTTTTCCAGACGGGGCGCGTTAAGCATGCTACCACAATCAGACGCCAGGTATGTCGCAGGAAGGGCCGACGGTTGCTCACTTGTGTGCGGCGTTCGTGGCCGGCTTCTCGGTGCTCGGGTCCACGTAAACCACTTCCCCCGGCCGCGCGTAGTGCAATTGTTCCCGCGCTTCCTTCTCGATGGCTTTGGGGTCGTTCTGCAATGCCTTGATTTGCTGGCTATAACGGTCGTTTTCCTGTTGGAGCTTTTCGATCTCCGCTCGCAATTTCAGATGTTGCTCACGTTTCGATCGGTACACCACCATGCCGTTCGCGCCAAACATAACGTGCAGAAACAGCCAGACTGTCAGGACGACAACCGCGCCGGTCGCCAGCCGTCGCCGCGCAGCGTAGACCGCGCTGCGAAACGGACGCGACTTCTCCATCCAGCGCTCGGCCAGCGCCTCGGCCTGCGGCGCCCGATCCACCATGGCGCGCAAGCCATCCTCTGGCCTGGGAAACGCCCGAACTTTAGGAAACTCTTTTACTCGAAAATCCATTGCTTGGCCGCGCCGCTCAACTGCTTCAACTCCGCTTCACTCGCTGCTTCCGAGTACACCCGCACCACCGGCTCCGTTCCCGACAACCGGTAACAAATCCACGATCCGTCCTCAAACACGAGCTTGAGGCCGTCCGTGCGCACCACCTCCCCGACCTTCCGGCCGAAGAGTTCGCGCGGATCGGAATGTAACTTCTTAGTAAACTTCTCTTTCACTTCCTCGGTCAACCGGAAATTCTCCCGCTGTGGGCAAAAGGAACCAACTTTGCCAAATAGCTCCTGCAGCTGTTTCCCCAGCGACTTCCCTCTCCGCGCCACCATCTCGCAGCACATCAGCCCGGCCAGCACGCCATCTTTCTCCGGAACGTGGTGCCGGATGGACAGTCCCGCGCTCTCTTCCCCGCCAATGCAGATCTTGTCCTCCTTGATCAGCTCCCCGATGTACTTGAACCCCACCGGCGTCTCGTGCAACTCCACCTTGTGGTATTTCGCCAGCGCGTTGATCAGGTTCGTCGTGGCCACCGACTTCCCCACCCCGTTCCTCCATCCCCGGCTCTCTACCAAATAATCGAACAGGAGGGCGATGATGTAGTTGGGTTGGAAGAAGGTTCCATCTTCATCGACGATGCCGAACCGGTCCGCGTCCCCATCGGTCGCGATGCCGATGTGCGCCTTCATCTCCCGCATTTTCGTTCGCAGACCCTCGAGCAGGTGATCGTCCGGCTCCGGAGCATGCCCGCCGAACAGGACGTCGCGGCAGTCATGCACCGTGCCGACTTCAATTCCCGCTTCCCGCAGAAGCGCATCCGGGTAATTGCGCGCCGACCCCCACATCGGGTCGAACCCCACGCGCAGCCCCGCCTTCCGAATCACGTCCAGGTCCACGATTTCCCGCAGTCGCGATAAATACATCCGTCGCGGATCAAGTGGCTGCGCCTCCGGTGGATTCATTACCGGTCCGCCCCCGTCGTCCCGATCGGCAGCCACAATCTCCGCCTCGACTCTCTTCGTCACCTCCGGCAGCGCCGGAGCGCCATCCGGCGTCGAGAACTTGATCCCGTTGTATTCCGGCGGATTGTGCGACGCGGTGAAATTGATCGCTCCGTCGGCCTTCGCCTGGATCACCGCGTACGAGATTGCCGGTGTCGGCGCCGCTTCCGCGATCACCAGTGGCGTGACCCCGTGTGCGGACAGAATCTCCGCCGCCATCGCGCAGAACGTCTCCCCCAGAAAGCGCGGATCGCGCCCCACGATGACCTTGGCGCCCTTGGGCCTCTGCGATACGACATAGCGCGCGATCCCGCTTACCGCGCGCCTCACGTTGATGAAGGTAAATTCCTCGGCCATCACCGCTCGCCAACCGGAGGTGCCAAACTTGATCTGGGTTGTCATGACTGGAGTTCCCCGTGTTCCGTCCGCGGTGCCATTCGCTTTTGCCGCGCCCGGCGGCGTCGCCTATTATGAACCCGCACCGTGAAAAGGCGAGTTCGTGCGTCACACGCCCGCGGAACAGAGGCTGATTTTATATGACCGACAAGAGAGTCGTCCTGACTACCACCGCCTCCGAGGAGGAAGCGCGAAAGATCGCCCGTGCGCTCGTCCGCGAGCGCCTGGCCGCCTGCGTCAACATCATTCCGAAAATCGAATCGATTTACCGCTGGCAGGACAAGGTCGAAGAAGCCCGGGAGTACTTACTCCTCATCAAAACCACAGAATCCGCTTTCCCGCATTTACAGGAGAAGCTGAAGGCGTTGCATTCCTACGAACTTCCGGAATGCGTCGCGCTCACCATGACTGCCGGGAGTCCGTCATATCTCAAGTGGATCGACGATTCCGTGGACTGAAGCCCCATACCGCAGCGACTCGTTTTCTGCAAAGAAAAAGGGCGGCGCCCTCCCCAGGCCGCCGCCGAATTAAAGACCTGGCCTCGGTCTACTTGCCGTGTTTGTCGTGCCGGATATCGCGCCGGTCATGCCGTATATCCCGGACGTCATGCTTGGCATCGCGCCGGTCCGCGTGCAGATCTTTCCGATCGTGGTTAATGTCTTTCTGGTCGCTCCGCAGATCTTTGCGGTCGTGGTTGATGTCCCGCTGGTCCTGGCGAATGTCCTTCCGGTCGCGGGCCGCATCCGCCGTATCCCCTTTTGCAAGATCGCGCCGGATGTCCGCCCGATCATGGTTGATGTCCTTCTGATCGTTCCGGATGTCGCGCGCGTCCCGGTTCCGGTCGGCGCGGTCCTGGTTCAGATCGCGCTGATCGTTGCGAATGTCCTTGCGATCCTGATTCAGGTCTCGCTTGTCCTGATGCAGGTCTTTCCGGTCATGGTTGATGTCGCTCTGATCTTGTCCAACGGCCAGCAAGCTGGCCGTCAGCAGAAATGCTGCACCGATCAAATATCGTCGCATAGTCGCTCCCAAGACTTAAGGTTTGTATTTCCCGACCCGAAGCGGCACCGTCTCTGGAACCCTGCCCTCTTGGGAAAGTTTCGCGCGTCCAGATTCCACGCCGAAGGCCTGCTGCGACTTGAGCTTGGACTTATCGTACCCCCCACTACCCGCTGTCATCCCGAGCGAAGTGAGGCGAAAGCCGAACGAAGTCGAGGAACCTTGTGTTTCGCATGCGGCCCCTAGGCCCCGCCGATCCTTTCAACCACGTAACGAATCGCGCTCCCCCTCAAATCCCTCCCAGCGCCTGCTCCAGATCGTCCACAATGTCCTCGACATCTTCAATCCCCACCGAAATCCGGACCATCCCGTCCGTAATCCCGATCGCCTTCCGCCCTTTCTTTCCCAGCGCCGCGTGCGTCATGGTCGCGGGATGCGAAATCAGCGTCTCCACTCCGCCCAGCGACTCCGCGAGCGAGCACACCCGCACCCGCCGCAGCATCTTGTTCGCGTTCGAGAGCGACCCCGTTTCGAACGAAATCATCGACCCGAATCCCGACATCTGCCGCCGCGCCAGATCGTGCTGCGGATGATCCGCCAGCCCTGGATAGAACACGCGCTTCACCTTCTTGTGATTGGCCAGAAATTCCGCCACCACGCGTCCACTTTCGTCGTGCTTTTCCATACGCACCGCCAGCGTCTTCACCCCGCGCAGGATCAGCCAGCACTCAAACGGTGACAGGATCGCCCCCGCCGCTTTCTGCAGAAAGGCCAGCTTCTCCGCCTGCTCCTGGCGCGTGCACACCACCACCCCACCCAGTCCGTCGCTGTGCCCGTTCAAGAACTTCGTAGTCGAGTGCACCACCATGTCGGCCCCCAGCGCGATGGGCTGCTGAAAGTAGGGCGACATAAACGTGTTGTCCACCACCACGTCAATCTTCTTCGGGCGGCACACCGCGCTCACCGCCGCGATATCCGTCAGCGCCATCAGCGGATTGGTCGGCGTTTCGATGAACACCATTCGCGTGTTTTTCTTGATCGCGCGCCGCACGTTCTCCACATCCGACGTGTCCACATACGCGAACTCCAGCCCGAAGTCCGCCCACACCTGGTTGAACAGCCGCGGGGTGCCGCCATAAAGATTGTTCCCGCACACCACGTGGTCGCCAGCCTTCAACATCGAAGTGATCGCGTTGATCGCGGCCATCCCGCTGGCAAACACCTTCGCCGCAACTCCGCCCTCGAGCGCTGCGAGATTCTCCTCCAGCCGCGTCCGCGTCGGATTCGACACCCGCGCGTACTCGTACCCCTTGTGCTTCCCGATCTCTTCCTGCACGTAGGTCGAAGTCGCAAAAATCGGCGGCGACACCGCCCCCGTCGAAGGGTCCGCCTCCTGCCCCACATGAATCGCGCGCGTAGCAAATCCCGCCTTAGTCTTGTTCGTAGACATGCTCTTCCCCCGCCGCTCGATCAGCAACGCTTTCTGTGGCTGACTGCTCTGTCGTGGATTGGCTGACTGCTGAGTGCTGAATCCCAAGTGCTAAGTGCCAAGTGCTTACCGCTGCTCCTAAATCCCACCCTCAAAAATCTTCTTCGACAGATATCTCTCCGCCGAATCCGGAACGATGGTGACGACTCTCTTCCCTGCTCCCATCCGGCGCGCCACCTCCAGCGCCGCGTACACTGCGGCCCCGCCGCTCGACCCGGCCAGCACACCTTCCTTCGCCGCCAGCTCGTTCACCATGCCGAACGCCTGCTCGTCATTCACCATCATGACTTCATCGCAAACCGACCGGTCAAAGTTCTTGGGAATGAAACTCGCTCCGATGCCTTCCACCTTGTGCGGGCCGGGCGGCCCGCCGCCCAGAATCGATCCCTGCGTTTCGACCGCCACCGTGTACACCCGCGGCAGCCGTTCCTTCACAAAGCGTGCCACCCCCGTAAACGTTCCCGCTGTGCCCGAACCGATCGCCACCCCATCGATACGGCCTTCCATCTGCTCAAAGATTTCGCGGGCGGTGGTTTCGTAGTGAAAGGCAGGATTGGCTGGGTTTTCAAACTGCGCGGCCATGAAAGCCTTCGGGTCGGTGGCGGCCAACTGCTTCGCGCGAGTAATCGCGCCGTCCATGCCCTCGGCCTCCGGGGTGCGAGTCACCTCGGCGCCGAGGGCCCGCATGATCATCACCTTTTCCTCCGAGAACTTCTCCGGCACGAACAGGCAAACCTTGTATCCGCGCTTCACCCCGATCAGCGCCAGCCCAATGCCGGTGTTCCCGGCGGTCGCTTCCACAATCGTCCCGCCCGGGCCGAGCCGCCCATCCTCCTCCGCCTGCTTGATGATCCCGATCGCCGCCCGGTCCTTCACGCTGCCCCCCGGGTTCAGGTACTCGAGCTTGGCAAACACATCGGCCGCCCCTTCCGGAACCAGCCGCCTGAATTGAAGCATCGGAGTCTCGCCGACAAGCTGGGTAATGTCGTCGGCTACGCGTAGACCTGAGACCGTGGTCGCAATTCGCACAGTACAGAGTAAGGAAGCGCCCCCGTCAGCGTCAACGTTACCAGTCGGCCAGCCCGTCTGCCGCCGTATCCCGCCGAACCGATCCGTTCGCCGAATTCCCTTTGCGACCTTTGCGGGATTTTCCTTCGCGCCCTTTGCGGTTAAAGAGCTTTTCTCCGCGTTCTCTGCGAAACCTCTGCGTCCTCTGCGGTCAAAAGCTCTTGTCTGCGTGAACGAAGACCGCACCGCCTGCTTCTCGCCGCCCACCATCACTTCCTCCGCGCCGCTTCCACGCTCGTCGTCGGATCCGCCCCCGCCCACGTAACATCCGCCGTCGGCCCGTACGTCGCCGGCACCGGCTTTTCCAGCAGCCGAAGTTACACCGTGAGTTGCGTCCGATGATGCGCCGTGTGCAGCACCCTGCGCCAGAAAATCCAGATCCGCTGCCGCTCCGCGTCGAAAAAATGCACCGTCGCCAGCCACCACGCCTGATCGCGTTCCGCCAGAAAAGTCAGCCGGGGCTGAGCCAATTCCAGCATGCGCCGGCACAAACCAGCCACGTTCAAGTCCTCCGGCAACACCACCCCCGCCTCCGGCTCCGGCACCCCCAGAAACTCTCCGAAGAAACGTCGCTCCGAAAGCAGCTGGTGCTTCATGATTTCCAGCACGGTGCTGGACTTGGCATGCGGACGAAAAGATAAATCTCCATCCGAAAAGTCTCTCCAGACGGAGATCACCTTATTGGTTTCACTGGCATAGGTATCAAGCAGGTGTTCGAATAGCGGATCCCGCGCCCGTGGGATCTGGGCCTCCGAAATGGCCGAAAAGTCGTACCTCATAGGCGAGAGAGAAAACGTGAACCGCAAAGCCCGCAAGAGGCTGTAAAGGTTTTCCCCTGCGTTCCTCCGTGTCCTCTGTGGTGAAATGCGTTTTGCGCTGTGCCACTTGGCGCTACCGGTTCGCCTCCGCCCGCTCCTGCCCCGCGTAGTACCCGCTCTTGGTGCGCACAGTCAGCTTGCCGTACCCCTTGGCCTTGGCATCCACCTTGATCGCGCGATACCCGCCCGAACTCTTCGGGTTCGTAGGCTTGTAAAGAATCGTGTATTGATTCCGGATGTCGCGCGCCACCGTCCGGCTGATCTCATCCACTTCATCCAGAGTCTTCGGGAAGAAGGCGAGCCCCCCGGTTTTCTCCGCCATGAACTGCAGCGCCTTGCGCGCCCGCCGCTGCTTCTCCTCGCCCAGCAGCCCGATCGCGTACACCGTCGGCCCGTTCTCTTCCTGCAACCGCCGGATCGCCTGTTCCAGCGATTCCTGGCTCTCGTTGTCTTCCCCGTCGGTCACCACAAAGAGCACGCGCTTTTCCAGTTTCGCGTTCTTCTTCAGATGTCCCGCCGAAGCCACCACCGCATCGTACAGCGCCGTCCCTCCGCGCGTATCCACCTTCTCCAGCGCCTCGCGCATCTTGCTGATGTCGGCCGTGAAGTCCTGGTCCAGGTAGTACTCGTCGTTGAAGTTGACGATGAACACCTCATCCTGTGGATTGCTCGATTTCACCAGGTTGATCGCCGCCTTGTTTACCTTGTCGCGCTTCTCTCGCATCGACCCGGAATTGTCGATCACGATCCCCATCGCCACCGGAATATCTTCATGCCGGAACGAAATGATGTTCTGCGGCTTCCCATCCTCGAGTATGGTGAACGCGGTTTTGTCCAGGCTCGTCACCATGCGTTGCTTGTCGTCCACCACGGTGGCGTGCAGCACCACCTCATTCACTTGCGTGTGGAAGACAAACCCGCTTTCTCCCTCGGACGGCGGCGGAGCTTCCTGCGCGGCCGGCGCCTCAGCAGGCTTAGGCGGACTCGCAGGTGGATTGGCAGGTTCCTGCTGAGCCGCAGGCGGAGCAGAAGCTTTCGGTTGGGCAACTTGAGGCGGGAACGCATCTCCCGGAGCATTGCTCTGCCCGGCCGCGGTGCTGATCAGAAAGCTGATTAGGAGAAAAGCCAGTGGAGCGCGGCTACTCCGAAGGTGCATAGTACCCCGTCTTGGCATAGACCCGTAGCGGCGGCAACCCTTTGGGCGGTAGTAATTTCACTTTTATCTTACGCCATTTGCCATCCCGCGTCGGATTAGTTGGACGGTACCCGAGTACATACTGGTTGCGTAGTTCGATACCTATTTTTGTGGCCACGTCCGCCAGGTCGTTCGGATTGTCAATCGTGAACGCCCGGCCCCCGGTCAGCTCCGTGATCTCGCTCAGCAGCGCCGGCCCCAGCCGTTCTTCTTCGGTGGGAAAGTAATGATCGTAAATGCCGACGGCATAGATCAGTACGTCGGCTTCTTTCACCATCGACTTGATCTCACCCTCGGTGTAGCGGCTGTGGTTGTCGCCGCCATCGGAGATGATCAGCATCGCCTTCTTCGGATACTTGGCATGCCGCATCTTCGACACCCCCAGGTAGATCGCATCCAGCAGCGCCGTCCGCCCCTTGGGGATCGTGTACACCAGTTTCCCCTGGATGTCCTCCACCGAGTTGGTGAAATCGCTTACCTCCTCGGGCTTGTCGGCGAAGGTGATCATGAAAAACTCATCCTGAGGATTCGCCGTCTTGAAGAACTCCACCACCGCTTCGCGCGCCCGCTCGATCTTCGAGCTCATGCTGCCGCTCATGTCAAAAATCACTCCCAGCGACACCGGCGCATCCTCGCTCGAAAACGACTTGATCTCCTGCTGGTTCTTTCCCTCAAAGACAGTAAAGTTCTCTTTGTCGAGTCCCGTCACCAACCGGTTCATCGGGTCAGTGATGGTAACCGGCACCAGCACCAGCTCGACCGAAGTCTTGAATGGCCGCGTGTGCGACGCGAACCCCGACTCCTTCACCTCGTTAGTGGTGACTGCCGGTTTCGCTTCGATTCGGGGTTTGATGTGGACGTCATCGTCGGTGTTCTGCGCCCACATCGCCGGGCCTTGCAGGTTCACAAACAGCAACGCGACCACTGAGATTGACAGGGCACACAGGGAGAGACGGTTCGTGCGCAAAATGATCCCGATCCCATTTTTGGAAGGGGCCGAGTGGAGGTTCCGAGCTCGGGTCTTGGGGAAAGACCCGCACCCACATTGGCGGGCCATACACTTACCTCTTTGAGCGGATCGTATCACAGTTCTTGACAGACCGAATCCGGGAAAATACCGAATTTTGTAACCGTTTTGTCTTATTTTCACTGCCCCGTCAATATGTCTTTCTGACAGGGTGGCCTGTTCGTCGCGATCCGACACCAACCGACCGGCGCGTCCTTGCTAAAATGCTACTTTCCTATGGCATATGTGATTTCCTTCCGCGCGCTTCGTTACGATCCAAAACGCGTCACCCCGGCCTCGGTGGTCACCCAGCCCTACGACAAGATCACCCCGGAAGCCCAGGAGCGCTACTACGCCGCCAGCCCCTACAACCTGGTCCGCCTCATTCTGGGCAAGCGCGAAGCCACCGACCATGACCAGGAGAACGTCTACACCCGGGCTTCCGCTTTTTTCCGCAACTGGCGCCGGGAGGGCATTTTCTTGCAGGACCCTCAGCCCTCGATCTACGCCTACTCCCAGCGCTTCCTTGTGCCAGGGAGCACCCGCGAAGCCGAGCGCCGGGGATTCATTGCCCTGGGCCGGATCGAAGACTATTCCGCTAACGTGGTATTCCGCCATGAACAAACCCTGGCTAAACCCAAAGCCGATCGGCTCGATCTGCTGCGCGCCACCCGGGCCCACTTTGGGCAGATTTTCATGCTGTACAACGACACCGGAGAGATCGATTCCCTCCTTACCCAGGAAACCCCTCCCGCCACCGAAGTGACTGACGAATATGGAGTTCTGAATCGCATCTGGAAGGTTTCTGACCCCGGCATCGTCGACCTGGTGCGCGGAAAAATGCGCGATCAGAAGCTCATCATCGCCGATGGCCATCACCGCTACGAGACCGCGCTGAACTACCGCAACGAGCGCCGTGCCGCCACCCCGCAACTCGTGGGCGCCCCCCGCGAACGCGCATCCGGTACAACCCTGCGCACCGAGACCGAAGAAGCTCCCTACGAGATGGTCATGATGACCTTCGTGAACATGAACAGCCCGGGCCTGGTTGTCCTGCCGACGCATCGCGTAGTCCACGGCCTGCAGTCATTTACGCCGGAAGGGTTCCAGTCGGCCGCGCGCGCCTATTTCAACCTGGAAGAAGTCGACCCTTCTGTCGATTCCGCCCGCGCCACCGCCATCCTGCGCGAAGCCGGACACGTCGGCACCGCCCTGCTGGCCGCCACCGCGACTAGAGTCTTCCTCATGCACACCCCCAAGGCTCCGGCCTCGATGTTTCCCGGCCTCTCCATCCGCCAGCAGGCGCTCGACGTGGTGCAACTGCACAAAGTTCTTCTTGAAGGTGTGCTCGAGCTCTCGGAAGAGTCGATCCGCAACCAGCAAAACATTTCCTATGTGCGCGATGCAGGCGAAGCCTTGGCCTCAGTCCGCTCGGGCAAAGCGAACGTCGCGTTCCTCATGAACCCCTGCCGCATGGAGCAAGTCCGCGACATCGCCTTCGCTGGCGAAGTCTTACCGCAAAAGTCGACCGACTTCTTCCCCAAACTGTTAAGCGGGTTAACGATCTACGCGTTGGAGTAACGCGGCCCGGGCGAAGACCGCTCGACGCCGCTCGACCGAAATCCCACTCTTGCTCTGTCATCCCGAGCGTAGTGAAGCGCCAGCCGAACGGAGTCGAGGGACCCCGTGGCCGTGTGCGGTTCCCCAGGCCCGTTGATCTTTTCCACCGCGGGCTCAGCTACTGCCTCTCACCCTCCGCCCAATAACTCGTCCGCGCCAAGATCGTCCTCTTCTCCGGCTCCCGCAACCGCACTCGAAGCTGGTGCAGGCCAGGGTGCGGATTCTTGGGTTCAAAACTGAGCAGATAGCGGCTATGCAAGTGGTTGGTGAAGTCCGTCATCCGCCTTTCGAAACTCCTGCGCGAAGCAAACATCTCGTACTCGCCCCCGGTCATTCCCGCGATCGCCTTCGGGGTGTTTTTTCGCACCGCCTGCGAAGCCATCATGAGGGGAGCGAGCAAGTCCGGTGTGGCCCCCACTCGTCCTTGTTGCTGCCCCGTTCGGTGTCGAGCACCTGCGACAGCGATGGCGAAAAAGGCAAGGCGTACACCAGCGTGTTGCTATTGCCCAGCTCTACCACAACGTCGTTCGTCTTGGCGAGGTGACTACCGTGGTCGCGAGTCTCGCTGATCAGCAACAGCACCCGCCGGTGCCCGTTGGGAACGTGGCTGAGCAGCCGGACCGAATATTGCATTGCGTCCAGAATCGCGGCCCCGTCATCACCTCCCTCCAGTTGTTGAAGATCCCGGTCGATCAGGCTCGCATCGCTGGTGAAGTCGCGGACTAGGCTCACGCCGCTGTCGAATTCGACGAGTGCGACCTCGGAGTCGGGCAGGTCGAAGATCGGGCTTAACATGGAGCTCAGACCACGCATCCGGGAAAACTCGCGGCTCGCCCGGCAGCCTCGCTGCAGGACGACAAGCATCGAAATCGGCTCCGATTCTGCCGCTTCGTCCAGCCGCGCCGCCTGTTCCGCTCCATCGTCCTCGAAGACAAAATCCTTCGCGTGTAGTCCGTAGACGGCATTACCTTCTCATCCTTCACCAAGGCAGGCACGATCACCACGTTGGATTGCGTCCGGAAGATTGGCTCCTGGGCCATCGTCGACGCAATCAGGAGCGCACATACCGCCAATCGCCGATTCTTAGCGACCATCCGATACCCGCAATCCAGCCGCGACTCGCTATGCCACCATTGGCGTGGACCTTCGCGCGCCTTCCGCCTCTGATACTCTGATGCTTAAAAACCAAAACGCAAGAGGCTTTCGCATTGGTCCCAGGTCCTTCAACCGTCCGGCGTCGCCGTCCGCTCTGGTCCGGTCTGGGAGGCGTTCTCGCCCCGATTCTGGTGATCCTGATCGCCCTCCCCGCCGGTTCCGCCGACGAAAAGCGCATCGCCATCTACTCCACCAGCGCGCACTATTCTCTCCCCGTCGCCGATCGCAACGGGCGCGAATATGTCGGGCTCCTCGAAGTCCTCGAACCGCTGGGCACGGTCACTTCCCGCACCGACGGTCTGCACTGGAAGGTTCGCTACAACAATGCTGAAGCCGAGTTCACCGCCAACCAGAATCGCGCCAAGGTGCAGGGCCGCGACTTCGATCTCACTGGCAACTTCCTCCTCGAAAGCGGTCGCGGACTGGTGCCCACCAACACTCTCGGCACGCTGCTGCCCCGCATCCTGGGAGGCCCAGTCACACTGAATGAATCCTCGCGACGCCTTTTCATCGGAAACGTCGCCACCCACTTCACCGCCCAACTGAGTCACACCACACCACCGCGCCTGGTGATGAACTTCACCGCCCCGGTGAATCCCACCATCGCAACTGAACCCGGCAAACTTCGGATGACTTTCACCGGCGAACCGGTGGCCACCCCCGGGTCGCCAACGCTCACGTTCGGGGATAAGACCATCCCGTCGGCTAGCTACTCCGAAAACAACGGAACGGCGGAAATTACGGTAAACGGCGGGGTTGCGCTGATGGCCAGCTTCAGCAACGATGGGCGGACCATTACCATCGCTCCGGCACCGCAGCAGGCCGTCGCCCCGCAACCGGCACAAGTGCCGCCTGCGGCAACCGTTTCCGCTGCCGTTCCTTCTGGGACCGCTCACCCAGTCGTTCCGGCGCCTTCCGCAAGCCTGCGACGCTTCTATGCCGTTCTCGACGCGAGCCATGGCGGCGACGACCGAGGAGTGGCGTTGGCGACTCAACTCGCCGAGAAGGACGTTACCCTCGCAATCGCGCGCCGCCTGCGCCAGGAACTGGAGTCGCGAGGCATCGCGACGCTGGTGCTGCGCGATTCCGATGCAAACCTCACCTTTGATCAGCGCGCCGTCCTAACCAACACCGCTCGTCCCGTCGTGTACATCAGCGTGCATGCGGCGTCGAACGGCAAGGGTGTGCGGCTCTACACCGCGCTGCTGCCCGCCGCGGAAGAAAATAACGGTCCGTTCGTTGCCTGGAATACGGCCCAGACCCAGTACTTGCCGGTCAGCCAGGCGGCCGCTCAGGGCGTCGCGTCGCAACTGCAGAAACAGCAGATTCAGGTGCGGACGCTGGCCGCGCCCCTGCGTCCGTTGAACAACATCACCGCTGCAGCAATCGCAGTGGAAGTGGCGCCTCCCGGAAACGATGTAATGGACCTGAACCTGGTGGCGTATCAGCAGAATGTCGCAAGCGCGGTGGCGAATGGAATCGCCGCGGTACGCGCCCAATTGGGAGAGCCACGATGATCCCGCGTCACCTGACGATCGGAATGGGCGTGATGCTGGTGGCCATGTTTGCCATGGGCATCTACGCGGGCCGCATGCGCGGTCGCGTTGCCCAGACCGCGCCCGCCGTCGACGCGCGCCCGGTGGCGCCGCCTCCGTCGGGTCTCACTGAGCAGGTTACGCTCTACGTTGCCTACGACGATCCCGGAATTCTGCGCGCCGAGGCGGCGCGGATTCCGCTACCCTCGGCGCGCCAGCAGCGCGCCGAAGAGTTGCTGCGCGCGCTGCTCGAAATCTACCTGGCAAAAGATTCGCCGCACCCGCTCGCTCCCGGAGCCGACGTCCGCGCCGTCTACCTGGTGGACCCTGGCTTAGCTGTCATCGACGTTAACGCAGTCTTCGCAAATGGCCACCGCTCGGGTGTGCTGGAGGAAGAACTCACCGTGACGTCGATGATCCAGACGCTGAACGCGAATATCCCCGGCATACTGCGCGTGAAGATCCTGGTGGACGGCAAGGACCGCGACACCCTGGCCGGCCACGCCGATCTCTCGGATTTCTACGACACGGGAGCCGTGTCACAGGCGGTGGGGCAGATGGAGTAGGGCGGGTCTCGGGTGGCAGGTCTCGGGTCTTGGGTGCTAGGTCTCAGGTCTCAGGTGTCGGGTGTCAGGTGTCGGGTCTCAGGTCCCAAGGGTTTCGGTTTCGAGTTTCCACCTAACGAGTCCAAAACCTGAGACCTGAAACCTGAGACCTGAGACCTGTTTCGATTAGCTGCGAGATAACGTAAACGCTCCAGAACGCATCAGGAAGGCGCTGTAGGGCTCCGGACGACCTAAACCCTCGGCTCGTCCCTGCGTGCGCTCTAGCAGTTTCTGAACGCAACTGACGGGCATTCTACGCGACGCCTGCAACGGGATTTCCGGGCTGAAATACCCCCTTTACCTCTTTTCAACAACTTAGCTTGTAGTGAACAAGATTAGGCTCGTCTCCGCCTGGAGATCAGACGGGGTTGCCTCCGAAGAACCAAAAGCCCTTAACCGCAGTGGACGCAGAGTGCTTCGCAGAGGGCGCGGAGAAAAAGCCCTTAACCGCAAAGATCGCAAAGAAAATCTCATTGAGCGGCTTGCGCTGGCCTAGCTGCTACTGGTTCCGCCCTTCTTCGCGAACTTCGCGGCCGTTCTTTGCGATCTCTGCGGTTAAAGGTTTTTTTCTGCTCGCTGGTTACGAGTCACACTTTTTCAATCGACAACGAGCAAACGGCAATTGACAATCTCCCCATGATCTATCGCTCTGACAATCGCACGCCGGATCAGATCCGGCCGGTAAGTATCGTCCCGGATTTCATTCGTACGGCCGAAGGGTCTGCCCTGATTGAAGTTGGCAACACGCGCGTCATCTGCACGGCGTCGGTGGAAGAAACCGTTCCGGTTTTTCTGCGCAACAGCGGAAAGGGTTGGGTTTCAAGCGAATACGGCATGCTGCCCCGCTCGACGCTGACCCGCACGCCGCGCGAAGTGAGCAAGGGACGGGCGAGCGGACGCACCCACGAGATCCAGCGGCTGATCGGCCGTTCCCTGCGCGCGGTGACTGACACGGCGAAACTTGGCGAGCGCACCATCTGGATCGATTGCGACGTCATCCAGGCCGACGGCGGGACGCGCACGGCGTCTATCACAGGAGCTTTTGTGGCGCTGGGGCTGGCGCTGGAAAAACTGGTCGAGGCCGGAACGCTGACCTCGGTGCCGCTGCGCGATTTTGTGGCCGCCATCAGCGTGGGGATTGTGGACGGCGAGGTAATGCTCGATCTCTGCTACGAAGAAGATTCCAGGGCAGATGTGGACATGAATTTCGTGATGACGGCAGGCCGCAAGATGGTCGAAGTGCAGGCCACCGCCGAGCACCGCGTCTTCGACGACCAGCAGTTCAACCAGATGCTCGCGCTGGCCCGCAAGGGCGTAGACGCGCTGATTGCGAAGCAGCAGGCGGTTTTGAGCGGGTTGACGCTGCGGCAGTAGTTGTGAGCGTTGTTACCTCGGGCTTCGTCTGAACGTCTTAACAGACTCCAAAATCCGGCTTTGCCTTGGCAACGATAGTCGGCGTCTGCCACGAGGGCTTCGTATCAGGGCGCGCCTTCAGGCGCGTCGTACTGCGTCCAAAACGCAGCGCCGGCTTTAGCCGCTGCCTCCGCGGCGGGCAACCACGCGTCCGTGACCATCGTCAACGCATCGCGGTTCAGTCGCCATCTACAACTACTTGGTGTCTTATCCGCAGCGTCATTCCAGCCCAACGAATGTTGTCGCCGGGGAACGCGCGTTTTTCGTTACTTCTTCCACATGGGGCCGGCGGGGTCTTCCGCAATCGGACCGCTCTGCGACCTTATTCGTCCGAGTCCTTCGCGACTATCGAGCAGCTGGAAAATTTCGTCTTCATGCTTTCGTGGTGATGCCCGATCACTTCCATCTCCTCATCACAGTCGGTTCGGACATGACCATCGAGCGAGCTATCCAGCTTGTTAAAGGTGGTTTTGCGTTTCGAGCAGGTAAGGAATTGGGTCTGAAAGCTCCCATCTGGCAGAAGGGTTTTTCCGAAGTCCGGGTTCTCGATGCGGAGGCGTTTGAGAACCAGCGAAAGTACATCCACAACAATCCGGTGGTGGCGAAATTGTCGGCCAGCGCGGAAGCACATTCTTTTTCGTCGGCCAGTAGTCCTTCTGAGTTGGACCCGCCCCCTGCGCGGTTGCAGGCCGTCACTTGCAGCGGCTGAAGTCGCATCGATTGACAGACTGGTGACGGCGCGCCTGAAGGCGCGCCCTGATTACGAACCGGTCCCCAGCCCGAACCGGGGGCCGCGGTGAAATCCCCCACCTTGCACCGAAGGTCCGGAAATGGGAGTGGAATGAAATCCGGAACTTCGTGAAAAAATTGCCAGGCCGGAGGTGCCGCCGACGAACACGGGGTCCTAAGCTCCCTCGGCTGCGCTCGGGATTTCGGCGGCGAGCCCGACGCCCTTCGTTTCATGACGTAGACAGGCGAGAGGCAAAGCAGATTCCTCCGGCCTCCGCTGCGCTCGGCGTCGGAATGAAGGAGCGAGGACTTGCTGCGGGCGGGGGCGCGCAAACTCAAATAACGTTCACAGATCACACTCTCGTTCTCTATCCACGTATTACAATAAAAAGCCGCCCCAAAACAGTGCCGAGGGCGGAGTGTATCTGTGCCAATCCCGCACTCATTTTTGGAGGAAAGAACATTATGAAGCTCACCCCTGGAAAGCTGGCCGGCCTTAAGAAAGTTTCGAATGATCGCGGCGTCATTGCTGCTGCTGCCATGGATCAGCGCGGCTCGCTGCAGAAGTCTCTCGCAAAAGAAAAAGGCGGCGATGTAACCGACGCCATGATGTCAGAGTTCAAGACTCTGGTCACCGAAGTGCTGACCCCGCATGCCAGCGCGATCCTGCTCGACCCCGAGTGGGGACTGCCGGCCTCGAAGCGCCGCGCGCGCAATGCCGGCCTGCTGCTTGCCTATGAGAAGACGGGATACGACAAGACCGGTCCCGGCCGTCTGGGCGACCTGCTGGACCACTGGTCGGCACGGCGCCTGAAGGAAGCGGGCGCGGATTGCGTCAAGATTCTGCTCTATTACACGCCGTTCGATCCCAAGGACGTCAACGACAAGAAGCACGCCTGGGTCGAGCGCATCGGCGACGAGTGTCGCGCCAACGATATCCCGTACTTCCTTGAGTTCGTTGGTTACGAAGAGGGCGCGGATGAGAAAGGTCTGGAATACGCAAAGAAGAAACCACAGATCGTCACCGAGAGCATGCGGGAGTTCAGCAAGGACCGCTATGGGGTCGACGTGCTCAAGGTCGAAGTGCCGGTGAACATGAAGTTCGTCGAGGGAACGAAGTCGTTTGGCGGACAGAAGGCGTACACGAAGAATGAGGCCATTGACTTCTTCCACAAGGCTGCGAGCGTCGCGACCAAGCCGTTCATTTACCTGTCGGCGGGCGTGAGCAACGCCGAGTTCAGCGAGACGCTGGAGCTGGCGGGCGAGTCGGGCGTGAAGTTCAATGGCGTGCTCTGCGGACGGGCCACGTGGAAGGAAGGCATCCCAATCTACGCGAAGCAGGGTGCCGGCGCTTTCCGCAAGTGGCTCGAGACCGAGGGTGTGAAGAACATCAACAACGTCAACGACAAGCTGAAGGCAGCGACCTCTTGGCACTCGATCTATGAGGCGGAGCCGGCGCTGGTGGGGGCTTAGGGTCGAGTTCGTTGTTTGTAGGAAGGCGTGTCTGCGGGCACGCCTTTTTGTTTTTGCGCCGGAATGCTCTTAACGGGGGATGAGCAATGGCAAATGGCAAATGAGGCACAGGATGATTTCCTTGGCTTTTTTCCGGGAGTGACGTGCGGGGAAACGCCTTTTGTTTTGCCGTGGCGGAAAGCTTTTAACCGCAGAGGACGCGGAGGACTCGCAGAGGGCGCGGAGAAAGGCTTTTAACCGGGAAGTTCGCTAAGAACGGCCGCTAAGGGCGCGAAGGAACTCTGGCGGACGGAAAGCAGATTCCTCCGCCTCCGCTTTGCTCGGCGTCGGAATGACAAGGGATGGGAGGGTCCTGCGTGGGATCGTCACGGGTCTCGACGCAGGAAGCGGCGTCTCGTTCCCATAATGTAGGACACATGATGTAGGACAATGGATCATGGATTCGGTGCGGATGGATAAGTGGCTGTGGGCGGCGCGGTTTTTCAAGACGCGGACCCAGGCGGCGCGGGCGTGTGAGCTGGGGAGGATTCAATCGAACCGGCAGCCGGCCAAGGCGGCGCGCGAGGTTCGGGTGGGAGACATGTTGCGGGTCACGAACGAGGGCGGCGACTTCGAGGTGGAGGTGCTGCTGCTCAGCGACGTGCGGGGTCCGGCTTTGGTGGCGCAGACGCTCTACCGCGAGACGGACGCGAGCAAGGAGCAGCGGCTGAAGGTGGCAGCGGAGCACAGGGCGATGCGACAATTTGAGCAGTTGCCGCCGGGGCGGCCGTCGAAGCGCGACCGGCGGAGGATCATCCAATTCCGGGAGAGAATGTAAGTGAATTCGAAAGGTCGGGCATCATGAGCGAAATGCCGGGAGACATCCTGGATTGCATTGGCAACACTACTTTGCTGGCACTGTGCCACGTCACACCCAGGAATGGGGCGCGCATCCTGCTGAAGATGGAAAGCGAAAACCCTACGGGCAGCATGAAGGACCGCATGGCACTGGCCATGATCGAAGCGGCGGAGGCGGACGGGCGGCTGAAGTCCGGAGGCTGCGTGGTGGAATATACGGGCGGCAGCACCGGCGTGTCGCTGGCGCTGGTGTGCGCGGTGAAGCGATATCCACTGCACATTGTGAGTTCGGACGCGTTCGCGCAGGAGAAGCTCGATCAGATGAAGATTCTGGGGGCGAGTCTCGAGATCGTGCGCAGCGACAGCGGGGGCATGACCGAGAAACTCACGCGCGACATGGTGGAAGCGGCCCGCGTGATTGCGGAAAGGACGGGCGCGTTGGGGACGGATCAGCTGAAAAATACTGACCAGCTGGCGGCCTATCACAAAATGGCAGACGAAATCTGGACGCAGACCCGTGGGCAGATCGATGGCCTGGTGCAGAGCGTGGGCACGGCGGCATCCCTGCGTGGCTTGGGCGAGGCGTTGCGCCGGCGCAAGGCGACGATCCGGATGGTGGCGGTCGAGCCAGCGGAATCGGCGGTGTTGTCGGGCGGTCCGGCCGGGTCGCACAAGATTGACGGGGTGGGAGCAGGTTTCGTGGTGCCGCTGTGGGAGAAAAATACGGCGGACCGCATTGAGCAGGTCTCGACCGAGGAGGCGACGGCGATGGCGCTGAGGCTGGCGCGCGAGGAAGGGCTGTTCGCGGGAACTTCGACCGGCGCGAATGTCATCGGGGCTTTGCGGTTGGCGGAGCAGCTGGGGCCGGGAGCGACGGTCGTGACCATCCTGTGCGATACGGGGATGAAATATTTGAAGAGTTATCGGAATGAACTTCGCAACGAAGAAGAGCGTCCGCAGAATGTGGGCGCGAAGTAGCTCTGAGGGGCTGAGGGCTTCTATTCGCGCCGGCCTGATGCCCGCGATTCCGGAGCGTTTAAGATTGTGGGGGCGGTAAAAGAGCATTCGATATGGCCGATACGAATCAGACTGCACTGATCACCGGAGCATCCGCCGGACTTGGGTATGAATTTGCCAAGCTGTTTGCGCGTGACAAGTACAACCTGGTGCTGGTGGCGCGCAGCGGGCCGAAACTGGACGAACTTGCGGAGCAACTGCCGCAGCGGCACGGAGTTTCGGTCAAGACGATTCCGGTGGACCTGGGGCTGCCGCGGGCGGCGCAGGATCTGTTTGAGGAGACGCAGCGGGCGGGTGTGCACGTCGACATCCTGGTAAACAACGCGGGGTACGGGAAATCGGGGGAGTTTGCGGCGATTCCGGTGGAAGAGGAGTACGGGCAGATCCAGCTGAACGTCACGGCGCTTACGCTGCTGACGAAACTCTACCTGGGGCCGATGCTGGAAAGGCGGTCGGGCAAGATCATGAACGTGGCGTCGACCGCGGCGTTTCAGCCGGGGCCTTTGATGGCAGTTTATTACGCGACCAAGGCGTACGTGCTGTCGTTCTCCGAGGCGATTGCCGATGAGTTGCGGAGTTCGGGAGTGCAGGTGACGTGCTTCTGTCCGGGCGCGACGCTGACCGAATTCCAGAAGCGGGCGGAGACAGAGAACTCGCGTCTGTTCAAACAGCTGGCGCCCATGGACGCGAAGACGGTGGCGGAAGACGGTTACCGCGCGCTGATGGCGGGCAAGAGCCTGGCCATCTCGGGATTCAAGAACTGGCTCGTGGCAGAGTCGGTGCGCTTCGCGCCGCGGAAATGGGTGACGGCGATATCGCGGTGGGTGGCGGAGCCGGTGAAGTGAGGGGGAGTTGTGGTTGGCGCTGCGAACGTCCGGGCGTTCCCACGTCAATGTGCTGCAGAGTATCGGGAGGCTCCTCTTTCGCCCCTTGCTTTCGGGTTCTCGCGCTCTTCCCACGGCTTATGGAGGCGCAGTTTCGTTTATTTTTCTGGCGCACAGCCGGCAGTTCGTTGTAGACGTGGGCTCGCCCATGGAGATGACGCTGCCGCAACCGATGACTCTGGCCGAAAGCAAGGTCGGCGACGCGGTGCGCGATGCGGAGGCTCATCCGGTGACGACGATGCCGGTGGCGAAGCGTCCGCCGCCGGAGGTGGTGGGCCCGACGAACACGGGCACGTGCTACACACCGGGAACACCAGGCATGCCGCCGACGGTCATCCCGGGCACGCCACCGATAGGAGACTCGCCGGGCACTCCGGACGTCATCATTCCCGGTACTCCGGCGATTCCGGGAACACCGTATCCTTGTCCGTGATGTTGGAGGGAAACCAAGAATAATAGAGGCCCTCCGAATCGCACCCGCCAAAAACGCACCCAGACCGTGCATCTCCGCCCGCCGACTGAAACCGTTGCCTGAGCCCTCTGCTTTTATATGCCTTGACACGTATATGCTCTTTGGAGTATATCAAGCGAATGGAATCTGTCTTCGAAATCATTGCGGAGCCGAACCGCCGCGCGATATTGAGCCTGCTGGTCTTGTCACAACAGTCGGTGGGAGAGATCGAGCGTCAGCTTCGTATGCCGCAGCCGACCGTGTCAAAGCATCTGCGAGTGCTGCGAGAGGCCGGTTTCGTGCAGTCCACCGTGGACGCACAGCGCCGTCTCTACCGGCTGAAACCTGAACCATTTCAGGAGGTGGATGCCTGGCTGACTCAGTTCCGCCGGTTCTGGTCCGCTCACGTAGATGCTCTTGAACGCCACCTCAACCGCATGGACCACTCAACCCCAACGGAAAAAAAGACAAGGAGAAGCCGACGCGCCCCAAACCGCGGACGTGACAAAGGAGAGAGAAAGTGAAAATCAAATTGACCAGCGTATACGTCGACGACCAGGACAAGGCCCTCCATTTCTATACGGAGGTACTGGGCTTTGCCAAGAAGACCGATTTCAGTCAGGGCCCATATCGCTGGCTGACCGTGGCTTCACCCGAGGAGCCGGACGGCACTGAGCTGCAGCTGGCGCTGAACAACAGCCCTGCAGCCAAAGTCTATCAGCAGGCGATCTTTCAACAGGGCCAGCCCGCGGCCATGTTCTTCACCGACGACGTCAAGGGCGACTACGAGCGGATCAAGGGCCGCGGCGCCGAGTTCACGATGCCCCCCACTGACGTGACCGGCTCGACCATTGCGAAGCTCAAGGACAACTGCGGCAACCTCATTCAGCTCACCCAGCTGGCACGCTATTCACGCTAAGGAGAGGAAGTTGACCAATCGCGAGCAGTACGCACCGGGGCCGGCCAGCGGGGCGCAGATACGAAAGGACCGGGGACAAAACGGTGAGGAAAAGTGGACGCTCATTCTCGTCCGCGAACTGCGCCACGCGCCGGAAAAAGTCTGGCAGGCGCTGACCGACCCGGCGCATCTGCGCGAGTGGGCGCCCTTCGACGCCGATGGGAGCCTGGGCATGGTTGGAGCCACGGTGAAGCTCACCACCGTGGGCGCGCCCGTACCGCGTGTTACCGAAACAAAGGTGACGCGCGCCGATGCTCCCGAGGTGCTTGAGTACAAGTGGGGCGACTTCGATATGCGGTGGGAACTCGAAGCCCTGGGTGGCGGCACGCGCCTGACGCTCTGGACCAACATCGGTCACCGCTTCATCGCAATGGGTGCGGCCGGGTGGCACATTTGTTTCGATGTTCTCGATCACCTTCTCGCAGGAACTCCCATTGGACGCATGGTTGGCCCCGAGGCCATGAAGTTCGGCGGCTGGCAACGGTTGAACACGGAGTACGGCAAGCAGTTCGGTATCGAATCGCCCAACCGGCCGCCGCAGGCGGCGCAAAAGCCGTGAATTGAGGTGGATCGTAAAGCAATGCACCAGCGACTTACGAGAAATAAAAAGGAGTTGTCATCAGAACAAGGCAAAGAACTGCTCAGCGCCTTGAAAGCCCGTTTTGAGAAAAACATGCACCGCCATAAAGGCATTGAATGGGCTCACGTGCAAGCGAAGCTGGCAGCGAATGCTGAGAAACTGTGGTCACTCAATGAAATGGAAAACACTGGGGGCGAACCGGACGTGATTGGTCAGGATAAAAAGACGGGCGAATACTTTTTTTACGATTGCTCCGCGGAAAGCCCCAAGGGCCGCAGAAGTGTTTGCTACGACCGTGAAGCGCTGGAGTCAAGGAAGGAACATAAACCAGGAGATAACGCCGTTGATATGGCAGCTGCCATGGGCGTTGAACTTTTGACGGAAGAACAGTATCGAGAGTTGCAGAAACTTGGAGATTTCGATACGAAAACGTCGAGCTGGGTGAAAACACCTTCTAAAGTCAGAAAGCTCGGCGGGGCCCTCTTTTGCGATCGCCGTTTCGACACTGTCTTCCTGTATCACAACGGTGCGGAATCCTACTACGCCGCGAGAGGGTTCCGTAGCGGGCTAAGGGTTTAACTTTCGCAGATGTGCCCCATCGTTGCGCGTTCTTTGGGCAAGAGCTTGCCCTGAGTCGAAGGGTGGATTCCAGGACCCGGACGTCTGGCATCGAGGGATAGGAGCTGCACGAACTCCTAGCGGAAGTTCAGGAAAGAAAAGACCGAAGACCAAATTCAAGGAGTGACATCGTGGCCCAATCAACCAATGCAGGAAACATCGTGAACCGAGGCATCGCCCGTTCGATTTTCCGTTGGATTCACATCATCTTCAGCATTCCGATACTCGGCTATATCTATAGTCCGTTTGACAAACTTCCAGGTTACGCCGCCCCAACCCGGTATGTCTTCCTTCCTATGATGGTGCTTACGGGGTTGTGGATGTGGAAAGGCCACGTCCTTCGACGCCTTGTTTCGAACAGACCGTCGTATCAAGACGCTACAGCGAACCGCTGACGGCGCGGCTCTGCTGCTCGAGCACTTCTTCTGGCACCGCCTGTTCAGATCGTTGGAGTGCGTGGAGGCGGCGATGTCGGCGACATCCCCGCTCAAGCCAAACCGGGCTCGAGTGGGCCACTTGCCAGAAGACCCTGCCACTTGCGGAGGTTGCAGGTTCCCCTGAGCGCAGCTAAATTAGGTGCGAGCGTTGGAACTGTACATGAAAGGGGACGTCCCAGTGGAACCTGCTTCTGCATTCATCGACGAGAAGATCAAGCAACTTGGGGATTGGCGCGGGAAGATGCTCGCGAGAGTGCGCACAATCATTCACCAGGCAGACCCTGAGATCGTCGAAGAGTGGAAGTGGGTCAAGCCGACATCGCCGGGGACCCCCGTCTTCTCCCACGGCGGCATCGTCTGCACGGGAGAGACGCACAAGAACGTCGTCAAGATGACATTTGCCAAGGGAGCTGCGTTGAAGGACCCTTCCGGTCTATTTAACTCCAGCCTCGACGGGAATGTCAGGCGCGCCATCGACATCCACGAAGGCGAAAACATCGATGAGGCGGCCTTGAAGGATCTCATCCGCGCCGCCGTGGCGCTCAATCTCAAGGGCAAGACCAAGACCGAGCCGAAGAGCAAGCCGAAGCCCCGGCGAGCGAGCAGTAAGCGCGCCGACTAGCTTGATCGCAGGTCCTGCATCTTAGGTCATTCGCGGATTCAGGCCAGCACTCGACCTTTACACGGACGAAGACCTGACGAGATGATCACAGCTCAAGAGAAGTTCCTTGACGCATTGGGATTCTAAGCTGGAAATGTCCAGCGAAGCGTGTGGGTGAGACTGCGGGTAGACTTCAGTGGAAGCACCATTCATTAACCGCTCTGGAATGAATGGCGGGGACGACGGGACTCGAACCCGCGGCCTCTGCCGTGACAGAGAATCTGGCTGATGTAACTAATTGAAATCAAACGGTGTTGGCGGACGTCGTTTGATACTGTAAGGCACCGTACGGCACTTCTTATCGTCCCCTTATTATCCCCAGATCTAAAGCGATCGAAAATCAATCAACGTAGGCGGTTCATCAGTACCGGTGGCTCTGATTCGGTTGAGATGGGCACATTCAGCAGCCATCAAGCGCCAGGAAATTACTCGGAAAGTATGCTTCGCGAATCATTCCTTGTCCCATTCGAAGCGGCCGTACGCGAAGCTCACGCCGGCAGCATTATGGCTTCCTACAACGAAATCGACCGAATTCCTTCTCATGTGAACCACTGGCTGCTCGACACTGTGCTGCGCCGGGAATGGGGGTTTGACGGCTACGTCACCTCCGATGGCGACGGGTTACAGATGCTGGTGAAGACGCACCACGTGGCTCGAGACTTCACGGAGGCTGCTCGCAAGGCCCTCGCAGCAGGTATGGACTACGATCTGTCCGATGGGTCCGTCTATGAAACGCTGGTAAATCAGGTGCGACAGGGGACAGTTCCGGAAGCGGAGGTCGACAAGGCGGTGCAACGAATTCTTACCGAGAAGTTTCGCCTCGGCCTCTTCGATCACCCCTACGTGGACCCTGACTATGCGGAACAAGTCACAAACAGCCAGCAACACCGGGCGTTGGCCCTCGGGGTAGCAGAGAAGTCGATCGTGCTGCTGAAGAATGAAAACCACCTCTTGCCGTTGGACTCGGCAAACCTGCACACCATTGCGGTTATCGGTCCGAACGCGGCCAACGTACATCTTGGAGGCTACAGTCGCGGGCCAGGAGCGGATCACGAGGTGAGCATTCTTGAAGGTGTTCGACGCCGGGTTGGGTCCGCCGTCAAAGTCACTTACGCCGAAGGTTGCAAGATCACCATCGGCAAACAGGGCTGGGCGGGCCGGTACGAGAACAACGTTCAACAGCCAGGGCCGGGCACCGAAGTCGCGGGCATTCATGCTGCTGCCGAAGCCGCTCGGCAGGCAGATATCGCCATCGTCGTCGTTGGAGAAAACGAGAGCACGAATCGGGAAGCTTGGTCGGAGGAGCATCTCGGTGACCGCGACTCGCTCGATTTGCCTGGGGGCCCAGGACAAACTCGTAAAGGCGGTGGTGGCTACCTGGACGCCGACCGTCGTTTTCCTGATCAATGGACGCCCGCTTTCCGTCAACGCGATCCAGGCCAGCGTTTCCGCAATTCTTGAAGGCCGGTACCTGGGCGAGCAGGGCGGAGTCGCTGCGGCTGAAGTCTTGTTCGGAGATGTGAACCCAGGCGGGAAATTGCCGATCACGCGCTCGGTGGGACACTTGCCTGCGTACGACAACCAAAAAACCTCGCGCAATCGAAGCTACCTTTTTGCTGACTCGAGCCCGCTGTTTCGGTTTGGCTACGGGCTCAGTTACACATCCTTTCGTTACGACGATCTAAACGTAGCACCGAATCCGATCAAAGCGGGTGCGAGTGCTACGGTCTCAGTGACGGTCACCAATACCGGACAACGCGAAGGGGACGAAGTGGTTACAGATGTATATCCACCAGCGCGTCGCATCCCTGACCCGTCCGGTCCTGGAACTGCGGGGATTTAGCCGGATCACCCTGAAGCCGGGCGAGCAGAGGACCATCGACCTTCCTTTGACTGGTGACGCGCTCTCGATGCTGGATGTCGACATGAAACGGGTCGTCGAGCCCGGGATATTCGAGATCATTCTGGGGACTGATTCCAACCGCACAACCGAAACTCTTTTGCAGGTGGAAGCAGCCTCTTCTCCGCAATGAATAGTGCGGGGACACGATGGGGGATTTGTGACTTATGCCGAGTTCCCCTCGGGGCACACCGCCGAGTTACGGAGACGTATCTCCGCTTTCAAGGTGATGATTTTCGCCCAAGAATTCGGGTCGATGCCTTCCTCGCCGGATAGCATCTCTAACAGTATGCTGGCGGCACGCTGACCCATCTCGTAGCCGGGTTGGGCTACGACGGTTAGTTGAGGTTTCAAAAGTGTGCCGAAACTGAGTCCGTAAGTATCAGGCGCAGGCTCGTCGAAGCCAATAATGCTCAGTTGTTGCGGACAGCGCACGCCCAGCTCCTGAATCGCGCGCAGCAAACCGATAGTCATGGCGCCGCTCCCGGAGAGAATCGCAGTGGGAGGCTCATCGAGACGCAATAACTCCAGGCCGCTGCGATAACCGCCTTCGGGTGTGAAATCACCGCGTTTGAAATACTGTGTGCGCAGCGCCAAGTGCGCATCTGCCAGTGCCTGTCGAAATCCTTCCGCGCGCTCACTGCCCGTGGACACTTCGAGGCGTCCTGCGATGAAGGCAATGTTTGTATGTCCCAGGCGTATGAGATGCTGAGTCGCTTCATACGCGGCTTCCATATTGTTAATCACTACCGCTGGCCCGGGATATTGGGGCGGCACGCGGTCAAACAAAACCATCGGCGTCGCAGGACGGCCGTTACCACGACCGACTGAGTACATGTCTGTCGACGCCAGGAGGATGCCATCCACACGTCGCGAGAGCAACAACCGGATGTGTCGTTGTTCCTGGGCCGTGTCGTCGTTCGAGTTGCACAAGAGCAGCGAGTAACCGGACATACGAACCGTATCCTCGGCGCCGCGAACCACATCGACGAAAAAACCGCTGGAAAAGTCGGGGATGACGACGCCGATGGTGGTCGTGCGGCGCACTTTCAAACTGCGCGCTACCTGGTCGGGATGGTAGTCGAGGGCGCGCATGGCGTCCTGGACACGTTTTACCAAGGGGGGGCTCACAACCTGCTTGCCATTCGCCACGGCCGAGACGGTCGCGACCGATACTCCAGCTAATCGCGCCACGTCCCGCATGGTGTAGGAAGGCGTCCTGCCGGCAGCCATGCCGTGATGATAACCTTTGACCGAACAAAACGCTAAAGAGGGGAAAGTAGTCGGCACCCAACGGCCGGATCCGACGCTTTGAACGTTGGAAATGTTCGCGTCGAGGGGGCCTACCCTGGCAGGTAACGCCTGGACGCACTACCCGAATATCGCGGTCTGTAACCGGCCGATGAAGCTCTGGAACATCCACCTTGGGCATGTGGCAGGAGGTACAACCGGTCTTGCGGATTGGGCAGGCAGCTCCGGGATGATCAGGTGAAGCCGCCCCCGCGACAGATGCGTGGCAGTCCAGACATTTTGAATCGTAGACTTCTGCCCGGTGCTCGAGGGGGGCTTGCGGATCGTGGCAGGTTACACACGCGAGGCGCGCGGCGCCCTTGCCCCATCACTTGCTGTTTTCGAGACGGTACCCGGCGAAATCACAGTGGTATTTCCGGTTTTGCCGCTTAACCGCACGTCCCACGACGTGGAATGACACGCTCCGCAGAAGTCGACCGAGTCGGTCGCACCCAGTTGGCCAGGATCGAAGATCAGCTCTCGGTCAATCTCGCCATCGGGCCTGCCGGCCAAAAGCATTTCTGCCTGTGCCATGCAGGCGCTCATCATAAGCGCGATAAACAGTGCTCAGCCCTCCTTCGCCAATCTCGGTTACGATCCGGCAGCGGCCCAGCACCTGATCGATCAACATCGCGCATGAACCGCTAGGCTGTACTTTGTGCAGCGTCAACGAAAGCGGTCTTGGTCTGTGAATGCTTCTATTGACCGCAAGTGGATCGCATGGCGAAAGAGCAAAAACGTTAACTTGGAAACTTCTCCTATTCCGGCAGTGTGAGTTGACCTTTAACCTCGAAGCCGCTACTCACGGATGAAGCATCCGTCCCAGGTTGGCTACCGCCGATCGAGATTGTGTACTTCCCTTGGGCAACGATGATGTCTCCGATATCAGTGACCATGCTCATATCTCGTGGGTTCAAGTGAAACTCTACCTTTTGGCTCGCGCCCGCCTCGAGGTGGATACGCTGGAAACCGCGCAGGGCCCGAATGGGTGCGCCCGCGACATCCGGAAACTTCAGATACAGCTCCACCACTTCATCTCCGGCCGCCTTCCCAGAATTTGTAACAGTGACTGATGTGCTTAGGTCATCGCCGGCATTGATTGGTGTAGTGGGCAAGGTGAGCTCGCTGTAGGCAAAATTCGTGTAACTGAGGCCGTATCCGAAGGGCCAGAGCGGTTCTCCCTCGAAGTAGCGATAGGTGCGTCCCTTCATCGAGTAATTCTCGAAATGGGGCAGCTGGTGAACATCTTTATAGAAGGTTACTGGCAAGCGTCCGGCTGGATTGTTCTTGCCGCTTAACGTCTCGGCAATTGCAGCGCCGCCTTCTTCCCCCGAATACCACGCTTCCACGATAGCGTTCGCGTGCGCTTTCTCCCAGTTCACGGCCAATGCGCTGCCGTTCATGAGAACCACCACCAGGGGCTTGCCGCTCGCAGCCAGGGTTTGAACCAGGTCCTCTTCGGGTTGCGGCAGGTCCAGACTGGTGCGGTCTCCCCCGGAGAAGCCGGGCATATCAATGGGCATCTCTTCCCCTTCAAGCCGGCTCGTGATCCCAACCACCGCGACAACAACATCGGCACTCTTGGCAGCGGCGATGGCTGCAGGGTCCGGAACGTTGTTCACGGACGCCCAGATGAGCTGGGCTGAAGGCTTGCCACCAGACATTCTCCCGTAGGTGACTTCCAGCTTAAGCGGATGTCCTTTTTCAAAATGGACCCGGCCGAGGTTTGACCCCCCACTGTACATCTGCATGGTTTCTTTGTCGCCGAGCTTGACTCGCGCGAAGCCCTCAGCTTTCATGCCAATGAGGTAGTCGCCTGTTTCGTTCGGGGTGAGGAACCCTGTCCACTGCACTGACAGACCGTGGTCTTTCCCTTGCTCGGGAAGGTTGGTTTCGTTGAGGTTCACCACGGGCTCGACTCGCGACGCGAAAGGTGTGGGCTTCGCGTCAATACTCAGTCCGGAGCTATAGGTGGCTTGCAGGCCGGGCTTCCCGTCGGGCGTCGTCAGCACCGATGCAGGCACAGGGACCCCTTGATTGGAGAGGAACTGGGTTCCGGGAACATAGCTGATCTTCGCGTCCGGGAATTCCGCTTTCATTCCCTCCAATACGCTTACCGTGTGCGTGGGCGTACCGTTGTAGTTGCCCAGCAAAACTGCGGTTTGATCGGCGAGTGGTCCGACGACCGCGATGCGCTTCGCTGACTTGAGTGGCAAAACGCCGTCATTCTTTAGCAACACCATAGATTCGTTCGCCATGCGGCGGGCAAACTCACGGTGAGCGGCACTGTCCAGCAGCTTCTCGTCAATCCCCGTATAGGGCACCATCGACGGCGGGTCGAACATGCCAAGACGCATACGTGCGGTGAACAGGCGAATGAGCGCGGTATCGACCGCGGTTTCGGAAAGGTATCCCTGCTGAACGGCCTCGATATACGGCTTAAAGTCGTGGTCGTCCTTCGCCTTTGTGACGAAATCGATGCACTCGTTGTCCATGCCACGTTCCAACGAGATGGCCGACGCTTGTGGCTGGGTCGATCGATACTGATGTCCGCTGAAGATGTTGCGCACTGCTTCACAGTCCGAGACCACGTATCCTTGGAACTGCCACGCACCACGAAGAATGTGTTGCAGCAAAAACTGGCTGGCGCAGGCTGGCTGCCCGTTCACCGCGTTGTAGGCGCACATCACCGACCCCGCATGGCCCTCCACGACGGCTGCGCGAAATGCCGGTAGATACGTGTCTTCCTGATCGTGCTTGCTGACGTCGACATCGGTGAAGTGGCGCGTCGGTTCAGGCCCGCTGTGCACCGCAAAGTGCTTGGGTGTGGAGATGACACGATAATAGTTGGGATCATCACCTTGCATGCCGGTAACGAAAGCAACCGCCATACGCGCGCTCAGGAAGGGATCTTCTCCATAGGTCTCCTGGCCGCGGCCCCAGCGGGGATCGCGAAAGATGTTCACGTTGGGCGCCCAAAAGTCCAGACCTTCAAAAATATTCGAGTGCCCCGCGCGCTCATCTTGTGCGTGCTTGATCCGGCCCTCGATGCCGATGATGGTGGCCATCTCATGAATGCGCGGAATGTCGAATGTGGCCGCAAGTCCCACCGGCTCAGGGAACTCCGTTGTGCCATTGACGGCGACACCATGGAGAGATTCACTCCACCAATCGTAAGCGGGAACATTAAGGCGCGGGATCGCCCGGGCCTGGTTTACGAGTTGCGATGCCTTCTCTTCCAGCGTCATTCGGTGCACCAGGTCCGCGGCGCGCTCTTGAGGCGAAAGCTTGGGATTCATGTACGGGAGCGTCGAAGTGTCCTGCGCCAGAGAGGCACAAGGCATGAGCGCGATGCAGGCGATGAGGAGCACCAGCACGAATCTTCCGCAAACGTTCATCTCTTCTCCTTTAGGAGGGTGTCATTGCAACGAGCTATCTCGGCTACTCACTTGCAACCGGCTTGAAAGCAGAGATTCTGGCTGAAGAATGGCAGCACATGATTTTGAAAGCGGTCCGCAACTTTGCTTGTATGAGTGCCCGAATACACTTCGAAATTGTGCACGATTCCGTACTTGTCGAGAGCTTCGTGAAGCTTGCCGGTGTCAACTCGTAAACCATCCTGATCACCGACATCGATCGCGATCGCGCGATACTGCCGCAAATTTCCGATGTGTTGATCGATTAAGGCAAGGGGCGCATTTGCTGCCCACTTGGCGAGTACATCCGGCTGAGGTTCGCCGCCTTTCGTGGGCAAGTCTAGGTATAGCGGAGGATTTTTCGGATCGGGTGACCAAGCTGCGGCCGAGGCAAGCTGGGCGCGGGGAAAGAATGGAAGCTTGGCCGAGTCTTCGGGCGTTTTGACATCCTCCATGGCCTTTGCCAGTTCCGGGTTGAAACCCCCTGCCTGTCGAGGCGACAAGCAACAAGGACTCATGATGTAGAGGCTACCGAAGACGTCGGAATGCTTCATTCCGATCCGGGTTGCACCGTAGCCTCCCATCGAATGACCCACCAGTCCGCGGCTGAGGCGTTGGGGAATGGTGCGGTAGCGCGCGTCGATGAAGGTAACCAGATCCTGTGCAATGAACCTCTCGAAGTCACCTGTGGTCACCGAACTCGAATACATCGATCCGTTGTGCAGAGTCTTCGAGTCCGGCAGCACGACGATCATCTCTTTGGCGCCTTGCGCGAACGCGCCTTCGATGGTCTGCGGCACATGGATCTCGTGGGCCCACTGCTCGGCGCCGATGGAATATCCGTGCAGCGCGTAGACGACCGGGTAGCGCCGGGACTTTTCTGCTGCATAACTCGGTGGCAAGAAAACGAAGACTTCCCGATCAACCGCATCCCCCTCAAGATTGCCCTCCAGGGCTGCTCCGTGCACCTTTATTTGTTCCACGGTCGCAGGCTTGGCACCCGGGACAACCGGAGGAACGTCGGTCTGCACCTGCGCGGAAAGTTGAACTCCAAGACAAGCCACAACCATCAGCAACGTCAGGGGAATCAATTGTCTTTTCATCTTCGCAACCGTCTGGGGCCAGCCCTCACTGCGATTCGTTGAATCATCCGCAACTCCGGTCTTTCTCAACGCCTGACTTGTCATTGAAAAAGCCTGGGCGCGAAATCTTTCAAATCGCGACGCCACGTCTGCCATTCATGGTCTGTACCCGGTGATTCGTAGAAGATATGCTGGATATTCGCTTCTTGCAGCGATGTGTGCAGGCGTTGGAGTCCGGTGCGCATCCTCTCAGGCTCCTCGGTTCCGACGCCGATCCAGAGCAGGTGAACCTTCTTGGCGAATGCAGCCGGGTCGGCAAACGCGCCGTTGTAGGCAGTCTTGGGATCCAGTTTCTGGTTGCCGAGCACCAAGGGTCCGGCCGCTCCGCTGAATCCTCCAATGTAAGAGAAAAGGTCGAGATGATTCAAGGTGACCTGAAATGTCTGCATGCCTCCCATGGAGAGGCCAGCCATGGCGCGATGCTCGCGGTCCGCGAGGGTTCGGAAATTCGAATCGATGTATGGGATCAAGGCCTGGGTTACATCATCCTCGAATGTTGCCGCCATGTCCTGCATCGCCTTCATCATTTCGGGAGATCCAAAGGCTTTCCCGGTCAAATCGGGCGCAGTCTGGCCAGCACGCCTCGCATAACCGTATGCCATGACGACAATCATGGGTTTGCAGTTCCCTGCCGCGATCAGATTGTCGAGTATGAAATTCGCGTGCCCCTGCCTCGTCCATCCCGTCTCGTCTTCACCACCACCATGCTGCAAGTACAGAACGGGATAGCGAACGTTCGTCTGTGTATCATACTTAGGCGGCGTATACACGAGAGCATGTCGCCAGGTGCCAGTCACCTTCGAGTTGTACCAAGCCTCATGAACATCGCCATGGGGCACATCCTGGATCGAGTAGTACGTGGACCCCGCCTCAGGAACCTCCACTGCACTCGCGTGCTTCCCTCCGCCAAAGAACGCGTGACTATTGGTGTCGCTGACCTCCGCTCCGTCGATCATCAAGGTGTAATAGTGTAGGCCGGGAACCAGCGGCGGTGTGGTGACGGTCCAGAAACCATCCGCCTGCTTCACCATATCCAGTTTTGGTCCACTCCAAAAATTCAACCGGACTTTCGTGGCATCGGGAGCTTTCACCCGAATCTCCACTCGCCCAGCACTATCGACGCGGGGATATTCCGCCCCCCAAACGTTGGTTGTGGCTGATTGAAAATCGCCCACGGTCTGTGCAAAGCAAATGCTCGCGAATAGAAATATCGACAGCGCAACTTGTTTCATCTTGTGCCTTGTTCCTTTTGAAATGCCAACCGCGCTCCATCTCCGCAAGGGCCGAAGGAGCGCGCGCCTGCAACTTCGAACTCTTGGCAATCGTTTACTTGTCTGTGCGGAATTCTACGCGACATCAAGCGATCCGACTTGGATTCCACCCGGAGACTGATGTGAAGCCGGACAGTAGCTGATTGCATCGCCCGAACCGCAATAGTCAAAGCTTCCTTGTCCTGCTTGCACGGCATGTATGTCGATACGAAACGGCACCGGAGGTCAGGAAGAACTTGTGAAGATGGTGCGGTAGGTCCCTAGGCGCGGTCTGTCCCCGATACGCAGTCCCTGGCACACGGTTTCGGGGTGCGGCGATCGGTTCATCGCGGCCCGCACACCAGGGAAAGCGCATCTTGATACGACGCGATCGCTTAGAAGAAGACTTTCGCGCCGAACTGGAATACGCGCGGATCTGCAGTAGCGTTGACTTTGCCAAACCCTCCACCGGAGAGGCCAGTGTCAACACCGGTAAACTGCGTATGGTTCCACGCGTTGAAACTTTCCGCCCGGAACTCCAGCCCGGTTTTCTCAGAGAACTGGAACGTCTTGTACAACGACAAATTCCAATTGTCGCGCCCAGGGCCCTTCACGTTGTTCCTCGGCGAACTACCCCAGGTAAGTGCAGCCGGCTGGGCGAACGAACTGGTGCTAAACCATTGGTTAAAGGTTTTCGGATAAGTAATCGCCGCCACCAGATCCGAGTGGTTCGTGGTGTTGCCGCCGAGACCGAGATTGTCGCCGCTGGCATTTACGGTCAGTGGCTGTCCAGTTTGGAATAGGGTGACTCCCGAAAGCGTCCATCCTCCCAGCAGTGCCTTGGTAGCGCGACTGCTCGAGGTCCGGAAAAACGGAAATTCGTAGACGTAGCTGAAGATCGCTATGTGGCGGCGGTCGTAGCCGGCCGTACCGTAGTCGTAGCGCGGGTTATAGGGATCTCCGATGTTGTTGAACAGCTGGCCGTCGATAACATCGAAGGCGTGCGAGTACGTGTATGCCCCGGTCAGGGTCAGGTTCTTCCACGCGTTGGTGCGCAAGCTGACCTGCAACGAGTCGTAGTGTGAGTTTCCTTCGTTGTCGAGCAGGTTCATTCCGCCCCATCCGAGGAAAGTCCGGTAGAAGTTGGCATTCGCCCCGCCAAGAACGGCAGTGCGGTCCGTAACATCCGCCTCCGGCAAGAGGTTGATGTCGCGGGTTTGCGACAGGTGACTCGCGGTATTGCCGACATACGCCGCGCTCAGCACAGCTGTGTTGGTCAGTTGTCGCTGGATTCCCAGGTTGTACTGGTAGACCGTCGTTATCGGATACCTCTTCGGTACGTTGTACATGCCATGCGGGGTATAGGGCGACGTTCCGGCGTTTGCGCCTGAGGTCCAATCAACAACGGGATTGCTGAGGTTTGGATTCGTCGTTCTAGCGTTGTTGGTGAAAGGTACGTTGGTTCCCCCAAGGTATTGTTCGTTGCCGCCATTGCGTTCGTAGAATACCCCCCCTCCACCACGCACAATCGTCTTTTGATCCCCGGTCAGGTCGTAGGCAAAGCCCAGGCGTGGCGCAAAAGTGTCCCAGTGATTGTCAACCAGACTTTTCGGGATCCCGTTCTTCCCAGCGAGACCAACTCCGTTCATGTAGAAGCTGACGTTCGATAACTTCACGCCAGGGACGGTGGTAAATCCTGGGCCGGTGGTATCCATGGCGTCGCCCTGGCCCGCAAGGAATACCGGCTTCTTGTTAGGGTCATAGAGATTTGGATAGAAATTCGAAGCGCGGTCGTTTGTGTCGTATGCGTGGGGCAGACCCTCCCAACGCAGACCCAAGTTCAGCGTCAGCCGCTTGGTGACGCGCCAATCGTCCATGGCATAGAGGTCAATCGTATTGAAGCTGATAGACACAAAATCCTGCAATTGCACTTGCGTGAAATCATGAGCGTTGCCCAGCAGGAAGTCTCCGAGCCCGAACCCTGTGCCGTAGTAAGTTAAGGCTTGATTGTTCTTATCCCAATTGGCTGAACCACTGAAATTGTAGTTTCCGGCGACGTCCGCGAAGATCTGCTGGTTTTTGTGCGTGTGCAGCCAAGCCCCGCCAAACTTGAAGTTGTGCGAGCCATGTATCCAGGACAGATCGTCTTTCCACTGATAGCTGCGCCAGGTGTTCGTCCACGGCCAATTGCCCGGATCGTAATTGAACCCGACGCCGCTACCGTTGAGGTTGATAGTTGGCATCTTGCTCAGCTTGTTGACACCCGAGAAGAGCGGTGCGGTGCTCCAGCCGCTCGGCTGGGTCCACTTGCCATTGTCAGCAAGGGTAATGTTGTTGCCGTTGTAATTGAACGCAGCCTCATTCAGCAGGCTCGGGCTGATGTTCATCGTGGCATGCACAACACCGCTCCAGGACGGAATGTCTTCGACCGACCCGAGGGTTGAAAACGTAGTTCCTGTCCATGCCGGGAAGGGTACAGTCTGATGGCCCGAGTCATACAGATAGTGGCCGAACACTGATAGTTTTTGACTAAACTGATGGTCGACTCGGACGGCTTCCTCGCGATAGAACGTGGCAGTGTTTGACGCGGTGAAATAACCCAGGCCATCGGCCGTGTTGGGCGTCGAAACAAAGCCAGACTTCAAAAACAAAACCGCATTCGGATCGAACAGGTTCGAGTAAGGAGACAGGTCGTCATTCGGGAACGGTTGCCCCGCGGTTAACCCATCCTGTTGGTACAACGCAAGCCGAGCCGGGTCCGTGGTATTGGGCACGATCGGGTGAATGGTAATGGGCGACCCGTTTGGGTTGCCATTGTTATCGGTGGGTTGAACCGTGTACAACATGGTGCGCAGGTTGCCGCCGTACTCCGCCGCCGTCGGTACTCTCGCACGGAGAGTACTGCCACCCTGAATTTCCCGACGCCACTCTTGGTTGTAGAAGAAGAATGTTTTCGGGTCTCTGGATTTGAATTCCACTGGCCCACCCAGGTTGAACCCGAACGCGTTGTAGCGGAGTTCCGGTTTCTTGGGATTTGTCTGTAGCTTTGATAGGTAAGAGAAAGCGTCGAACGCATCATTGCGGTTGTACTCCCAGGCACCGCCGTGAAACTGGCGCGTCCCGCTCTTCATCGCCATGCTAATCATTCCGCCTGAGGAGTTGCCCAGATCAGCGGCGTAGTTACTGGTTTGGACTTTGAATTCCTGAATCGCTTCCTGGGACGGAGAGACAATCAGAATGCCTCCACCGCCACGGTCATAGGCTTCGCCGCCGTCGATGAGCCAGTTGTTGGCATCCTGCCGCATGCCGTTAAAGTAGACGTTGCGGTTCTGGAACTGGGCGACCGGCAGGTCGAAATCCGGCATCGCCGACGACGCCCCAGGCACCAGCGTCGTAAGCTGGAGCACATTCCGTCCGTTCGTGGCGAGTTCGGAAATCTGCTTGTCGGTCACGGTCTGGCTGACGTCGTTGGTATCGGATTGGACCTGAACGGCACTTGCCTCGACGGTCACGCTTTCCTTTACGTCGCCGACTTGGAGAGAAACGTCGGCTCGGACGGTGTCGCTCACACTTAAGGTAATCCCATTCTGCTCGTACGCTCGGAATCCCGGCGCTTCGGCCCTTAGGTTATAGCGGCCGATCGGCAGTTCGCGGGCGGCATAGCTCCCTGAACTGTTGGTGGTTGTGGAGCGAACAAGACCCGTTTCGGTACGCGTAATGGTGATTTTGACGTTTGCAACAGCGGCACCCGATTGATCCGTCACCGTACCCAGGATGCTGGCGGTTTCCTGTGCATACGCTGCGCTGCTCACAAGAACGAGGCCGAGCATGAGCAACAGGGCTACTCGCAGCAAAAGATGTGCGCGTGTTTCACAGAATGCGTTTTCCACGAACCCTCCTCCACGGACATGGTGGCTAGATTCAAACCGGGGCGTGCGGCCGGAAACTAAAGCCCAGACGCGGTCAAGCGTTGGCACAGGACCACTTTTCCGACCTGCCGAACCAAATCGAAACGTTTAGATTCGAGTACCCCGCAACCGGAGCGCAATGTAACCACCTTCTCAGCGCGCTGTTAAGGGGTGTTACGGTGAAGTTGGCTGGTAATTTGAGTGTGAGTCACTGTGTTGTCACGGTAACTTGCGTAAAAACCGGGGCAGTCTGGCGGGCGCCTGCTTACTCCAGCGACATTCTTGTTGATCTTGTAAACGATTGCTGACAATCAAAGTTATCGCGAACCGGGCCAAATTGTGGGGATGCAGAGGGGCAATGCGGACGGAAGGTTCGGGGGACCATTCTTGAAGTTCAGCTAATGACCGACGTCAAGGAGGACGTTGACCAACCAAGACCTGGGAGGGTTCGAACCCGCAACGGGGCCGATACGACTTTGTCGCGCTACTTCGCTTCGTCGATTACTTCGATGGCCCGGATCTCGGCGTAATTCACCTTGGGCGAGAAGGACAGCAGCAGCTTGCCCTGGCCGTTGGGGTGCAGGCCATGAAATTCGCGGACGAGGGGCTGGAATGCCCCGGAAGCAGCCTGCACAATGTCGAAGTCCTGCAGCAACGTAACTCCATTGCAGGTAACATCGAACACCCTGCACCCGATGCCTCGGCAGGGTGCCGCTGGAATCAAAGGGCTGAAAAACGACTCGAGAAAATGGAGCTTCACCGTGTAGCTGCCTGGCACAACAGGAATCGCATAGCTGAAGTTACCGTGCCGCTCGCCGACGTAGAGTGCGGGAATCTTCGGGCCCGCCTGGGGATTCTCGTAGAACACTGTGCGCCCATCGATGAAGTACTCGTCTCCGCTCCAACGTGTTCCATCCGCATCCACGAAATCTGACGGATGCACAGAGATCCGGATTGGCTTGAGTTTTCCTGGCGTACCCGGGGTCAGTTCGACAGCATTCACGAAGGGCCGTTCTCCACCTGAAAACTCCAGGTGAAGTTTCCCGTCTTGCGCCGGGCCCACATCCCTGAACGCACGTACATCAACCGCTGCAGAACCCGCATCAGCAATGGGATCGAATCCGACCAACAAAGGATGTCCATTGAGACTTACCTGAAAGTGGCGGATGTTTTGCGCATCCTCCTTGCGTTCCACATCCGGCTGCCGTAGTGGATCAGCAAAGTAGAGCCGGAGTTCGTACGCTCCAGGGTGCAACGGGATGTCGTAACGGAACCATTGCGGAACCATCGGGTCCGCTGACATCGCCTCCCGCATAGTTTTGAACATGGTTTCGTCGGCCACTGGCGGAAAAAAGTACCGCGGACCTGGTTTTGGGACTCCTCCTTCGTAGTAATGATCGGTTTCCCAGCGATGCCCAAGAAGATCCACGTAAGGAGTGCCTGTGCGACCAGCAGCGATTCGAACTTCACCAAACCCCGGAGCAACTGCAAGCGGTTGGCCCTTCGGCAGCGAGGAAAGCGCACTCTGCACCGAGTCAGGTATCGCCGCAGCCGCCGAGATGACTGAGGAGGCTGACGTCACAGATTTCGGAGTGAACAACAAGTATGCCAGCCACACCACTGCAACTCCGGTTATCCCAGCCAGTCCAATCAGGAGTTGTCGCAAGCGGCGAGTTTTCGATTCGGCGACGGCAGGCAGGGGTACCACAACAACTGGCTGTTCGGAGCGAAGTTCGAAGACGGGTAGATACCGTCCCTTCGGAACCGTAATAATGACCGCCTCGTCCTTGCCGTCGGTTGCGAAGTGGTGCTCCAGTTTCATCCTTAAGACGCGCGCTTGGGAACGGACAATATTGTCTTCGTTCGGGTTGTATCCAGGTGGGCGGTTGTAGACGTAAATCCCGATCTGTTGCTCGGTGGCTTCCTCAGGCTTATTGTCGAGCGCACACTGGCATACGTGGAGAAAGAACGCCCGGAGCCTTGGTGATTTTTCAAAGGTCGCGCTGGAGGCCACCCTGCGCACCAAATCTTCACGTTGCCCCGGAAGATGTGAGGGGATCTCGTTAGGATGCGTCACGGTGACAACTACTGAGTTCATCTGGGCTCTCCGAGGGCAGATGGGGCTAACGCGCGACAAACCTCGATGGTGATCAGGTTATCGGACCCTTGGGCTCTGGCGAAATCTAAACGTTTAGCCATGCCTCCCAAACCAACCCCTCGCAGGGTCACGCCGCCAAGTGGCTGGAATCCTGTCAGGGATCGCGGCTCACTGTCAACCCAAAATTCCTTAAGACCTGGAACCTCGCACCTCGAGCCCCTTCAAGGGCCTAGTTGTCAGCCCTAACTCACTGTGGGGAAAAGACTTTTTAGCGTCAGCCAAACCTCGACCCGGCTCCCTGCATGGAGACGGAATCAAGCCTTCGGCGAACCGTTTATCGTACCGTATAAACAATAATGTCCGCTCCGGATGAGCCATACCGCTATGTCATGGCTCGATCGACAAGACAGTAACTGACTTGGGTTCCAACGTCATCGAGAGTTTGTCGCCTTGAATCTTCACCGAGACTGGTTTCGGCATGACTACAGTGGGAGCGTCAAATGCATTGATGCTGTCCACCTTGGGCGCAGTTAAGGTCTCTCCGCCCACAGACTTTGCCGTGATGCCCGCTAGATTGGCTTCAATTTCCAATGGTTGGTTTGGATCAACATTTGTGATTTCCAGCCAAAGCCTTCCACCACTGTCCTTGGCTGCGATCGCATCGACGCGCGGCAAGGTGAGGTCGCCATGGGAGTAGTTGCCGGTATTTAACGTGACCGGGACAAACGATGAGTCCTGGAATGGCAGGTATAACTTGTATACGTAGTAGGTCGGGGTCAGGACCATCTTCTCCTTGTCGGTCAGGATCATGGCCTGCAGAACGTTGATCATCTGGGCGATGTTGGCCATGCGCACCCGGTCGGCGTGTCGAGCGAAGATATTCAAGTTCAACGCAGCGAGAATCGCGTCGCGCAAGCTATTTTGCTGGGCGAGAAAGCCCGGGTGGCTACCGGGTAATGGTGCGTACCAGCCTCCCCACTCATCAACGACCAGCGCCACCTTCTTTTCCGGGTCATACTTATCCATGATGGCAGAATGCTTTGTAATCAGGTCGTCCATCTCCAGCGTGGATTTGAGAATCTGCGCGTACTCGTTCTCTCCGAATCCCACAGATTTAAATTCCGGTGGCCACTTCGCAACCGTGTAGTTGTGCATTGATAGCCCATTGAAGTCCCAACTCCACGTGTGATGCTGGTAAGCTTTCATGATGGCTTCTGTCCATTCCGTCCAGCGAGCTTCGCCACCGCCGGGGCCCACGGCGATCTTGAGCATCTGCTCCTTGTCCTGCTGTGCGGGATTGAAGTTGCGCACAAACCGGCTGTAGATCTTCAATTGGCTCAGGTAATAGTCTGGGGTCATGTTGCCGCCACAATCCCAGCTTTCATTGCCAATGCCAAGGTACGCAACCTTGTACGGACCAGGATGGCCGTGGGCAGCACGCTCTTTCTCCAACGTCGTCGGTTGCGCTGCGGTCATGTACTCCAGCCATTCGGCGGCTTCCTGCGGCGTTCCCGATCCGACGTTGACGGAGACATACGCCTCGGCTCCAATCTGCTCGAGGAAGTCCATGTACTCATGCGTGCCAAAGCTGTTTGGCTCGATCACGCCGCCCCAGTTCGGATTCAGCGTCACGGCTCGCGGCGAGCCGATCCCGTTGCGCCAGTGGTATTCATCCGCGAAGCATCCGCCGGGCCACCGCACGTTCGGAACCCTGATCGCTTTCAGTGCGGCGACCACATCGTTGCGAATGCCACGGGTGTTCGGGATGTTGGAATCGGAACCAACCCAGATTCCTTCATAGATGCCATGGCCAAGATGCTCAGCGAATTGGCCAAAAATGTTGCGGTCGATCTTTGCGCCGGTTTTGGATGCATCCACCGACAGTACGACCTTGTCTGCGGCTGCGGCTGGCGCAACTAGAACGCCCAGCACCAATGCAAAACAGCCGAGAAACGACAGCGCGCCAAGCACCTGAACTCTGAGCGGAAGTCTCAACCATGAATCCATGTATTTTCTCCGGAAATCCTTTTCTCTCTGAGAACAGCATCGGTCGGTGATGATAGCCGTGTTCTTACTGCTCTGTTGAAGGATTCACTTGAGGCTGAGCCGGTGCCAACCCGGGCGGAACCTCCTCCTTGTTATGAAGTTCGCGGGCTGTGCGAAGCTCCTTCTCCGCGCCCTCCCTGTTTCCGACAGCACGATACAGACGGCCGAGCTCATAGTGAGCGTCGGGCTGATTCGGATCAAGGGCAATGGCTCGACGGAGCGCTGCCTGAGCATCCTTGTAGTTCTTTTGCCCCATGTAGATCGCGCCCAAGTCCGCATACACGATTCGCAGCTTGGTATCAATCTTCTCCGCCTGTTTGAGCAGCCTCAGCGCATCTTCGGACTGGTTGTTCTTCCAAGCGATGTCTCCGAGATAGGCTAGCGCCTGGGCATGTCCAGGATCGAAGGTGAGCTCGGCTTCAAACTCGGGTCTTGCCTTTTCGTATTGCTGCGACTTCCAATAGAGATACCCGAGGCCGAAATGCGCATTGGGCTCGCGTGGGGAGACCTTCACCGCAGCCTCAAGTTCGGCAATGGCCTCCGGTGTCCTTCCCAATCCGTCGAGCGCCTCGCCGAGCAAGAGGTGCGCTGGGGCTGAGTCCGGATTGTGCTCGAGAATCCGGCGGAACTCGTCCTGCGCACACGAAAACCTCCGCGCCCACAAGCAGCTTTTCGCGAGCGCCTCGTGCAACTCGGCATTCGCAGGATCCGCCTGAGCGACAGGCTCGAGATAATGCGAGGCCAGATCGAAGTTCTTGGCCCCGTAGTAGCTGAGGCCGAGTAACGTGCGCGCCTGTCTGTTCGACGGCTCCGCAGCCAGAGCCGCCCGTAGGGCGGAGGCAGCGTCGGGAAAATGACCCTGCTTGAACTCAGCAAGGCCCAGATTCAGCGCAACATTCGGAAGTTTTGGATTGAGTTTCAGTGCGCTGCGGTACGCCTCAGCCGCTTCGGGGTACTTCTGGAGTTTGGAGAGAACGACACCTAAGCTGGCAAAAGCTCCGGCATCACGAGGTGAACGCTCAGTCACCTCCCGCCAGGCATGAGCCGCTTCCGGCAATCTTCCCTGCTGTTCGAGCGCCATGGCCTGGGCGGGAGTCTGTGCCTGCAGCGCACACGCTCCGAGAACAAATATGGCAACACCAGTGGTGACTCCAGAGATCCTCATTGCGAGCAGGTTCGCGATGCGGGCACGAAAACATTGACAACCGCGCGGTCGCGAACTAGTTCTTAAGAATAACGCGAGCAACTCTCTTCGACAAAGAACGTTCGAGCAATTCGACAGAGTAAGATGGCAACGTGGATAACCGCGTTCTTCTTGATATGAACTGTCGACCGCTTCTTGCCTGTTTCGCATCAGCCTTGTTGGCGCTCGTCGGCGTGAGCACCCGCCTACACGGGGTGTCGACACAACTGCAAGCCGCGTCGTCGGCCGACAGCCCAATCCGCTTTGAATACCAGGCGATTGACTTCAAGCTGGACAGCTCCGAGACTCCCGAGCGGCACGCTCCCGAGACGATGGCTGGAGGCGTCGCGGTCTTCGATTACAACAATGACGGCAAGCTCGATATCTTCTTCACCAACGGCGCCGACATCAAGACGCTCCGCAAAGATTCCCTGAAATACTCCAACCGCCTCTTCGAGAACGATGGCCATGGACACTTTATTGACGTAACTTCAAAGGCAGGCCTCACCGGAAGCGGCTTCGACAACGGAGTCGCCATCGGCGACTACGACAATGACGGGTACGAGGATATTTTTGTTGCCGGCGTCTACCGCAACACGCTCTATCACAACAATGGCAATGGCACGTTTACCGACGTCACGGCCAAGGCGGGCTTGAACAAGCCCGATCCGGAATATGGACCTCTGTGGTCGGTCGCCGCTGCTTGGCTTGACGTGAATAATGACGGGCTGCTCGATCTCATCGTCATCAATTATCTGAAGTGGGATGTCGATCATGAGCCTGCGTGCGAGATCTACGGGCACCGCGACTATTGCAGCCCGAAGATGTATAAGCCCACGCCCAACCAGTTGTTTATTAACAACGGCGATGGGACTTTTCGAGATGCTTCCGTCGAGGCAGGGTTCCGCGCGCACCCGGGCAAGGGTATGGGGATCGCAGCAGCTGACTCGGAGCTCTCCGGCAGGATGGACCTCATCATCCCCAATGACAAATTGATGAACTCGTTCTTCCGGAATAAAGGCGGCGGAAAATTCGAGGAAGTAGGGTTTGAGGAGAACGTCGCCCTTCGCGAAGACGGCGTGTACATCTCTGGAATGGGCGTCGACTTCCGCGATCTCGACAACGATGGTTATCCCGACATCTTTCTCGTCGCCCTCGATTCGGAAACCTTCCCCCTGTTTCGCAACACAGGGAAAGGAAGTTTCGAGGAAGTAACGCGCGAGAGCGGTTTGACCCGAATGACACTTCCCATGGCAGGCTATTCTCCCAACATCGCGGACTTTGACAATGACGGGCGGAAGGACATTTTCGTCTCGCGCGGACATGTGCAGTCACTCGATTCCGCTGCAAACCTGACAATCGAGCAACCGAACACGGTCTTCCGCAATCTCGGCAACATGAAGTTCTCAGCGCTCACAACCGAGGCAGGTTTCACCGACCAACACCGTTTACGTCATCGAGGCTCAGCGGTCGGTGATCTCAACGGAGACGGCCGCCTCGATGTCGTCGTAACGGCGATCACAGCACCCGCAGAAATTTGGATCAACGAGAGCCATGACAAAAACCATTGGTTGGAGTTCAAACTGCAAGGGACCAAGAGCAATCGTGACGGCATTGGAGCGAGAATCAAGCTGGTCACCAAATCCGGACTGCAGTACAACCACATGACCACCAGTTGTGGCTATGCGTCTTCAAGCGCCGGGCCCGTCCACTTCGGACTTGGAGCGGACTCTTCGGCGGAACTCATCGAAATACGCTGGCCGTCGGGGATCGTTCAGCAGATGCACGAGGTGGCTGGCGATCGCATCGTCGGGGTCAAGGAACCGGCGCGATAGGAGCTCATCCTCTCAACTGACTTTGCCAGCCACAGCGACACCCCATGACATTCGAGGCAAGCTTCCACTCCGGAGATGAGGGCGGTTACGTTCCCTGTCGAAGCAGTCAAATCTTCCACAGCACCAGGCACTGGCGAGTTTACGCACAAGAAAGGGAAGAACTTTTGAGCCGGCCCCACGCGCCACGGCTTGATCCCACTTTCGGGGGCGTCTAGTCCGGCAGCACCTCCCGTCACGCTAATGTGATTGGACCAGGCAAGCCATGCGCTTTCGTGAAAACTCGACGTTCAACGCTCCTCCGTCATTAGTAACCTTGATATCGAGGCCCGTTGGGTACAGAACTTTTGCCTCCCGAACTTTCACCGGTATTCTCGTGGTTGCGGGTCCGTCGATTCTCCAGACGGCGACTAGAGTTTGTTCCGGAGCCCGCATTCCTAGAGCAACTGGTACTTCGGGATTGGTCACATCAGACATGCCAAGCGGATAGAACGGAATTGCTGCGGGAATACTTCTTCGGAGGACATCCCTGTAGACACGGATGCCTTCCGCCACCTGTTCCGACACAGTCGGCAAGAGTGAATCCAAACGACCGCTCTGGTGAATGCGGCACATCAGCGCCGTAACCATGTTGAAGCTGGCTTGATCCGCGTTGGCGTTCGCCAGCGGGTACGACCAGATCGCTAGTTGCTCCGGCAAGACCGCCGCGGAAGCCCCTACAAGAATTGCGGGCAATTTCAAGTAATCTTCCTGGTCGGTCATGGACTGAAGTTGCAGGCGGCTGAGCATCGCGTAGTCCATGCGCCCGCCTCCGCTCCCGCAGTTCTCAATGGTCAAGTCGGGATAGCGGTTCAGGATTGTGTCCAACCAGGCTAAGTGTGCTCGGTTGTGTTCGAGCAAGCCCTGTCCAAGGCTGTCTGCATCGGTCTCAGTCCCCTGCAGCGAATCGACGTTGTAATCCATCTTGATGTAGCCGACGCCATATTCGTTCACAAGTCTTGTGATCACCTGATCGAGATAAGCGCGGACGTCCGGGTTACGGAAATCCAGCTGGAACCGTGAGTTCTTCAGCACCCTCTTTCCGTGACGCACAAAAAACCAGCTGTCGGGCTTCTGCGCGAGCAAAGACTTTGCTCCCGCGACCTCAGGCTCGAGCCATAGGCCGGGAATCATTCCTGCTTGCCGGATCTGATCGAGAACAAATTTCAGGCCGCGTGGCCAACGCGTAGGGGAAGGCTGCCAGGCGCCGATTGTTTGACTCCAGTCTTCATGCGCGTCTGCGTACCATCCTGCGTCGATTACGAAGTATTCACAGCCCGCCTGCGCGGCAGCGGCGATGAGGGGCAACTCCTTGGCTTCCGTAGGGTTGCCCCACAGGCAATTCATATAGTCGTTGAAAATCACGGGGCATCGTGAATTGTTTGAGCGTGGTCTGACGCACGCCGTCCGGCGGTAGCGCGTGAGCGCATCTACGGCTTCGCTGAATCCGCCACGTACACATCCGACCGCTACTGGAACGGTCTCGTAGGTTTCGCCTGGTCTTAAGTTCTTCCACGCTGCGGAGTGAAGATCATCGGGACCACCCAGGTAGGCATAGACGTTGTCAGCGTTGTTGTCGCGTGCCGAAACATTGGAGATCTCCCAATACCATGACCCATTATGTTCGATCTGCCAGAACCAGATCAGGCCTAACTTCGTGTTTTCGGCCATGGCCATCGGCAAATAGCGCTCTGTCGACCAACTGCCGACGCTTCCCGCCCGCGCTTCCGACCAGCTTGTGCGCTCGTTTTCGACAAAGCCCATCTCTGAAGGACGCAGCACATGCCACTGTCCCTCGGCCATCCAGCTGTTGAAAGCAACATGGATACGGAGTTCGTGATCGTAGTTCTGCGGGTCTGCAAGTCCATGGAGCATCGCGGAGCTCATGAAGTCAATGCCTACAGGCAAGTTTCCCTCGTTCGTAACTCGCGTGTACCGGCGGACGACAGGAAGCCCGTCAAAAGCTTCGTAAACAGACTCTACGCGCAGCTTGAGATTCGAGTCGGTATGCGTGCACACCAGCCGTTCACCTCCGCGCGTTGATTCTTCACGTTTTCCGGCAAAGAGTAACCGGACTCCCGGCTGTCCAGTGCCGGATTTCATGCCCTGGTCGGGGGAATTCTCGCCACTGCATTGCAGCGCCGCTTCAACGCCAGAAGAATTGTCGAGGGCAGCGACATCCACGGGGACGAGGCGTTTTTGCCGCAATCTCCCGGCGGTGACGTCAAACGTGAAGACCAAGTCGCTCGTGTTCCACTGGAATGGCTCCACGGTATTTGAAATTGACGGGAGGCCAAACGCATCCAATGCGAGAGCCCCAAAGGCCGTGACCCCGCTGGACACGAGAAATCTTCTGCGATTAATCGACACGTCATTGACCAGGTCGAAGGCTGAAAATGAAATGGGCCGGCATTCTGCGCCTCAAAACCGCATTTCTCCCACGGGAGTATTCATGGTCACACTATCCGCTGATGGCGAGCGTTTTGCCACGGTCCTCTGTGTGGATGCGCGCACGACGAGTTGAGGTTCTAGCACGATGCTTTGCGGTTTTCGGACGACTTTCGAGGCTAGAATCCGGAGTGTAATCCGTGCGGCTTCTTGTGCGATTTGTGGGATACGCTGGTCGACGCTCGAGAGCGGGACGCGCAGAGAGTCATCATAGTGAAGGTTCCCACAGCCAATTACTGCGACATCCTCGGGAATTCTCAGCCCTTCGTCCAGCAATCGATTCATCGCGCCGATGGCGAGCGGGTCATTAAAGCAGAAAACGCCGTCGGGCGCCGGCCTACAATTCAACAATTCCCGCATTGCATCGGCCCCCCGCCGTCTGGTTTGCACATCGCCTTTAGACTCATTGATGATGTAATCCTCACGGATCGTCAGACCGGCCTGCAGAAGTGCCCGTCGGTAGCCCTCCAACCGACCTCTGCCCGGGCTGGTTTCCGGACCACGAATGTGGGCAATTTTTGTGCAGCCGATGTCGATCAAGTGCCTGGTGGCGAGCGCACCAACAGCTTCGTCGTCAACTCCGACAAAATTGGCGCACAGTCCGGGTAAACTGCGGTCAATCAAAACGTATGGCGTCTTCTTCCTCTCAATTCGAAGGAAGAGGTCTAATGTCGACCGACAAGATGCAATAATCAGCGCATCCAGGCGTCGGGCGAGCAAATGATCTACTTCCCATGCTTCGAGGTCCGGATCTTCCTCGCAAGTCGAAACGATGAGCGAGTATCCCTTCACCTTCAAGGCATCGGTCACAGCCTGTGCGATTTCTGCAAAAAACGGATGATGCAGAGTGGGCACGACCAAACCCACCAAATATGTACGTCCGGTGGCCAATCCCCGTGCGGCTAAGTTGGGCTGATAATCAAGTTCCTTTACGCGGGTTAGAACTCGTTTGCGAGTTTCCTTGCCTACATCGGGGTGGTTACGGAGGACCTTGGAGACCGTGACAACCGATAATCCGAGGTCTCTCGCGATGTCCTTCATGCGTGTGCTCATACATGTGACTCGTGTGCGGGAACTCACAAGTGAACCGAGACAGACTTGCCATCGAACTCGACGCTGGCATCAGGTTTTGCCGGGGCAATGCCAACTCCATGTCCATCAGTGACACGCAAAACGTGAAATGTCCGATGCTCCAGCATTCCTGGGAAGCTTCCGTGACGATCTCCAATGGTAAGCGTTCCAGCTTTGTCGTCCCAGTGGATGGAAATAACAGAGTAGGCGTCATGCTCGTAGTTGTAGTTGTCGCCTTCGTCTTCATAAAGGGTGAAGTCCGCGTCTGCGCCCGCGAAGATTCGCACCTCGATGGGTTCCGCTTTAGCAGAAGCGTATTGCCCTTCCGGGCCAAAAGCAACGATTGAACCCGCCTTGGCGTAGATAGGAAGCAAGTCGAGGGGAGCTTCTGCGTTGATGGTTTGGCCTCCCTTTACTCGTTTGCCAGTCCAGAAGTCGACCCAACTGGTGCCAGCGGGCAAATAAAGAGTTCTTTGCTTGGCGCCTTCGGTGGTCACCGGACTAATCAGCAATGCTGGGCCGAAGAGAAACTGGTCCGAGATTGCTCGCGCACCCGGATCCGAGGAAAACTCCAGCGGAAGCGATCGCATGAGCGTTTCCCCTTTTTTGGTTACCCCCCAAGCAGCGGAATAGATATAAGGCAGCAAACGGTAACGCAGCTGATCATACTCGGTAAGTATGTTTTCGACTTGGGGGCCATAGTTCCACAGCTCTGCATTTGATTGGTATCCGTGAACGCGGAAAACCGGACAAAACGTCCCGTACTCGAACCAGCGGATCAGCAGTTCATGGTAAGCCTCGGATGTGTATTGATCCTTGGGGCGGAAGAATCCGCCGATGTCAGTCGTCCAGTAAGGCATACCCGACATGCTGAAGTTCAGCCCTGCCGAGATCTGCCGCCGAAGTGTAAGCCAGTTCGCACTGATGTCTCCGGACCAGGACGCAGCCGCATTCCTCTGCTGCCCGGCAAAAGCTGAGCGCGTCAGGATCACGACACGTTTCCGATCTGTAGTGGCGCGTTGGCCCTCGTAGATGGCCTTGGTCACGTAGAGTGGGTAGGCGTTGCGTACGGATTCGCCGCTCCCCAGGAACGTCTGCTTGCCCTTGAGCACATCGAACTCTGGCTCCGACGCATCCATCCACCAGGCATCCATGCCGTCTTGGAAGATTCCTTCCTTAAGGGCCGACCAAAATGCGGATTGAGCTGCGGGGTTGAAGAAGTCTGTCCACACGGTTCCTGGAACCAAGAAATCGTGGGCCTTCATCCGTTTGTAAACGTCAGTGTCTTCTCCAAATCTTGACCATACGGAGATCATCATGTGTAGTTCGTTGGCATGGAGTTGATCCAGCATCTCTTTGGGCTGCGGATAGTTGTCTTCATCAAACTTTGTGGCATTCCATCCATACTTGCCCCAGTACTGCCAGTCTTGCACCAGAACATCCACCGGGATTTGCCGTTTGCGAAACTCGGCGGCCGTATCGAGGATTTCCTGCTGGCTGTGATACCGCTCTCGACATTGCCAGTAGCCGTACGCCCACTTGGGAAAGAGCGGGGCTTCACCGGTAAGCGCCCTGTACTCAGAGATCACATGGTTCAAGTCGGGTCCATAGAAGAAATAGTAGTCAATCGCCTGCCCGACTTCGGATCGGAATGTCGTGGTGTCCTGCGGAGGACGCACCGACAATTGAACGCCTCCCGGGCCGCCCTGGGCGGAGACGTCGTATTCCTTGTTGGCATCCAACGTCATAACACCCGAGGCTGAGCTCGGGGTCCAGATATTCTCCAGATCGATGACAGGTTGGCCGTTCACCTTTAACGAAAGCCGATCACGGTTGTCGCTGCTCAAGAGAAAACCGTACACGCCTTTTGCAGCGGTGGTGAACTTACCGCTCGTAGTTTTTGGGTCAATCGCAATCGCTTGGTCAGCGGGGTTGAAATCAGTGAGTGAGGGATTGTTCCACAGGAGGCCATATCCCTTGCTTGATAGCAGGAACGGAATCGAAATGTTTGTGTTCGCCTGATGCAGGCGAATTGGGACTCCGCGAACGTCAAAGATTCCCTCCTGGTGCTGCCCGAGTCCATAAAGGGCCTCGTCAGAGGGCGACAGGAATGTCTGTTGGATTTGCCAAGTTTTTGTTTCAGAGGACTGCACGTCGAAGGCTTTGCCTCCTTGAGGAGGCTCGGTCAGCACAACATTCGCGTTCCCGGAAGAGAAACTCAGTGCACCGGTCGATGTATTGACGGCTACCGTAATCGCCGGGGTAAGGAGCGTGGTTTCTGTCCTTCCGACCTTGACCTGTAGCGAGGCAGCCCGACACGGTTGGGTGACGACGGGAACCTTAGGAGACGGAATCTCAGACGTTGGGCTGGCGATGACGTGTACGACTCGCTCGCCGCACACCTCAATCCGCATGCTTCCGCTATTGGTGCGAAAGGTGACACCGTTTGAATCCCGGCGAGGGTCCTTGACGGCAAATCGAGGCTCGTTGACACTCCATGCCGATGTAATAAGAGAGAACAGGAAAAGAAGGGCACCGCGCCTCTTGGTCATATTTGGTTAGTTGCACCGATCGTCCTTTCGCAGATTGGCAAATATCCCGCGGTTCGCGGCAATGCGTAAGACAGATGTCTTTCCAGTGTCTTTACTGCGAATCGCTGTTGTCTTGGCCCTGTTGGATCGCAACCGCTGCCCTGTTCAAACCTTCACTGCGCAGTCGCTCGGACACATGAAGCGCCTGTTCAGCTGACTCGCGATCGCCCACTTTCAAATACAAGCGAGCAATCTGATAGTGAAGTTGGCCGTCCTTGTCATCCGCGAGAGCGAGTTTCAATTCCGCGATTGCGTCCTGTGTGCGGTTCGTCTTCGCATAGACCTTCCCCAACAACGCATGCACGTGGGAAATGTACTCTGGCTTGGCTTTCAAACTTTTGTTCAGGTATGGCTCCGCGCCGGAGTAGTCGTAGCGAGCGCAAAGAATCTCGCCCATCACGGCGTTGAGTTCGGGGTCGTCAGCATTCTTCTGTAACGCAGTTTGCGCGAGACGGAGGGCCTCATCCTTTTCTTGATCGGCAAGCAATACTAAAGACAGGCCAAATAGCGCGCCGGTGTCTTCGGGCTGAAGTTCCAATGCTTTGCGATACTCTTTTTCGGCGCCGGGCAAATCGCTCCGTTGGCGATAAACGTCTCCTAACAAGACGTGCAACTTCGGCGAGCTCGAGTCCAACTCGCTCGCCCGAGCCAGAGCATCGCTCGCAAGCTTCTGGGCAGACCTTATTTCCCAGTACAGTCCTTCAGCTTCTGTAGTGACGCTGGCGGCCAGCTTCGCCCCCGCGTCGGAGGCGTCTCGGTAGTCTCCGGTTAAGTATCCGCAGGATGCTAATAAGCGGAGGTCCTTTACCGGAAGCAGTGAAAGTCGAGAAGCCAACGACTGAGCGCATTGCCGATACCTGCCCTCCGCGTACGACTTTGCCGCATCGGGGCGCGGGGCCTTCATCGGCGCGGCAGGGAGGTCAGCGTTGGCAATTGCGCCCCCCTGAGAGCCCTCTTCTCGAAAGAGAGCAGCAACTTCGTGCGAGACGTCGCCTGCTGCCTGCCTGTCCTCCAGAGCGCGCTCAAGTTCAGAACGCCTTGCCTGAGACAAGTCAGCCGTCAAACGCGGAGCATTTGCTCTGAGAAAGCCGGCGTCGGTGTTCCAGATGTTCGTAATCTCCGCCACCCCTTTCTCAGCTGCCCCTTGCTCAACATGCAAACGTGCCAAACCCAGTTTCGCGGTGAGAGAACCGGGGGACGACCCGAGTTCAGCCTTTAGCTCCCTTTCTGCAGCAGGGAGATCGTGCCCGTTGAGCAAGGCGAAAGCGTATTCCGCATGCAGTCCTGGGGGATGCGTCGATAGGGCGAGCACCCTCTCATAAGCGGCTTCGGCTTGAATAAATGCGCGTTGCTGGGAAAAGTTATCTGCCATGAGAGCTTGCGAGTAGCCTGAATCCTTGTGTCGCGTGAGTGCGATGCGCGCGTCCGCTTCGACCTGTTCCAGATAACCAATGCCAAGGCGATACCAGGCGTCCGCGTTGGCTGGATCAAGCTCCGTCGCCCGCATGTAAGCGCGGGTCGCTCGGCGAGTATCTCCAACAGCCGCATACGCTTGGCCAAGACCGAGCTCTGCTTGAATATCGGTGGCCCTGGAAAGAGTAGCCCGTTTGAGGTACGGAATCGCCTCCTTGAACCGCTTTGACTTCAGATAATCGAGCCCTAGAAATAGATTGGGAACGAACAAAGCCGGCTTCAGACGAATCGCCTTGCGAAAAGCTTCAGCGGCCTGCTGATCGTTCCCGGTCTGGTAGTACATTAACCCGAGGTTCGCTTGCAGTTCCGCGACCTCGGGATGGAGACCAGCCGCTTGGCGGTAGAACTCGGCGGCGGTCCGAAAATCACTCCTGCCCTGAGCTTGTTGCGCCGAGGCCAGGAGAGATTCGAAGTCCGGTGTCTGTTGCGCGAATGCTACGCCTAACAAAACGCAAAGGATCGAACAACAGACCCCAGAGGAAGTCCTAATTGCTCGCACGCTTCACCAATAAAACTTCAGCGCTGCCTGCATTTGTCGTGGAGTCCATGCTTGAGTGATGGTCCCAAATCCACCACCCATGAATGTGTTCGGGCTGTAGTAGTTGGTGTGATTCAAACTGTTGAACATATCCAACCGGAATTGGAAACGGAACCGTTCTTCAATCGGGAAATACTTTTGAATGCTTATGTCCCAGTTTCTATAGCCTGGGGCACGTAGGTCAGAAAAATATCGCGGAGCATTTCCCAGACTCCATGGCTGGGTGACCGCGAAGGCCGCCGTGTTAAACCACTCGGTACGGCTTTGATGAGCAATGTGATAGTCACCAACAACATCCACATGCTGACCCGCACCGAAATAGTTGAGTCCATTGCCTGAACTGGTAATTGTGAGCGGAAAGCCCTCTTTCAGGGTCAGTGTTCCAGAGGTCTGCCACCCGCCAGCGATCGCGTTCGTGACTCTGCTCATTCCTGAGCCGAACTTCCTGCCCTTCCCGACCGGAAGCTCGTACACATAGCTGAGAACGAAGCTGTGAGGAGTGTCGGTCGCGTCGACCGACTTCTCGGCGGCCAGGTTGTAAACGTTACGAATGTTTTCCGAGAAGTTGGCGGACGCTGAAGCCCAGTTTTCCGGTCCACCAACGTTGTCGATAAATTTCGAAAAGGTGTAGGACGCCAACAGCGTAAGCCCTTGCGATACCCGGTGCGTGTAGTTCACGTCGAGGGCGTTGTAATGTGAGCTACCCGCCGGGTCTTGGTTCTCCGTGATATCGCAAAATTCTGGGAACGGCCTGAGCAACTGTCCCTGTTGGACCGTGGGCTGATCAAGACTACAGCCGCTCGATGTGATGTGAAGGTAGAACGGGTTTGGAACTTGATTCGTGAGGGCGCTGCCCATGGAGAAGTACTTGGGATCAAGCTGGTTCAGATTGAGGCCGCTGGCATCCACATGAACCCCATGATTGCCCACGTACGTGATATCCAGTACATCGCTGGTTGTGGGCGCGTACTGAAATCCAAACATCCACTGCTGATCGTAATAGGTCTTCCGAGTCCGCGAAACGGCTGTTACGCCGAAACCGACGTTGGTCAAGCCGCCTAATGAGTTTCCAGTGACCGGCACGAGCCCGCCTGAAAACGCGGTGCTCAAGGTATTTGCCGGGGTCAAGCCACCATCGTTCGACGCGACGTAAGGAGTATCAGAACTGAAGCCGGGTGCCGGGCCAGTTCCGCGATAGCTCGGAGGATAGAAAACACCGTAGCCTCCTCGCATCACAAGCTTCGGCATCAGCTGATAAGCGAATCCGATTCTCGGTGCAAAATTCTTGTAGTCCGTGTTGAACAGTCCGCGCTGGCTGGAACTGGCGAATTGCTGTTCTCCCAGGTAGCTCTGCCCCACTGAGGAACTGATCGGATTGACAGTCTTGTAGTCAAACCATGCCTGACGATTGTACCGGTCGGTCACGGGTCGTTGAATTTCATAGCGCAGGCCCAGATTTACAGTAAGTTTCTGTGTCGCCTTCCAGTCGTCCTGCAAATACACTCCATGAAACCAGGTGCGGCTCACCACCGAAATTGCGATACCGGTGTTCCCACTGGCAGGCAACCCCATCAGCATCGAAGCAACGGAGTCGCCGGTGCCAGCGACGTTCTGTCCCGAGCTATCCAGACCGGCCGTGAAAAGATTGTTAAAGTTGAAGGGCGTGAAGTGAAATCGCCCGCCGTTTTCGTCTGTCGCGACTGCCATATACCCGAAGGATAGTTGGTGTTTCCCATCTACTTTCACAAAGTCGACCGATCCGCTACCGGCAGATCGAGGAAATGCACCTTGCCCTGCGCCGGCAAGCGGCCCTTGCGACAGATAGCTGGCCACACTAATAATGGGGAACTGTGGGGAGTAGGTGTCGATAAAACTGGGCAACCCCAAAGACGAGGCTTTAAAGCCATGGCTCTGCACATCGTTGCCCTCAACCCACTTCATCCCACCTAAGTTGAGGCTCATAGTGAAAGTGGGAGTGAAGACCTCGCTCAGGCCGACGCCAATGTTCCAGCGGTTATTGGGGTTTCGCTGCCCTGGACCTGCAGGATTGGTTGCGCCAAAGAAAGTAGCTTCTTCGTCCTTGTATTCCTTCTTGTAGGAATACCGTCCGTAAAGGCGCGTTCTGTCGCTGAAGTTGTGGTCAATCCGACCGCTGTACTCGTCTGAGTAGTCCGCCTGAAGACCGGTAGCGCTCCAATTGTTTGACAATGCGCTAGTCAGCGGCGTCGGATAAAAGTTAACCAGCGCCTGCCCGATAGGATTGATGCCGTTGGTAGCGTTGGCCACGTTATTTCCGGCAATACGTTCACGCACGTTGCCGGCACTGGTCGCCGTCAGTCCAGTTACCGAATCCACCTGCCCGGCTGTGAGATGTCGTGTTGTGTATGGGTCGTAAAGGGCACCGGTTAGAATCGGTCTGCCCAACACATCAACGCATGGCTGGTTGCTCTGAGGACCGCAGGTCATTGCCTGGGACCCCACTACTGCCGAGAAGTCCCCGCTGCGGAAGGCCGGGAGTGGCGAGGTACCTGAAAGCTGCCCAGCGTTGTGGTCTCTGTGGCCCTCGAAGTTGAAGAAGAAGAATGTCTTGTTACGCTGCTTGTAGATGCCCGGAATGTACACCGGCCCCCCGACGGCTACGCCAAACTGATTGCGATGAGAATTCGGGCGCGGGTTGTGATTCAAGTTGTTAAAGTAGTTGTTCGCGTCGAGCGCGCCATTGCGGAGATAGTCGTATACGTCACCGTGCAAATTTTTGCCGCCGGACTTGGTCACGACGTTGATCACATTTCCGGTACTCCACCCGTATTGCGCAGTAAACGAATTTTGTTGAACCTTAAACTCCTGCACGTTGTCAGGGGATGGAACATAGATGACTCCGCCCCACCCCTCGCTCGCATCCCAAGCACCGTCTAAAAGAAATGCCGTCGTTCCAAAGTAGCCGCCGCCAAAGTTAAAGAACGACACGTCCTGGTCGGCGGAGCCTTGCTGTCCCCCCGACGAAATGGTCTGCCTTTGCGATAGGTTATTAACCGATGAGTTCAACTCCACGAAATTGAACACATTCCGCAGATTTAATGGCAGTTCCGTGACTTGTTTGGTGGTGATCTCGGCGCCAACATTGGCATTCTCGGTCTGCAGCAGGGGCGCCGCCGCCGTCACCTCGACCTGCTCAACCGAGCCGATGATCAAGGTGACTGCCTGGCTCGCGGTCTGGCCGACTTCCAGCACGATTCCTTCCTGCTTGTACGTCCTGAAGCCCGGAGCTGTTACGGTCAGCGTGTAGGTCGACGCCGGGAGCAGCGCGAATGAGAAGTTTCCTTCGGCATCCGTCTTGAATGTACGGGTGATCCCCTTCTCAGGGCTACTCAGAGTGACGTTGCCATTGGCAATGCGGGCCCCGGAGGGGTCCGACACCGAACCCGACAATGCAGCCGAGGAAGCGAGCGACTGGCCTTGGGCAAAAGGAACGGTTGTACTGATCGCGAAAGTGGCAACGACCAACATCAGAAGCGGGTTCAAACGCCGAGGTTTGGACATTTGGGGTGGCTCCTTGATTTCTCATCCCCGGAGCGTTCCCAGCAAATTGCGACAGGGTATACTTCAGGCGCTTCGGGGCGCGGAGCCGAAGGGATATGCCGGATTCACCACTGTGTCTAGGTTGGTTACAGTAGCGTACGGGGGCAGACCTAGAGAACTCCTGTGTTGACAATTGGTTACGGGTAGAGAATAAAGATGTGCGAAATCGTTAACTTCAGCGGTAAAATACCGCCACTTTTGCTCGCCTGAGGCGAAGAATCTTCACCTGAGCCTATGAGCACCCAACACCATACGCCTCCGGAAGCGCTCCCCGCAGGAACTCGACCTGAGATTCACGGGCAGGTGGACCGAATTCTCCAGAGTCCGCCCTTTCGGACCAGCCGTCAGTGCCAGGATCTGTTTCGCTACGTTGTGGAACACAGTCTCAATGGATATGACGACTCGCTTCGCGAACGCGTGATTGGGGTTGAAGTGTTCGGACGCGCTCCTGACTACGATACGGCTGAAGATCCCGTGGTTCGCTTGCGTGCTGCCGACGTCAGAAAACGACTAGCCCAATACTATCAGGCGCGACACAACGAGCCCGGCCACTGGAAGATTGAAATTCCTACTGGATCGTATAAGGCGCAGTTCCATCCTGTCGAGGCTCCTTCCTCGGAAGGTTCCGCCACTGCCAGTGAAGTACTTCCGCAAAGAGTACTGCTTGCTGAAAGCCGGGTAGACGTCGCGGGTTCGAATGCGCGGCTTGATAAACAAAAACGGCTTGCGCTGCTGATATTGCTGGCTGGAGTCGTTGCAACCCTGTTCGCCACCCTAGCTTTGACGCGTAAAGGACCTCCAGTCGAAAGTGCACTCGATCAGTTCTGGAAACCGATACTACGAAACAAAGGTCCGGTACTGCTCTGCACCGGCAGCAATCGCGTTTATCGCTTGTCGGAACAAGCCCGTTATCGCTATCGAAAAAGCCACCCGCGTTCGGAAGACGACACTCCGAACTTTGAAAGCCTTGTCCCGAGAGAAGATCTCAAGAAGTTCACAGGTGATGATTTCGTTCCTGTGAAGAACACATACTTGACCATCGGTGATGCTTCAGCGACTGCTGAGATCTCCTCGCTATTTACCTCACACGAGCGTGCCTACGACCTCCGCTTCGGTAGCGATCTCTCCTTCGGGGACTTGCGACAAGGTTCGGCCGTGCTGATCGGTGCATTTAACAACAGCTGGACCCTCCAGATGACGGACAATCTGCGGTTTGTTTTTGAGGACGGCGATACACCGCAGATGCACCTTAAGGACAGAACCGACACGTCGCGGATGTGGTGGCCTAAGTTTTCCGAGGGGAAGTTTAGTGATGACTATGCGATTGTTTCCCGCATTCTTGACGTTAAGACTGGAAGCGCTCTTGTAACAATTGCGGGACTCGGTCATTTTGGGACTCACGCCGCAGGCGACTTCGTCACAAATCCACAAATGATCGCCGACCTTGTAAGGCAGTTGCCGAGAGATTGGAGTAGTAAGAACATGCAGATCGTGCTTCATACCGATGTTGTGAACGACATCGCGGCTCCGCCCACGATTGTCGCGTCTTATTCTTGGTAGCCAATCGGTGAAGTACCTTCCTCTTGCCTGACCGTCGTTCTCGGTCCCTCGCTCAAATCATTGGGCTTGCTTCAAATCGAAAGAAACCTGCTTCAAAGCTCTGCCTAGTCTTCAGAGAGACCCCCTCGATCCTCGCTGGTTAAGGCTTGCTCCCCATGCGGCGATCAGGCGACAGGCCGGTAGAGCTTCGAAGCAACAGATTTGTCTTGATGGTGTACGCCTGATGCGATGAACCATTGCTTGGAGACTGAGCCGACTGGAGCAACGCTCTAAACGCCGTCTCGGCGATCACGGTCTGTGAAATCTCCACCGCGGTTAACGCCGGAATCGTGAATTGTGCCATGCGAATGTCCTCGAACCCTATGACCGACAGGTCGCGTGGAACATCTACGGATAGGTCGAAAGCTTGGCGCATCACGCCGATTGCAGTCAGATCATTCGAACAAATCACCGCCGATGGGCGATCTGGCAGGGCGCCCAGAGCAGACATCGCTTTCATGCCGCCTTCCATCGTGTGATCTCCTGCGAAAAGCAATTCCGGAATGGTTCGCAAACCAATTTCCGTCATGCACTCCTGAAACGCAGCTCTTCGCATGGCCGCGGTTCTCTGATGTATAGGTCCACTGTTCTTATGCGTTCCCTTCTTGTCGGCATCACGCTGATCGTTTAGCTATCCCGCTCAGAAATCCTCGCGCCTGGGGAACAATGGCGCCCAGACGATGTGCATGTCATATCATGTTGGGGCAAAGGAGCAGTATTAATCCCTATCATGTTCACGCAAATCAGAGTTTGCCTCCTGTTGGCCCTGATCTCGGCCCCAGGCCTGTCCGGCGCCGATTTTGCCATGAAGGTGACCGACAAGAATTACCTCGATACTCAAGGTTTCAGCGTTTTTCTTTACGACAGCACGTACCATCCCGTGTTTGTGGACCAAAAGAACACGGCCATGGAGATGATTCTCCATGGCCAGCGCATCGCCACCAACGGTGATGTGCGCCTGATGCCAACGCCGGAGCAGTGGGACCTGGTAGCAACCCTCAAAGATCGCCATGCCGATAAGGCAAACAACCAGCTCACCGCCGACCTCGCTTTCCCGGCGTTCGACTTCAGTTACACCCTGGAAGTCGCAGCGGAACCAGGCGGCGTGAAGGTCAGCATCAACCTCGACAAGCCACTACCGCAGAAACTGACAGGACGGGCGGGTTTTAATTTGGAGTTCCTGCCCTCGATCTACATGGGCAAGGCTTACCTGGTGGACGGAAGCAAAGCCGGCATCTTCCCGCGTACGCCGAACGATCCGATGACAAAGGTTTTGCCCCTGCCTGATGAACCGAAAAAGGCGTACTACCTGGAGGACTGGGATAAGGCCAAGGGATACACTCAGCCGCTGCCGTTCGCCGAGGGCAAGAGCATCACCCTGGGGGTCGACGACGCGCTGGCCCGGGTCAACGTTAAGTCGGATACGGCAGACCTCATGCTGTTCGATGGACGCGACCGCGCGCCAAATGGCTGGTTCGTGTTGCGTTCGCTGATCCCTTCAGACAAAACGATCGCCGCCATCGTCTGGCACATCAGGCCCGACGTGATCCCGAACTGGACGAGGCCGCCAGTGATCGCGCACAGCCAGGTCGGCTATGCGCCGGGCTTCTCGAAGGTGGCGGTGCTCGAACTGGACCCGAAGTACGACGCCCCGAAGACGGCCAGAGTGCTGCGCCTGATGGTGGACGGATCTTACAAGCAGGTATTCGAAGGCTCGATCACGCCTTCGACACCGTGGCTGCGCTACGTCTATTCGAAATTCGACTTCACCCCCGTGAACGACCCCGGACTTTATGTCATCGAGTACGCAGACCAGCGTACGGCGCCCTTCCCCATCTCACGGGATGCTTACGCCAACATCTGGCAGGACAGCCTCGACCATCACCTTGCGGCGCAGATGGACCACGTTTCCGTTCGCGAAGGCTACCGAATGTGGCATGGCGCCTCGCATTTGGATGATGGCCGTATGGCACCAGTGGTTGGGGAGCAATTCGACGGCTGGAACCAGGCCACAGCAACGGACGGAAAGTACAAAGGCGGCGATCACATCCCTGGGATGAACGTGGGCGGCTGGTACGATGCCGGCGACTTCGACCTGGAGGAACCTGCGCAGCTGAGCGTGATTCAGAGCCTCGCTCTGGCGTACCGCGAATTCAATCTCAAGTACGACGAGCTTACGGTGGATGAAGCTAACCGTCAGGTTGAGATGCACCGTCCCGATGGCGTTCCGGATACGGTGCAGCAAGTCAAGCACGGCGCACTGCTCATCCTGGCGCAGTTCCACAACATCGGCCACGCCATACGCGGCACCCACGAGCCGGATCTGCGCCAGTACACACAGGTGGGCGACGGAGCGTCGAAAACTGACGGCCGCATTTACGACCCGAGGCTCGGGCCCAACGAAACCAAGGGAGATTACTCGGGCAAGCCGGACGATCGTTGGATCTTTACTGCGAACAATCCTTTTTTTCAGTGGAATGCCATTGCGGCGCTGGCTGCGGCAGCCGATACGCTGAAAGGCTGGGACGACGCGTTAGCGAAAGACTGTCTCGAGACCGCGATCAAAGCATGGAACGAGGAGAAGGCTCACCCAACGCAGAATCCGGCGGGCGGCGGCTTGGGCGGGGCGGCTCCGGCAGGTGCGCCCGGAGGTGGCGTGCTGGCTGCGTCTCAGGGTTTGGTCTCTGGTGCTCCCACAAACTCTGGCCCACCTAGCGCACCGGCAACTCCGCCGGCCGGCTTCGGCCGTGGCCGATTTGGCGTGGGACTGGACTGGCCCGCGGCTCTGGAATTGACCATCGCCACCAATGGTGCCGAGCCATACAAGTCCCGTCTGAAGGAATTACTCCCTCAGGTGATCACCCCTCAGCAAATGGACCTCCACGGTTGGACAGCAATCCGGGCATTGCCTTACCTGGACGCCAGCGCGAAAGATCAAATGCGTGAAGCGGTGAAGACATACATCGCGGGTCTGGACAAGCGGCTGGACGAGACCCCGTTCGGCGTGCCCCCGAGCCTGGGCACCTGGGGCGGATCGGGCGCCGTGGTGGACATGGCCATCCGAATGTATTTCCTGCACAAGGCGTTTCCGGATCTCGTGAGCCCCGAATACACACTTCGCGCCGTCAACTACATTCTCGGCACGCACCCGGCATCCAGCACTTCGTATGTAGCTGGAGTCGGTACAGTCTCGAAGACGATGACGTACAGCAACAACCGCGCCGACAATGCTTACATCCCGGGTGCCGTGATTCCCGGATACATCATCATCAAGCCTGATTTTCCGGAGTGCATCGACGACTTCGGATTCCTCTGGTTTGAGGATGAAGCCGTCGTGGCCGGGTCGGCAAGCTGGGTGGTGGCCGGCAACGCTGCGGACGCAATCATTAAGGAATCGAAGTAGACCCAGCACTAAAAGCGTCCAGCGGTGCCGAGCGTTTCTTTCTTGGGAAGAATTGATTGCGGCGCAGCTTTCATCGCATTTACGAGAATGCCGTCATGAAGGACGGCGGATCCTGGCGCATATACGCGCAAGTTGTACGACTTGCTGCATGCGCAGGCGTGCGACTTGATTCCCCGACCAGTTCCATAACGACGCCTCATTTGTTGGGGCAATTTTTCAAACGGACCACCGTTGGGCGGGTGTGCAGCTGCCAGCGCTGTTGCCGCAGCTTTTTCTCCGCCGATTCAGACGCGACACGCATTAAGGTCGAATTTGCCCAAAATACCAGCGCACCCGCGGGCATTAACCTTTCCCGATACATCATTATTAATTCCCATGACGAGGTCCCGCGATCTATTGTTTTTGGGGCTGATCTTCAGCATGAATCCTCCCGGAGGAGCGCCAAATGCGCCGTTCGCCTCATTCTTTTCCAGCAGGAGCGGGGCAGGGCCGCCTTTACGAGCGGACGGCCTAGCTTGAGTTAACTGTCCCTGGCACACACACACGGCCATGAGCATTGTTGCGATTGGTCCGAGTTTGAGTGGATTCATGCTGCACCTTGTCGCACTTGGGGCCCAGACTCTTCCCCACACTGGGCCCCCGCGAAGACCCGTGGCCAACGTTGTCCTAGCGGACTGGGGCGGCTCCGAAAATCGGCCCGAGACTCGGGTCAAGGTCGGCGACTTTGTGCGTCTTACCCGTCTTCAAATTGAGCGTGGCCAACTCGGCGTGCGCAATGGGGACCCCGAAAGTGAAATTGAAGCCGTCGCTCACGGCCCTGAAGGCATAGAACTTCCCGTTGACCGCCACGATGGCGCTGAGGTGCCAGTCGGTGTTTGCGACGAAGGTTGCGGCTCCACTGCGGGGATCGATCTGCCACAAATACGGAGACATGTATTCGTGGACCGGGGTCGGTGGAGTCTGGTTGGGATCGATGTCGAATGAGTCGAAGGTTGCATAAAGCTTTCCGTCGAGCCCGTAGAGGCCCTCGTCGCAGAGATTGAATGTGCCGTCGCTATTGAACGTGAGAGGAACGTTGGGATCAGGTCTCAAACCGGTCGTTCCGCCGCTGTGTCCGACAGGAGTCGCGGCGCTGGTCGCAAAATCCACGGCATAGAGATTGTTGCTGAAGTCGGTCACGTAGAGATCTCCACGGACCTTGGCAAGATCGAAGGCGTTAAATCCCAGTGGTTGGCCGTTGTAGGTGATTGCGCGGAGGAGCGTTTCATCGCCTGTGGCGGTATCGATCTCGACCAGATAGCCGGCATTGGCACCGGTCGTTACCAGGCTGAGGAGTGACCCATTCCACCACACAAGGTTTGACATGCCGTCCGGCGTGGGGCTGCCAATGGGAGTGAATTGGCCGTTAGCAAGGTCAACCGTGCCAAACTGCTGGCTTAGGGTAACGACGTAAACAAAAGGTGCGGCACTGGCAGATGTGAGAAGCAAGCCGCACACAAAGAACACGACCAGCGACAATCGAGCGAATCTGGCCACTGGACGACCATAACCTGCCCGTTGCACCCACCTCAAGATTTTGGACTTCATAACTCCTCCTTATTTACATTATTTACATTGCGCAATTACGCGCTAATCGGTTTTGGATTTCTGTACGCGTTTGAGCAGGGAGTTCAGGCACATCAAGTGCGTGCCATCTGGGGCCTGCGAATGGGGACACTGCGGCAAGGCTTATCGGTGCAGCTTGAGCAGTCGCCCTTCCTTCGTTTGGCTTCCGATGAACGGATTCACGAAACGCTCCGGCTGATGGGCCAACCGACCGATGCGCATTTAACCCCTGAAATGGCTCGGGAAGTTTGCGAGCGAACCGGAAGCGCCGCAGTGTTGAACGGTTCCATTGCAACCCTCGGAAGCCAGTACGTCTTGGGAGCCAAAGCTGTCAATTGTCACAATGGCGAAGTTCTTGACGAGGAGCAAGTGCAGGCAAGTCGCAAGGAAGAAGTTTTGAATGCCCTGGACCAGGTCGCAAGGAGGTTCAGGAGCCGCGTTGGGGAGTCGCTCGCAAGTGTGGGGCAACACGATACGCCGCTAGCGCAGGCTACGACTCCATCTTTGGATGCGCTGAAGGCTTACAGCAGGGGCCTGGCAGTTAGTAGATTCCAATCCTCAAGCTGCTATCCCATTTTTCACACAAGCCGTCGAAATCGATCCCCAATTCGCCATTGCACATGCCGCGCTGGGGCTCATGTATGGTCACACAGGCGAATCTGCTCTTGCGTCCGCGCACACCAGCAAGGCGTACGAATTGCGCGATCGTGTCAGCGAGCAGGAGAAGCTTTTCATCACCGCCTATTATGCGGGGCGGACGACCGGAAACCAGGAAAAGGCGCAACAAATTTGCCAAGCGTGGTCACGATCCTATCCCCGCGACACGACTCCACACGATTTCTTGGCCGGCTTCACTTATACCGGCTTAGGCAAATTTGAGAGGGCTGTGGAAGAGGCCCAGAAATCCATCGAGCTCGATCCTGATGCCCCCATTGGATATCTCAACCTCGCTTCCGACTACATCTACCTTGACCGTTTGGGGGATGCCAAGGTGGCCCTTAAGAGGGCCGCGGACCGTAAACTGGAAATGCCGGACTTCCTCGTTTTGAGATACGACTTGGCGTTCTTAAAGTCCGACGATTCAGTGATGGCACGTGAAGTGTCCTTGAGTCAACGTAACTCGGAAGCGGAAGATTGGCTCTCACATCACGAGTCATTTGTGCTGGCTTACAGCGGCCGACTACGTGACGCGCGGAACATGTCGTTGCAGGCGGCAGAGTTGGCGCAGCAGGCTGGACATGGCGAACGAGCCGCTCTGTTCGAAATCGGAGCAGCGCTGCGGGAAGCATTTTTCGGCAATCCCACTATCGCCACGCAGCGAGCGTCGTCAGCACTTGCACTCGCGAAAGACCGCGAAGTAGAGTACGGCGCTGCCTTGGCTCTGGCTCTCGCGGGTAGTTCTTCGCGGGCGCAAACTCTGGCCGACGACTTGGAGAAGAATTTCCCGGAAGACACTTCCGTCAGGTTTAGCTACCTGCCCGTGCTTCGTGCGATTCTTGCGCTAAATCGTCAGCAGCCTTCAAAAGCGATCGAAGTGCTGGAAAGCGCCGCTCCGTATGAACTAGGCACGCCACGTAGCAATCTACAAGGATTCTTCGGCGCACTCTATCCAGTGTACGTGCGCGGCCAGGCTTATCTGAGTGCGCACCAAGGCGCCGAAGCCAGCTCTGAGTTCCAGAAGATTGTCGATCATCGAGGAATCGTGGCTAGCGATCCGATTGGAGTTCTGGCGCGCCTGCAACTGGGGAGATCCTACGTCCTATCCGGAGACACAGCAAAGGCAAAATCCTCCTATCAGGATTTCCTCACACTGTGGAAAGATGCCTATTCTGAAATCCCCATTCTGAAGCAAGCTAAGACGGAATATGCGCAACTCAAGTAGCAACTAGAGGTTTGAGTTTCCGCTTTTGCCGATCGTGATCGGATGACGGGCAAACGAGAAGTTTCCCCTCGTCTGAGGTCCGGTTCTGCGAAACCTGAACCTGGCGAATGGACCACACCAGCTTTCCTCGAAACCGCTGTCCGGCCACGAGCAGTTGCCTAAGCACTGACTCAAACACTAGTTGGACTGACTCCTCTTTTGGGTCTTCGTCTAATACAACCCCTCTGCCGCCGGAAAGCAGCAATCCATTGGACTTTGGATCAATGTGAGTTTCGCCAAATTAAACACCCGCCAAGACTTGGTTAATCCCCACCGGCTTAAGAAAATCCGTCTGCCGGCGCAAAAAAGGAGCAGCATGCAAAACGGAAGCCTCATGAAATCCAAACGCAGGAATGGACAGACAGTATGGGAATTTCGGTGGCGCGATCGGACGAGCGGCAAGGCTGTCTACCGCCGGATCGTCCTCGGTACCACTCAACAGTTCGCGACTGAGCGCGAAGCGCGGGATGCGGTCGCGGGCATCGTTCTTGAGATTAACGTCAATGATCCTCGTCTTCAGACGGCCAGGCTAACAATATCGCAACTTGCGGAACACTACCGACGTCGAGAGCTAGCTTCTGATAACACCCGGAAGACCTACTCGACAAAAAAGGGTTATGAAAATTATCTCAGGCGATGGATCGTACCCAAATGGGGCGAATATTCGCTCGACAAGATAAAACCGATCGAGGTGGAGCTGTGGTTGCGCAAACTTTCCTTGGCCCGTTCCACTTGCGCGAAAATCAAGAACATCATGAGCGTCCTCTTCAACCATGCTCGCCGATATGAACTCTTCGACGCCAATCCCATGAATCTTGTTCGCCAAAGTGCCAAACGTCGCCGGATACCGTACATCCTCCATGTTGACCAAATTCGGCGTCTACTAGGCGCTGTTGGTCCATTGCCGCATATCTTGATTTTTATCGACGCAACCACAGGTCTTCGTCAAAGCGAGCTGTTTGGTCTGCGCTGGAGGGACCTAGACTTCGACAGTGGACAAATAAGCGTCGTGCGGTCTGTGGTGAACGGTGTCATCAGCAATTGCAAGACGGAGGCATCGATGAAGCCGATCCCTATGGGTCCTTCCCTAGCTGAGATACTCAAGAAGTGGAAAAATGAAGCTCGCTATGCTGGTGCGGATGATTGGGTGTTCGCAAGCACACGGACCAAGGGAAAGAGGCCGCTGTGGGGACAGAGCATAATGTGCAAGAGAATTCGTCCGGTAGCCAACAAGTTGGGCATTGAAAAACGGATCGGATGGCACACATTCCGGCACTCCTACTCGACCCTCCTCCGTTCCCTCGGCACAGACATCAAAGTTCAGCAGGATTTGCTGAGGCACTCATCAGCTCGGCTGACGCTGGACACGTACACTCAGTCTGTCACGCCCGCTAAGCGCGAAGCGCAAAACGCAGTGGCGATGCTTTTGACAGCGCCTGATCAAAGCACCTTCGCTGCACCCGCTGAAACACACTGAATTGTTTGGATTTGTGACCAATTTCGGGCTCGTGCACCGGGAGGGCTTGCACCTTTCTGCACCTGCGAGAAAAAGGCCATCGATCAACAACCTCTTTAGAATGATGGCGGGGACGACGGGACTCGAACCCGCGGCCTCTGCCGTGACAGGGCAGCGTTCTAACCAACTGAACTACGTCCCCACTCGCCAAATCAACGAGATGCGCAATCGCCAGTGTTTATACGGCTTTGCACGACTTGCATACCGTGCATGGAATTGCCTTCGTTGCACAAAAGAGCGCGATTCCTGTCCGAACCGCCCCCAAACCGCCTTCAAATTTCGGCTTCTTCCTGCACGTGTGCCATGTGCAAATCCACTTGCACAGACTGCTCCGAGCGATCCAGATTGTAGCCAACCTGGACGGAACCGCCAACGAAACCTGAGCAAATGTTTAGCACAGAAATATCCTAACAGCTTCTCGCAGAACACGGAAGAGCGTCGAGCCCTGCGCTGCTTCTTCGACGAGTCTAACTGAAAACACGCGGCACGGATGGCGCTACAAAAACGTTTGAATGACCCTCGGCTCTCGCCACCGGGAAGGATGAACAGGTGATGGGGCATGGCAGCGTCCGCAATCGCTCATCGACCCCGCCGAATATTGAGGACATAAAGCAAAGGCTCGTGCGGGGGGGACATCACGCGAGGCCGTTGAATTTCCGCCTCTACCGCTTATCCGTCTGCGACCACAAGCCAGTTGAGATCAAAGCGAATCGTAAACAATGCAACCTGCGCATAAGCACGCAGGCTCTCCTGTATCTCAAAACGTTCGGTCAGCCGTTCCAGCGTCTGCAGATCGTCGAAGAAATGCGCGGTGCGACCATCGACCGCAACTTCGTCCCTACCCGCCGCCGCATCGATGACCCCGCGCGCGGTGAGGTCGAGCCATGAGATCACCGCCTTCGAATGCGCCGGTCGCCCGAGCCAGACCGGCGATTCGCTCCAGCAATGACGGTTCCTCTATGCTTTCCGGATTTGGATTGGCCGCGCCCTGAGCGCCGGGGTTCTGGTAATACCAGGCATCGTGTCCCTTGAGCGTCTCCACCGAGGGAAACGAGGAATTCTGCACCCGCTATGAAAGCCTGTTGAAGCTCTCAAGCTCGGCTGAACCTCAATCTCCGGTTTGACCGTCGTGCGGGAGATCGATTCACACAAGCGACTTGTCATTACCGATTCATGTGCCGGGTAGCCCATATCTAGGAGCGGCATGGGGGCCAGGAACAGGCCAACCGGGGCGGTGGGTAAACACGCGACAGCGACTGCAGACAGGCGGGGAGCGCCACTCAAACATAAGACCTGAAATCTTTCTGGACAACTTGTAGAATTCCGGTCTCGCCGTTCGTCGTTATAGTGAAGGCGGGGCAACTAGCCCGGCTGGAGACAATTTTAGGAGACGACATGCCGCAATATCTGGTGTCTGGTTACCTCCCCGACAACTTCGACCCCTCCACAGTGAGCGAAGCGACGGTGGAGGAGATTCACGCGCTCAATCGCGAAATGATCGCTGCTGGTGTCAGGAAGTTCGCCGGCGGCCTGGGACCGGCCCGCACACTGCGGGCGCAGCCCAATGGCGAACTGCTGCTCACCGACGGCCCGTACCTGGAGACCAAGGAGCACGTGGGCGGTTTTTGGATATTGGAAACCGCGAGTTTGGATGAGGTGGTGGCGTGGGCGCGCAAGGGCGCCAAAGCGTGCCGTTTCGGGGTCGAGGTGCGAGAGATTTTCTTCATGCCAGCCCCCGAAAAGGACTGAGCGGTACGGCAGCAGCGAGCTGCGCAGTGTCGTCTTTCGGAGACCCGGCCGGCAACAGACTTAATGAAACGAAGAAAGACGAGTGAGCGGTGGCGACAAGCCACCGCACGCTGAAGGACAGCCTTGCGTGAAGACTGGTTGTCAGAAGGGAGATTTATGCGCGAAGACAAGGTTGGCGCAATCGTAATCATCAGCTTCGCACTGCTTGTTGTGCTCGGTATGGCTTACCAGGCCAGGTCGCAGGATGCCACGAAACCTTATCCGAAGATGGCGCCTGTCGAGCAATACCTGATGGAAAGGAATGCGGAGATTCAATTGGCGCGAAGTGCCGCTCCCGATTCCATATCCCGCAACGCGACGATCCTGATTCTGGGACCGCAGGGCTATGAGACAGCGGTTCAGGGAACAAACGGTTTCGTCTGCATGGTGGGACGCGCGTGGGGAGCAGCATTCGACTGGGACGAATTCTGGAACCCTAAGGTGAAGGCTGCCGATTGTCTGAACCCCCAGGCTGCACGTTCGATCTTGCCCATCTTTTGTCTGCGCGCCAGGATGGTGATGGCCGGTCGTTCCAAGGCGGAGATCCACTCGGCAGTCAAAGCGGCGTTTGAGAAGAAACAACTTCCGGACCTCGAAACCGGCGCTATGGATTACATGATGTCGAAATCGGCCTATCTGACCGACCAAGGGGGCCACAACCTACCTCATCTCATGTTCTACACTCGCGTCAAGGACGGCAAAGATTGGGGTTCTGGCGCAGCAGGCGCGCCGGTTATGTCTAGTCCCTATTGGTTCTTCTCTCCGAAGGAACAACCCCAAATGAAAGGACTTCCGCCGATTCTTGTGTTCGTAGTCGCGGTCACAAATTGGTCCGACGGAACGCCTGCGGGCCAGCACAACGAATGATACAGCCGGTTCAGCGCGAGAGCGGTACGGCGCCTCAGCGACTTTCTGAGGAGGAAAAGCAATGCGGAAAATGAACATTTACACAAGCGCAATCAAAAACCTCGCGCTGCTTGTTGTACTCGGTATGGTGTGCGGAGCCATGGCGCAGAATGCGAAGACACATTATCCGAAGATGGCCCCGGTCGATCAATACCTGATGGCGGACCGGGATGCCGAAATAGCCCTGGCGCGAAGTGCCGCCCCGGAGTCCATTGCACGCGATGCGGAGGTGTTGGTTCTTGGACGGAATGGTTTCGAAGCAGCGGTCAAAGGCAAGAACGGTTTCGTGTGTATCGTGGGACGTTCCTGGACATCTGCCGCGGATGAGGACTACTGGGATCCGAAGGTGCGGGTGCCCATGTGTGTGAACGCGGCAGCCGCGCATTCCTACCTGCTGCGCATCACTAAAATCACAAATTTAGCCCTGGCGGGACGTACGCTCGCTCAAGTGAATGAAACTATGACGACGGCCATCGCGAAGAAGGAATTTCCGCCGATGGAGCCGGGATCCATGTGCTACATGATGTCGAAGCAGGGATTCGGCGGCGACAGCGCTCCACATTGGCCATCCCACCTGATGTTCTTCTTTTCCGACACCGATCCTGCGGCATGGGGAGCAAATCTGCCGGGTTCTCCAGTCGTCGGGATCGCCGACACCTCCGAGCACCTGACGCAGTTCGTTATTCAAACGCAACGGTGGTCAGACGGAACGGACGATCTTCAGGCGCCGCCTCATGTCCATCCATGATGTGTCGCGAGTAAAACTCAGTGTGAAGGAGGATTCCAAATGAGAAAGCTGAAGCTCATCGAACATATTTCTCTGGACGGCGTGATTCAGGCTTCCGGCGAAGACGACTTCCCATACAGCGACTGGACCGCGCCGTATCGCACTCCTGCGGGGTTAGCCACAATCCTTGCGGCACACGGCGAGAGCTTCGATCTGCTGCTTGGCCGGCGAACCTACGATATCTGGTCGGGTTTCTGGCCTAAGGCGCCGAAGAGTCCGATGGCAGACAGCCTGAATGCGGCGACAAAGTATGTCGTAACCCACAAGCCGGAGAGCCTGGAATGGGGCCCGTTCAAGGGCATCGGACCGGACATTATGGATGGCGTTCGCGGCATCAAGGCGAAGGACGGCTCGGACGTGATCCTCTGGGGCAGTTCGACGCTGACTTCGGCGCTGCTCGAGCATGGGCTTGCGGATGAGGTTATGTTGATTGTCTATCCAGTCTTGTTAGGCAAAGGGAAACGCTTTTTTGCGGAGGGTACTCCGGCACGCGCATTAGCGCTGGAAAGCACGCAAGCTCTGCCGTCGGGCATCGTCGTCAACGCCTACAAGGCCGCTGGACCTTTGCAGAACCGGAGATAAGGAGCGCCTCAGATGCGTTTTATGATGATGGTGATACCCAAAGGGAATGGATCAGCTGCACCCGATGCGGTTTCCAGCGCGGAAGCGGTGGCGAAGATGATGGAGTACAACAAGACGCTGCAGAAGGCGGGTGTTCTGCTGGCGCTGGATGGGCTGTTCCCTCCTTCCACGGGCGCTCGTATTTCGCTCGCGGACGGCAAGGCGACGGTGACGGACGGGCCCTTTCCCGAGGCGAAGGAAGTCATCGGCGGCTATTGGATCATCCAGGTCCGCTCACGCGAAGAAGCGATTGAATGGGCAAAACGCGCACCCATGTCCAACAACGAGGTGATCGAAGTTCGCCAGATTCACGAGATGCCCGAGTTCCCAGAGGACGTTCAAAAGGCGGCTGAAGGATTCGAGCACCAGAGTGCCGTAAACCGATAAGCATGAGCGATGTCGCCAGGACGATCGAGGCGGTGTGGAAGATCGAGTCTACGCGGCTCATCGCTGCGATTGCCCGCGTCACCCGCGATATCGGCATTGCGGAGGAACTAGCCCAGGACGCGCTCGTTGCAGCCCTTGAGCGGTGGCCCGAAGAAGGTATCCCCGAAAATCCCGCTGCATGGCTGATGACGGCGGCAAAGCGACGTGCCATCGATAGTCTGCGCCGTGGGCAGATGCTTGTACAACAGCACGAAGAAATCGCTCGGGAGCTTCAAGTGCAACAGCAGCGGCTCGGAGAGGCGATGGACCAGGCACTGGATCAGGTGATCGACGATGACGTGCTGCGGCTTATCTTTACCGCGTGCCATCCGGTGCTTGCGGTAGAAGGACGCGTCGCGCTTACCTTGCGTTTGATTGGAGGCCTCACGACGGCGGAGATTGCCCGCGCCTTTCTTGTGCCTGAGAAAACGATGGGACAGCGGATCTTTCGCGCCAAGAAGACTCTCTCGGAAGCTCATGTGCCCTTTGAGACGCCGCGCGGGGACGAGTTGCGCCGCAGGGTGAAGTCAGTACTTTCCGTCGTTTACCTGATCTTTAATGAGGGGCACACCGCGACCTCAGGAGAGGAGTGGATGCGGGCTGCACTCTGCGACGAGGCGCTGCGGCTCGGACGCATGCTGGTGCAACTTCTTCCCAGCGAGTCTGAAATTCATGCACTTCTGGCTCTGATGGAACTCAATGCGTCGCGCACTGCGGCTCGCCGGGGAAGTAACGGTGAGGCGGTCTTGCTGCCGGAGCAGGATCGTTCTCTGTGGGACGGCGCGCAGATTCAGCGAGGCATGACTGCACTCGAAGACGCGCAACGACTCGGCGGTGGCGCCAGGCCCTATGCATTGCAGGCAGCGATTGCTGCCTGTCATATGCGCGCTCGCACCGCCGAAGAGACAGACTGGGAACGGATCGTTCTTCTCTACGACGCTCTGATGCAAACCACGCCATCTCCCATCGTGGCACTGAATCGAGCAGTCGCTGTGGGTATGGCGCAAGGGCCGGCCGCTGGGCTTGACGCACTCGATGCCATAGCTACGCCGGCTGCTGACTCTTCGCTGGCTGGCTATCATCTGCTTCACAGTGTTCGCGGAGACCTGCTGATGAAGATGGGTAGGTTCCCTGAGGCGCGCGAGGAAATCCAACGCGCCATTGCCCTGACGCAAAACCTGCGGGAACAGGAATTGCTGACGGAGAGACTGAAGCAGATGGAGAAAGCCGCCACATCAACTTAGGTGCGGTTCAGTCCTGTGAAACGCGCTAGTGGTGACGGACCGATTACTCGCGAGAAGCCGACTTCGCGATACTCATCGTCGGAGCCATGACAGGTTTCTATCGCGTCTCGCCCAACAAGCAGCAGAGGAAAAGCAATGGGTGTGGGGCAGATACTGCCGCACCATTGGGACTCTGCCTCCAATCTTGACGTCTTTGCTGCCAGCGGCTTCTTTGCGCATGCCAGCGCTTCGTCGATTGCGCGGTGACAAAGTAGAAGGTGGTTCCACCTTCCATGACCAGAGACTCACGCTCGTGCCAAGCCAGCGAGGCCACGAAACCGATCCTCTTTCTGTCGGGGAGTCTTCAGCGTACCGTGGTCTGTCGCCGTCGCTGCTCACTTGCCCGAATGATTTCACTCATATCGTCAGTCGGTCGTATCTCCCACAACGTCCCATACTTCAGGGACGGATGCTGCGACATGAGCTGAACGGCATGATTCATATCCCGCGCCTCAAGCACGCCAATGCCACCGAGTTGCTCCTTGGTTTCCGCATAGGGACCGTCGGTCGTCGCGACTTTCCCGTTCCTCCAATACAGGGTCAACGCGTTTTCCGGAGGCTGAAGACCCTCTCCGCCGGCAGAGTGTCCGTTGGCGCGCAAGTAGTCGTCGTACTCAAAGCATTCGTCGAACATTGCGTTTCGCTCTTCCTCGGTCATAGCCGCGAGTTTTGCCGGATCGTAGTATCCCATGCAGATATATTTCATTGTTCTTCTCCTCCTGGCAGGGCCAGCGGTACAGCTCTAGCAAATGTTGCCGTCACTGTTTCAAGTAACGAAGGGCAACAGATCCTGATTTAAGAATCTTTGACTCAACAAGTTTCAGTTGCAGTCTCTCCGGCAGGCTAACCCCTTCGAACAACCGTCTTCCTTCTCCTGCAATGATTGGCCCAACGACAAAACGAAATTCATCAACCAGACCAAGCTCTATAAGTTGTGAAGGAATATCCACACCGCCGACTAAAATACTTTTGCCTTGCTCTTGTTTCAATTTAAGTATTTCGTCGCGAAGGTTCCCACGAACAATTCGCGCATTTCTGTCTTCAACACTGTCTAACGATCGTGAAAAGACAATTTTGTTTGTGGAGACAAATGCCCGGGCAAATTCGGTATCTGCTTTTGTCTCAGACTGGTTCTTGAGGATTTCAGGCCAATAGGGAACCATCAATTGATAGGTTTTACGCCCAAAGACCTGCACGTCAACCTCTCGCGTGAGGTGAGTAAAATATTCAAGTTTTTCTTCATCGACAAATTGTTTGGTGTGGTCGCAGCAGCCATCCAGGGTAATGTTGATTGCGAAGATCACATTTCTCATTGATTGTCCTTACCCCCTCCTATGTACCAGCGCTTATGAGAGTCTGACGACTTGCGCAACTCGATCGTTGCGGGCCCCCGCGGACAGGTCTTCGTCCGTGGGGTGCTTCATCCTCTCGACTGTTCATCCTATAGTCGTCGCGCACAGAAAAAATCGACAGCCGAGACGAACTTTTTTATTTGAATACAGTTTTATTTCAATTCCCCTTTATTTCAGGTCCCGGAGCCGCCTGGCGAGAAAACGGCGTTCCGGTTCCTGCTGCGCCAGTGCAAGCGCCTTCTCATAGGAAGCACGTGCCTCCGGAATCCGCCCTAATCTGCGACACAAATCCGCATGGGCAGAGTGCGCGAGATGATAGTTGGAGAGCTCCTCGCGCGCCAGCAGGCCGTTGATAAGACGAAGACCCTGCTCCGGACCTTCGCACATGGCCACAGCCACCGCACGGTTCAGTTCGACAACCAGAGATGGCTGAACCTGAAGCAACCGGTCGTAGAGCAGCTTGATCTCGCGCCAATCCGTGGATGCCGCGGAGGAACTCTCGGCGTGAACGGCCGCAATGGCCGCTTGCAGAGTGTAGGCGCCGAAAGGGCGCGATCTCAGAGCGCTTTCGGTGAGCGAGATGCCTTCGGCGATCTGCTTCTTGTTCCACAACGACCGATCCTGCTGCTCCAGCAGGATCAAGTCTCCGTCGGGCGAGGTTCTCGCCGGCCGACGCGACTCCTGCAGCAGCATGAGCCCCACGAGGCCCGTCGCCTCAGGCTCCCCAATCAGTTCGACCAGGAGTCTGCCCAGCCTTATCGCCTCGCGGCTGAGTTCGGCGCCTGTCGTTTCAGCCGAGTATCCCTCGTTGAAGATCAGATAAATGACTTGCAGGACAGCCCCCAGCCGCGCCGGTAATTCCGCGGTGACTGGCACCTGGTAAGGAATTGCTTTATCGCGGATAAGCGCCTTGGCGCGCACAATGCGCTGGGCCAGCGTTGCTGACGTAACGAGAAATGCATGGGCAATCTCCTCCGTAGTCAGGCCACAAACTTCGCGCAGGGTGAGCGCAACCTGTCCTTCCTGAGGCAGAGCGGGATGGCAGCAGGTGAAGATCAGGCGGAGGCGATCGTCCTCAATCTCCTTCTCATCCATTTCCTCGCCATCAAGGCGCGCTTCGTCGATGCGCGCCTCGATGTAGGCAGTCAGGTCTCTCTCTCTACTCCGTCGAAGCGCGCGCGCCTGCGCATCCCGTCAATGGCCTTGAAGCGTGCCGTTGAAATCAGCCAGGGGCGCGGTTTGTCCGGAATACCAGTTTGAGGCCAGGACTCCAGAGCGGCGGCGAATGCCTCATGCATGGCCTCTTCGGAGAGATCCAGATCTCCGAGGAGGCGCACGAGCGTTGCCAGAACCCGGCCCGATTCCGACCGGTAAAGAGTCTCGATGGTCCTGCTGATCTGTTCGGGCACAGGCGGCGGCATCTACGCCAAACTAGCAAACGGAATGGCTCGACACAACTGCGCTCGGGCTTCCCCTACCCACAATTTAGTAGCCCGCCACTGCGCTGATCAAGGGTTTGCAAAGGGACAACAGCATAGGTCCTCGTAAACGCGCTTATCGTCATCAACTCCCGAACCGTGGGCAACTCTGAAGTTGGGTTTCTGCGAACCGGTCGCGGACTGAAACGAGAGAAATTCAATCAGTCCGGCAGGTGAGGTGTGGATGGGCGGATCATGGACCTCCATCGGAGATTTCCGAATGGAGGGTTTTCATGCTCGAAGATTACTACGTCAAACCTGCAACCGTCGACAGAGTCCGAGCCAGCTGGCTGGCTCCGCAAATAGAGAGCTACCTGGAATGGCTGGAAGCACACCGCTACTCTCGCCTCGTCGTATATCGCCGGCTGCCGCTGCTCTTTCATTTTACTGAGTTCACAAAGGACAAGGGGTGCAGAGATATTGCCTCCTGCAAGCCATATATAAAGGAGTTCGTATCGGAGTGGTTGGAGCTACATGGAGCGAAGGCAAAAAAAACCGTTGCGGTGCGCAAGCATGCGATCGATGCTGAATGCGGCGTGCGGCAGATGCTGCAGCTCGCCTGCAACGAGCCAGTAACGCGCAATCGCCGGCGGCGCCCGTTTCCGTTCGAGTCAGAGGTTCCGGGGTTTGCTGAGTATTTGCGCAACGAACGTGGATTCGCGGAAAGCACCATTCGCAATTATCGTCGTCACTTGAGTGAGTTTGCTCAGTACCTGAGCCAAACTGGCATCACATCTTTCAGCCAGTTGTCCCCGGCAGTTCTGGCGTCTTTCATTGTGCAGTACAGGCCGAAGGTGGCTCCCCGCACACGCCTCGGTTTCTGCTGTCATTTGCGAGTTTTGTTGCGATTCTGTTACCGCGAGGGAATCACGACTCGGGATCTAAGCGGAGCCGTGGGAACTCCACAGATATATCGACTCAACGATGTGCCCCGTTCCATCACATGGGATGAAGTCCGGCGCATGTTAGAAGCGGTAGAGCGAAGGACGATTCGGGGACGGAGGGACTACGCGATTTTGCTGCTTCTGGTGACCTATGGCTTGCGGGCGCATGAGGTCGCAAGGTTAACCCTGGAAGATGTTGACTGGAAGCGCGAACGACTTCAGGTCCTGGCGCGGAAAGCAGGACACGCCACGGTTTATCCTCTGGCAGGAGTTGTTGCAGAAGCGATCATCGACTATCTCAAGCATGGCCGGCCCAAGACCGAGGATCGCCATCTATTTTTTCGCATCTACGCGCCGCAAGCTCCGATTACTCCCGCGGCTGTTTCATCCAGTGTTGCGCTCTACCTTCACAAGGCGGGCATTCAAGTACGCAGGGTCGGGTCGCACACCCTTCGCCATACCTGTGTCCAACGGTTGATCGACGCTGAGTTTCCATTAAAGACGATCTGCGATTATGTGGGACATCGCTCGCCGTAGTCTACCCGTGTCTACAGCAAGGTCGCCATCGCATCCCTGCGGGAAGTCGCCATGGGCGATGGGGAGGAACTATGAACTCTCCCATCTTCTTAAGCTCTCTGGCGCCCTTCCTGAACCACTTTGTGCAGTATAAGCGAGCATTAAATCGCAAGTATTGCGCCGACGCAGAAGTGTTGCGCCTTTTCGACCGTTATCTCCAGAGTCGCAACATCACCGGCTGGTCAGCAATCGATAGCTTAGTGATCGACGATTTTCTGAGATCTCACCCTCGTCGCGTGAGTCCGCGCGGCTACAACCATCTCCTTGGGACCGTTCGTCGCTTTTTCGCCTTCGCACTCATGCAGCAATGGATAGAGCGGAATCCTGTCACCGTTACCCCTCGCCTGAAACGGGAGGCCGGATTCCATACTTGTTCGATCTCGACACCGCCAAACGATTGCTCGCCGTAGCGCGCCATCTACCGGAACGATCCAGGGCACGATATCGAGGCTTGGTTTGCGAGATGATGTTTGCGTTGCTTGGCCCACCCACTCAGTACCCGGTCCAACCCCTGGCCCTCGACCCGGCCGAACTTCTCGTCACCGAGATCGGCATCGTGGATGATCTGCGCGATGCGCTTGACCCTGCCATCTTTGATCGAGAACTCCTTCTGCAAAGTCTCGAATGTGCAGTCCTCTCCCCGATGCCCAAAACCCTGTGGGCAAAACATGTCGAAGGGAATCGCATCGGCGTGGGCGCTGGGGTCAGCACCAAAAATGAAATGCGCCTTCGGGTCGACAAAACGACGGATCAGCCACGCCGAAGAGACCCGATCGATGCCCGGACGAGGGCGGGTCATCCATAAACGATTGAGGTACTCGCCACGCTTCCCGCTGGTCTTGCGGCCAGGCATTTGGGTCTCTGCTTTGTCGGCTTGAGCCAGCAGATCTTCAACTTTGCCTCGCAACGGACTCCCGAAGAAGTCGATATCTTGAAGTTCAAGGAACCGGCGGCGAACTGGATTCAGCCGCCCGCCAGGCCTTCGCGCAGGAGAAAGTGCGAGAACTTTCTTCGCCTCATGCAGAAGCTTCTGGTAGTCACGTGATCGTGCCTCAACGAAAAGCTGTTTTAGGTGCTCCGGAGGCAGATCATCAAAACCTTGTACTTGAATGACCGAAGCCTGCCCTTTGTAGGTGCGGATCGCGGTGGCGAGCCACTCCATTCGCTCCTGATTTGCGGCGGTATTGGGAAGAACGTAGCCAGAGCTTCGGAGGGCAAGCATTCCATAGCGTTGGAGTTTTCGCCAGATTTGAACACGCTGAGTGGCGCTCCTGGCGGGGAGACTGAAGACGAAGCAAGCGACTCTCGGCTCAAGGCTGTGATCTGAGTCACAGCGGCCGCCATCCGGGGAGGGATAAGCTGAGTTGTTGGCAACAACTTCCTTTATCGTAGGTAGCGAAGGGACTACACTAATGAAGTTGACTAGAACCCGAGCACTCGCGCTTCTGATGATCGCCCTGCTATGGGCAATCACGCCAGCGATTGCGTGTGTTCTTCCCGGGGTGACAATGACTCCCGCGGAACGGGAATGTTGCCACCATATGGCGGAGCAGTGCGGAAGTTCCATGATGCCGGCCAGTCACTCTTGCTGCAAGGCTCAAGGACCGACGAACACTGTTCTTCCTCAGGCACAAGCTGCCGGACCGGTTCGTCCACTCACGATTGCTGTCGTACCGCCGATCGCCTCGCTAGGGGCGTTGACCGCGGTGACCGGCCGCTCTCATCTTTCGTTCCTTCGTCCGCCACCTCCCGAACCCTCTTCTGGCCATAACTCCGTCCTGAGAATCTAGACAACTCTCACTGCACAGATTAGGCCGTGCTCTGCTTTGCTTGCGCCTTGGTGCACCTGATGCAGGCATGCCTCCTATCCATCTATTTGTTAATAGTTTATGGAGGAACAATGAAAGCTCTACATCTAGGTATTTGCCTGCTGATCGCCCTCAGCGGCGCGCTTGGTTTTGCTAGCGAGCGACCCGCCGATGCCGATCCTTGGTCTGGTGTAACCGGGATTCTGGCGCAAGAGCATCAGCACTCTCGGCCGTCTGCGCCGCCGATGAACCTTGCTGAACTTGAAACAGCCGCATTGGCCAACAATCCCGAAATCCGGGTTGCTACCCGGCGCGTTGCAATCGCCGAGACACGGGTGCGCAGTGCCGGGTCGTTGAGCGACCCCGAGTTCATGTATCGCGGCTGGGGAACGCCACTCGCCAAGCCGTGGGATCTGAACCAGACGCAGCACATGTTCATGCTCAATCAGTCACTGCCCGGTCCGGGCAAGCGGGCACTGCGCACTCAACTTGCTTCAGAGGAAGTGGAGCAGATCAAAGCGGCACTGGAGGCCAAAAAACGCGACGTCACGGCTAAAGTCCGGAAGACGTTCTACGACCTTCTCCGGAACCAGGACGAACTTCTGGTGCATGACGAGCAGGCGGCGCTGGCTCGCCAGTCTTCAGAGTCGGCACGGATCAAGTATGTTGTCGGACGCGTTCCGCAGCAGGACGTTTTGAAAGCGCAGATCGCGCTCACCAAGCTGGTCGAGCACCTCGTGATGCTCGAACAGGATCGCGGTCTCGCGCGAGCCCGACTGAATACGCTACTCGGACGAGACCCCTCGTCTCCACTCGAAGTTCAGGGCGAATATTCGCCGCCGCAGAAGCTTCCCGCACTCATGGACCTAGAAAAAAGCGCATTGGAGAATCGACCCGAGCTGGAGATGGCATCTTCCGGGGTGAGACAAGGTGAGGCTCGCACCAAGCTGGCCGAGAAATCCTACACACCCGACTACAACCTGAGCGCGGGTTACATGCTCATGCCAGACGGCGCCCGCTATCGCAACACATACATGGCGGAGGTCGCCGTCACGCTGCCGTGGCTGAACCGAGGGCGTCACGACGCAGAGGTCGCTGAAGCACAGGCGGATGTCTCGGCTGAGAAAGCCGAGTACGACAACCAGCGGGCGATCGTCTTCGAGGAAATCCAGGATGCTCTGATTCGCGCGCAGTCTGCAAAGCGCCTTGTTGATCTTTACGACCAGACGCTCCGTCCGCAAGCACAGGCGACATTGCAGTCAGCCGTCGCCGCTTACCAGGCAGACCGCACCGACTTCCTCAACCTGCTCGATAGTCAAAACACGACTCTCGGAGTTGAACTCGATTACTACCGTGCCGCGTCCGAACTGGAATCGCGGATCGCGGATCTCGAACGCGCCGTGGGAGCTCCCTTGACGCGGGACGGGCAGGAATCGAATACAACCGTCCCTCGAGCTTCCCTGCTCCAGGTCACTCCGGAGGTGCGCTAATGACGCAGAATGAAAAGAAATTCCTTGTTACAGGACTCACTCTCGGCCTGATGTTGGCATTGGTCGCCTACGCGGCCATACGCCTTCGGTATCCAGACCGAAGCTCTGCCCAGTCTCAGGAAGTACCATTTCTCAAGTACGAGGCAGCCTCCGAGCAAGGCACCACTCAGCCCACAGAACAAGTGCAATCCGACGCCTCTGCCTCCAGCATTCAGCTAAACCAGAAAGAGCAGACAGACATTGGTGTCGAAACGGTCGAAGTCAGGCGACGTAACCTTCAACGCGCTCTGATGGCCGTCGCCAAGGTGGACGAACCGGAAGCCCAACTGGCTTCGATCAGTGCGCGCATCGGTGGCCGCATCGACAAACTCTACCTTGATTTCACGGGCCAGCAAGTGCAGCGTGGTCAGACGATTGCTTCGCTTTACAGCCCAGAAGTCTTTTCTACTGCCGAGGAATACAGACTCGCGCTTGAGAACCGAAAGCGCCTTGGCACGGGTGCCGAGCCCTTGGCAATGTCGGGCGCCGAAGACCTCGTAAACGCCAGCTGCCGCCGGCTGGAACTTTGGGGACTCACTCCACAGCAGCTTGATGAGATCGCATCGTCGGCGAAGCCTCAAATCGAGCTTCCCGTTTACTCGAACGTCAGCGGCATTGTGACGGAGCGCAAAGTTACGCAGGGGCAATACGTAAACGCGGGAGAAGTTCTCTTTACCGTCACCGACCTGAGCACGATTTGGGTAAGGGCAGATGTCTATCAGCCTGATTTGCTTTCCGTGCACACCGGCCAGTCCGTTGAGATCACTTCCGACTCACTGCCTGGCACGTCCCTGCACGGGCGAGTCGGATTTCTCGATACTTCCATTAACCCTCAGACCCGCACTGCCTCGGCTCGCATCGAGGTTCCGAACCCCGGCATGCGATTACGCCCCGGCATGTTCGTGCAAGTTAAGTTTGCCGCACCCGCAGGGCACGACGTTCTGGCCATACCGCGTTCTGCCGTTCTCGATACGGGTATGCGCAAGTTCGTCTACGTCGCCAAGAGCAATGGTGAATTCGAAGGGCGGCAAGTGCAGCTTGGTCCTGCAGGCACGGATTATTATCCAGTGCTCGCGGGCCTTAAAGAAGGTGAACGCATCGTCAGCCAAGGCAGTTTCCTGATCGACTCCCAGACTCGAATCATAGGTGGTATGACCGGGATGTTTGGTGGATCGAAGGAATTCGATCATGGTCAGGCCGACCAAGGTCAGACGCCAGCGCCCGCCGTTCCTCAGATCAGGTTCGCCTTCCGTTCTGATCCGGAGACACCTCGCGGCAACTCCGATGCGACGCTGCACGTAAGCGTGCTCGACGCTTCAGGGAAGCCGGTGACTGATGTGCAGGTAAAGGTCATGCTCATCATGCCGGCGATGCCAGCGATGGGCATGGGCGAGATGCGTGCCACAAGCGACCTCACATGGAAGCACTCTGATTACGCCGGCACGATCAAGGTTCCGACAGCGGGCTCCTGGAATGTCGAAGTGAATGCGAGCCGCAACGGGCAACGTCTGGGTAGCTATCATGCCCGGCTGAATGCTCAATGAAGAGGAGTCATCATGATTAACCGGCTCATTGAATTTTCGCTGAAGAATCGCTTCCTCATCCTGCTGGTTTACGCGCTGCTGGCTGTCTGGGGTTACTGGGCACTCCTGCGGACGCCGATCGACGCCATTCCTGATCTCAGCGAAAACCAGGTGATTGTTTACACGGACTGGGCGGGACGCAGTCCGCAGGAAGTCGAAGACCAGATCACGTATCCCGTCACCGTCAATTTGCAAGGACTGGCGGGAGTAAGGGACGTGCGCTCCTCCTCGGCACTGGGCTTCTCGATGATCAACATCATCTTCCAGGACAACATTGATCCCTATTTTGCCCGCACGCGGGTCTTGGAACGGCTGAATCTGGCATCGGGTTTCCTGCCCGAGGGAGTCGTACCGGTTCTGGGACCGGATGCAACCGGTGTGGGGCAGGTCTTCTGGTACACGGTCGAGGGGCCTTACGACGGTGGTACGTTGCACTCGCTGCAGGACTGGTTCATCAAGTACCAGCTGAATTCTGTTTCCGGTGTGGCGGAGGTGGCGAGCATCGGCGGTTGGGTACGCCAATATCAGATCGACGTCGATCCCATTAAATTGCGCGCTTACAACATCTCATTGCGCACCGTCATCGAGGGTGTTCAGCGCAGTAACACCAACGTTGGCGCGAAGGTCATTGAAGCCAGCGACCAGGAGATGGCAGTCCGGGGGATCGGCTTGATCCGATCGACGGCAGACCTTGAAAACATCGTCTTGACCGCGACGGCAGGTACGCCCGTATACGTCCGCAATGTCGCGAATGTCCATTTGGGACCGGAATTCCGCCGCGGCGTTCTCGACAAAGACGGTAAGGATGTCGTGGGCGGTGTCGTCGTCATCCGCAATGGAGCCAACGCCCAAGAAGTCATCAGCGCTGTTAAAGCGAAACTCGCAGCCTTGGAGCCAGGGTTACCCACGGGCGTTCACATCGTTCCTTTCTACGACCGCAGTACATTGATCTTTCACGCGGTGAATACTCTGAAGTCGGCACTGCTCGAAGAGATCGTTCTGATTACGCTCGCGCACGTGATCTTCCTGTGGCATTTCCGCAGCATCCTCCTCGTGACGTTGCCGCTGCCGCTCGCAGTGCTGGGATCTTTCCTGTTCATGCACTATGCCGACATCTCTTCCAACATCATGTCTCTCGGCGGGATAGCGATTGCGATTGGCGTGCTGGTCGATGCTGGGATTGTGATGACTGAAAACGTGCTGCGGCACGCCGAGCGCTATTACGAAGAACATGGGGAATACCAGTCAGCGATTAGCCAGATCACGCTGGAAGCGGCCAAGTTGGTCGGTCGGCCGATTTTCTTTGCAATGACGATCATCATTCTGGCGTTCGTACCGGTGTTCGCACTCACCGGGATGGAAGGCAAGATGTTTCACCCTCTGGCCTTCACGAAAACTTTCGCCATGGTGTGCTCAACGTTCATCGCGGTCACTTTGGTGCCGGTGCTTTGCACCTTCCTGATCCGTGGAAAACTGCATCGTGAGGACGCCAATCCCGTGATGCACGCCTTGGGACTGATTTACAAACCGGTACTGCGCTGGGCCTTGAAGCACAGGACTATGACTCTGAGTGCGGCAGTTGTAGTCTTTGCTTCCGCGCTCTGGCTGGCAACCACGATCGGCTCCGAGTTCATGCCGCCACTCGATGAGGAGACTGCCCTGTTCATGCCCATTACCGACCCCAGCATTTCCCTCACCAAGGCAACGGAGATTCTTCGCTGGCAGGACAAAATCATTGCCCAGGACCCACTCGTGAAGAGTGTTGTAGGCAAAATCGGCCGCGCAGAAAGCGCCATCGATCCGGCGCCAGTGAACATGACTGAAAGCGTCATCAACTTCAAGCCCAAGGACGAATGGCCCGCTGGGACAACCAAGGAAACGATTCTTCAAAGACTGGATGAGAACCTGCGTCTGCCGGGCGTGAACAACATTTGGACTCAACCGATCCGCAATCGCATCGACATGCTTTCGACCGGCATCCGCACCCAGGTGGGAGTTAAGGTCTTCGGTAATGACCTCGCAACGATCGAGCAGAAGGAGACTGAAATCGAACGAGCATTGCGCCCAGTTCCAGGTGTCGCGGACCTATATGCCGAGCGCATCACGGGCGCGCCATACCTTGAAATAAAAGTAAACCGCGAAGCCGCGGCCCGTTACGGAATCAACGTTGGCGACGTACAGGACGTGATCGAGACCGCGATTGGCGGCAAGAACCTCACGACTGCCATTGACGGACGTCAACGTCTGCCCGTGCGGGCGCGCTATGCCGCTGATTTCCGGCAGGATCCCGAAGAACTGCGGAATAACGTCCTAGTCACGGCGAGCGACGGCGCCCAGATTCCGCTGGGACAGGTGGCCGACCTTGGCGTAGTGATGGGGCCCTCCATGATCAGTAGCGAGAACGGACTCCTTCGCGGGAGCGTTTTGATGAACGTACGCGGGCGCGACCTTGGCCGGTTCGTGGACGAGGCGCAGCGCGCGGTGGCCCGCGTAGTGAAAATGCCGCCCGGATATTACATCGAGTGGAGCGGACAATACGAAAATCAGATCAGTGCAAAAAAGCGGCTCGAACTGGTTATCCCAGTCGTGTTTCTGATCATCTTTCTTCTGCTCTACAAAACCTACAACTCTTTCAAGGAAGCCTCGCACGTGATCCTCGCCGTTCCGTTTGCCTTGAGCGGCGGAGTATTTCTCCTGAAGCTGTTGGGATACAACTTCTCGGTTGCGGTTTGGGTTGGCTTCATCGCGCTATTCGGGACCGCTGTGCAAACCGGCATAGTGATGGTGATCTACTTGGAGGAGGCCGTGGAACGAAACCGTGTGGCGACGGGCGCGCTTACCGTACAGGGTTTGCGTGAAGCGGTGATGGAAGGTGCTCTGTTAAGGTTGCGTCCAAAAATCATGACCGTATCCACCGTTGTGGCGGGCCTGTTACCCATCATGTGGTCGACGCGCACGGGGGCCGAAGTGATGAAGCCGCTCGCCACCCCCGTACTCGGAGGCATGGTCAGCTCTCTGCTGCATGTGCTGATTGTGACTCCCGTGATCTTCGCCTGGCTGCGAGAAAGAGAACTGTTGCGAAAGAAAGCGGTACCCGCAGCCTAAGACAGAGAAGAGTAGCTGACAAAAAGGTTCGCAACGAAGTTCTGGAAGTACCGGTTCAAAGCTACGAAATGGTTGGAGCGATGGAACTCAAACCCGCCTAGTCAAGAGTATCCTTGATCAAGCGATCAGTTGAGCTTCTTCGAACCTTTGAACGTTTGTTGATAAGCCTGTGAACAACAGTGCGGTGGGACGACAAATGGAATACCTGATTGGCTTGGTGCTGTCGTTGGTTGTCGCTGGCTTCGCCGCAATTGCCGGCTTTGACCGTGACAGGGCCTTTTATCCGACCGTGCTCATCAGTACGGAATGCCGGACGGGTGGGCAGTGCAGGACTCGAACCTGCGACCTCCTGCTTGTAAGGGTTGGTTTCACGATGAATCAACAACTTGCGACTGAGTACCACCGAGGGTGACATAATGTCACAGAAGCCTTGTCCAGCAAGGGTTTCCAACGATACATGGACGGGGTGGAGGCACTCGGTAGCACTGGGTAGGGTTTGGTGGTGGGCACAAAATTGGGCACAGTCGATTGGGGTGAACCCCTGGGTTGAGACAAACTATGTAGGCACACCTGCTGTAGCTTCGTTTTCTGAACCCTTCCATTGAGACAATCTATCGTTGGCACATTTGGCATTCATGGATTCGTCTCACTGATTTTCTTCAGCAGGGATGGGGTCTGGGGAAGGGGACGGCGCTTGTGGACTGCACCCTTGGGCTGAGACACGGAGTTAAGGGGGTTGTCGCCGTTCG
>CAZXKO010000118.1:0-20866 GCA_964641665.1 uncultured Acidobacteriaceae bacterium
CGGCTTTCAGCCCGCTACGTATTGGGCGGCCATCGCCGTCTCTCTTAACGGATCGGTGATCTACAACACGGGTGTCGGCGCGGCCTCGTCGGCACTCACATGGGAGGATCGCGCGGGCAAGGAATTGGCCAGGATCGGCGAACCGGCCATCATTGCGAACCCGACTCTGTCGCCCGATGGCAGCCGGGTGGCGGTGGACATCGCCGACCTGAAAGCAAGCAACGTGGATATCTGGCTGGAGACTACCAGCGGTTCCGACAATGCGCGCTTTACGTTTGAGCCGACCGAGGAAACCAATGCCATCTGGTCACGCGACGGAAGCGTGGTCACGTACCGCTCCGTTACCTCGAATTCGTCCGAGATCCTGCTCAAACGGGCCACCGGGCTGGAAAAGGAAAGAGTGCTGCTGCGCAATCCGGGCGTGCTGGATGACTTCCTGCCGAACTCGTGGTCGGCGGACGGCAAACAACTGCTTTTCACCGACCAGGGCCCGTCGCGCACTTACCTGGCAACTGTGCCATCCGGGGGCGGGGAAAAGGTCGCCTTGCTGAATAACAAGGCCAACGAGACCGACGGACAGATATCTCCTGACGGGAAATGGGTCGCTTATGCTTCTGATGAATCGGGGGCATGGGAGATTTACGTCAGCTCGTTTCCGGGTGCGGCGGGAAAATGGCAAGTGTCGCGCGGTGGCGGCAGCGAACCGCGCTGGCGCGGGGATGGCGAGGAGATTTTCTATATCGCACCCAGCGGTATGTTGATGGCAGTACCAGTCAACGGCGAAACGACCTTCGCGACCGGGCAGCCCATGCCTCTTTTCCAGATTCACGGCCGCGCGCCGATTTCCTCGACCGACATCTTTTCCTACGACGTGGCCAAAGATGGCAAGCGCTTTCTGGTAAACCGCTACGTCAAGCCTGAGCACGCTCCGCCCTTGACCATCCTGCTAAATATTGCGAACGGCAACGGATCCTCGTAGAGGGAAGAGTCGAGGTGGCGCTTTGGCAAGATCACAGGCGCAAATCGATCAGTAATTCTTAGCGAGGTATTCGCGCAGGCGCCCAATCCTGAAGCGGGCATCGCCGGCCTCGATTTCCAGCAGCAGTTGTGCGGCAGTCAGCTGGTTGTGAAAGTCAAAAGCTGCCGAAGTGTCGGGATTGACAACAAGCTGAAGGTGCTTTTCGATCCGTTCGCTTTCTTCCTGCAGAGACTTGAGCTTCGCCTCTTGTACGGAGACGCTTTCCACCAACTGCTGACGAAGGACCTCCATGCTGCGCACGACTTCGCTTTCCTGCGCTTTTTTCCATTCGTCATGCGCTTCCACGGCATGATCCAGATGCTTGTCGATGGCTCGGCTGGCGAAATTGTAGTTGACGGAAACGGCGCCGTACGGCTGAGCACCCTGGGCAATCGGATTTACCTGCTGATGAACACCAACCGAGAGGGCCACGTCCCAATTATTTTGACGACTTAGTTTATCCAGCGCTCTTTGCTCGTTCCCTTCACTATTCTGTTTGTCTGCCACCAGCACTTTCAACGGCCTGTCACTCAGTGGCGGAGTATAAAGCGCGGTGATCTTCGACCGGGTATCGGCTTGGTCAGCGTCGAGCTTGATCTTCGTGGTCTGCAGCGAAAAAAGCATAAGACGGGTGGCATTCTGCGCCTCCACCATCTTTGAAGTCTTTTCCATGAGTGCGTCCAGCGACTTAGAAGCCTGTTCGACTAGAACGAGCCGGTTGCGTAGTGCTTCTTTTTCGAGGCTGGACAGCGCGTACTGGATGTTCTGCTGGGCTCCGGTCGTGGCTTTGTACAGCTCGCACTCGGTGCGGGCCGCGTCCATCGTTAAACCGGCTCTTCTTATGCTTGAAAGTCCAACGGAGGCGCCCGCTACCACCTGCAGCGGTAAGCCAGTCTCGGGCTGAGTCATGCCTGCCGAGGCGATGGGAGTGCGCAGCAGGTCTCGCTGCGCCTGCGCCTGCTCCATAACGTAGGAGCAGTACGCCAGCTGATCGGTCGCGTCGACTGCATGTGCGCTCGGGCGCGTCACCAATGCGTGCACCGAGGCGACAAACATCGCCGAGGCCACCACAAACCTCCAGTTGTTCAGGAACATTCTCCCTCTCCTTCAAAACACGACCGGCTTGCGGCCCAAAAATACTGTCTTCGATTTCGCCGATTCAGCATGCTCCAGATTCATCTGGACAAGAAAGCCGCGAATCTGCGTCTTGAAAATCGGATGGATAGCGTTCTCTTCGCCCGCGAATACCTGCTTCAAAGTGCCCACCCTGCGGCACGCGATCATGTTCAGGTAACAGTCGTAGATGGAAGTGCCGGCTACGGCGCTGGCCTGGTTATCGTAAGGAACGAAGGCGAAGTACAACGTCTTCTCGCCGGACGCGTTCAGATAATACGGATTCTGTTTGGCCGTTTGGATGGCCTGTCTCAATCGATCAACCTGTCGTGATTCCTCCTGGAGCTGCTTCTCTGCAACATTGATCGCGACATCCAACTGGGCAACCTCAGACCGCAATTCGGCTTGCTTTACGAGCACATCAAGCGAGGTGGTGCCGGTCGTGGTCTTGTCGAGAACACTGTCGGTCAGCAGGACCTCCGCAATTTTGCTGTCTGTGTACGCACCCCCTGCCTGGTTCAGGGCTGCCAATTGTGTCGCAGCGTCGCCCTGTGTGATCAACCCGGCAGCCAGATCTTTGTTGATGTTGGACTCCACTTGCTTCAGCTGTGCCAGCACTTTTTGCGTCTTCAGGTTGTCGGCTTGCTTCTGCCGGTCGAGTGCCGCCAGTTCCGGACCGCTGGTGCGGTTGTGAGTTCGCTCGCGCGCGATGGCTTGATGCAATTCGGGTTCGAGCGCCAGAAGTGCAGCCCGGTGGTTTTTCATTTCGACCAGGCCACTGTCGAGTTTCTTCGTATCCACCTTCAGATCCTCGATGGTCTGTTGTGTGGTGACAAGCTTTTCCCTGAAGTCAAGGCTCTTCTCGTCGGCCGCAGAGAGAATGATCGGCGCAGCCCACGAACTGTTCACGGCATAGAAGCCCATCACGAAGGCGTAGCTGATAATTCCGACCAGCACCAGATACAGCACCGTGATGGCAAAGACACGGTAGACGGCAATTACCAGCTTGTAGTGCAGCGATTGCCTGACAGGAGCGTTCTTGTGCTCTGGCGGAAGCGAATCATCTTTGGTTTCGGAAGGCGGGTTAACGGTTGGCGTTGCCAATGGGCACCTCTTGTGGTTTGGTTCGCGTGCCCCAGTCCGCGGAATCCATCGTACACAGGGCGAGGGGCGTGAGGAACAAGCTGCTGACCAGCGACCAGGCTATGTAAGCGCCAAAGGCTAGAGGATGGGCGATGGCCTCTTTCGCGCTATATTTCTTGATCACCCAAGTAAGAACGGCTCCAACCCCGAGAGCTGTGATGAGCGGGACGGGCCCCGCCCATGCCAGGGGATCGGAACTAAGCATAGAGACCACGACCAAGAACCCCACCACCGCCCCGAGCGGAGTGAGGACGAGCGTGAACACCGTGTTGGGGTGCAGTTTCCAGACATGCTGCGGCAGGGTTCTCAGGGTGAAGAAGAAATCGCGCACGATGCTGCGCCGCCAGCGGAGTTGCTGTTTAAACAGCACCGGCAAGGTGTTCGGTACGGTGGTCCAGCAGAGCGCATCATTGTTGATGTAAGTCCCGTAACCCCGCAGCAGGGTCTGATGAGTGAGGAACCTGTCTTCACCCTGGTTCACTGGAATTCCGAACCAGTTGCGGGAGCGGATCGCGGGCTCGATCTCCAGGAGTAACTCGCGCCGGATGGCGAAAAGGCATCCGCTGATGCAGCAGATGCTACGGGTCCAATTCTCGGGAATCTTATAAAGCTGAAAAGCAGAGTAATAAATAACGGTCTGGATGGCGGTGATCACACTGTCGTTCGGGTTTCTCACTCCGACTCTGCCTCCCACCGACCCGATGCGGGGCTCGGCGAAGCATGCGGTCAGCTCCCGAATTGCGTCCGGATGGAAGATGCAATCAGAATCGATGGAGATGATGATCTCCGCCGTTGAGTGCTGCAGCGCATTGCAGACGGAGCGGGCCTTGCCGCTGTTGACTTCATTCCGCCCCGTGCGTATGCGGATGTTGGTGAAATCGCGCTGGGCTTTGAGCATCCAGTCGTAGCTGTCGTCGACGGAACAGTCGTCTTGTGTGATCACCTCAAACTTGTCGTTGGGATAGTTGCTCCGGCTGATGCTCTCAATCGTCTCGTATACCGTCTTGCCCTCGTTGTAGCAGGGCATCAGCACACTCACGGTGGGCTGATACGCGTAATCCTTTTGGGCTTTTGTGCTGGCGAACGAGAACTTCAGAATAATTCCCATCAGGTACTTGACCGCTGAGATCAACAGGCAAAGCACCAGGATGAGCCAGAGAAGAATGGGAGCCATTACCGCCGCGCTCCCCCGGGTGAATGCCTCACCCTTGGGACACGGGTGTGTCCGGCAGATTGGGCGTCGATGTGGCGGCCTGCTTCCCGATGATGGACCACGCGCGGCTCTCCCGAACTCGCACCATATAACATCCAGGTCGGCACCTCAATTGCCGGAGGTCACAACCGCGCGATCGGGATGCCGCAGGGTTGGGTCGTACGGAAAACGCGCTTGTGGGAAGTTGATGGGCCACTCCAGGCCGCAGCTGGGGCTGATGGAAACTCGCTCTCGGACTATCCCGGTGGCCAGCGCATATCCCGGCCGCCGATCAAGTGCAGGTGGATGTGGAACACCGACTGGCCCGACTTCGGTCCCACGTTGAGCACGGTGCGGTAGCCGTCTTCGATGCCGCGCTCGCGTCCAATGGCGGCCGCGGCCAGATGAAGGCGTCCGATGAGTTCGGCGTCTTCGGCTTGCGATTCTTTCAGTCCACGAATATGTTTCTTGGGAACGATCAGCACGTGCGTGGGCGCTTGCGGGTTGATGTCCTCGAAGGCGAACGTGTGCTCGTCTTCGTAGACTTTCTTGGCGGGAATCTCGCCTTTGATGATGCGGCAGAAGAGACAGTCTGTCATAGGAAATCAGCTTTTAGCTCTTAGCCGTTAGCGGTTAGCTACAAACCTTGAGCCTGCACTTGCGAGACTACAGATTCGAATTGTCCGATTTCAACTAACCCGCAATCACGAGTTCCTAACACCTAAGACTTGACACCCAAGACCTGCTGCTTTCAATCCAGGCGCACTAAGTACACCGATCCTTCCGGCGTCTCGGTTTCGTGGACCAGGGCTTCGGCGCGCTGGCGGTCGTCGTTGAGGACGCGGACCCGCACCCACCATGCGCCCACGGGGCTGGCGAAACTCACGACCTTGGCGGTCTGGTAGCGGCGCGAAATGTGGTCGGCGAGTTCGGCAGCGCCTTTCTGGTGCTCGAAGGAACCGATCTGCACCGCCCAGCGGCCACCGGTTGCAGTCGGGCTCGGCGTCTGCATGACTTCGACTTTGACGTCAGCGACGCCGGGTTGCCAGACGTCAATCTTCTTCGCGGCCGCGTAGGAGAGATCGAGGATGCGGCCTTTGACGAACGGTCCGCGGTCGGTGATGCGGACCAGCGCCGAGTGGCCGGTTTTCATGTTGGTGACGCGGACGATTGAGCCGAGGGGCAAGGTGCGGTGTGCGGCGGTCATGGCGTGCATGTTATAGATCTGGCCGTTGGAGCCGCGGCGGTGGTGATAAGGCGCGCCGTACCAGCTGGCCGCGCCGGTCTGGGTCTCGAGCGGTTTCGCGTCGGCGGGGAGGGAGATCTCTTCATCCTGTTCCCCGGCGGTTTCGTTCTTTTGAGACTCTTCTTGCGGCCTGGTGGTTTTCGCGGGAGGAGCGTTTGTTGGGGCTGGTTGCGGAGTAACCGCGGGGGGCGGCTGAACGTTGACGCGAGCCTGCTGGTGGTGGGCGCAGCTGGTCAGCAAAATCAGCGACAAAAATGCGAGAGCGAGAGTGCGGCGGGCGTGCACGGTCAAGGCTTCCTGGCGGCGTCTTTTTGGGCCTGGTCCATGTAGTCGGCCAGTTTGTGCAGTTTCTCAGCCGCGACGCGCAACGCCTTGGTGGATTGCTCCCGAACCGCGGGCACGACCTCGCGATTGAGGTAGTCGATGAGTTCGGCGCTGTCTTTCTCGAGCCGTTCGGCGGTTTCGGAAACGGTCTTGCTGACCCGCGACTTGGCATCTTCCACCTTGCGGTTGAAATCGTTCATGATGACCCTCCGGAGGCGGCGTGAAAATCCTTCCACGCGAAATGCGGACGCCGAACTCGCCTATTATTTCGTGCCTAGGCGGGAGGGTCAACCCGCGGGGCACCTGAGGCGTCACGTGGGGAGCGGCGGCTGCCGCAGCGGATCAACAGCGGATTCCTCCTGTCTCGCTGCGCTCGCGCGTCGGAATGACAAGGTGGGTTAGAGTGGTTGCAATCGATGCCGGGGTGGAATTTCCGCCAGCCCTGAGGTCGCCTTCGGTAAATCATTGAGACGATGGCCCGTATGCATCTGGGTTAGAATTTGCCGATGCTGCGGTTTCTGCTGAGCCTCGGGTTGACGGCGGTTCTTCCGCTTGCAGCTTGCACGATGTACGGTGCCCATCCAGTGCAAACGTTTTCGGACGCGACCGGCGGGGAGGGCTTCGAAAAGGCATTTTGGCGCGATATCCAGAAGCAGGACTGGAAAGACCTGGACCGGCATATTGCGTCGAACTTCGTTTTGGTCACGCCCACGGGACAGCTTGAGCGGGCGGCCGCAGTCGATCGATTGCAGCACATCCAGATCCTGGAGTATTCCATCGGCGAGCTCACCAGCGAGATGAGCGGCGATACGTTCGTCGTGAGCTACGCGATCACGCTACATGGAAGCGTGCAGGGGCAGGGATTTCCGGACCAGCCGGAGCGCTGCATGACGGTGTGGCACCAGGAGAAATCGGGCTGGCTGGCAATCGCGCATACCGAGCTGGGGTCGGGGCAGCGTTAGAGGACCGGGGGCGAGGGCAGGATGCCCTCGCGACAGCCGGCAAGATGCCGGCGCTACGAGTGCTCATGGGCCGAATCGAGAGAAAGTCAACGAACACACCCAAAGAATTCCACCAACTTTTGGCGCAGCGTCTACTGGCCTGGTATGACGCGAACAAGCGCGATCTGCCGTGGCGCAAAGATCGGGATCCATACCGGGTGTGGCTCTCGGAAATCATGCTGCAGCAGACTCGTGTGGCGGCGGTGCTCGATCACTACCGGCGGTTTCTCAAGAAATTTCCTACGGTGCAGAAGCTGGCGGCGGCCCGCGAGGCTTCGGTACTGGCTGCGTGGAGCGGGCTGGGGTATTACCGGCGGGCTCGGATGCTGCACGGAGCAGCCAAGCGGGTGGTGAAAGAACACGGCGGAAAATTTCCGGCGAATAGCACCGGATTACTCGAGTTGCCGGGGATTGGACGGTACACGGCGGCCGCCATCGCGAGCATTGCCTTCGACGAACCGGTGGCGGTGGTGGATGGCAATGTCGAGCGCGTGGTTCAGCGCTTTGTCGGGATGAGAATCACAGGCGAAGAGGTCTGGCAAAAGGTGGGAGCGTGGCTCGAGGCGCGGCGTCCGGGCGATTTCAACCAGGCCATGATGGAACTGGGCGCTACCGTTTGCCTGCCGCGCCAGCCGCGGTGCTTGCTATGCCCGGTGGCCGATCTGTGTGCGACGCGGGGCGAGTTGCCAGCGGCAGCGACTGCGCCCCGGCAGCAGAAAAAGGAGATTCACTTCGGACTGGCACGGCGGAACGGATCGGTGTTTCTGGTGCAACGGAAGAAGGAAGAGTCGCTGATGGCCGGCATGTGGGAACTGCCGGAGATCGCGGGTTCGAGTATCGATGCGAAACCGATATTGTCCTTGCGGCATTCGATCACGGTGACGGATTACGCCGTGCGGGTCACCGAGATCACAAGCCCCAACGGCGCTGCGGGAAGGTGGATCCCGATGCAACGGCTGGAGTCCCTGCCGCTGACGGGGCTGGCGCGCAAGATTCTGCGGCGGGCGGAGATCCTATGAGAAACGCCGAGAGTCGCCAGGATCTGGAATTCGGAAAAACAAGGCTCACCACAGAGGACACGGAGGATCACTGAGGGAGGTCGAGGGCTTGTTGACCGCGAACGGCGGAGAGCTTTTAACCGCGAAGGTCGCAAAAGGTTCGCAAAGTATGCAAAGGAGGAGTTGCATGGGGCGGGGTTAGGTGCTGGGAAGCGGATTCCTCCTGTCTGGCTGCGCTCGCGCGTCGGAATGACAAGGCGACGTGGGAGAGGAGACGAACCTTGAGCAGAGAGACGGTTTCCCGCAGGGCAGTGGCAGGAAACAGAGGTTTGCACTAACTCGCATCTTGCGCGAACCGCCGGGACTTGCCCACTTCTGTAATTATTCCTCGATCCACTCGGCGCCCGATTTCTGACATTTCCAGTTGTGCTTGCTGACCGGGAAGGGGAAATTCAGGTACATGAGACCGTAGCTGAGCGGGCGATCGAGCGTTTCGAAGCTCACGTCGAGCGAGTCACACTTCGGACAGTGCGGCTGGGTGTAGGTCAACTCGGGATCTTCCTGGGTGATTTGATCGGGGATGGGTTCGTCGAGGATGGTGCGAGCCTCGTCGGCGTCCTCCGACTTCACCATCAGGCGCAAGCCGCCGACCGCGTTCGAGTAAAACCAATCCATGCGGACGATGTTCTCGTCGGCGACGAAGGAATCAATGCCAGCGGATTCGAGCTTCCCCTTGGCGAGCTCAGCTTCGATCAAGTCACGGAAGCGGCGTACGACGATCAGTTCTTCAGCCAAAACGACCCATCCTTAACGAGGTGGGCCATCCTAATTGCGCACGGTTCAATTCTGCAAGCCGCGACATAGGATTGGGCTCTCCGAGCGCACGCTCGGCACTTCTCCTGGAGTAATCTGGGCGGGTGAAGAAGAGATTGTTAGCGGCTTTCATCATTGTGCTGATGGTCGTCTGGCGCGGCAATCAGGGTCATGGGTCACAAGGAGCGGACGAGTCGGGTTCGGAAAGAGCTACGTATCTCGGATTCGACCGCAACGAGTATCCCGGAGATCAGAACCTGGCCCTGCTGCGCCGGACGTTTTCGTACACAGGCTACTGGCTGAACGTGCCACCGGGCGCGAAGAGCACCAACTGGACAGGGAAGCGCAAGGTGTTGCAGGACGCGGGTTTCGGATTTCTGGTGTTGTTCAACGGCCGTCAGGACTCGCAGCTGAAGAAGGCGCGCGATGCCGGGCAGTTGGGCCCGGAGGACGCAGTGGCGGCGGTGGATGCGGCGAAACGCGAAAGCTTTCCGGCGGGAACGGTGATCTTTCTCGATCAGGAAGAAGGCGGTCGCATGCTGCCGGAACAGAAAGCGTACATCTACGCGTGGGTGGATGGAGTCAACGGAGGCGGATTTCAAGCGGGGATTTACGCGTCGGGGATTGCGGCTTCGGAAGGGCACGGCGTTACGGTGATCACCGCTGAGGATATCCGGCAGAACGCAGGCGGCAGGAACATTGTGTATTGGGTGACCAACGACGCTTGTCCGCCTTCGCCGGGCTGTGCGTTTCCGAAGCGAGCGCCGGCGCCGGCGGAGAGTGGCGTCGGGTTTGCGGATGTCTGGCAGTTTGCGCAGACGCCAAAGCGGCGCGATGTGGCGGGCGGGTGTCCGGCGAACTACGATCGGGATGGGAGTTGCTACGCGCCGGGGGCGCGAATTTTCGTGGATGTGAACTCGGCTCGGTCGGCGGATCCGTCGAGGGGGAGAGAGTAGAGGAGAGTGGGGGTGGGGGTGGGAGTTGGGAGTGGGAGTGGGGGTGGGAGTTGGGAGTGGGTGCGGGCTGCGTGCTCGGCCGGCAGTCAAACAATTCGGAGAGCCCGTGGTGGAAAATTCACACAGGTCCACGGGTACCGCTGGCAAACACGGGGTCCCCTTCGACTTCGCTCAGGGCAGGCTTTCGACTTCGTTCGGCTTTCGCCTCACTTCGCTCAGGACGACAAAGTTAAAGTAGTCTGCGGCAATCCGCCGGTTCCACGCCGTCGAGCCGGCAGGTCCTACGGGCTAACGGCTGCGGAGGCTCGGAAGGCGGGGGTTCGGCGCGAGGCAACGCGTCGAATGATTTCGGGGGCGATGTTGCCCAGCGGGTAGATCTGGGCGGCGAGTCCGGCAGCGGCGACGGCGCCGGGCATGCCCCAGACAACCGAGCTCGCCTGGTCATGAATCAGGATTTCCCCACCGGTAGCCGACCTCCCAAGCGCCGATTGGCTCACGCGCCTTGGCAAGAACGTCCCACAAGAAGTAAAGTACTGTGTTTTCGTTTCCGGCCCCCTACGTCCCTCCCATAGGAGTCTTGCTCGATGCGCCACGCCCTCGTTCTGCTGGTCGCACTCTCATCTTCTTTCTGTGTCCTCGCCCGCGCTCAAACGGCGGACGAACTGGTCAACAAGAACACCCAGGCCAAGGGTGGAATCGAAAAGATCAAAGCCATCCAAAGCTTGCGCATGACGGGCAAGTACGAGGGCGGTGGCGGGTTCACAGCCACGATCAGCCAGGTGAATGTCCGGCCCAACCTGCTACGGGAAACATTCACTCTGCAAGGCATGACCGCGGTGCAGGCCTACGACGGCACGACCGGATGGCAGATTCAGCCGTTTCAGGGCCACAAGGATCCGGAGTTGATGGGGGAAGACGACCTGCGCGATCTAGTGCTCGACGCGGACTTTGACGGACCACTCATCGACTACAAAGAAAAAGGCAACACCATCGAGTACATGGGGCACGACCAGGTAGACGGCGACGACGCCCTGCGCTTGAAGGTCACCCTCAAGAATGGCGACATCGTCTATTACTACCTTGATCCCGACACGGACCTGGAAATCCGCAAGGAGATCCAGCAAACCATTCGCGGAGCGGTCCGGACCCGGATTGTGGATCTTGGGTCCTACAAGCCGGTGGGCGGCGTGATGTATCCCTACTCTATTGCGGTCGGGAGCAAGAGCAGCCCGGGCACACAGGTTTACACCGCGCAAAAAGTCGAAGCAAACGTGACGGTCGATCACGCCGACTTTGCGCTGCCTGTGTCGCTGAAGGCCGCCGTCAAGCCGGTGGCCGAGAAGAAGTAGGACTGGTTTCATCAGTGCTTCTGGCTTACATGAGCAGACCTCAGGGGCAAAAGCCCGGTTGTTTCGGGGTTCTTATCGGCACGAATGAAGTCGTGCCCTTTCAAAACATATTTGCGAGACCAGTTCTGGGACCTTGACTTTGTTCCCTGGATGCAGTCGAAACAAATTCCTGTGCGATGAAGAGGATCTTTTCGATGAACGCACGCTTGCCGTTTTTGACGACTTTGGCTCTGTGGTTCGGGATGGCTTGGTTAACTGCCGAAGCACCGGCCTTCGCCCAGGCGAACTACCGGTTTGACGCCGCGACCGTGTCGGGACTGCCGGCGCGGAACATCGGGTCGGGCGTAATGAGCGGGCGCATCGCGGCGGTGGACGCGGTCGATCAGGACGGCCGGATCACGGTCTTTGTCGGCGCGGCCAGTGGAGGCGTCTGGAAGTCGGTCAACGGTGGCACGACCTACAAGCCGGTGTTCGATCGCGAGAGCGTGCAATCGATCGGCGCAGTGGCGATCGATCCGTCGAACCCGAAGACGGTCTGGGTTGGAACGGGAGAAGCCTGGACGCGCAACAGCGTCTCAGTGGGCGCTGGCGTATACCGGTCGACCGACGGTGGTGAGAACTGGACCAACATGGGCCTGAAGGACAGCGAGCACATCGCCAAGATTCTGGTGGATCCCACCGACGGCAACCGCGTGCTGGCGTGTGCCACCGGCCATCTTTGGGACGACAACGACGAGCGTGGAGTGTACCGGACCACCGACGGCGGCAAGACCTGGAGCAAAGTACTGGCGGGAGCGAATCGCTCAACCGGGTGCGCGCTGTTGGCGATGAGCCGGCAAGAGCCGAAGACCATCTATGCGTCGATGTGGGACTTCCGGCGGCAGGGTTGGACGTTCCGCTCGGGCGGGCCGGGCAGCGGCGTGTTCAAGTCGACCGACGGGGGAGAACACTGGACCGAGATCAACGACACGAACGCCAAGGGACTTCCGGCAAAGCCCTGGGGACGGGTTGCGATCGCGGTCGCGCCTTCGAAGCCGCAGGTGGTGTACGCCAATATCGAGGCTGACAAGCGGGGACTCTACCGCTCCGATGACGGCGGCCAGACCTGGACCAAGCACGACGCCAGCAACTACATGGTGTGGCGTCCGTTTTACTTCGGCAACCTGATCGTCGATCCCAAGGACGAGAACAAGATTTTCAAACCCGATCTGGTGCTGCTGCTCAGCACGGATGGCGGCACCAGTTTCAGCCAAGTGTCGGGGGGCGCGCACGGAGATTTTCACGATGTGTGGATCAACCCCAAGAACCCGAGCATCGTGATCGTCGGCGACGATGGCGGGCTGTGGCGCAGTGAAGACGGCGGCAACCGCTGGAAGCACCAGGTCAACCTGCCGGTTTCGCAGTTCTACCACGTGAGCACCGACAACGCGGATCCCTACCGCGTCTATGGCGGGTTGCAGGATAACGGCTCATGGATGGCCGACTCGTCGTATCCGGGCGGGGTGAGCTATTCGCGCTGGCAGATCATCATCGATAGCGACGGTTTCTGGGCGTTCGAGGACACGGCCGACCCAAACTACATCTACGCCGAGGGTCAAGGCGGAGAGATTGCGCGCACGAATCGGTGGACACTGGAGTCTCGCTCGATCAAACCGCTGCCCAATTATGGCGAGAAGAAGCTGCGCTTCAACTGGAACACGCCTATCCACATGAGTCCGAACGAAAAAGGGACGATCTACATCGGGGCGCAGTTCCTGTTCCGGTCACGCGATCATGGGCAGTCGTGGGATCGCATTTCTCCCGACCTGACGACCAACGACCCGGAGAAGCAGAAGCAGGAGGAGTCGGGCGGGGTGACGATCGACAACTCGTCGGCGGAGATGCACACGACGATCTATTCGATTTCCGAGTCGCCGAAGAACGGGCAGATCATCTGGGTCGGCACCGACGACGGCAACGTGCAGGTCACACGCGATGGGGCGAAGACGTGGATCAATGTGGTCGGGAACGTCCCTGGGCTGGGGAAGAATTCGTGGGTCTCGACGATCGAGGCCAGCCGCTTTGACGAAGCCACGGCGTATGCGACCTTCGACCGGCACACGTTCGGAGACATTCAGCCATACGTCTACAAGACGACGGACTACGGGAAGACATGGGAACCCCTTCCCGCGCAGGCCAGCGGCGTGCGCGGCTATGCTCATGTGATCAAAGAAGACACGGTCAACCCGAACCTGTTGTTCCTGGGAACAGAGTTTGGACTGTGGATCTCCGCCGACGGTGGATCGCACTGGGCACAGTACAAGGGCACGGACTTCCCCGCGGTGGCTGTGCGCGACATTGCGGTACAGGCCCGCGAATCGGATCTGGTGCTCGCGACCCACGGGCGGGGTATCTGGATCATCGACGACATCTCGCCATGGCGTGCGCTGACGCCGGACCTGATGGGGAAAACCGCAACCTTGATTCCGGGTCGCGCGGCGATCCAGTACCTGAACGCGCAGAGCGGCTGGCCGGAGGGTGACGAATCGTACCTTGGACCGGAACGTCCGGGTGATGCTCACGTCACGTACTACCAGAAGTCACGGCACATCTTCGGCGACCTGAAGATCGAAGTGTTCGACGCGAACGGAAGACTCGTGGATACGCTTTCCGGCGGCAAGCATCGCGGGCTGAACCGGGCGAACTGGTCGATGCGGGTGAAGCCTCCGGCGGTGCCTCCGGCTGCGAGCGCGCTCTTCGACGCAGCGCAGGGACCGCGAGTGCTACCCGGCACCTACACGGTGAAGATGACCAAGGGGGACGAGGTTTACACCGAGCAGCTGAACGTTGTGCTGGATCCACGGGCGAAATTTTCTGCGGACGACCGCAAAGCGCAATTCGACTTCGCGATGAAGGTGTACAAGTTGCTGGAGCACATGACCTACACGGTGGAGGCGATCGAAGGTGTGCGGGACGCGGCCAACACGCGCGTGGCCAAGCTGGCGGAGAAAGATCCGCTGCGGGGGGCCCTGCAGCAGCTTGCGGGAGAATGCGACAAGCTGCGGTCGCGCATTGTGGCCACGAAGGAAGGCGGCATGATCACTGGCGAGGAGCGGATTCGCGAGCTGCTGGGGCAGCTCTACGGCTCTGTTAACGGTTACGAAGGGCGTCCGGCGGACTACCAGGTGGTGCGAGCCGACTCGCTGGGCCGGGAACTCGACGATGTGGGAGCGGATTTTCAGAAGCTGACGCAGAAGGAGTTGCCGGGCATCAACGCGGGATTGGGCAAGAAGAGGCTGGAGGCGATCACGGTGCTTAGCGAGGCGGACTGGCAGAAGAAGCGCGAGGCGCAATCGGCTGCGGGGTCGGGCGCGGGGATGCAGGCGTTGGCTTCAAAGTGGAGGGAGCGGGACTGAGGCCCGCGGGCGATGGTGGGCGTGAATGCGTGGCCCTGATGCAACGACCTTCCCATTCTCTATGTGTCAGTCAGACAATCGTATTTACACGGTCTTAAAACGACGTATGCCAATCTTGGGGAAGCGGCAGCCATGCACAAGTTAAATGAGCTTCGCATGCACCAACGGTGCAGCCTGCGGTGCTAGCCACGCCAGCAGTCCAAGTCACGCCTGCAGTCGCTACCCCGGTACAGCCCCAAGTTACTCCGGTGTCAGCCGTAGCCCCCGTTCCAACCGCCAGCGATTCTCCGGCCGAGGCTGCCGGAAAAGCGAAGCAGCACAAAGCATGCCTTGAGCTGGCAAAAGATAACCCAAGCATCACCTGCAACTAGTTTGGGGACGAGGCCCGGGTCAATTCGCACCGATCCGAGCCTCGCCTTTTTCTCCGCAAAGGACAAATCCAGACACTGAGACGCTTCCGCGTGAGGCGGGCGCCGGCAGACCCAGACGACTCGCCGTTTCCCTATTTCCGCGCCTGCCGGAATGCGCTGCGTCTGACGGCCTTGGACGGGAGTCTGGAATCACCGGCCAAATCTGGATCGCTGGCCTTGCCGGTCTGGTCATCCCCGCAGAGCAGTTTGGTCGCGCACTCCCTGGTCATCTTTGTAGTGTGTTTGTGACCCGCGAGGCCACAGACCGGGCAGTTGCGCTCCGGGTCGCGGTTCACGCCCTGGAGGTCGTCTCCCTCGCGGTCGTAGCCGAGCAGGTCGCCAAGAAAAGTTCCATGCACCAACCGGTCCCGGTAGCCGTCAAGGGGCTGCTCTCGAGCGCTGTTGTGCACCAGGTACGATTGAATCGTCGCTTTCAATTTGCGTTGATCGCCTCGATCGAGAGCCACGAAGCGGAAAGGCTGCAAATCACGCGAGACCGGCTTCAGCATCTCGGCCGAACCGCGCACCGCTCCGGCAGGTGTCGTGAACCTTAACCTGACGCGGGAACGAAGTTCGAGCGGTTTGGACAAACCGACGAGACCACCGGTGAGCGAAACGATCTTCAGCTCGCCCTGCCGGCGGCTGCCGTCTGCAGAGCGCAGAGTGGCCCGGGTCGCGTGCGGGAGGCGAACGCGGGGATGGAGCCGAATCGCTTGCGCTGGGAGGCTCACGGCGGTTTTCGAGTATGGAGCGAGCCGTGAAAGCGTGGCAGGTTACGAAAGGATTCGAAGAGGTACAGTTACCGAGTGCGAGTGGGAGTTTGGAGAAGTTTGGTACTTCGGACAGCGTTTTGACCCTGCGGGGTCTTCAACCCAGGTTAGCGCCAAAGAACGGCGCGAACCTGGGGCACCCGCCGTCATTCCGAATAACCGTCGCCTCGGTCGTCGCCCGGTTCGTCGCCATCATCCTCTTCATCATCCTCATCATCGTGGTGCGCCGGTTTCTCGTCCTCTTCTTCGTCATCGTCATCGGGGACTCTTCGAAGTAAGGGGACGGCTCCCATGCGATCACGGAGAGCTGCTAAATAAATTCTGCTCATGTCCTCATGGTACGCGCAATTTGTGAAGGGGTATGGGTTCCCGCTGGGTGGAAGGTCTGTTCACTGGTTCTTTGCGAACGGCTGAGCCTCAAAGGAATCCAGTACGCGGCCGAGTGAAGAGGGTGGGCGAAGTTGAACTAGGTCTTGCGCAATCCGACCACCAGGGCGAGGACACCGCCGACGACGAGAACGATGCCCACGGCCGGCGGCAGTTTCTCGCTGCTTTCGGTCTGCACGCCAATCTTGGCGTCGCCGATCTTTATATCGTGGCTCTCGCGGCGAGGAATCGGCACGACGAAAGACAAAAGTCCGAGTACCAGCAGCAAGGCGCCGACAATGGCAGCGTTCTTCATATCGAGCCTCGGCTCAGAGAATCACGGTTCATTAAACCCGTCTTTGTCGAAAGGCGCAACCGGCGGCTTTGGTGGCGATTGGGATTGCCCAATCCCACCCCGTATGCCGGTTTGTGCAATCTTGAACAGCGCCGCAGGGTCCTTTGAGCGTAATTTGCCTGCAATTGGGGAACGGGCGCAATTCATTGGGCGCCTCTTCTCTCTCCGTGTGGCGCGGTGCTGGGTGGGAGTACCACATCTCGCAACCCCAAACGCCCACTGCGCCACATATCTTCGATGCCACGTTGTCGGGCGTGGCATCAGCCTAACAAAAACGGGTCTTCTTCCAGAGCAGCCATCCGCAACCGACCAGTGAGATCGCCAAGACAACCGTGAGTGCGACCAGCCAACTCAGGTTCATTTGTAACGGTGGCCTCCTGGTTCCGATGGCGAGCCAGGCAAAAATTCCGCATGCAGCCGCGACAATGAGATAGTCCCACCACGCCCGTTTGCGATTGCGCTCGACGGAAGAGGCCTCGCCATTCTGGGCGGCCAGGGCCTCGTGAATATCAATTCCGTAGCGGTCACACTCGCGTGCAATGACCCGCCGCGAGGCAGTTTGCTCATCTTCGGGAGCGACTGCGCTGCTGATGGCGAGCGCTCCGAGAATCATGATGGCAGACCCGGCTACTACCAGAACGCGGCTGGCCCCTTGTACTCCTGCGAGTTCCCCAAACACCAGCGCACCCCATCCCAGACCCCAGAGCTGGTTGGTGTTGGAAAGGGGGATGCCGCGGCCGATGCCGATGTATTTGGTGGCGTATTGTTGAAACAGGTCGCCTAAGACCCAGCAGAACCCGCCCAGAAACAGCCAGAAAATGGCCGGCCGCGCCAGGCGCAACTCGGCGGCCAGAGGATGAAGCCCTCCGCGGAGCGTGATTGCCAGGAACGCCATCGTTCCCAATTCACCCAAAGTGAAAACCGTGACGAAGGAAAGCGGATTCATGCCGCTCAAATACGCCTTGCGGTAGGGGACGTACATGGTTCCCCACATCAGGCTGGCGCCGAAGGCGGCAACCACGCCGGAGACGGCCCGCTCGTGGGATGCGGTCGATCCATGGATGGACGCAAAGCCCAGCATGATGGCCGCCGTCACGATGGCGATCGCTCCGCCGAGCACCTTTACCCAGTTCCGAGTTCCTCCGCCGCGCAATTCATGAAAAAGCAGCCAGCCCCAGAACAGCCCGACCAACGAATTCGTATTCCAGAGGGGAAAAGCAATCGCCAGTCCGACGTTTCGGATGGCGAAAACCGTCAGTGTGTTGGCGACCGCCCACAATGCGCCGGCCAGGATGGCCCAGAGAATGAGGTGCCGTTTTTCAGAGATATCCGCGAAGATGAAGTCCGTGCCTTTGAACAACGTTGGCACTGTCCAGCGGCCAACGAAGACGCCCATCACCATGCAGAGCGAAATGGCGAACGGAGAAAAACCAACGCTGACCAGCTTGGTGGGAGCCTCGGCACCGCCCAGCCACACCCCGGCAGCCAGACCACACGCGACCCCCAGGCCGTGCATCGAGTTTCGACTGCCGGCAACCGGTTTGCCTACGGGCAAGAGATTTTCCTTACCGGAGATACATCAAAAGGGCAACGCCAAGCGATAACACGATCGCAGGAATCCAGAAATGACTATCAGTGAGAATTGCCGTCACCGTTTCCTTCGTGTCTTTATGCTGGGGTCCCGGGCTCATGGGTCAAGAGTACATCAGGGGCGAAATTGGATTGCGGCGCCCTATTGACGAGCAAAAACCTGCGGGCTACCACGCCAACTGCGCCGGGGAAGAACTAGGCCAGAATTACGCCGGAAGATTTAGGTGTAAATGGTGGGCGCTATAGGATTCGAACCTATGACTTCCACCGTGTGAAGATGGCACTCTACCGCTGAGTTAAGCGCCCAACCGTTACGAATCAACGACTTGCGGCAGATAATTGTAGCACCGTGGGGCCATTTGGGGCCAACAAGGCCACGATGCCCTGCTGAGCCCGTTTTTTGTGCTCTCCGACCGCTTGTACGTACCTGTCCATCGTGATGCTGACATTGGCATGGCGCATGAGTTCCTTCGTCGTTGCAACGTCCGCGCCACCGGCTTTCACGAGAGTGCCGAACGAGTGACGAAGAGTGTGCCAGCCAATGCGCTTGGTAATACCCGCACGCTCAGCAGCAGGTCGTACATGGTTCTCCATTCCCGCCGTGGGCCAATACGGTTGTTGCCCTTTCTTGTCGAGACTGCCGAAAATGCAGTCAGCATCCTGATTGAACGAGCAGATGCTTCTCCAAGCCAACAACACTTCTGCGAGACCTGCGTCTAGCGGCAACGGCTTACGGGATGCCTCAGACTTCATCTCGCCCACTTGTTGCCGCACGATCCCCCGAGACAGCTTGACTTGACCTGACACGAAATCGCAGTCCTGCCACTTCAAAGCCAAGAGTTCAGACACTCTCAACCCGGTCGTAGTCGATGTGACGCGGCAGAGCCGACGTACAATCTCAGGAAGATTCGGACCGCGGAACAGTCGGAAGTGTATACCGCGCGTTAGGACTCCCAACCCTGTTAGCTGTGTTCCGGTAACCGTTGCAGGTGAAAAAGAATTGCCCCGTGATTGCCGGTCGGTGCATAGGGTTACGATGACGGCCAAATCCTGCGGAAAGGGTCCCTTGCCCAGCAAGTAGCGCCGAACTGCTTCTTCGTTGCTGCCCAAGCTTAGCGGTTTCTGCTAGCTACGAAATTGGTTTTTGATTTTCTTATAGATCAGGGCTTGGTCGGGATCGATCGGCGACCCCGTTTTACCTTTTTTGTGCGAGGCCGAGCACTGCGGTGCCAGAGATTGCACCACCACCGCTCAGCACCTGTAGAGTCAGAGCCTGGAAGGCTGAGCATACCAGAACCTATACGCGCATGCCTTGTACTGAGCAAGCAAAACCCACATCCAAATATTATTATTGCTTTCCTTTCAAGAATTCAACTGGCCAAAAGGAGAGTATGCCTCCGACTAAGCGGTGAATGAAACTTAGGCGAGGAACTCAACGGCGCCCGTCTCGAGGTTGTACATCGAGCCTGCAATCTTGATGCTGCCGGCGGATTCGAGTTCCCGAAGCACAGGGCTCTTTTCGCGAATTTTGGCGATAGTCAGTGAAACATTCTCTCGCGCCACGGCGTCTACGAATGCGTAGTTCTTGGCTGAACGCTCCCCCGCGTAGTGAGTGGCTTCAACTGCCGGACGGATCTTCGATAGCAACGCGGTGAGATTGCCAAGCTGTACCCCATCAATGACTCCCTTGATGGCACCGCAGCTGGTGTGGCCCATGATCAGGACGACCTTCGAGCCTGCCACCTTGCAGGCGAATTCGATACTGCCCAATACGTCCTCATCAGCGACATTTCCCGCCACGCGACCGCTGAAGACTTCGCCGATACCGAAGTCGAGGATCAGTTCGGCGGGTGCTCGCGAGTCGATGCAGCTGAACACAACTGCGGCAGGATACTGAGCCTTCGCAGTCGCCCTCACTTCGCTCATGAGATCGCGATGCTGCGGTTTGCCCGACCGGAAGCGTTCGTTACCGGCTTTCATCTTCTGAATGACTTCATCTGGCGTCATCTTGTCACGCTGTTCCTTGGTGAACTCCGCGTGGGCCGACACGCTTCCGATGCTAGCCTCGACTACACCGACAGCGGTCACCAATCCGGCAGCCTTGAAAAAGACCCGGCGGTCGAACCGACCTCTTCCAGCACTCAATTCTGAACGCTGCATAGCGCGCGCTCCTTCAGGCTGCATTTGAACAAACACTCTGTCTCTCGTTAACTGTCAAAATGGATACTCGAACACGGAAGAGCGTCGGGGCCCTTACGAGCGACATTCGTATCTAGAGACAGGCATTAGAACTGTTGTCTTCGCTAAGCGGACTAACAACTGGCAGAACGGACAGTCTTCCACTTCCTGCTTGGAGGTTAGCCTAAGTGCTGGGTTGGTTCTTCGCGGACTCAGTAATCCAATGGAGGGACACATGTCGAGATTATGCTCTCCGACAGTGGCCGTAGCATTGCCTTTCCACGCACTCTGCGGCCAACAAGAAGCAAACCAGCAGGAATCCTACTACGATCACCGTTGCAGACCGAAGAGATTCATCGGTCGGCCCGAGTTCCTGACCTCAGTGGATTACGAGCGAGCCTTGGTTGGAACGGCAATTCTCATGGAGAGCGAAACGGCGCTCTTCACCGCGTGCATGCTTTGAGTGTGCTAGAAGACTGCTTGACACCGCCGACACTGTCAGAGAGGCGAGTAGAGTCGAGAAGGCGCAGTAACTTTGGTCTCCCGGTGGATGTTTGAGTTGGCTTTCGCCTCGTCTCCTCAGTCCGGTTTGACTTGCTTCTGTTTCCTGTTGCCGAGTAGGCCCGGGGAATTTCGCCCCGAGCCTCTC